>VSPD01000004.1:0-15468 GCA_009775125.1 Muribaculaceae bacterium | reverse complement strand
TGGGAGAGAGGGTGGTGGCGAAGCCACATGGTTCTATGTAACCCCGGTCTTCAGACCGGGGTAGGTGGTGCAAAGGGGGCATGGCGGAGCCATGTGCTTTTACCAATTATCATATTGTCCTTTTTCAAGACCATTCTCTATAAGTAATTGTGATAGTTCGTCGTTTGTGGAGGTAGTTGAATGATGTTGCTCTTGGTTAATAATATATTGTTTTATGTTTTCAATTTCTCTGTACCCGACAGAGAATACGCCATAACCGTTGTTCCACCCCTTGAATCCATGAAATTTTGGATCGCCTCGGAAAACGTGAGAAGTCGCTCCCTTTATGTGTTTTACAACGCTTGGAATGCTGTCTGTTTGTCTTATTCCGAGCAGGATGTGGATATGGTCTTTGTAGCCATTGATGCGAATGAGCGTCCAGCCACTACTGATACATATTTTATGGATATAGGAGAATAGCAATTTTTTGCTATCCTCCGGAATTGTTGGTTCGCTGTTATAAGTGCGAAAAACAATGTGGTATGTAAGTTTGCAGTAACTCATTAGCTATTAGCACATGGCTCCGCCATGCTTTTGTTTGCGTAATCTCCCCCCGATTGAAATCGGGGGTTATATAAGGGGATGTGGCTCCGCCACGAAAATGGCGAGGCATCTCTATGCTTTGCCATGAGGCTCCTCTGCGGGGGTTAGCGGTCGAGGAGGGAGCGGAGGAGGGTGTCGGAGGCGAGGAAGGGCTCGGTGATCATGAAGCCGGCGGAGGCTTGGGTGTCGTTCCACTCGCGCACGGTGGAGAGGGCGTTTTCGTTGCGGGCCCATGAGCGGCGGGCCACGCCTCCCATCACGTCCCAGAGCATGGCGTCGCGCAGGATGCGGTCGACGCGCTCGGAGCCGTCGCACACCATGCCGAAGCCGCCGTTGATGGCTTTTCCGATGCCTACGCCGCCGCCGTTGTGCAGGGCCACGAGGCTCATGCCGCGGGCGCAGTTGCCGGCGAAGCATTGCACGGCCATGTCGGCCATTACGTTGGAGCCGTCTTTGATGTTTGATGTCTCGCGGAAAGGCGAGTCGGTGCCTGACACGTCGTGGTGGTCGCGTCCGAGCATGATGGGGCCAACCTCGCCTCGGCGCACCATCTCATTGAAGCGCAGGGCTATTTTGAGGCGTCCCATTGCGTCTTGGTAGAGGATGCGGGCCTGGGTGCCGACTACGAGGGCGTTGCGCTCGGCGTCGCGTATCCAGTTGTAGTTGTCGCGGTCCTGTCCGCGGCGGTCGGGGTCGATACATTCCATGGCGGCGCGGTCGGTGGCCACGAGGTCGTCGTGTTTTCCGGAGAGGCACACCCAGCGGAAGGGTCCGTAGCCGTAGTCGAAGAGCATGGGGCCCATGATGTCCTCGACATACGACGGCCATATGAAGCCGTCCTTTTCGTCGATGCCGTTGCGCGATATTTCCTTTACGCCGGCGTCGTAGATGGCTTTCATGAATGAGTTGCCGTAGTCGAAGAAGTAGGTGCCGCGGGCTACGAGAGCCTTTATGGCCTGGAAATGGCGGCGCAGGGTGTCGTCGACGCGGCGGCGGAACTCGGCGGGGTCGTCGTGGAGCAGGCGTGTGCGCTCCTCGAAGGTGATGCCGGCCGGGCAGTAGCCGCCTTCGTACACGGCGTGGCACGATGTCTGGTCGGAAAGCAGCTCGATGCCGATGTTATGCTCCACGGCGTATTCGAGCAGGTCGACGATATTGCCGTGATATGCTATCGATGCCGGCTCTGCCTTTTCGATATATTCATTGGCGAGGCGGAAAGCCTCGGGGATGTCTTCAACGACGTGGCGCACCCAGCCCTGACTGTGGCGTGTGGCGATGCGCGAGGCGTCCACTTCGGCTATGATGCCCACGGCTCCGGCTATTTCGGCGGCCTTGGGCTGAGCGCCCGACATGCCGCCGAGGCCCGACGACACGAAAAGGTGGCCGCGGAGATCGCCGTCGGCCGGCACGCCGAGTTTCATGCGTCCGGCATTGAGCAGGGTGTTGAATGTGCCGTGGACGATGCCTTGCGGACCGATATACATCCATCCGCCGGCGGTCATCTGCCCATAGTTGGCCACGCCCATCTGCATGGCTTCGTGCCAGTGGTGGGGGGTGTCGAACATGCCCACCATCATGGCGTTGGTGATGATCACACGCGGAGCGTCGGGGCGCGAGGGGAAGAGTCCGAGCGGATGGCCCGACTCGATTACGAGCGTCTGATTCTCGGTGAGCTCTTCAAGATATTTTTTGATGAGGCGGTATTGCAGCCAGTTTTGGCACACCTGGCCTGTCTCGCCGTATGTTACAAGTTCGTAAGGATATAGAGCTATGTCGAAACACAGGTTGTTGTCGATCATCACCTGGAAAGCCTTGCCTTCGAGGCATTTGCCCTTGTATTGGTCGATAGGCTTGGCCTTGATGTCGCCTTCGGGGCGCCAGCGGTAGGCGTAGATGCGGCCGCGTGTGCGCAGTTCGTCGAGAAATTCGGGGGCTACTTTTTCGTGCAGCTCCTCGGGGACGTAGCGCAGGGCGTTTTTGAGAGCGGTGACAGTTTTTTCAGGAGTAAGGGTGAAGCCGCGGTCGGGGGCACGGCGTATTCCTTCGACGAAGGCCGGCATCTCGGGGAGCACGGCGTCAAGAAGAATGCGATTATTATCCATGGTGCTTGATTTATATATTGGCAAAGATACGAATCTTTTTGAAATTTTAGAATTTTGATATGTGATTTTTTTCAGAGTACAAAATACGATGCACGATGCACAATCGGGCTACGCGCTGAAAGCCAATTGTGCATCGTGCATCGTGAATTGTGCATTTAAAGAATTGTGGGGAGGAGGTCGGCGAAATCGGGCATCGACGGCATTATCAGCGACGCGCCGGCCTCGACGAAGGCCTCGCGGGGGATGGGGCCGGTGGTGACGGCCACTGTGAAGGCTTTTGCCGCCACGCCGGATTGTACGCCCAGCGGGGCATTTTCTATCACTATCGACTGCCAGGGCTCCACGCCGGCCATCGACATGGCGCGCAGATACGGCTCAGGGTCGGGCTTGCCGCGGCTTACGTCGGCCGAGGTGATGCGCAGCCCGGGGGAAAACGCGCCGGGGAAGTCGCTGTCGAGGCGGTTGAGCAGGGTGGCCTGCCCGGAGCCTGTGACGAGCACGCGGGTGATGCCGGCGTCGGCAAGGGTGCGGAGCATACGCGCGGCGCCGGGCATGGGGTCGACAGGGGGCATGGCGGCGAAGGCCGCCGACTTTATGGCATAGAGTTCTTTCTTTTCCTTGTCGGTGGCGGGGCGTCCGAAAGTGCGCCGCATCAGTATGTCGATCGTGGCGGCTCCGGTGCGCCCTTCGTGGAGGAAAAATTCGTCGTGCTCGGCGTCGAGTCCGGCTTGGCGGCACATTTCCATCCATGCGTCGGCGTGGCGAGGCATCGAGTCGTAGAGGGTGCCGTCCATGTCGATAAGGGCGGCCTTGGGACGGAATTCTTTGAAGCCGGTGGCGGCGAGATATTGGGTTATGGCTGTCATTATTTATGTATTTTTAAAATAGATAGGGGGTTTCACAAGCCGGAGGCTTGTGTTCCTACACCCCAACTTCCCAACTTCCCAACTCCCCAACTATCCTACTTTTCTACTGCCGGGATGAGGCCTTCTTTGATGAAGTAGAGCGAGTCGGCGCGGGTGATTGTGTCGGTGTCGAGGTTGATGTCGGCGGCGGTGGGGCGCGAGCCTATGTCGAGGCGCGCGAAGCGTGAGTTGCGCACGCCGCGGCGGAATACCTCGCGGAACTGGCGCAGGAGGTTGACACGAGTGGTGTCGACAATTGCCACGCGCTGTCCGGCCGTCTTTTCGTTGAAGCGGGCGCGTCCGAGGCGTATCTTGAAGTCGTCGGGATTGCCTTTTATGTTTATTCCGAACTTGAACGGTATAGGCGATTTCAGCACCGCCACGTGATAGTCGAAGTTCATGGCCAGGTCGTTGTAGCCTTGCACGCCGAGGCGGTAGCGGTCGAAGTCGAACATGAAGGGGAACAGCTGCATCTCGTTATTTTCGACAATCATCTCGGCCGATACATGGTTTATGATGTTCCGGTTCTTGTTCTTGAACATAAGCCATTTTGCCATGGTCTTGAACGTCTCCGGGTCGATTACAACCAGAGAGTCGCCTTCGATTTTTATCGCGGCTTTGAGCGAGGCCAGGTCGAGGTTCATGTGCGGGTCTACTGCCGATGTGGCGGCTATGTTGGCCGATATGATTCCGCCGAAGTCGCGCAGCAGCGGCATTATAGAGTCGACGGCCGGAACGAGCCGCAGGAAGTGGGCGAGATTGAAGTCGGAGAGTTGCATGCCGAATCCGAAGTTGATGTCGCGGGGCGTCGGCGCGGAATAGAGGGCCGACAGATTCACGGAGCCGACTTCGGAGGTGGCGTTGAGGCTGTTGAGGTTGAGTGCGCCGTCGTAGGCAAGGACCTCGCCGGTGAGATTGTGGAGCATGAGGTCGGAATAGAGCACGTTGCGGGCTTTGACCTTGAACTCTGCGTCGATGTTGACAGGCACGAGCACCGGCGCTACGGAGTCGGTATATTGGCTGTGGTTTTGAGAGATGCGGCGGTCGAGCTCGTCGTCGCTTATGTCGGGGTCGGCATCCAGTTTCACAGAGTTTGAAGCGGCGGCTCCGGAGAAGAACGCGGCTGCCAGTTCGTTTACGTCTACCGTGTCCGACAGCACGTCGAGGTGCAGCTTTATCGGCGTGCGCCCCATGCGCGATGTAAAGGCGCGCTTCATGTTGGAGATGTTGCCGGAGAAAAGGAAGTCGGAATGTCCGGCCTTATAGCGCACTTTGTCGAGATAGAGCGAGTCGTTGTTGAAGGTGATGTTGATATTCTGCATGCGGTTTCGCACGGGGAACGATGCCGTGAACAAGCCGGCGCGGTTGGCCGTGAGGCTTCCCGTCACATCCCATTGCAGCAGCAGGCGGCGCACCAGCGACGAGGCTCCCCATTGGATTATCTCCAAGTCGGAGTCGGTCATCTCCTTATGCACGCGCGGCAGTTTGCCGCGGCTTTTCTCGCGGTGTATCTCCAAGGCCACGCGGTAGATGGAGTCGATAGGTATGTCGGGGTATATCGGGGCGATGGAGTCGGCGATGTGCTTCACGGCCTTGCGGCGAGCGGCCTGCCGGGGAGTTTCGGGCAGCTTGCTCATTTTCAGGTTTAGGTGGCCGTCGGAAAGCATCATGCGCGTGGAGTTGTTTCCGGCCGAGAGGCGGCCGATGTTGAGGTTGCCGGTGAAAAGCGGCAGGTGGGCGTCGTTGTTGAATCGGTGCATGGCCACCGCGCCCTCTACGTCCTTGATGCGGAAGCCGGCGGAATCCGACAGCGTGAACAGCGAGAACATGCCCAGGCTCATGTGTCCGCCCATCGGGATTATGGCCGTGGTGTCGGACGATGCGCGTTTGTTTTGCGCTCCTACGCCCAGGCGGAAGCGGCTCAGGTGCATCGAATTCTGCGATTGGAGTATCGAGGCAGTGTCAACCTCCACCACGGCGGTGAGCAGGCTGTCGACACGCTCGCCCAGTCGATTTTTCGTTTTTTCGTTGGTGCCGAAGCGCAGGCAGGCATGGCGGAGCGCCACCATGAGCGATGTGTCGGCCGACAGATAGTAGATATTGTCGAGGTCGACATCGCCCTTCAAGCGCAGGCGGTGGAAATTTTGGCGCGAGAACATCGACAGCCGCGCGTCGATGTCGGTTGCCGCCGTGAGCCGTCCTTTGAGCAGTCCGCCGAGGTAGCGGGTGATAATAGGAGGAAGGCGGTCGAGCAGGATGTGGCCGTTGACCGAGCCGTCGAACGCCGGGTCGGAAACTATCGACGCCACCGTGCCTTTCACTTCCAGAGTGGTGGCCGGGCCGGAGATGAGCAGGCGTGAAATCTCGGCTGTCATGGCGTCGAAATCTCGGCCGTCGAAATCGAGGCCGGCGTCGAGTTCCAGCTTCCGCAGGTCGAGTTGCCGCCAGCGAAGGCTGCTTTCCGGGATGCGGAAACGGAATGTGGCGTAGGGCAGGGCGTCGTCGCCCATATCGTAGGGGCGTGTAAGATGCGACTCCACGGCGAGCGTCGCGTCGGTGTCGATGTCGCGCGGTATGGCATATTCACGGGCTATCTCCTCGGGAATAAGGCGCAGAAGGTCGGAAATCTTCACCGGGTCGATGTTGATGTCGAAGCGGGGCACGACCATGCTCGACGAGAAGTCGAACGATGTGTCGAGCTTGCCGGAGAACACGCTCACCGTGAAATTGAAATTGTCGAGGGCAAATTCCATCGGCCGCGAGCTCACCCAGCGCAAATCGCCGTCGAAAGCCACGGGGATGTCTTCGAGGCCGAAGAAACGGAAAAGCGGCGACTCGATGTTGCTCTGAAAGTCGATTTTATAGAATGGAGTCTTGTCGATGTCGGTCTCGGTTATCGAGGCGCGGGAGAGCTGCGCGTAGATGTGCATATACCGGGCCATGTCGTCGAAGCGGAAAGGCTTTGGGTCGACAAACCGGAATCGGTTGATGCTGATTTGCGGCACGAACGAATCGGATGTGTCGGCGTCGGCCGACAGCTCGGTGAGAGTGAAATTGTTGAGATGCTCGTCAACGACAAGCACGTTCACCCCCGGGCGCGTCACCGTCACGTCGTTGAGCCTTATCTCGCCCCTGGCAAGCATGGGCAGGTTGATGCCGCCCGAAATCTTGTCGGCGCACAGCAGCGTGTCCGACCATGCCGGGAGAGTGTCGCGCGCGGCGGCGGGGAGGGAGGCTATGTCGCGTGAAATCACCACCAGGGAATCCACTTCCAGGTTGAGAAACGGAGCGGAGCCGCGCAGCCGCAGCTCGGCGCGGGCCACCGACACATCGGCGTTGAGCGTGGAGTTGGCGATGCGCACGGCAAGCGGGGTGAGCCGCTCGGGCGAGAGGATTTTCAGCGTGGCCATGAGCAATCCGGCCACAAACAGCACCACAGCCATCAGGGTCCAGCCCGTAATCTTTGCCACTGTCGCAAAAATATGTCGTCTTTTCTTAGTCTCGGTCATTAGCGTAAAATAATGCGCTAAATTACAACAAATTTCGCTATCGGCGAGCCCATTTGCGTGAAAAGATTGTTTCCATGTGTCGCATGGCGACAAATCTGTGTTATTAAATATTAAAATAAGTTAAATATATGGATTATGTCGCGGAATAGATATAAATTTGTACAAATTTTTAAGAACGATGATTGGCAGCCTTACGTGAGAGTTGCCTGTTTATACAGACCATAACCAAAGAAAAAGAATCTTAGCAAAAACTAATGAATGCAGTTTGTAAACTGTTTATGGCGTTGACTTGCGCCGTAAGCATCGCTGTTCCGTCCTTTGCTTCCGGAACAGTCGACGGGACTGTCCCCGGCGGGGATGTCTCCGAAAATAGCGTCGTGACGATTTGCGACGCTTATTCTCAACAACTTGGCATACTCGACGCCAAAGGCGGCGGAACGTATTCCGGCATCATTTCCGGCTTGAACCTTCACGGCAAATTCTCTGTCAGAGTCAAGGTCGACGACACTGTCTATGGCTCTGAATATATGGGAAAATGGCAGGGCTATTCCGATGAGACATGGAAAGAAGCGATAAGCAATATTGTATATTCGGCAACGATGTCGGATGGCGTAGAATTCGAGGCTAACGAATTTCCTTACGAGGACGCGCGCTTTACCGTGACCATTGCCGCCGACAGCTCCACGCTTACGCTGGGCATCGCCGACGGCTCGTCGGCCGACTCGATGACCTTTGGCGAGGGCGTAGCCTTGACTTTTGACAAGGCTGCATCGCTCTGGCAGGGCAATGTCTCGCTCGAAGCCGGCTGCGCTTTGCCCGCCTTGACCTATTTCAACGACGCTTCCGGCGAAACCTCGCAATATTGGTTCCCCGCCGATTTCGACGGCACCGACGCCTCAGAGCGCACAGTCACCCTCGCCACAGAGCCTTCGTCGGCCCGATGCCTCACCGGCGGCATCTACCGGCTCTCGGTGTCGATAGCCCCCGACGGCACGGCTACGGCCACATACGCCTGCACCAACCCTCCCGTGGTGATTGGCGACGGCCTATATGTCTGCGTCTACGACAAACACTATGCTCCCGACCAATGGGGCAACTATTCGTTTGGCTATCATAGCGGCGACTCGTTCACCAACGACTACAAGGTTTCCTACCGCCTTGCCGACGGCTCATATGCCATAGCGATAGGCATGGATTACAGCCAGGCCTTCTATATAATGAACAATGGCGTGGCCTACCGGCCGGCGCTCGCAGATGTCGACACCCCCTTCGCCTCGCAGGAAGGCGACATGGCCACATTCACATTCACCCCGTCGGCCGACCACTCGCTGCGCAAGAAAGTATCCTACGGCGACAACGGCTACCGTATGCTCATAATCTCGGCCAACGGAAGCAATATCGACGTGAAAGGCTACCGTGTCGACGTTGACGAAGCCAACCGCATGAACATAATCGGCAGCCTTGCCGCCCCCGCCGACGATTTCGGCCATATGGCCGACGTGATTCTTCACTTCAAGGGCGACGCCGCCCAAGGCTATATCGACGGCTACCGCAAGCTCGACCTGCAGCCCTCAGGCGCCCACGGCATCCACGACCTGTGCCTCAAAGCCGGCCAGGAATTTGAAATATGCCGCGGACGCGCCATCTACGGCGAGTCGGGCGAGATTATCGGCATCGACGAAAAAGACATGGTGCGCTACGGATGCAAGAACAGCCCCGCGCAAGGAGCCACGACAGTCACCCTCACCGACGGCGACATATCCACACTCTACGACCAGTACTCCGGCCAATGCCTCACCACGACATATTCCGTGGTGCGCGACGGCGAATTCTCGTTCGTGATTTTCTACACAACCACCACAAAACAAATCACCGTGAGCCGCAAGGTGCTCAAAGACCGCGGTATCAAAATCGGAGCCTTCGACGCCTCGGGCATGCTCCTGGGCGACTACGCCGACATGCAATACAAAAACAACAACCGCCGCAACCTCATGTCGGCGTGCATCCCCCGTGGCGGATATGTCGAGTTCGGATACCCCGTGGCAGACGCTTCCGGCCGGGAGATCGTAGAGCCATTCCAATTCTACAATCTCGGGCTCAGCAACAGCGTGGGCTACGACACCGAGGCCACCGGCGAGAAAGTGTCGCGCTTCGAGGCACGCGACGAGGACTTCGCCGACGGCGCCGACACGTGCTGGTACCGGTTCCGGATGCGCCTGCGCGAGGACGGAAATTACTATATGTCGTATCAGGTCGTGAATATGCCCGATAAGGTGTGGCTCTATGTCGACATGCCCGCCGGAGCCGAATACTATTTCGTAAACCGTCGCGGCGCAGACATCAACCCCGGATGGACTCTCGCCGACGGCGACCCTGCCGACGGTCTCGTATGGTATGCCGCCCACACCTCGTCCGACAACAACGGCCAAGACGCCAACCCCGCGCTGGCAGGCCGACGCATCAACATGTTCAACCATCTTAACGTCGGCACCGACTACCAAAACGAAAAATACCGCTTCAAGAAATTCCATTACAACGGTACCCGTCCGCTCGAAAATGTAGAGGTAGACATGGATATAGCCTCGATGTCGCACCGCTATGGCGTCGACTACGAAGGACGCTCCTACTATTTCGAAGGCAGCTGCGCCGGCGTGCAGCTCGACGGAAAACTCGACTGGGCCAAGCAAAACGAAAAATACCGCTTCGTCTATCACCCCACCACCGGCTACTATACATGCTATCTCGAATACCTGTGGGGCGACTGGTTCATTTACAACTATGACGAGGCCGGATTGCAGCAGACATCGTTCTACCCCTTCAACCTCAACAATGTAATCCACGAAATAAACCATCCCTATTACCTCTCCGACGGCCAGAACCGCTACATCTCCGACGCCAAAAAAGAGTTGACCGCCGGCACTGCCGCCGACACTCCCATACCGACCGTCGACAACACATCCTACAAAGACCGCTTCATGATAGCCATGGCCCCCGACGCCACGGCCATAATCCAAGGCTCGAATTTCCAGTACGACTGGGTGCAGTCGCCCGTCTACAAAGACGTGACCATAGTGTTCGACCCCGCCAACAATGTGCTGTGGCTCGTGTCCGGCCATACCGACAGCGACGATGACGGCGACAATCCTTACGGCGAACTATATATCGTGTTCACCGACGTAGAGCCCTCGGAATGGGACCGCTCGCGCCTCGATGAATACGACGGAGCCGAAAGCGGCGCGCATTGGGTGAAACTCAAAGCCGACCCCGACGAACTCGGCCGCTATACGGCCGACGGCGTCAAATTCCCCGTTCGCGCCGGCGCACGCCACTCGTCATATTTCTTCTCCAACCGCCTGGGACACACCCTGGCCGAGACAATCCGCCACTCCAACAACTATCATGCCGGCAGCGTCGATCCCACCTACGAACCTACGGCCGACGAGACCCTCTACGGCTCTGTATTCACCAAACTTGTCTACAACGAAGATGGCCGCGACGGCCGCGGCAGTTTCGAATCACACGACAAGCCCCTGTCGATTGTCAACACCGCCGCCACGGCCTACGCCCCTGTTGTGTACGTGCGCCGTTGGGACAACAAAGAGCTTGCCCCCTTCGAAAATTGCTATGTCGACGCCCGTGCCAATTCTGCCCGCCGCATAGGCCGCGCCGCTATTGAAGAAGAAGGCGGCGAAGCCCCCGCTCCAGAATCATCGTCTGTGGCCACCACCGACGACCTGCCGCAGACTGCCGAAGGCGACTATGTGTTGCGCACATTCGCTTCCGAACCATATGTCTACGACGTAACGGTGCACCTCGGCCGGCAGATATTCGACCTCGTCACCACCCCGCGCCTTGTCGTGTCGGGCAATGACGACATGTCGGCCGACGCCGCCCCCTCGGCTGTAATACGCGCCGGAGCCGGCCATATCACCGTTACAGGCGCGGCCTCCGTGAGCATATATACCGCCGCCGGCGTGTGCATCCTCCGCGACGCGTCCGGCGCCGACATCGACGTGGCCCCCGGCGTCTACATCGTCGTGGCCGACGGACGCGCCTCCAAGCACATCCTCTAATACTAAATACCCCTGAGCGTACAGGCCTGCCGG
This sequence comes from Muribaculaceae bacterium, assembly GCA_009775125.1. Taxonomy (GTDB): domain Bacteria; phylum Bacteroidota; class Bacteroidia; order Bacteroidales; family Muribaculaceae; genus CAG-873. The sequence continues at coordinate 4,264 of VSPD01000004.1, read as the reverse complement.
AATCCGGCGGGCCTGTACAATTTTTGCACTTGCCCCGCGTTAGAGCCTGTCCCACAATAAATGTTAAAACGTGGGGCCCGGATTTTGAAGCAGATTTTTCGGTGAGTTGAAGGAGTGTACTGGACGTACACGACTGAAACGAAGCGGAAAAGATGCTCAAAAGACGGGAAGATAAGGTGATTTCAGTATCAATTAAAAAAATGCTCTAATAATAAAAATAATCATTAAATGCCTATTCTGTGATAAAATTACCATAGGTTCGGTTTATCTTTGGCGCTTTTCGTGCAACTCTTCGGTCATGTGGCTCGCCACACTCCCTCATCGTTACACAAAAATCGCTCAAAGATAAACCGCCCACGTTTTAACATTTATTATGGGACAGGCTCTTAATAAAATATGTACCTTTGCACGGATAAATCAGTAATGGCTAATATCTACGACATACGCCGATGGGGCAAGGTGGCTTTTTTAGTGGCCGCCGCCTGCGTCGTGGCCGTGTTCCTGTATGTATCCAACAATCTTATCGACGACCTTGCCGCCCAGGAGCGGCAGAGGATGCAGATATGGGCCGACGCCACCCGCGAGATTATCTCAATCTCCGCCCTGGAAACCTCCGATGCCGACATTGGCCAAGCCCTGGCCGCCGACATCGACTTCCTGCTGTCGATAATCGAGAGCAACACCACCATACCCGTGCTGCTCACCGACGACGACGGCAACATACTCCAGCACCGCAATTTTCGCCTCCCCGAGCCGGTAGACTCGCTCGCCCTGCCTGTGCTGTCGGCTGCCAACGAACGCTTTCTCAAAGACAAGCTCGCCACCCTGGCCACCACCACAAATGTGATACACATCACCATAGCCCGAGGCTTCAACCAGCACCTCTATTACGAAGACTCGACCCTGCTCAAACGCCTCAGCTATTACCCCTATGTGCAGCTGCTTGTGATGCTCGTGTTCATTGCCGTGGTGTATTTCGCCGTGCTGTCGACAAAAAAAGCCGAGCAAAACAAAGTATGGGTCGGCCTCTCGAAAGAGACTGCCCACCAGCTCGGCACCCCCATCTCATCGCTGATGGCATGGATGGAACTGCTCCCCGACATGGGCGTCGACGCCGACACCGTGGCCGAAATGGACAAGGATGTGCGCCGCCTCGAAACGATAGCGTCGCGCTTCTCCAAAATCGGCTCCGTGCCCAAGATGGAAGATGCCGATTTAGGCACGATGGTCGACCATGCCACATCATACATGTCGACACGCATCTCGCCGAACATAAAGGTGAAAGTCGACCGCGATGCCGGCGCCCTCCCCGTCGAGGCTTGTCCTCCGCTGTTGGGGTGGGTAATGGAAAACCTTGTGAAAAACGCCGTCGACGCCATGGAAGGCCACGGCACCATCACCGTCACCACCGGGCGCGACCGCTCCGCGGCATGGGCCGAGGTGACCGACACCGGAAAAGGAATCTCCCGGAAAAACTTCAAAAATGTGTTCAATCCCGGCTTCACCACCAAAAAACGCGGCTGGGGGCTCGGCCTCACCCTTGCCAAACGCATTATCGAAGAATACCATCGGGGTAAAATATACGTAAAGGCATCCACCCCCGGCCAGGGCACGACCTTCCGCATCGAGATGCCGCTTAAATCATAGAAACGATGAAACATACATTCAATATACTGCTCGCCGCGCTTGCAGCCCTTGTGCTTTCGGCCTGCTCCGACTCCGGCAAATTCACTATAAAAGGGCATATCGATGGGAATCCGTCGATGAACCTGTATGTGATGTATTACGACGGCACAGCCGTGCGCTCCACCGTCACCGTAGCCCGCGCCGGCGCTTTCGAGGTGGAGGGCGCGTCGAAGCGTCCGGCCATCGTCGAGTTCCTCGACAACGAATACCGCGTGCTCGGCCGCATAGTAGCCTCCAACGGCGACAAGGTGGAATGTATGCTCTCGCGTACAAATCCCTACAAGATAAAGGCCACGGGCAACAAGGCGCTGGAAGAATGGTCCGGCTTTTCATTTGCCAACGCCGACGCGCTCAATAGCGGCGGCAAGGCGGCCAATGACCTGATAGAGCGGTTCATAGCCACACATTCCGACTCCCCCGCCGGTTCCCTGCTTTTTGCCACGGCCTACGACGGCTCGGTCGACCCGGCACGCGCCGATTCGGTGTTGCAGTCGATATCCGAGGAAAGCAGCGTCCATCGTGTGCTCGACCCGTATGCCACCGTCTCGGCCGGAGCCGTGCCCGAGCAAGGATTTCCGCGCGTCGACACCCTGCGGCTCTCCACCGTGAAAGACACCCTCCACACCTTCGTCGCCAACGAGCGACGGGGCCGCATCTTCGTGTTCACCACCGAATATGCCCAGCATGCCGACAGCGCCAAGCAGCGTATGCGCCGCGCCGCCCGCAAAAAAGGCTTGGAAGTGGTGGAGGTGATATTCACCCCCGACACGCTGTCATGGAAGCGGGCCATACGCCGCGACACCGCCTCATGGACGCAGGCCTGGACCCCCGGCGGCCCCCTCTCGCCCGCGCTGCGGCCATTCGCCCTGCCGCGAGTGCCCTATGTGGTGGCCGTAGACTCGGCCGGCCGTCAAATCTGGCGCGGCACCTCCATCGACTCCGCTGCTTCGCGCCTATAATGCACTATTCACAATGCACGATGCACAATCGGGCTACGCGCTGAAAGCCAATTGTGCATCGTGCATCGTGCATTGTGCATCGATAAAATTTGGCATTATGATTTTTTTGCCGTACTTTTGTCACCAAAATTGTTATAACTATGACCGACGAACAAAAAAGAGTACTCGAAGACGATCCCGACGGCCTCGTCACATACGAATACATCGCAAATAACATAGAAAATTGTTTCGACGAGCTCGAATGGCTCATCGAAAACATGACGCGCGTCGACCTTGTAGGACAGTTCCTTGCATCGGCGGCACGATATCTCAACGCCATCGACCCCGTGAAATTTGCCGAGCCCGTGCGCAAGCTCGTGGCAGCAACCATCGACCGCGACCGCGAGCACCGCTACCTCCCCGACCTTATCCTCAGCATCTACGGCGAGGACTACGAGGAAAAGGCTCCGCGCCTCATGGCCGAGGACAACAACTTCCGCCGCATCTACAAACGCCTCTTCCCCACAGCAGTAATATAGCAGGAACGCAATCCCGGCAGGAACACAAGCCTCCGGCTTGTGACTTACTCGAACAATCGAAAAAATCCCCCAAATGCTCAAAAAACTTATTCCATTCATGGCCCTGATGATGGCCATGGCCGCTTGCGGCGCCTCGTCCACAGCCGACAAGGATGCCGCCGCAGCCGATTCCGCAAAAATAAATACAACACAAGACATGGCTTCACAATCAAATCCCGCCGACTCCGGTTCGGTAAAAGTGGAAGTGACCACATCGCTCGGCTCATTCACCGTGCTGCTCTACGGCGACACTCCCGCCCACCGCGACAACTTCCTCAAACATGTGAAAGACGGCACCTACGAAGGCACCCTTTTCCATCGCGTCATATCCAACTTCATGGTTCAGGCCGGCGACCCCGACTCCAAGACCGCCAAACCCGGCCAAATGCTTGGCTCCGGCGACGTGGGCTACACTCTCGAGGCTGAAATCAACTTCCCCCGCCACTATCACAAGCGCGGAGCACTTGCCGCCGCTCGTCAGGGCGACCAGGTCAACCCCCAACGCCGCTCATCGGGATGCCAGTTCTACGTCGTGACAGGCGAGAAATACACCGAGCCGCAACTCAACCAGTTCGACCGCCGTCTCGAGCAGAGCGGCTTGCAGGCCCATTTCAACAAGCTGGCCCAAGACAACATGGACTCCATCATGGCCCTGCAACAAAAACGCGACTCCGCAGGCCTCCATGCCCTTCAAGACCGCCTCATCGCCGAGACAGAAGCCTGGGGCAAGGCCAACCCCCTGCGCATGTCGGCCGAAATGCGACAGGACTACACCACAATCGGCGGCACTCCCCACCTCGACAATGAATACACCGTATTTGGCGAAGTGGTAGCCGGCATGGACGTAATCGACAAAATCGAAAAAGTGGAGACCGACTCTCACGACCGCCCCACAGCCGACGTGAAAATCATCTCCATGAAAGTCCTCGACTAAATAAGCAGTAGGAACGCGAGCCTCCGGCTTGCGAAATAAAACAGTCGGGAGAATGAAGTGCCCCCCAAAAGTTAGACGGGTTAAACATTATCCGATTAATGAAAGAGTTCGGTATTGCACCGGACTCT
>VSPD01000039.1 GCA_009775125.1 Muribaculaceae bacterium | reverse complement strand
GAAAATAAATCATCGGTTGGCTCAGTTAGCGGCTTAGCCAAGGCTGAACAACCTCAAATTTTACCGAATCATTGTATTTAGTTTAATTAGTTTAATTTTGTGGTTGTATATTAAATTTAATTTATGAAAAATAGAATTAAAGAGGTGATTGACAGTCGCAACATCACCCAAAAGCAACTTGCCGAGGGAATCGGAATGACAGAAGTCGGCATTTCCAAAGCCATAAACGGCAGCGCGACACAGGCAACAATCAACAAGGTTGCAAACTTTCTTGGCTTGCAACCGGAGGAACTTGTGATTCATGATGTTATGCTTCGTGCGGCATTTAGTTCAGATAAAACCCCGCTTAAGTTCGGAAAACTTGAAATACCATGTTATGTTCTTGACAATGGAATGCGCGTATTGTCGGGACGTGGTATTCAAAGGGCAATCGGTTATGAGAGCAAGAGTGGCCAATGGATGAAAAGTTTTATAAACCTTGGCGGATTAAGCACCTTGGTTTATGCCGGGGAAGATAGTATAGCAACTCGATTGATGAGCCCTATTCGTTTTTTGCGTAATGATGCGGGCGGCTCGCAAGAAGGAACTAACGGCTACGAAGCAACCCTGCTCATCGACATATGTTCGGCTATCATTGATGCAAACCGAGCCGGCGACTTTAACGACCCGTTGATGGTCGCACAAGCCGATATTATAATTCGTGCGGTGGCGAAAGTGGGTATTATAGCCCTTGTTGATGAAGCCACGGGATATGATAAAGTCAAGAACAAGGCTAAGGAGGCTTTGCAGAAATTTCTTTCAGAATTTCTCAACGAAGAGGCATCTCGATGGGTGAAAACATTTCCGGATTCGTTCTTTGAAATGGTTTACAAAATATATGGTTGGACTTGGAGCAATGCCAAAGCGAAACCCGGCTATGTCGGCAAGGTAATAGATGATTGGGTATATCAACGTCTTGGCCCAAAGGTACGCGACGAACTCCGTAAACTTAACCCGGTTAATGAAAAAGGGAACCGTGCCCATAGGCATCATCAATTTCTTGCCGAAATAGGAAAGGATTCCTTACAGAAACATCTTGAAGGCCTTCGCGTTCTCGCTATTGCAGCCGGGTACGACAAGATTAAATTTTTGGATATGCTTGGTAAAGTTTATCCAAAACCAAATGAACAATACACTTTTGATTTCGATATGTAAATCAAATCGGCGAACTTTTAGATTTTGGAGTTCGCCGATTTTGCTTCATGCCGGCAATTATTCATATTTGATGATTGTTGCAGGCTCAATCTATCGTAATCCATTTCCTTTTTCTTGTCATTTTTATCCGTTATAGGCTCGGCCTTGTATCCGCACCATACGCATTGGCCAGAGACAACTGCCGGTGCCCAATTCTCGCGGTGGCATTTGGGGCAAAGCATCAACAGGATTCTGCCGTCGTCGAGCCATTCCACGCCGTTTTCTTGTTTGATTGGTTTGCTCATAGTTATTGTTCCATTAGTTCGGGATTGTCGTGGATGTTGCCAACGACTTCGAGGTGTTTCTTGTCGAAAGGGCGAGAAATAATGCAAGGACGGCCATCGACGCACGGCTTGTCGCGCTCTATCGCCCATGACATAGTGTGCTTATCCCAGAAGATAGCACCTTGCTCTCCACGTCCTCTACCGCGCGTGTCTGTGGCTATCCAAAAGACGACATCGCCTTCGTACACCTCTTTGCCGTTGCGGTCGAGCAGTCCGGTGAACTGTCCTACGGTTTCGGGAGCAACTTCATAATATGTTGCGCCGCTCGGTGAATCGAGTTTATAGGAAACAATTTTGTGTGTGCCTGCAACGGCCGCATAATACCCGTACACCCACTCGCCATTGTCGAGGCGTTTACCTCGAAATTTAATTGTTCTGTTCATTGTTGTCTTGTTTAAGATGTAATCGTTCGGTATCAATCATTCTCTGCTTGTGTCACTGCAGAGCCATCCGTCGATTGTTTCAGTAAGAGCTTTCACTTTCATATGCTTGTGGTTTAGATAAAATCGAATAATGCCATGCCGGTTTTGCTTTCGCGGCAGATAGCCATCCGGCGACGGAGTTTGCGGCGGTTGAACAGGGTGTAGAGGCAGGGGAATATCTTGCCGTACCACGACTGCATCGAGCCGACGTATTGCTCTACTTCGAGCGTGGGGATGCCGGGGATAAGCTGCTCCCACGTGCGCTTGTCGCGGCACTCGTAGACCGTTACGCCGCTTAGGCCTATCGTGACGAGAAGGTCGTTGAGCACATATTCGTCGTACTTGCCTTCGACGAGCAGGCGCACAGGGAGGTCCGTGACTTCGGCGAGGTCGAGGGCGCGTTCGAGGCGGCAGTATCTTGTGAGGCCGTGGCTTACGTACCATCCGTCCTTGGCGGCATGGCGGACTCGGATGTCGATTAGCCGGATGCCCTCGGCGAGCTGCTGCGTGAAGCTCTTTTTCTGGCAACGTGCGCTCCACGTCAAGAGACGTGCCCACCATTGGATGGGGCGCATGTAGGTGAATGTGTTGTGTGATGCTATCATTTTACATTGGGGTCAAAGTAGATGCACTTGTTGTTTTTTGCCACCGGTGCCATCCACCATTTCATATATGGCTTACAAGGCTCTGAGGGCGGGCAGTGTCGCTTGCAACGGTTGCATAGAGGCTCACAAGCCCCTATGCAATATGTATAATCGCTGTTCATGTCAGTACCATGATAAAACTACGAAATCGTTGCGTTGGTCGCTGTTGGCAATCCATTCAGCTATGTAGCGAATGAATGTTTCAACGGAAACTCTAATGTCGTAGAGTTGGAGCCATTTGCCGAAGTCTTCACGGTCGGCCACAATCTTTCCGATGAGGTCGGCAAGTTCGGAGCGTGGTACTTCAAGCCGCTCAGAGCACTCAACGTCCTCACCCTCCCATGATAGGCCTGGGCAATTCTCTTGGAGCATTCTATTAATATCGGCTGATTGATTGTTGAAGTAGTCCCGAGTGTGCTGCTTCACTTGATACACCTCGGCTACATGGAGTCTATATCCCATTGCTATTTGGATTTGTTGGTTTGACTTATGCTATATTTTCAAGTGCGATGTCTATCGCTTCCCATAGTCCGATGAGGTCGTTGTCTTCGAACTCTGTTTCCTCGCCGGTGCAGTCATCGCAATGAATGGCGGATAGTTCAGTGACAGCACCCCAGGCTTTTGTCGGCTCACTGCTTGGAGGAGTCCAATAATCGCCGTGGTCAATGTCCCATTCACCACAACATTCATAAGTGACTTCGATGAGCCATCCATCTTTCTCGAATGTGAAATAGTTGGGTTCATACTCGGAGCATGGATTCCAACCGTCCTCATCTTGTTCATAATGACATTTGCCGACATTATGGTCTTCTCGGATAATTTGTCCAACTATTGTTGGAATTAGTTTTTTGAGGTCTTCAATAGATTTCATGACGGTTGGTTTATTGGTTTGACTGGGTGTTTATAGGTGGCGGTGAAGTTGTGCGCTATTAATCGACTCTTTTCTGTGATTATTTTGATGTATCTTGTTGTATTGCAGTGTTTTATTATACTATAAAGATAGCAAATTAAAACAAGAAATGCAAACAGATTGACCACCATTTAACGTTGTAAAAACGTGAAATAGGAACCTTAACTTTTACTAACATTTGTATATAAAGCAGGCGTCACTCTCGAATCGGAAATGACGCCTGCTTAGAGTGGTTCATGAACGCATACCCACTGCTATTCTGCTAAGACAGCAGACTGTCGAACAGTCCTGGTTGCCGTGGCGATAATGCCGCATATTCATCCCGGAAGAATTCCTCTTTGGTGCGTCCATATTTCTTTCCCTTTCGGGTATGCACATCGTATGTGTATGGCGGTATCTCTATCGGATAGCGACGTACGTCCTCGATCCACATATCTACCTCCACATCGTTGCGGTCATAGATAAGGTTTTGTAGGTGATCTGCATCCCGGCTCTTGCGACACTCGCAAAGGAGAATAACGGCTTTGCTCACGAATATGCGCCCTTTGGGGTCTTTCTTTCCCTTGTTGACTAACTCGTGGCCCTGCCAAAGCGCCTCAATCTCTTTTGTGATAATGCCATAGCAGTCCTCGGCACTAATGGTGAACAGACGCTTCCATACATAATCCATGTAGCCACTTGACCACAATTCCAGCGCGAAGAATCCGGCCACTCCTGCGTCGGCACGACGGATTGCTTTCTGCATTGCACTGCTTACCTCAAAAAAATCATATCCTTGAACAGTTCTTATTATCATAACTTGCGGTTTAATATTCTTGTTTTCAGTAAAGTTAACCATAAATAACGGATAACAGGCAATAGAATTGCCACCATTTTTACACCTTAACGTTTACTGACATTTTAGTCAGAATTTGAACTTGCAAGAGATGTTATACTCTACGAGATGCCTGGTCTCATCCTTGCCGTTGCGGGTCTTTCCCTTCATGTAGATGCTGTTGCCGAAATGTTTCTTGATGAACATAATCGACCGAAGTTCCTCTTGCCGATTTCGTATTGAGGCAAGACCGCCCTCGCTTATAAACGTACCCTTTTGAGAGAAACTGTAACGCAGGTCGGTTAATATTCTGCGCTCCTTGAATTTCATATAGCACGAAATCCAGAAGTCTTCTTTCAGCCTCAGTTCCTCGTTCCACCACACATTTTTATTGTGGCGAACGCCATAGGAACAGCCTGTTATCATATTTGAGAGCGAAAGATATGCGGTTTCATCATACATCACCGGCGAGATTCGGGAGGTGAAGCCGAAAACATGAACATCAAGCATGCAGGCCATCTCATAGAGGTTGTGGATTATGGCCGTGATGGCGGCAGGGTCTTTGACAACCGTCAACTCGCCTTTCTCGGCCATTAGATTCTTCATGGAGTAGACATCGTCATCCAGCATGAATATTTCGCCAAAATGCTTTGCCATCCAATTCCTTTTGGGAACAAGGCCTATGATGTCATCGGGATGGGTCACAATCTCGCATTCGGGGTTAAACTGCCGATAGAGGTCTGCCTGGCTCTCTGCTACGCAGATGATAGGGTCGGTGAGCAGTTTCTTTGCGAACACTCGGTCATGTCGTTTATGACTTGGAATCACTATCTTCAAGGGCATGGCGCACGTCTTTTATGTCGATTACATTACTCTTGCTCACTTTGCCGGTCTTGTAGGAACGCATACGCTGCATTCCCAATCGCTCCCGGAGCCAATTGCTGTCAACTTCATTGGCCGAAGATATGATGAACAGCTCGTGCTTTTCATCAAATTTGGGAATCAGTGGATAGACCGCACATTCATCAGTAATCGCGTCGAATCTCTCTTTAAACTCATCGGCGGGCTTCTCCGGAGCAAATTCTACCCCCCAATCTTGAAGCTCGTCTTTGTCCCATTCGTTAGCCATTACATCCATATCGTTCTCGCCAAAATTCACATTGTCCTTAGTGGCGTATTCACGGAGTTTCTTAACGTCGGTGGATGGGTCGAGAACCTTACATGGCAGCTCTTTGTAACCGAGCTCTTTGCAGGCTCTAAGCCGAAGATTGCCGCATACGACCAAATAGCGTCCTTCGGGGTATGGGAATACTATAAGTTCCCTCAATTGAAGCATTTCGGGCGATTACTTGATGCTCTTTTTCATCGCCTCATAGCGATAATCCCGAAAGAACCGGGGATTCTTCGGGAGTCCTTTGAGTTGCCCCTTGTTGAAGTCAAGAAGCGTAATTGGAATTGTTTGTATCATCGGTGTTTATTACATCATCAGGTTTTACATCATCAATAAACAGTCTTTGACCAAAACTACTTTGGGCTTTTGACGTATGGCCATTGCCCTTCCGGATAGTCGGGATAACGTTGCCGATAATCCGCAACATCCCTTAGCAACTGTTCGATGTTGTTGCAGTTGATATGCTCCAGATAGGCAATGAGCCAATGAATTGTCTCGGCGGCAGCTATCTCAACGCTTGACCAAGCATCAAGGGAGAAGTCCTTCGGGATTAGCAACTCGGGAGATTTCCTGACCTCAAACGCAAAATTGAGATGAACTAAGGCTTGTAGCAGGAAAGCGCGAGATGATGAATCTGGACTGACGCGGCCGCTTGCTAACGCATTGGCTAATACCTCCGGGGCAAGTTTGTTGTTTATGACTATCATGCGTCGGTGGAGGTGTTGTGGTAATGACTGACTACAGTCCTCCTCGGGGTTATTGGTTTGACTTGTTGCCCTTAGATAAGGCGGAGGTTTATTCATTTGCATGGCTTTGACGATATAAAAATCGGCACCGAAATCCGTAGTGGGTTCCCTGTGCCGTAGGTGGTTTGATGATGTATTATTTATTTTTCTTCGGGTCTTGCAGTTGCTCGCAGATTGCTACTCGATTGCCTGATTCTACGAGTTTGGGCAGGTAGGTGTCAATGGAATGTGCAGGGAAGCCGCAGAGTTGATGTGTTTTGCCCTTGGTCGTTCTGGTAGTGAGTGTTATTCCGAGAACGATTGCGGCGGTTTCTGCATCATGCTCAAATAACTCATAGAAGTCACCGACACGGAAAAGGAGAATTGCGTCCGGGTGCTTCTTCTTCATCACCTCGTATTGCTCCATGAGCGATTTGTCGGAAGTGTTTTCGTGGATTACCGCCTCGGACTGGTCGGCTTTTTTCTCAACCTTGATTTTCTTGCCGTGAACATCGTAGCCAAGTTCTTCAAGCCGCTCTTTGAGTTTGGAGTTCTTTTTCTCGGTTGCACGGATGATTTTCATATCCTCCTCTTGAACTTCATCGGGTTTCCAGAGCCTCATAACATCGGCGCAGATGTGAGCAGTGAGTGCGCCGGGATACCAGCTCTCGCTCATTTTCACTCGGAGGAATTCACGATACCACAAGTCGCGGTCATCGGTTTTGCCCTTGGCGATGTCGTAGATTTGCTGAACTGTGGGCCGCATACCCGAGGACTGGCAGATTTTGTAATACTTTGTGAAGAACTCCGCAGGGAGTTGGCTAAGTATGAGGGTATCGAATCCTATTTGTTCTTCATCTTTGAGAGGGCCGCGGCGGCGAGTGGTGCCTATCTCCTTTGCCATGTCGGAGTGGTTCTTGCCAATTTTCTCGTTGCATATTTCAAGGTTGCGCTTGTACTGCCCTACGAGCTTTACAGCTTCCGGTGGTGCAACCTCGCCGGGAGTGGCCGATGTGTCTTTTGAGATTGGCTTGATATAGTAGTGGGCCACTTTGGGAGAGGGCAAATCGCCGATGCCGAATATATCTATGCAACGGTAGCATTCACCATTCTTAAGCATCTCGGGGATGCGGTCGTCACTGGCAGGGTAATAGACGCGGTTACGGAAAATTTCGTCTGGTTTGACTATCTCAAAACCTCTGTCGGTGATTTCGGCAATGACTTCATCGTGGATTCGCTTTGCTTCGGCGTTCCAACAGCTTGCCGTGTCGATGAGGACTGTTTTGCCGTATTCGAGCGCATCGCCTTTTTTGACGAGGTCTTCTGCTATCTCGCCAATGAAATGCAGAATGTAGGCTCGGTGCTTGGCCTCAAATTTGGGGCGGCAGGTACATTTTCCGTCATCGGTGGCCTTCATCTCCCAGAAAAGGCAGTTGGCGTTGGACGTGTTGTGGGGACATTCTCGGCATTTGCACTCACAGCCTCCCTCGAAATCTTCATCATCCTGATTGTCGCTCAGATACCATGCAGAACGGTTGAGAGTCATGAACTCGGAGGCAGTGAAGCGTGTGGCCATATCTTTGGTGATTTTTGCATAACTGCCGTATGTTGCGAGGAATTTGCGCTGTAAATCTTCCTCAAACTTGCAGATTATCATGCCGGCGGCGATAGCCATTGAACCCTCCCTCACTTTGAGGAGCAGCTCGGGAATGAGATTGTTGAGTTTGACACGGTCCTGAACGAATCTTACCGACTTGCCGAAGCGAAGGGCGACCTCATCGGCGGTGTTACCCTTTTCAAGGAGCACAGCGAAAGCGTAGGCTTCTTCAATGGGGTCAACATCTTTGCGCTGGAGGTTTTCGGTAATCATCGCATCGAAAGCCTCGTCATCGGTCATATCTCGGACGATTGAAGCGATTGTGGGCCACTGTTCCGGCGATTCTGCGTTGAGGGCTTTCATAGCGCGGTAGCGACGCTCGCCGCAAACAATCTCGTAGCCGTCGGGAATCGCTACGGAGTCACTGCTGCCGGGTTCAGTGCCCTCAAAGATTCTTGGCCTTACTGTGATAGGTTGGATTAACCCCTGCTGCCGGATGTTGTCGGACAGCTCTTGGAGCGCATCCTCCTCGAATGTCTTGCGAGGGTTCATCGGTGAAGGGTGTACCACGCCGATTGGAATGTTCTGTACTTCCATAGAGTTTGTTGTAATGGTTTGACTTGTAATTTGTTATACTGTAAAGATAAGCATTTTTTACGAGATATGAAAGAATAAAGGCCACCATTTTTACACCATTTTTCGTGTAGGATTGATAAGAAACCGCGCTTGGCCGTCTCTTTCAGCATTGTCATGTCCTTTGCGTTAATCTCGCATGGCGTTAGGCCGTTTATTGTTGTATAGCGAGGCATCCCGAAATAACGGCGTATCTGTTCAATGGCCTCAGTGTCTTTCGTTCGCCAACTCACCCATAGCCGCTCTTTCATTTGCGGAAGGATTTTTCATTCCCAAACACGACTATTGACAGCATCTCTCGGAAGCGGTCGGCAATTCTGGCGCCGTATTTCTCGGAAATTTCCTTGGGGTCGAGGTTAGTTGTGATGACTGTGAACTTCTGATGATTGTAGCGATGCTCGATGAGGTCAATGATGGGGTTGAGGGCGTTGCCATATTCGAGTACCGTCTTTGGTTCTTCGCCAAGTTCGTCAACGGCAAGCATCGGTTTGGCCATAATCGACTCAAACCTCTTCCAATCTGATTTCGCTATCTGGGCGAGCTGCTTGGCGTTATAGAAATCCATGCCGAAGTCGGATTTGTACTGATAGCCGTAAGCGGTAGGGTCGATGTGCCCACAGTCGGCCAAATACTTCGCAGTAGAATTTATGGCATGGAGCAGCGTGGTTTTGCCATTGCCTACTTGGCCGGTGAATATCAGGCCGAATCTCGGGTGAGGCGATGTGAGGATTTCAGCGACTGTCCAGATTTTGTCGAGGGTAAATTCCCCGAACTCGCATCTGTACCCGCGTCGCTCAACTTCTGCGTTGTAGAAAGCTCCGATGAGCTGATATGCCTCCTCGATGGATATGGGAAACCTAAAACGTGGAATCCCAATCTTTCTGCTCCTTGCCATCCGCTTCAGTTCCTCGCCGATCGGCCGGAGTTTGGGTTTGTGTTCGGAATTGTCCATTGGTTTGACTTGTTTTGTTACGTTGTTCTTTTTCCAGTATCCACCGATTGGCGCGGCTGTCCCAGCGTTTTATTTTTCGGCCGGAGGCGTTTACCCAGCCAGTAGCGTCGAAATTGTAGAAGAATATTTCTGCCTCGGCCTCCCAGTCAACAAGACGTGTGTTCGCGTTTTGCGAAAGGAAATAAGCCTTGACTTCTTCAAGCGTCGGTGCCGGCGGTGATTCTTGTGGAGAGCGTGGTTTTGTTTTTTTATTATTGTTTTTTTCGAATTCTAAATCCAACACGCCCTCCTCCGGCTTGTCCGGGGATATAGGGGATTTATTCTTTGGTCTTATAGTCTTTATATCTTTATTAATACTTGCATCTCTACTTGCACGGCTACTTGCACGGCTACTTGCATCTCTACTAGCATCTCTACTTGCAGGGTGCAAGTAGTAAGAGGGTGCCTTCCGTTTGTCTTTTGCTGATTTATAGGAAAAAACGCCATTGCCAACGAGCCGGTCTCGGCATCGTATTAAAGTGCTGTCCGGGATATTCAGACCTAAGCAAAGATTCCGATTGGGACACACAAACGGCTCCGGCCATCCCTGACGATTAGCTTCCCTCAACAAAAAGAAGTAAAGCGCGATCTCATGCGGGCTGAAGTTCACGTTGTCGTGTATCTTCCAAAAATGGTTTATCAATTCTAAATAGGTCATCGGTATAGCGGATATTGATTTAACACATTGTCGATGTATGGTTGTGGGTTAATATGTAAGTAGGTGCATACAGCCGTTACAAACTCTATGATGCCGTGGCAGACTACGTAAACGCTGCCGTGGCTCTCAACAAGAGATTGCCAGGAATGTTGATGCTCTGACTGCTTGCCGGCGCTGCTTCCCTTGCGCTTCGGGACTTTCATCTCCACGCATAGCGAGGCTTTGCCGCCGCAGGGGAAAAGCAGTATCAAGTCGGCCACGCCTTTAACCTGCCCCTCGTACACCATCATTGCGCCGGACTTGACGCCTCTCCATCCTCCATTGGGAACAGCGAAAAGAAGATTGCCGACCTTGGGAAATGTGGCACGGAACCAACACACGCAAATATGCTGGATTTTACTCTCGGAGTAGCCACGTTCCGCTTCAAGAATCTCCTTCTCTGTCATCGTCGTTATTGGTTTTGCGGTCACACTCATTCAATAGGGCCACGATTCTTTTACACTCAGGTTTGCATTCCTCGCTGAATCTGGCAATGGAATTCCAGTCGGGACCAAAAAGCCCGGCCTCATATTTTAGTATATAGACATTTCCATTCCGGACATGTAACTTGAAATTCTTTCTCATATACGGTCCTTGAACAGGTTCATGCAGATATTGACCGCATCCTCTTCAATTTGTGTGGTGGTGCCTGTTACCTCGTTGGCGATATTCTTTTTGGTTTGGATTACTTGATACATATAGTTGTCAATGGTCTTGTCTCCGAGGAAGTAGTAGCAGTTGACTGCGTTCTTTTGGCCGTTGCGGTGCGCACGGTCTTCGGCTTGCTCGCAGTCGGAATAAGTCCAGGGGAACTCAATAAAACCGACACGGGATGCTGCCGTAAGTGTCAAGCCTGTACCGCCCGACTTGTAGTTAAGTATTATGAGTTTGCACTCGGGGTCATTTTGAAAGCGGTCGACTGCCATTTGCTTCTGCGCCACATTGTCAGAACCGGTAACTGTCACGGCGTCGGGAAACTCTTTTTTGAGAGCGTCAACAACTTCTTTCAGATAGGCAAACATAATCAACTTCTCGCCTCCGTCGATAACATCATGGATAAAGTCGGAGACAGCCTTGATTTTGCCTCTTGCGGATATAGCCTTCAACTGGCCTAATCTCACCATAACTTCACCACGCATTGTCCGCGCGATTTTGTCATCATCGGCATTCTTGTACAAACGCATGTATTTGATGATGTCATTTTCGGCCGTATTGTATTCTTCTCGGTTTGTAATGTCGCAGGTTATGTACTGTCGCATCTTTTCAGGCAACTGAGAGAGCACATCTCGCTTCTCTCTACGGAAAAAGCATATCATCCTAAGCTGATAGTTAAGCCGTCGGAGATTGGAAGATTGTTTAGGCCCGTCGCAGAACTGTGAAACGAAACTCTTATATCCTCCGAAGTCTTCAAGTCGGCCAAGTATCTTTAGCTGCTGAATGAGGTCGGTATTGTTATTGACGACAGGAGTGCCTGTCAACGCGAATATCCATTGTTTGCCTCGGCATATGCCCTCGATAAATTTGCTTTGCTGTGTCTTGGTCGATTTACACTTGTGGCTTTCGTCTATGATTACGGACTTGAACAGCTTAATGCGCTCGTCGAACTTGATGGAGGCCAGCGTGAAGCGAGATGATTGCCTTACCTCGGTAACGAAGAACTTACGCAGGCTCTCATAGTTGACTATGAACACGTTTGATATTGACTCGCCTCGGCCGTTCTTCAACTCTATGAAACGGTGCCAGTCGTAGCGGTTGCGGTCATCAAGGATTATTGCATCAAGGCCGGCGAATTTCTTGAACTC
Source organism: Muribaculaceae bacterium (assembly GCA_009775125.1). Classification (GTDB taxonomy): domain Bacteria; phylum Bacteroidota; class Bacteroidia; order Bacteroidales; family Muribaculaceae; genus CAG-873. The sequence continues at coordinate 14,229 of VSPD01000039.1, read as the reverse complement.
TCGCTGCCAATTTATTTTTAGCGACGCGGGACATATCACCAAGGTAGGGAAAGATTCGCCGTAGAGTTGAGCATCCCGATGTGCCTTGACCACCGCGCATATTGCTTGGAGTGTCTTGCCGAGTCCGGGCTGATCGCCAAAGATGCAACGCTTGTGGTCTAACGCATACCTCACCCCCTCCAACTGATATTGGTAGGGGTCAAGGAGCATGTAGTGTTCGCCATCAAATTGCCTCATGGGAGGTATGTCATAAACGACATCGTGCGTCTCGGTTGTTACTTTGACGCATGTTGCCTTTTTGATATTGACCGCCCATTGAGCAAAAGTGAAGACAAACCACCGGGCATCCTTTTCGGGATTGAGCGATTGTTTTTTGCCGACTGTCCAGACCCTGTCTTCTCTGTCCCATTTCGGTTCGCCGGGGATATAACGACCAATCCTCTTTATTTGGTCGATTAGGCGCCGGTCAAACTCAAAAGAAAGCCGGAAAGCCGAGGGAGTTTCAGTGATATACACAGGCTTCATATGTTATGCCACATGTTCTGCCTCCTGGCTTTCGGGCAAAGAGACATCATCAGTTGGAGTTGCGGAAGCAAACGGGTCATCGGGATTATCGAAGTTGAGTTCAGTCTGTTTAATTTGCCATTTGCGTTCGGTAATGTATTGCTCCACTTCGTATATACATACTTGCAGTGCGGTGTCAAGTTCAGTGCATCGCTCGTAAGATTCGGTGTCGGTATTGAGCGCCGTGGCCGGAGCGCATAGGTTGAGGACTTTTGATGTGCGCAGGGTGCGCTTGCCGATGAGCGTTACCATCGGGTTGACATCATCTTCACTAATAGAGAAGCCCGTCACTTCAAGATAGCGGAGAGATTCTACCGTCTCGGCATCGTCAAGATTATACCAGTCGATGCGGTCTGCCTCTTTTTGCTCGGTGAGGTCGGCGAGAAAAGGGACGAGTCCGGCAAATGCGGCTTTAAGGTCTGGGTGGCAGATGTTTTTGCCTTTGAGTGTTATATCATTTCCGTCCCGGTCATAGAACGACGCCTCGACTGTGCCGCCCTTGGCGATTTTTGCCTTGCGGATTTTAATGTCTGACATAGTGCGGTTGTATTATCTATTTTGGTATTCGTCAATAAAGTCGGCAAAGAAGCGATCCGCAGGGAGCGGGAGGTTTATTCCCCATTCCGTTGCCGCGTCTGCCTGAACTTTGTTTAGAAAGTTTGTCATTTGGAGAGAGTTGAGTGTAGAACTGCGTCCGGGTACCCATACAAGGCGATTTCCAATCATCACCTGACGAGAGAGGAACTTGGCTGCATAGTAGTCGTGCCAATCTTCTTTCGGTTGCCCCGTCTGTTCTTCCAGACACTTGAACCACATCCACATCAACGAGTTCTGCGGTATGGTGCGAGGCTTGGTCTTACGGACAATCTTCAACGTGTAGACCCCATTAGACAAGCGTGAGCATAGATAGTCGAATGACTTCTCCATGCTCACGTTGCCGTCTTTTTTCACGAGTTCAACTTCCATTTATTTACTGTCGGGGGAATGGCAGGTTCTCGGCCGTAGGCCCGTATGGATGTCCGCTTGGCGGTTGCTGATATTGCGGTTGTGCCTGTGCTCCATATTGTGGACCATAGTTTGGCATTGCCCGGTATTGCGACTGTGGCGCCGATGCCGGCATCGGCGCAGGTGCCGGCATCGGTGTTGCTTGGTATGGCTGCGCTTGCTGTTGCGGTTGGAGTGATTCAATCTTCCATACGGTGCATTCGGTGTAGAACCTGCCGTTGTATTCTCTTGAAGATACGTCAAAAGAGAATTTAAGCCGTTGGCCGGGGGCGAGGTGTGCGCTGTAAGCCTCGACTTGCCTTGTCATCAGCGTAAGCGCAAGGTCCTTGGGGTACTGGTCGCCGTATGTGATGAGTATTATTTGCGTGGTGTAAGCATTGCCACGTTGAGATGTGCCCGATGTCGGTTGAAACACCTCTTTTATTGTTCCTATGATTTCCATATTAGTCTCGGAGTTTGATTGTGAAGCTGCCTTTGCGAGCGGTTTGTTTAAGGTATCGTTTGTAAAGGTCGGGATGCTCGTTCTTAAAGCGTGCGGCGTCGAACGTTTCTGCTGTACTGTCGCTGGCAATGGTGGCTTTGAACATTCCGCTATCCCACGACTTCACGGCGTTTGACTCCATCGCTTGACGGAGTCGTGATTTCATCTCGTCGAGAACTTTTTTTGTCTCATCCGCTTGGCGTGTGATTTGGTAAATCATCTGCACAAGCTCTTGCGGAATGAGCTGTACTTTCGGAGCAGGAACGAGTGCCGTTTCTCCAAGCAGGATTTTTGACACCTCGGCGCCATCGTAGATAAAGCCGTTATCGGTGTGTATCCACGGCACTGAAAGAAGCAGCTCGACGAGATTATCTGGTTTGCGTTCGATAATCCAAAATGCGCCGTCGGCGTGTCGCAGCCAATTACATGCAAGCCCCTCGACTTTGATTTCTGGATTTTGACGCTCAAAGAGGTAGGCATAGACCGACAATTGCCACGACAAATACTCTTGAAGTGCGGCCTCGCCACCGGGGTAATAGTTGAGGTTGTTGGTCTTGGTGTCAATCAGCCAAATGCCTTGCGTATCAACTTTCAGCCAAACATTGTCAATGTTGGATGCGTAGCGCACCTCATCGCTCACGGTGTACTCGTTTGCAACAGGTTCAAAGCCTTGGCGATGTCTGATGTAGGTTTCAAGCTCGTTTTCCACGTTCCAGAAATCGTCGCCCGGACCTTGCCGGAAGCGTTCGCTTTTCGGGTGCGCCGTCACTTTGATGCCGAGATTGTCGTATGCTTCAATGGCATGGTGGACGGCGGTTCCGTATTCGCCGGCACGAGGGATGGCCACGTTCTTGACAAACTCGCTGGCCTCGGGATATATTCCAAGTTGAAGGACTTGATGAATGAGCGACGTTATGCCGCTCATTCTCTTGTCCCCAAGACGGTAGCCGTGCGGATTTTCGCTGAAAACCACCGGCGATTGGGCAAGTGCTATTTCCATTAGTCAGGGAGTGATTGAAGTGCGGTTGCGATTGCCTTGTAGAACTCGCTGTTTTGGGCGCAAAGGGTAGGAGTGCTTTGGCTTATCTCATTCCAAAGGGAAGTTGCCTCGGCTTTGGTCTTGCATTGGTTAAGGCGAGTGAGCGCGGTTTGGAGTTGTGCGGCTGCGGAGATTGTGGTGTTTGATTGTCCTTTGAAAGTAGCCTCATTCCCACAAGCGGCGTTTGCGTCATCATCAGCGTCTGCCACAATGCCGAGGATGGCGCAGTAGGAGTAACGCTTGATATAGGTGATTGCCGAGCCAAGAGCCTGATAATCCACGCTATTGCCGGGAAGCGAGATAGGCAATTCTGATTTTATCCACTGGCCGCTTTTGTGGGTGAGCAGCGTGATAAGAGTCCAGTTACAGATGATTTGCGACACCGCGAGGCCATTTTCTTTGAGCGCCGGCGCGGCGGCTTCTGCACAGGCGGAGAGGTCGGCATACTTGAACTTGTATTTGCCGCCGGTCTTTGTCTTGACCTCGACCTCTTTGTTTAGTTTAGGCTGTTTAATTGAGCCTTGAAGAGCGGAGAGAGCGGCGGCAATCTCGTTGATTTCCGCGCTCATGAATGTCTGCTCCTGTGGGATTGTAGTGTTGTTTTCGTCCATGAAAAGGAGTTTTATTTGGTTTGACTTGTGTTTGTTTAACTACTGTAAAGTTATTGAAAATTAACACGTTATGCAAATTTTTGAGCTGCCATTTTTACACCTTAACGTTTACTGACATTTGCCGCCGCGTCTTCAAGTGCCTGGCGGAAATTATCAATGTCCTCGGGAAAAATATAAATGCAACTGCGTTTTTGATTGCGGGCGTTCATCTCAGTGATGGTGATGTATTCGGTTCCCTTTGAGTCTTCTCGTAAATCAAAGTAGTAGATTCGTGAGCCGGCGCTCACTGTTTGCTGATGTTTTGTCATAGCTCTGATGTGTTAGAATATTTGGTGAGAGAGGCAGGAATTGCACCTGCGAGGGGTGGGAACGCCGAAGCTGCGCCGCCATGCCTCTGTCACATGGCCTTTCTCTCCCGTGAGCCGGTCTTTCCCGGCTGTCAGGTTATTCAGACTGGTACCTCCTTTTGTGTGATAGCGGCGGGATTTGAACCCGCAATGCGGTTCGACTAATTTTTACGGCCATCTCCATTTTATCGTAATCTTTCGCTATCATCCCATCGTCTTTCCGATGCGTCATTGGCGAGCCAAGTCCAGAGCCAGCTTGTTGGCGGTGACGGAGGGTGCGACCCCTCGACCGTTGCGAAATTCTCAGCAACCCTGCCGTGCCATATTTATCATCGGCTGGCCGATTCCGTAGAAGCCACGCGGCATTTCCGTGGCAGTGTCGTCACCATTGCCCGGGGACGCGCCCCGGGACTGCTTTACGAAAAACACAACTTCGCGGCGCCATCACGGCGCGGCTCGTCTTATGTGGTAAAAATGCTTGCATTTGCTTTTCCTCCTTTTTTCGGCCGCACTCTTGCGTGCCGGAGAGGCATGCCGTTATGTCCTCGCGGATTTTACGGCATGGAACATTGAAATTACTATTTATGAAAAAACTATATCATTAGGTGCCGGTCTTTCCCGGCGGTCAAGTTTTGAAGCACGCGGCCGACCCTCACGGGCTTGCCGTCGCAAAATGAATTGACACATATTTTTGCAAAATATGGCCCGTCGCGGGCTTTTGGGAAATGAAAACCTAAAATCATTGGCGCCGGGGGCGAGGGTCGAACTCGCATCACCGCTATTGCCGGTCCGGGCCGACAACTCCCCGGCTATTTTGTCACATAGGTATGCCTGCCTCGAAGCACGCCCATAGAAATATCCTCACTGCCTCGACGAAAAGAAATATACCTGATATTATTCCGATTATAATCAGCAGAGTCCATGCCCGCTCTTTAATTTTCTTCATATCCATATTCGTTTTATTTTTGCAAGGGTCTCATGTCACGGCAGTGTCTTAGAACCTGTTCCGCGTTGCAGAACCATTTGCCGTTTTGTCCCCCCGACCGTTTTTCACATTCGATGTCGCCTTTTTCAATCAATCTTTCAAGTTTGCCTCTGCCGACAATTTCCTCGGCCTGTGTCTTGCTGAATGTATATCCGGCCATTACGGCGAATATGTTTTCAAGCAATATCTTCTCTCGGTTGACTTCCCGGATTATTTGTTGTTTCATCCTGTTATGAGATTCGTGTTACTATTGATTCTCTGTTTTTAAGGTCGGCGATTACTGACCAGCGGCGTCCTTCGGAGCGTTCTACGGCCATGCCGCCGTTGCCGGTGGTGGACCGCAGGCTGTTATGTTTTGATATGGGAAAGCGGAGTATATCGCCGACATCCATCCCTCTTATCAGCGCGGCCAGGTCGCCACGCTTCAATTCGTAATCAATCGTTTTTTCCATATGATATTTTGTTTTAGTTTGCATTTGGAGTTTGGATGGAATGGCGGCAGGTGTCGGTCCTGCATTGTCCACTATCGCCCAAAGGTTACGCCATTCTTAAAAAAATCACTAACTTTGTATCGCCAAATAAAAATTAATGATTATGGAATTTCAATTTGAATCGTTTGAAACACCGAAGGGTGATGTTGTGATTGTAAATAAGGCCACAATCACCTATGTCAAGAAAACTGAGGACGGCAATTGCCGAATCTACTTCAACTCTATTGGCCTCAACAATACAGTTCAGTCAGTTCTTGTGAACTGTTGTATTGAGGAAGTGGAAAAGATACTCAACTGCGAGTAATCCATTCGTAAATACTTTCATCAGTGCATATTCTTCCGTCTTCATGGCGAATGTGCTCTACTATCCATAAACGGAGACGCCATTGATTTAATGGTGCATTGATAATGTATGAGGTTGCGTTTTCATAACCTCCGAATTGTTGTGTCGATTTTAGAACCCTTTTTTTTACAATCCGAGTAAGAATCGCTTTAATTAAATTTTTCATTTCGGTCTGTTTGAAAGTGTAGGAATGGCAGCCGGATTCGAACCGGCGCCTTCGGGACATTCCGCCCGACGCTCTTGCCAACTAAGCCATGCCATTCTTTATATTGTCGCGGTATTTTCACCACAGGACATCTGTTTTTACTCGGTCCATTTGCCACGAGTGGACGCGTCTCATCTCGCTCTCCGTCATTTTTTCGGCATAAGCACGGAGAGTTATTTCTTATCGCGGACACGGCCTTCCGTGTCGCTCATCGTCGCATCGGCATCATCCGCTTGGCCTGACCGCTATGCGACGGAATTCCCGTAATGTCAATGTCCTCTTTTTTGTCGTTCCTCCGGGCGGAGTCGAACCGCCATTGCCGTTTGTCGGAGGAATCGCGCTCCTCTGAGCGCTTTTTCCGTTCGCAGTAATTATTGTCTTGAAAGATGTGTTTGATATGATATTGGAAGCTGGTTTAAGACGATTGCCGGAACGGGTTTATGATGGTTTGGTTTGACTTGGCAGAGAGCGTCCTGGGCGATGACGGCGGTGAGCGATTTTAAAGCACTTTTCAGATGTTGGTTATTTTGAAACTCCGTAAACCAGCGGTCGCTTTCTTGTTTTGCTTTCTTTTCCGCCGATGCGAGTTTTGCTTCGAGTTCGACGATACGTGCGCCACATTCGTCGTGCGCGTCGCGGTCGTGGTAAGCGGAGATTATTTCAGTCATTTTGAATATGAAGTCGTTTTTCTCCTGTTCTGCGACTACGGTGTCGACATCGTCTTTGCTGTTGATAGCCGCGAGTTGGTCGCCGATTTCTTAGATGAGCGTGCAGATGCGGTCATGCGCTTTCTCATACTCGGGGTTGGGTTTGTAAGTCATTCTTTGCGGTGATTTAAGTGGGGTAGGGGATAATTATGTCCCCTTCCCGGGTTAGTATTATGTTTTTTGATTTTGGAGATTCGGCTAAAAGTTTTATATTTGCTCTTAGTTTTGAACCACGATGCAAAGCAAAGAATATATTCTTTTAAAAGCAAATGTTTGATGAATATATTCTTTTAAATTAACGTTATTTAACCTTTTTGCCTTATGTCTATTAAAGACCAACTTAAAAAATATTTTGAATACAAAGAGGTTTCGCCAACAGCCGCAGAACGAATGTTAGGTTGGGGTGTTGGTGCTTTTACAAAAGCAAAGTCGATAACTTCGGATCGGGCAAAAGAAATTCTTTTGATGTTTCCGGATTTATCCGCAGAGTGGCTTATGCGAGGAGAAGGAGGTATGATAAAAACCGCAACGATTACGGACATTGACCGCATCGCCTCTCTCGTAGACACAATTGCAACCCTTCAAAAAGCCCTCGCCGACAAAGACAAAACAATAACACTCCTTACTGAACAAATCAAGAATCAACGCAAATAATTCACTATTACTACTGGTGCGATAGAATCGCGCCAGTAGAATATATCATAATATAGAAAACCAGGTGACAGTTATGAATAAAGATTTGACATCGTCCAAGATTGCAAGGCAGAATGTCTTGAATAACAGTTACGCCCTGCAAGAGATACAGACTGCGGTCGGGCTGCCTGGAGTACTGTTTCGAGGCCAATTGACGTTTACAAAGTCACAGGTAGCCAGTTTTTTCGGGGTAACACAAAGAAGTATTACCACTTGCATACGTAACAATGAGGATGAACTCAGAAGGAACGGATACGATGTTGTTACCGGTAACACATTGAAAGAGTTTGTGTTGTCGATTAACCCCACCCTTGTTCAGGAAGTTAACTTCCCTAACAAAATTCGTAAGTTGGGCATATTCTCTTTCCGGGCCGTGCTGAATATTGCGATGTTGCTAACCCGCAGTGAAAGGGCGAAAGAAGTACGAAGCCTTATCTTGGATATTGTGATTGATACGGTAAACAAGCGCACAGGAGGTGTTACTAAATACATCAATCAACGAGACGAGGACTTTATCCACAATTTGCTCAACAATGCAGACTATCATCAAGAATTGGTGGAAGCTCTTAATCTATATGTTGACCTTGGCAAAATCAAATATATCTGGTATAATGATATGGTATATACCAGTATATTCAAGGAGAATGCGGCAGAATATCGCCGAATACTCAAATTATCCAACGATGAGGAAGAGCGAATGACCATGTATAGTGAGGTTCTTGATCTTATAGCAAGTTATGAGGCCGGATTTGCTGACGTGCTTCGTCAGGAATACCAACGTATCGGACGCAAACTTACGCACGCCGAGGCTGACGCGTTGTATCAATCTTTTTCATCCCAACGATTATGGGTTCCTTTGATTAATAAGGCACGGACAAAGATGGCGAGTCGTGACTTATGCTTTCGAGACGCTCTACATAAGAGTCTTGCTGAGCATATAGGAGCAGTCCCTCCTGAAGATTTCAACCGTTTTATTGGAGAGGCGAGTATGACTTTGTCCGAGCGGATTGCCGAATACGAACAGGCGCTTAAAAGGCTTAAAGAGAGAGAATGATGATATACTTGACATTGGAGCGCGCCATAGAAATTCATCGTGAGACCATAAGAAACAGTGGCGGAGGTGATTTAGGGCATATCAATATGGGTTGCCTTGACAGTTGTCTGGAACACATACAAAACGACGACTATTATCCATCATTTGAGGACAAGTTGACACATCTCGTTTGGTCGATTAATCGCAACCACTCATTCTCGGACGGGAATAAACGATTGTCCATAACATTAGGAGCGGCATTCCTTCTTTTGAATGGGTATATGTATTGCGTATCGCGGTTCATGACAGAGATGGAAAATATCAGTTACCATCTCGCGGCTGGACGCATAGAAAAAGACTTGCTACAAAGGCTAATACATTCCTTTTTAGAGGCAGAACAGGATTTCGATGAGTCCTTAAAGTTGGAATATCTTGAAGCCTCTGCCGGCTGTCAAGTCGGATTTGAGGAATATTCGAAGTTAAATCCCCAAAAACCCGCACATCCATGAAACCGAGAATCATCTGAAATTTTCTGAACACTTGTCGGAAGAATTTAACAAATGGCAATAATTTATTGATAATGTGGAGGTTATGGGTGTGGCGATAGTGACAATCAATTTTTTTTGTTATATGGTTTTGGGTTGCAAGAGGTGCGGGGATCAATCCTGAGGTTCGATGTGGACATATATTATGAGGTTGCTGCCAAATTCCTGTTCAAGCCGCTTCTCGACATTTGTCGCAATCTCATGGCCTTCTCTTACGGTGATGTCCGGCCGGACATGTATATTGACATCGATGATGATGGAATGACCGTTTTTCCTTGAACGCAGGTTGTGTACTATCATCACGCCCGGCACTTGCCGGATACATTCGTCCATTTTATTGATTGTATTTTCCGGCAATGATTTTTCAAGCAGTTCGTTCAACGGCGGAATCGCTATTTTTACAGCCGAGACGCAAATCATGGCTGCAATAATTATGGATGCGACCGGATCCATGATTCGCCACTGCGGTCCCATGAAAATTGCAAATGACACGCCAATCAAAGTGGCGATTGATGATATGGCGTCGCTGCGATGGTGCCACGCGTTGGCAATCAATGCCGGGGAGTTTATTTTTTTACCGTAACCAATAGTGTAGCGGTAGCAAAACTCTTTCAGGGCGATTGAAGCCGCTGCAATATAAAGGGTCCATATGCTCGGGCAAGGCAACATGGTGCCATTAAGCGACGATATAAGCAATGTGATTCCGTCAAAGCCTATCGCCACGCCTGCACCAAGAAGTATTATGCCTATAATTGCCGTTGCTATCGTTTCAAATTTACCGTGCCCATAGGGATGGTCGGAGTCGGCTTTCTTATAGGACGCGGCCACAAAGGCTATTACAATAAAGTCGGTAATAAAATCACTCATCGAGTGATAGCCGTCAGCAACCAAGGCGTCACTGTGGCCCCAATAGCCAAAAAACAATTTCAAGGCTACCAAGACTGCATTTACCCATATTCCTGCGATGGTAACCTTGCGGATTACTTTTACTGTATCGTTCATAGATGTTTTATTTTACAGCGGTATCGTAATGTGCTTATCGGCAGGGCTGATGTATTTTTGAAAAACTATGACAATAAGCGTAAGCAGCTCGGAAACGGGAATGGCTAACCACAGTCCGGAGATGCCGATTAAGTAGGGTAGCCAAAGAAGACATGGCACTACGAATATCATGCCGCGAAGCAGGGTGAATACAGTGGCCGTCAGGGCTTTGTTAATTGCCTGATAGTAGCCGATAAATGCAATGTTGAGCGCGAAGAATATGCCGCACATGGCAAATTTGGGCAACCCTGAGCAAGCGAGTTCAAATGCCTCTGTGCCGGGGTCTAAGAACATCATGACAAGATATTCGGCTCCTCCGGCAATGGACGCGACTTCGATGATTCCGCAAATCGCAGCCGCTATAAGCGCGGTGTGCAATGCCGTTTCGACACGTTTCATATTCCCCGCTCCGAAGTTGAAGCTGATAATCGGCTGTATGGCCTCTGATACCGAGTTGTTCACTGAGAAAAGGAACGGGAACAGATAACAGGCTATGCTGAACGCCGCCACTCCGTTATCGCCCAAGGCGCGGATAAAGACATGGTTGGCGGTAAACAGCATTACCGACATGGCCAGTTCGGTAAGCAATGTGGCAAATCCGATTTTCACGATTTCCCACGTTTGGCGTGCGGCATCGCATATCCCGGCAATGGAGAGTTTCAGACGCGCGAAATTCAGCACCTCCGAAAAGCGGAAGAAATATAGCACTGCCATTGAGCCGCCGAAAATACAGCTTATGGATGTTGCCATTGCGGCGCCTTTCACACCCAGCCCGAGAGGGAAAATAAATATCCAGTCGAGTACGATATTGACGATGCCCGGAATTACATTGCAGAACATCGCATATTTCGGAGAGCCGTCGAGGCGGATAAGCATCATGCCGATAAGTTGGAACATGACGAAGACAATTCCCGGCAGCAGCCACACCAGATAATCAAGGCAATGTGATTTAAGCGTTGGGCTGCATCCCAAAAAGTCGACTATATTTTCAGCAAAGCAAAAACATAAGGCTGCAATGACGGCTATCAACAATATCCCGGCCGTAAACGCTTGCGTTACAATTCTGTCGGCCTCGCCGACATGCTTCTTTGCCATGCTGATGCTCGCCGCGACAGATGCGCCGATGCCAAACATCAGGCCAGTGCCGGACACTACGGAGAACAGCGGCGACACAATGCTGATTGCCGCTATGCCTGCCGGCCCTACTCCATGCCCGATAAATATGCCGTCGATAATCACAAACAGCGCGTCGAACACCATCGCCGCCAATGTGGGGAAGAAAAGTATGCGGAACAGCTTCGGGATATTTCCACCCCCGAAGTCGAGCCCTTTATGTCCGTTTTCCGGTTCCATTGCAGAAAAGTTATTCTATAAATCTGCCCGTGACGCTTTCGGGATTGGATTTGATGTCGGCCGGCGTTCCGGCAGCGACAATCTCTCCGCCGCTTTTGCCGCCTCCGGGTCCCATATCGATTATATAGTTGGCATTGCGTATCACGTCGAGGTCGTGCTCGATTACTATAACTGTCGCGCCGGAGTCAATCAAATGGCGGAAAACTTCAAGCAGAGTGCGCACATTCAGCGGATGCAGGCCGATGGTGGGTTCGTCGAAAACAAACAGCGTATCGTTTTGTTGCCGCCCCATTTCAGACGCAAGTTTCAGGCGTTGCGCCTCTCCGCCCGAGAGGCTTGGAGTAGCTTCACCAAGTGTAAGGTAGCCCAATCCCAGGTCGTTTAATGTGGAGAGCCGTGATGCCACGGTTTTGTAATCGGCCGCTGTTTTGATGGCGTCGGAGATATTGGCTGCCATGATAGAGGGCAGAGAGAACGACCGGCCGCTCTTTGTGTGACATTCCACCAGGCAGGCATTTCGGGAGTATCGGGAGCCGTGACATTCCGGACATGGTATATCCACATCCGGCAGAAATTGCACGTCAAGGCTCACCGTGCCTGTCCCGTCGCATACCGGGCAACGCAGCTTCCCCGTATTGTATGAGAAATCGCCGGCCTTGTAGCCGTATTTCTTTGCATCGGGGGTCTTGGCAAAAATCTTGCGAAGCTCGTCATGAATATTGGCATAGGTGGCCACTGTGGAACGCACATTTGCTCCGATCGGGGTTGAGTCGATGAGCTTTACTCTCTCAATTCCCGGCGCGTCTATGGAATTCACATTCTCGGGCAGCTGCCCGTGATTGACCGATGCTTCAAGCGCCGGCACAAGGCTTTCGAGAATCAGCGTGGTCTTTCCCGACCCCGACACGCCGGTCACCACAGTAAGCCGTCCTTTCGGGATATCGACTTCCAATGGCTTCACGGTATGTATTTGTGATGTAGACAAGTGTATTGTCCCTTTTGCAAACATGTCGTCGGCGGAAATCTCCGGAATCACTTTGTCGGTGACTCTTCCCGCGAGGAAAGTGCCTATTTGGGAGGCCTTGTCGTCCTCAATCTCTTTAACAGTGCCTTGCGCCACAATTTCACCTCCATCGGCTCCTGCCCCCGGGCCCATTTCCACAATCCAATCGGCGTGGCCGAGGATTTGAGTGTCGTGGTCGACAAGCACGACAGAGTTGCCGTCGGCAACGAGGTCGTCCATAACGCCGGTGAGCCCCTCTATATTGGCCGGATGCAGGCCGATTGACGGTTCGTCGAGCACATAAAGGACTCCCGTAGTGCGATTTCTGACAGCTCTGGCAAGCTGCATGCGCTGACGTTCGCCCGTCGAAAGCGTCGACGCTGCACGGTCAAGGCTCAGGTATCCGAGGCCAAGGTCGATAAGGCGGCGTGAGGTGGAAAGAAATGACTCGCATATGCTTTGAGCCATAGGGCGCATATCCTCAGGCATCAAACCGGGCACTTTTTTGACCCACTCGATACAGTCTTCCAATGTCATCATGCACACATCCGCGAGATTCACGCCGGCTATCATGGGCGCGCGGGCCTCCTCCGACAGGCGTGTGCCGTGACATTCGGGGCACACGCCTTGCTTGAGAAATTTTTCCACGCGAGCCATGCCCTTCTCGTCTTTAACCTTGGAGAGCGCGTTCTCGACGGTAGCCACAGCGCTATAATAGGTGAAATCCAGCTCCGTGGCCACGTTGCTTGTCTTGGCTTTATAGAAAATATGCTTTTTCTCCATCGGACCGTCATATACAATCTCCTTCTCCTTGTCGGAAAGCCGGTTGAAAGGCACGTCGGTCCTTACACCCATTGCCCGGCACACATCGGTCATCAGCGTCCACATAAGGCTGTTCCATGGAGCCACGGCGCCCTCGTCGATGGTCTTGCTCTGATCCGGGACAAGGGTCGAGCGGTCAACTGTCATGATCACTCCTGTTCCATTGCACTGGCGGCAGGCACCGGCGCTGTTGAATGCCAAATCTTCCGCTCCCGGTCCATAGAAATGCGTTCCGCACTTTTCACACACGAGCTCCTTTTCGGCCGCGACGTCGAGAGTGGGAACATGATAGTGTCCGCATTGGGGGCATTTGTGCGAAGCAAGACGCGAGAACATAAGGCGCAAGCTGTTGAGCAGCTCTGTGCCTGTTCCGAAAGTGCTTCTGATGCCGGGCACGCCGGGTCGCTGATGCAATGCTATCGCGGCAGGGACATACATTATGTCGTCGACCTGCGCCTTGGGCGCTTGTGTCATGCGTCTGCGCGTGTAAGTCGACAGCGCTTCCAGATAGCGGCGCGACCCCTCCGCATACAGCACGCCAAGAGCCAAAGAGGATTTCCCCGAGCCGGATACGCCGGCGATACCAACGATTTCGCCGAGCGGGATATCTACATTTATATTTTTGAGATTATGAACTCTTGCTCCACGGACAAGAATCTTATCGTGATCAGTCATATAACGTACAGCGAAAAGTAGATGTTAAAAATTAACAGACAATATATTCGAGATGATTTTTGAGGCGATTTCTTACGAAGAGGAAGGAACGTAGCGAGCTACGTGACTGACGATGAGGAAGAAAGCGGCCAAAAAGCATCCGAAGATATGGCTGTTGAAATGAAACGACATCTGCTTTTAAATATAAATTAATTTTTAACATCTACTTATATACAATGATTCGGTAAAAATTACAGAAGTAGTTGAAACTTAAGTTAATATAACGAATTATCAAATACAAATGAAT
>VSPD01000038.1:23118-26393 GCA_009775125.1 Muribaculaceae bacterium | reverse complement strand
GCTCGTGCGTCCGCGTAAATATTATTAACACAATTAATTAATATTGTTTTGCAACGGACGCACGAGCCGTGCGTCCCTACACTTAAAGTATTAACTTTCTTTTGTGACATGCTTAATTAATCCGGATTAACGGCTTATTCACGGCCATTAACGTTAAAAATCTCCGAAATTCAATGTAAATACGGCGTTTATGCCTATTCACACAAAAGGGTTGCGGATGTGGCCGACGCCACTTTGAGGCGCACTATGTCGCCGGCGCGGAAGTCGCGGCGCGGAAACACGCAAGCCTTGTTTTGCGAGGTGCGGCCCACCATCTGCGCCGTCGAGCGTTTCGACACGCCCTCCACGAGGATTTCAACCTCGCGGCCAATCTCGCGGCGGTTCGACTCGGCCGACAGCTCGTTTTGCAACGCAATCATGCGGTTGAGGCGTTCGATTTTCACATCCTCCGGCACATTGTCGGGCATCGTGCGCGATGCCAGCGTGCCGGGGCGTTCCGAATATTTAAACATAAAGGCGGCGTCGAATCCCACCTCGCGCATCAGCGAAAGCGTCTCGGCGAAATCCTCCTCCGTCTCCGAGTGGAAGCCCGTGAACATGTCTGTCGTTATGGCGCAGTCGGGCATGGCCGCGCGTATGGCCGCGATGCGTCCCAGATACCACTCGCGCGTGTACTTGCGGTTCATCGCTTTCAGCACCTTGTCCGAGCCCGACTGCACGGGCAGGTGGATGTGGCGGCAGATATTGGGGTGCGACGCCATCACGGCGATAGTGCGGTCCGACATATCCTTGGGGTGCGACGTGGTGAAGCGCACGCGCATATCCGGCGCGGCCTCGGCCACGGCGGCAAGCAGGTCGGGAAATTCCACGCCGTCGGCCGAATACGAGTTTACATTCTGTCCCAGCAGCGTCACCTCCTTGAAGCCCTTGGCACGCAAGTCGGCCAGTTCGGCAAGGATGCTCTCCGCCGGGCGCGACCGCTCGCGTCCGCGTGTGTAAGGTACAATGCAGTACGAGCAGAAATTGTTGCATCCGCGCATTATCGAGATAAAGCCCGAGATGCGGTTCGGCCCCAGGCGCAGCGGCATCACGTCGCGATAAGTCTCCACCGTGCTTAGCTCCACGTTGATGGCCTTTTCCCCGGCCTCGGCCGAGGCAAAGAGCGAGGGCAGGTCCATGTAGCTGTCGGGCCCGGCCACCAGGTCAACGCCATGGTTGGCGATAAGGTCGTCTTTGGCGCGCTCGGCCATGCAGCCTATCACGCCCACTATAAGCCGTCCGCCACGCTTGCGTTTGAGCGAGGCGAGAAACTGCAACCGGCCCACGATCTTCTGCTCGGCATTGTCGCGTATCGAGCACGTGTTGAGCAGCACGGCATCGGCCTTTTCAATATCATCCGTCAGTTCATATCCGGCCATGCCCATTATCGCGGCCACAACCTCCGTGTCGGCCACATTCATCTGGCACCCGTAAGTTTCTATATATATATGTTTCGACATACTTTCCTTATTTATATTTATTTGTGCAAAAGTACATAAAAAATTCGGAATTTTTAACTACTTTTGCGATGCAATCCGTCGCAAAGCAAAGCCGAAAGCGGCTCTCCGACAGATTGCAGACATATCGAAATGGCGTTTATTGCGCTTGTTTTTGTCAAATTGAAACGTAGGAAATTTCAAATTGAGGAGCAAGAACACGGCAACAATAGATGCCTGCGGTTGGTGTATCTACGCCAAGCTACGTGTGCATATATATTGTACACGCCTTTGGCTATATATACCTACACGTGGGTCTCTTGCTTGCTCGTTCATCCTCACGGCAATCCTACGGCCCCAATTTGTGAACGAGTGGCTTTAAGAGTCCCACGTTTCCGTTTTAATAGGTCTTATCTTTATGCAATATTAATCTCTCCGATGCCGGGATTCAGTCGGACCGCAAACCGACGTCATGGCCAAGAACGCCAACCTGAAAGCCGCCAAGGAGGCGCAGAACGATGAGTTTTACACCCAATACGACGACATTCAAAAGGAAATAAACGCATATTTGGAATTCGACCCCGATCTTTTCCGCGGCAAAACCATCCTGTTGCCTTGCAATGACCCCGAATGGAGCAATTTTACCAAATTTTTCGCTCAAAACTTTGAAGCTCTCGGCCTTCGCCGCCTTGTCAGCACCTCCTTCGATTGGGCAGGCAAAGTCTTCGTTCTCGACCGTGGCGCCAACGGCGACGGCCATGTCAATATCCACGACCTCGAATGGCAATATCTCGAAGGCACGGGCGATTTTCGTTCCGACGAAGTGACGCGTCTCCGTGACGAAGTCGACATGATTATAACCAATCCTCCATTCTCCCTTTTTCGCGAGTTCATGGACTGGCTTGTCGAAAGCGGAAAGCAATTTGCCGTAATCGGGAATCTAAACGCTCTGTCATATCCCAACATATTGCCGTTGATTCAGTCTGACCGTCTTTGGCTTGGCGCCTCCGGGGTGCGGCTAAAAACCTTTATCACGCCAACCGGCGCGCCGGTTGAAATAGCTGATACATGTTGGTACACCAACATCGATCATGGCCGCCGCCACCAACGACTGCCCTTGATGACGATGCTCCACAATATATTATATAGCCGGCACCCGTTAGTCCACATCCGATGCTATCTTCGTTACGACAACTATGATGCCATCGATGTGCCGTACATCGACGCCATCCCCTCCGACTACGGCGGAATTATGGGAGTGCCAATTGCATTCCTTGACAAATACTGTCCCGAACAGTTCGAAATCTTAGGCATTACCGACCGAGGCAGTCCATATATTACAAAAAGGTACAACCGCAAAGATTATCCGAATTATTCCGAGCTAAACCGGGGTGCCACAATCCGGCTCAACAGCAAAATCCAAGTCACATACACACGTTTATTAATCCGAAAACGCAAACAGCAATGAAAACTACGCCGCGCACAACCTGCTTGGCCTTTTGGGGTGGAAAAATAATTTTGCATTTAACGAAAATAGTGTTAACTTTGCCACACCTCTCCCCAAACGTCTATATACCTAAAGCCAGGGGCCGGACCGGTCGTTGATGATTCGTCCGGCCCATTTTCCCCGGTTTTTAGGGTAAAATGCGAAATTTTTGCATTTTTTTTGCGAAAAATTTTGCAGATTAAAAAAATGTCCGTAAATTTGCACTCGCATTACAGCAGTTGGCCCATTCGTCTATCGGTTAGGACGCAAGATTTTCATTCTTGAAAGAGCAGTTCGATTCTGCTATGGGCTAC
>VSPD01000038.1:0-23018 GCA_009775125.1 Muribaculaceae bacterium | reverse complement strand
TTGGCCCATTCGTCTATCGGTTAGGACGCAAGATTTTCATTCTTGAAAGAGCAGTTCGATTCTGCTATGGGCTACACGACACCATCCCGCCGGATGGTGTTTTTTTTTATGTCCATATCGCAAACGGCGGCAGGAACACAATAGATTTCATCAGGCAGAAAGAGCATCCACCCGGTAGGAACACAATCCTCCGGATTGTGAAAAATATAATGAGGGTGTATCAAAAAGCTGTTCATGCCGAGATTGTAGGGACGCACGGCTCGTGCGTCCGCAGATTAACAATTGATTAACAATTGATTATCAGTATTGTTTCTCGGACGCACGGGCCGTGCGTCCCTACTGTTTGGTATTTTGGCACACCCTCTTCCTGCCGACTGGATTTAAAATAATTTGTGAAATTTGCGAAATTTGTGTAATTCGTGGTTAAAAAGGAGCGCGGTCGCGCTCCGTGGTACACAAATTTTTTGACACATTCAATGCTTATTCGCGCAGGCGCGAGTCGATGATGATGGTTACGGGGCCGTCGTTTACGAGCGACACGGCCATGTCGGCGCCGAATCGTCCACGGCCCACGGATCGGCCGGTAAGCTCTTCGAGTCGCAGGCAAAAACGTTCATACATCTTTTCGGCGGCTTCGGGTCTTTCGGCGCGGATATAACTTGGGCGGTTGCCCTTGCGTGTCGAGGCCGTGAGCGTGAACTGGCTCACAACGATGATGCCGAGCCCGGGCAGGTCGGTGACGGGGCGGTTCATTACACCATTGTCGTCGTTGAAGATGCGAAGCCCCGCCACTTTCGCGGCGAGCCATTCCAGGTCGGCCTCCGTGTCGCCGCCTTCCACGCCGAGCAGCAGCAACATCCCGGCTCCGATTTCACACAATCTCTCGCCGTCGACATCAACGGCTCCCGTTTTCACTCTTTGTATAACAGTGCGCATATCTTTTTTTCGGCAAAGATAAGGTTATTTTGAAAAGTATGCAACCGGCAGATTGGCGCGATGACGAAATGATTGGAATTAGAGAAGTTGTGTTTCAATATGTTAGTTTTGCTAATAAAATGTTGTCAAAATGTCAGATGGGGGGGGGGTAGTTTATTAATATGCTATAAAAATTGCGATTTTGATAACATTTTGTTTGGTGATGTTGATTTTTTGTGTTTTCTTTGCCACTGAAACACCACCAACAACTAACTATCCTATGAGTGACCTGAAATTCAAGATTGACTTGCTGTCGGCCATTATCGTGCTGTCATGGCTCGGCGCCGAGGCAAAGCCGGCGAAACCCGGATTGCTTTCAATGACACACCCCGACGGCTCCACAATAGAGGTGCGTCTTGTCGGCGACGAAAATTTCCATTGCTATTACACCGAGGACGGGTATCCGTTGGTCGAGACGGCCGCCGGATTTTTTTATGCCCGGCCCACCGCCGATGCCGATTCTGTCGTGTCCACAGGCGTGAAAGCCGTGTCGGCTTCGCGTCGAAGCGCGCAGGTGCGCGATTTGCTCGCCACGATAGATGCCGGCAAGGCCGGCCATGCTTTTGGACGCATGGCGGCACGGCGTCCTCGGCGCACTGCCGCACGGTCGGCGTCGCCCTCGCGCGCAGCCGGGTATGGCGACGGTTTCAAGAAAGGTCCGGGTCTGTTTCCCGGCACGGCTTTCCCCTCGATAGGCGAGCAGAAGGCGGTGGTGATACTTGTGGAATATGCCGATGTGAAATTTGAGCTGTCCGACCCTCACGACTATTTCTCGCGTATGCTCAACGAGGAAGATTTTGCCGATTACGGAGGCACCGGCTCGGCAAGGCAATATTTTGAGGAATGTTCCAACGGCCTTTTCCGTCCGCAGTTCGACGTGCTCGGCCCGGTCACGCTGTCGCAGCGCATGGCCTACTATGGCGGCAACTATTCGGGCAACGACGCCAATCCGGGAATGATGGTGGTGGAAGCCTGTCAGCAGCTCGACGCCACGGTAGATTTCTCGCAGTACGACCGCGACGGCGACGGCTTCATCGACAATGTGTTTTTGTTCTATGCCGGGCGCGGCGAGGCCACCGGCGGAGGAGCCGACACGGTGTGGCCTCATTCGTGGGGCATCACGACGGCTTATCCGACAAAGGATTATATCTTCGACGGCGTGCAGCTCGATCGATATGCCTGTTCAAACGAATGGGAGGGCTCGCGCCCCGACGGCGTGGGCACTTTCGTGCACGAGTTCAGCCACGTAATGGGTCTGCCCGACCTCTACACCACGGCCTACACCTCAGCTTTCACTCCCGGGGCATGGAGCGCGCTCGACTATGGCCCATACAACAACAACGGCACGACGCCTCCTCTCTATGGCGCCTTTGAGCGGTATGCCTTGGGGTGGATGGAGCCGGCCGTGATTTCCGGCGCGCTCAACGCCACCCTCCCGCCCATAGGCAGCAATATTGCAGGATTGGTGAAAACCGACAGCGAATATGAATTCTTTCTGGTGGAAAACCGGCAGCAGACGTCGTGGGACACCTATATCCCCGGCCACGGAATGCTCGTTTGGCATATCGACTACAATCTCGCGCAGTGGCGCGATAACTGCGTGAATAATTCCACCTCACACCAGCATGTCGACATCGAGGAAGCCGATAACCTGCCTACGCCCTCCACTCGCGACGGCGACCCGTTTCCGGGCTACGACAATATCACCTCTTTCACCGACGACACCTCCCCGTCGATGCGCACTTGGAGCGGAAAGGCTCTCAACTTGCCGTTTACCGAAATTGCGGAGAGCGACGAGGGTGTTGTCACATTCAAGGTTTGCGGCGGCGCGGCGCCGATAGGCTCCACGACAGCCACGGAGGCCACCGATGTCACCGACGAAAGTTTTGTGGCAAATTGGGAAAACGCTCCCGACGGCTCAGGCTATCTGCTGAGTGTCTATACGCGCCGCGACGGCAAGGCCGAATACCTGCCCGGATGGCAGTTGCGGCCTGTCGGCAATGTTACAAGCTGCGAAGTGGGCGGCCTGGATGCCGATGCCGCATATTACTATACGGTGTGCAATGCGCGCGGGCTCGAGATGTCGGCGCCGTCGAACGAAATAGAAGTATTCACGGGCGCGCCCACAATCGGACGGCTCAGGGTTGAGTCGACAGGAGCTGTCGGCATCGACGACCATAGTTTTGTGGCCACATGGAATCCGCTTCCCGAGGCCATAGATTACGAGATAAATGTATATACCAAAACCTACGATGCTGAGATAGTGGACGTATGCGACTTTTCTGCCGGCGTGAAGCCTCTTCCCAAGGGCTGGACCTCATCGTCGTCGTCGTCATTTGCCAATGCCTCCTATTCCGGCGCGGCCATTCCGGCTTTGCGCCTGTCGGCGGCCGACCATATCACAGCCTCTTTCGGTGACGACGTACGATCGGTAAGTTTCTGGCAACGCGGCAGTTCGACCTCGGCCGGCGATTATATCCGCGTCTATGCCGTGGGCACGTCGGAACGCACCCTCGTGGCATCCTTTGAGGTCGTTACTGACAAAGGCGGCCGCGTATGCTCTACCGACGCTTTCCCCGAAGGCACGTCGGCGGTGCGCATCGAGTTCGACCGCAAGGGCACGAAAGGCTCGTTGAGTATCGACGATGTAGTTGTGGGCCACGGTTATGCCTATGCGCCGGTGCCGGTGGAAGGCCACTCAGGGCGCATGACCGGCAGCACTGACACATCCGCGTTGATTGACAATCTTCAATCCGGCACCGAATATTATTATACTGTGCGCGGCTACGACGGCATCCGCTTTTCGCGTCCGTCGATAGAGACGAAAGCCACCACGGAATCCGTCTCCGGCATATTTTCCGCAGAATCTGCCCCGGTGGCCGTCGCGGCAGTTGGACGGTGCATCACGGTTGAGGCTCCCGGAGCGGATATTGCCGTCTACGATGTGACAGGACGCCGCATCGCATCCGGCTCCGGCAGCCTGTCGGCCACACTGCCGTCGGCCGGGGTATATATCGTAAAGGCAGCAAGTGAGACATTCAAACAGATTGTAAAGTAAAACCCCACATCATTAAAAAACACATTTTATGAAAAAACTGCTTACCGGCCTTCTGGCCCTGTCGGTAGCCACCATCGCTTCCGCAGCCCCCGGCGCGCCACAGAAAATCAAGGCGGCCACTCCGGCTTCCGGAGCACATGCAGCACTTGGCACACCTGCCGAAGCTGTCACCGGCAAAACCACAAGGCTCGCCGCACCGCGTGCCGCAGAGGCACAGGCCGTGACGCCTCCGTGCGACTTCACATTCGATACTTACGAACTGGCGCAATTCTCCAAAATCGACGCCAACGGCGACGGCAAGGCTTGGACCTGCTTCCTGAGTGCCGCCGTGCTGTGGGGCAATAACGACCTTGCGGCCGACGACTGGCTCATTTCCGTGCCGGTAAACGTTGTGAAGGGCGCGAAATACAAAATCACGATAAATGCCAAATCGGCGTCGGCCAACGACAAGCAGCGTTTCGAACTAATGGCCGGCAATGCCGCCACGGCCGAAGCCATGACCACTGCGGTAATCGCTCCCACCACGGTGGCTGTGTACGATTATGAAACTTTCGAAGGCGAGTTCACCGCCTCCGAGACCGGGATTTGCTATTTCGGAATCCATGCCATCTCCGACAAGGGCGGAATGACATTTTATGTCAAGAGCATGTCGATTTCGGCTGCCGAAGGAGGCGAGCCTGTTGACCCGGACCCCGTTGAACCCGATCCCGAAGAACCCGTTGTTGCCGAGACCGTATTCACCGAAGACTTTGCCAACGGCATCGACGGACTCACCATAATCAATGCCAACGACGACAGCAACACTTGGATAAAGAGCACCGGTGCCATATGCTGCTGGACATCGTCGGCGACAGGCACCGACGACTGGGCCATCATTCCCGACGTAGCCCTGCAACCGGGACGCACCTATACCCTGTCGCTCGACGCCAAGGCTATGACGAAGACTGCGCCGGAAACTTTTGAGGTGATGATAGGCTCGGCTCCCGAGGTGGAGGCCATGACCATAACCGCCATTGCGTCGGCCACTATTGAGGCAACGACATATACGGCTTTCAGCGGCGAGTTCACCGTACCCGCCGACGGCAAGTATAATATTGGCATCCATTGCATATCGCCGACGCACTCGTTCGGAGGCCTCTATATCGCCAACCTCAAAATCACCGCTCCCGAGCTTGCCGCCGACCGTCCGGCCAAAGTTGCCGGGCTCGACTTCACCGAGGCTGTCCCCGGCGAGGTTACAATCACCTGGGACGCTGTCACCGCCGACATCAACGGCAAGCCTCTGAAAGAAGGCGACGTGACATACAGCGTCTATCTTGTGGGCAACACCAACATGACCCTCGTCAAGGACGGTATCAAGGACTGTACGTACACCTATCGCGCCGTGGCCGAAGGCTCGCAAAAATTCATGCAATATGTGGTGTACGCCAACACGGCGCAAGGCGAGAGCGATGGAGTGTCTACAAAATTTGCTCCCGTAGGCACGCCATATACCGGCTATGCCATCACTTGCGAGGCCGACCTCGACAAATATATCCTTGGCCTCGACTATTCGGGCAAGGCTACCGCCGGAATTTATGGCGATGACGATTTCGACGAGCTTGCCTCGCAGGACAACGACGATTTCTACCTCGGCTTCTATGGGCAGGCTTACGGTGCATACGGCAGCATCTTCACGGGCAAAATAGCTCTCGACGGCATGAAGAACCCCACGCTCTCGTTCCACACCTACAATCTGGGCCTTGACGCCGGCGACGACCTCAACGAAATAAAAGTCACAGTCACCGATATGGCCACCGGCACAGTCACCGACATGCCCCTCACCGTGGTGAGCGAGACAGGCGCGACGGATGCTTGGAATCTTGTGCAGTTCAGCCTCTCCGGCTTTGCCGGGAAGACCGTCATGGTGCATCTCACGGCAGTGACAAAAGCGGCATATTACACATTCATCGACAATATCGTAATCGGCGACCTTGCCGACAACGACCTCGAAGCATCTTATATCAATGTTCCCGCGACAGTAAAAGCCGGCGAGGCCTTCGATGTGGCCGTGACGGTGAAAAACCTCGGCGCGCAGGCGGCCGAAGCCTACACGGTATCGGTTTATGCCGACGATGCGCTCCTTGAAAAACACGAAGGCCACAGCCTTGCATCCGGAGCCACCGCCATATTCACGAGCCGATATGTCACAAAGGCTATTGACGAGGCCCCTGTGAAGTTCCATGCCACTGTCGAGCTCGACGGCGATATGGTGGCCGCCAACAACCGCACCCCCGACGCCTCAGTAGAAATCGTCAAGGCCGACCTGCCCGGCGTGACCGACCTCGAAGCTACCAACGCAGCCGGTTCCGTAACCCTTGCATGGAGCGAACCCGACCTCGACGCCGCGCCATGCGACCCCATCACCGAAAGTTTTGAAGACGGCGAAGCATTCTCCGACCAATTCGGCGAATGGACGTTTGTCGATGTCGATGCACAGCCCGTAGGAGGCATAAGCACGATCGACATGCCCGGCATCGAGCCCGGCAAGACCACAGGCTCTTTCTGGATCTGGGATACCAACCTCGTCTATGATTCACTCTCGGGAGCCCGCACCGGAAAGAAATTCCTCTTCTCGCTATTCCGCTACGACGACAAGCAAGTCGACGACTGGGCCATATCGCCCGACCTCGACGGATCGGCCCAGACAATCGTTTTCTACGCAAAGAGCTACACATCCACATATCGTGAACGCATCGAAGTGTACTATTCCACAGGCAGCACCTCGCCGGCCGACTTTATCCTTATCCGGGCTGCCGAGAGCGTATTGCCCTATTGGGAAGAATATAAGATTGACCTTCCCGAAGGTGCCCGCCATTTCGCAATCCGCTCGATGAACGCCGGAGGCTACCGCCTGTCTATCGACGACGTGACATACATTCCGGCCGGTAACGCCAACCTCGACCTTGTGGGCTATAATGTGTACCGCGACGGCGTGAAGCTCAATGATGAGCCGGTAGAGGAAAATGAATTCACCGACGAAAGCGCCCGTCCCGGCGAAAGCTACAACTACGTTGTCACGGCCATCTACACCAAGGGCGAGTCGGGCGCGTCTAACAATGTCGCTGTCGACTGCAAGGAACTCGGCATCGGCGATGCCGCTCTCGCAGCCGTGACGGTAAGTGCCGGCGCCGGCAGTATCCGTGTCGACGGCGCGCAAGGCAGTCCCGTCGAGGTTTACGGCATCGACGGCATCGCGGCATTCGACGGCATAGCCGGCGGAACGCTTGAAATAGCCGTTTCCCCCGGAGTCTACCTCGTTTCCGTATCCGGCAAAGTGGTAAAAGTCGTCGTAAGATAATCGCCCCTGCAATCCAATAAAACCCTAAACGGGGAGCGCCAAACCCGGCGCTCCCCGTTGTGCATGTATGGAATTATTGGTGTCCGGTAAAAGTATAAAGTGCTTATGTGAAAAGAAAAAGCAGACCGCAGCCGCGGTCGAATACGTTAGGCACGGGCAATAGCCCGTGTTTATTTGGTTTACGCAAGTTCGACTGCGGCCGCAGTCGAATACCTGCTATTCATCATAACATGGGCTTTCGCCCATGCCTACCATATTAAGCGGCTCTGCCGCTTCGTGCACATAAATTTAGGCTTGTGGATAAGGGCTTGCGATTTTTACCGTACACCAATAATCGATGATAGGCTCATAAGTAAATCGCATCAAGTGTTACATTATGTTTGAAAAGTGACGGGTTGGAATCCCAATAGGATTTCGTTCGCACAAGAGTGTTTATTTCTTGACCGAAATCTATTCCTTTATCCCATAGGATATAGTCAATGCCTTTTTGGTCGTCGTTCAGGGCTACGGTGTCGATAAGCACAAGAATGTCCCAGTCGGAGTCAGGACGATTGGTGCCTCGTGCTCTTGAACCGTATAATATTATTTCTGCCCGAGGTTCTATGCCCCGGATGGTTTTTTTTATTAAGTCAAGTATTTGTAAATCCATATTCGACATATCGCAAAGATAGTCTTTTTTTTTGAAAAATGAAATAAATTACATAAATGCTTTGCCCTAAGGTAATGTTATTCTTGGCGGTTGGGGAGAAATGTTGTAATTTTGCGGAAAATTAGTTGAATATGAAGACTATCAATATTGCCAATGTCGAGGATCTCGACCGCGCGGCCGGCGAGTTTGTCTCCCTGATGGACGACCGCACCATTTATGCTTTCTCCGGCGAGATGGGTGCCGGCAAGACTACCTTTATCGCCGCGCTGTGCCGTGCTCTGGGCGTGGATGCCGACGAGGCTAACTCGCCGTCGTTCTCTATCATTAATGAGTATCGCTCGGACACTACTGCCGAACTGATTTATCATTTCGACCTTTACCGCCTCGAATCGCTCGAGGAGGCTATCGAGATTGGCACGGAGGATTATTTTGATTCCGGCGCGCTTTGCCTGTTGGAATGGCCCGACCGCGTGGAGGATATTCTGCCCGACGACACTGTGCGTGTGAATATCACTGTGAACCCTGACGAGTCGCGTACTGTAACTGTCGAAGACTGATGCCGGAAATTATAATGCTTGACGAGGCTGCCTCCACCAACACGGAGGCGGCTTTGCGCGACCCTGCGCACGCCACAGCCATAGCGTGCCGGCGGCAGACTGCGGGACGCGGCCAGCGTGGCAACACGTGGGAGGCCGCGCCCGGCGAGAATCTTACGTTTTCGCTTGTGCTGCGTCCGCAGGCCATTGAGGCGTGCCGCCAGTTTGAGATTTCGGAGGTTGTGTCGCTCGCTATCGTGGATGTGCTCCGCAGGCATATCGGCGAAGGGCTTGCGATAAAATGGCCTAATGATATTTATTGGCACGATAAGAAAATCTGCGGCATCCTTATCGAGAACGCGGTGTGTGGCGGCGGCATCGAGCGGTCGATTGTCGGAATTGGCATAAACGTGAACCAGGTAGAGTTTCTGTCGGATGCCCCCAATCCGGTGTCGATGCGCGCGATAACGCGCACTGAATACCCGCTCGACGCATTGCTCGACGAGTTTGTCAACGAGATAGTCGGGGCGTTTGACGCCTATGAGAAGGCTCTTGACTTTGAGTCGCTGCATGCGCTCTATTGTGCCGCGCTTTGGCGTGGCGAGGGGCTTTGGCCGTGGCACGATGCCGTGGCCGGTGAAGACATTAAGGCCGAGATAGTATCGGTAGGCCCGATGGGACATCTCACACTCCGTCTTGCCGACGGCACGGAACGCGCCTACGCCTTCAAGGAAGTTGCCGCCATCTTATAAAGGTATAAGTGACTAGGTATAAAGTTTTTACGTTAATTGTCGTAAATCGACCATTAATTTTAATTAATGAATAATTCGCGGCAATTAACGCAAAAATAAATTTATATCGACGTGTATTGCGTGAATTAAATTAATTTCGGAGATTTTTTTACGTTAATTGTCGTAAATCGGCCATTAATTTTGATTAATGAATAATTTACGATAATTAACGCTAAATTATGTTTCGCGCAATCGAGATAATCCCCGAAATACACGTTAGATAACGATTTGTTGAACGTGCAAAAAGCCACGGCTTCCCGGGTTGGGGAGGCCGTGGCTTGGTGTTGACGCGGATGGCGCGTCAGAGGTCTTATTTCACGAGCACTTTCTTGCCGCCGACGATGTAGAAGCCGGGGACGAGGGCGTCGATGTCGGCCTGCGAGGCGTTGCGTTTGAGGCATACGCCTTGCAGGTTGTAGATGTCGTTGGGACGGACGGAATCGGCTGCGCCGTCGCCGATTATGTCGTCGATGCCCAATTGTATCTCGCCGTCGGCGGTGACGGTGCATGAGGCAACTGCATCGGCATAGAGCGAGCGGGCGATAATGTCGGCGGTGCCTTCTGTGGCTCCGGTGAGGGTGACTACGCCTTTTCCGTCGACCGTAGCCACTGCGGGGTTGCTCGACTCCCAGAAGATATATTCTTTGAGCGAAGCGTCGGCGGGCTCGACTTTCACGGAGAATTTAATCTGGTTGTCGGCAAGATCTGTGCGAGAGGCCGGGGCATCTTCTTTGAGGATTTCGAGCACGGTGACGGGCACGAGCGAAATGCCTTCGAACTGGTACCAGCAGTCGGCGTTCTCATAAGCGCTGCGCGAATCTTCAAGCACGTTGAGCTGAGCGTTTTGCGTGGAGAACACGTCGTCGGTTGCCGTGGGAGGCTCAACGGCGGTGACGTTGATTGTGGCGATGTCGTTGTTGCCGGCAAAGGCGTTGGCGCCTATTTCCGTTGTGCCGCACCCTATGGTTATTTGGCTGATGCGGTTGTCTTTAAAGGCATTTTCTCCGATGGAGGTTACATTTGACGGAATCACAACTCTATACAGTTCCGCTCCGTTGAAAGCATTGGCTGGAATGGTCTTGATGCCGGAGCCGAAAGTCACAGAAGTGATGTCTTTGTTCCAGCTCATGATTTCCGTAACAAGGTTGCCAAATTCAACTACTTTGCCAATAGGTGTTCCGGTAATATTTCGGCCTATATAGGCTCGATAAGCTCCATGGACTTGGTTGCCGATGTAAAGGGGCTCGGTACTGTCGTTGATCTTTAAATTGGAGAATTTTATATTGTAAAAGGCGCCGGAGGCAATATATGTAACAGACGCCGGGATTGTGAGATTGTCGATGATTTGGGTGCCTTGTTTCAAAGCAAAGGCTCTATAACCGATTGTCTTCAATTTCTCGGGAAGTATAATTTCTTCGTTTATGTCAGAATAGTAGAATGCGTAATCGCCAATAGACTCAAGGCTTGCGCCCAATTTTACCGAGGTAAGATTGCCATTGTTTGAGAAAGCTGATTTTCCGATAGTTTTCACGGCATCGGAAATCACAACTTCGTTTAACTGGTTTGTCGCAAAAGCGCATTCCCCGATTGAAGTCAAGTTCTCCCCAAAGGTTATGGATTTAATTTTATTTCTTTGAAATGCCCCGTTTTTTATAGTGGTTAAGGAGGCAGGGAACTCTACCGAGGTGAGAGCATTGGAGTAGAAGGCGGAGTCGCAGATGGTCTTGATGCCTTCGCGGAATGTCACCGACGAGAGATTTGTTTCCTTAAATGCGTTTCTGGCGATAGAGGTTACATCATACATGGTGTTGTCCAATTTCACTTTTGCAAGGATTGTGGCATCGGTCATGCTTTTTGCCGGGCCGAGCAGCACCGCGCTTTGGTTTGCCGGGTTTGTGGCATATTTGAAATTGCCGTTGTCGGCGCGGGTAATATCTCCGGCAGGGCATTTGATGTTTTTGAACAGGATCCAGGAGTAATTCGCCAGATAGTTTTCTACCGCATCGTCCTTTACGTATAAAGTGCAATTATCGTAAATAGATGGCTGGTTGTCTAATACGTCGAAAGACGACTGCTGCATGGCCGGTGCTTCGAGGGACTCGGCCACAATTGATGTGAGGTCCTTGCATCCTTTGAAGGCTTCGGCTCTAATCATGGTGACGGATGCGGGGATAGTGTATTCTCCGGCAAGATTCAAAGAGGCAAAATAGATTTCGGTATAATCCTCGTTTCGGA
Organism: Muribaculaceae bacterium; assembly: GCA_009775125.1. Taxonomy (GTDB): domain Bacteria; phylum Bacteroidota; class Bacteroidia; order Bacteroidales; family Muribaculaceae; genus CAG-873. Next base: position 11,434 of record VSPD01000038.1, on the reverse strand, counting down.
GGATTCCATCTTCATATACAGTGGGTGATTCCGAGCTGTATTTGATTTTGATGGGGGCATTCACATTGCTTATTTCCACATCCAGGCTCGATGGGTATGCTATTTTGTCGAAATTACAGCCGAAGAAAGCCCACTTGTCGACAGACGTCACCGAGTTGGGGATAGCCACTTCTTTGAGTTTCGAGCAATAGTAGAAAGCATCTTCGCCAATAGAGGTCACCGAGTTGGGAATAGTAAGTTCGGCCAAGGACCAACACCCGTAGAAAGCTGCGTAGCCGATAGAAGATACCGAATTGGGAATATCGACGCTTGTCAGGCCGGAGCAACCGTTGAACGCGTTGCTGCCGATAGATTTAACGGTGCTTGGGATAGTATAATCACCTTCGTAATCCAAAGGTGCGAAATAAAAAGTATCATCGCTCCAGAAGCAACCATCTTCATAAGTAAATGATCCTTGTGGATTATATCTAATTAGATTCTCTATATAACGTCCAAAAGGATTGTCAATTGAAGAAGGATATGCCACCTTCTTCAATGGGCAGCCACTGAACGCATTATCGCCAACTGTGGTCACCGAGTTGGGGAGGGCTATGCATGTCAGTCGGCAGCCTTTGAACGCCTCGGAGCCGATAGACGTCACCGAGTTGGGGATGTTGACGCTTGTCAGGCTGCTGCAACCGTTGAACGCGCTGTTGCCAATAGAAGTCACCGAGTTGCCAATTGTCACCTCAGTCAGTGCTAAGCAACTGTTGAACGCATAGCCGTCGATTTCAGTTACTGAGTCGGGGATGGTGACTCTTGTCAGTTTACTGCAACCTCTGAATGCCCCGTAGCCGATTGTCGTCACCGAGTCGGGGATAGTGATGCTTGTCAGGTTGCTGCAACCGTAGAATGCACTTTCGCCGATTGTAGTCACCGAATTGGGGATATTAACGCTTGTTAGTCCGCTGCAACTGTAGAATGTACCGCTGCCGATAGAAGTCACCGAATTGGGGATATCTATGCTTGTAAGTCCGCTGCAACCGTAGAAAGCACGGCTGCCGATTTCAGTCACAGAGTCGCCAATAGTCACCTTAGTCAGTTCTGAGCAATTGGAGAATGCTGACCCGCCGATTGTAGTCACCGAATTGGGGATATCTATGCTTGTAAGTCCGCTGCAACCGGAGAATGTACCGCTGCCGATTACAGTCACAGAGTCGCCAATAGTCACCTTAGTCAGGCCTGTGCAATCGCGGAATGCTTCGCTGCCGATTGTAGTCACCGAATTGGGGATAGTGATGCTTGTCAGGCTGCTGCAACCTCTGAACGCGCCGTCGCCGATTTCAGTCACAGAGTTGCCAATTGTTACCTTAGCCAGGCCTGTGCAACCGTAGAATGCACTGCTGCCGATTGTCGTCACAGAGTCGCCAATAGTCACCTTAGTCAGTTCTGAGCAATTGGAGAATGCATCTCTGCCAATTGTAGTCACCGAATTGGGAATATCTATACTTGTCAGTCCGCTGCAACCGGAGAATGCATCTCTGCCAATTGTAGTCACCGAATTGGGAATATCTATGCTTGTCAGCCCGCTACAATTGTAGAACGCGCCTTCTGCGATTTCAATCACAGATTCGGGAATACTAATTGATGTCAATTTTGTGCAGTTGGAGAATATATATTCGCCGATGGAGGTCAATGAATTAGATAAAACTGCTGACTCCAAACCATTGCACCCAGCAAAAGCTCCGTAGCCGATATAAGTCACCGAATTGGGGATAACCACTGATTTAAGGCCATAAAATGCACTTCTTCCTAATTCAATCAGTGTATATTCGGTTGAACCGTTTAGTACTTTTTCAGGTAAAATCAAATCGCCGGATAAATAATTGCCATAATATCCCTCTTCTTCAAAGGTCTTAACGGTTTTCTCAACCTCACTGATGACGGTGTATTTCACTGTTTTTCCTTCGTAGGCGTACTCGAAGGTGTCGCCGTCGGCAGCCGAGAGCTGCGCCGGCAACAGGGCGAGCAGCATCAGCCACAGGAGCGTCGGCAGCGAGGCCGAGGCTCGTTTGTGTAGTTTTTTAATCATTTTTTGATTGGTTTGATATTGGTTTGTGAATAAGTAATTGGTTGCACGGCACAAAAAAAGCGCAGGAATCTGTATCAGTTGCCATCCTACGTTCTGAGGCTTCTCGCATTGCCTTGTCTATGTCGGACGGCAACGCAGAAGCCCACGCCTGTATATGCAACAATAGCGTTCGGCTATGCCTTTCACAAGGCAATATGCCGAAAGCACGATATTACATATCCACGGGCATCTACCGTTGCACAACCCTTGACATAGACACGAAATTTTGCGAGAATTTCAGAACGTCAAGAATCAGCGCGGATAAACGCTTTTAAATTATGTATAAACAACCCACCTCGCTTTACCCCGGACCGGGCTTCTGCAGAGGCGGTCTGCGCGACAAAAATAGTAAATATTTTTTACATGACAAAGAAAATAATCCTGCCTGCGTGAAAATTATTCTACGTGAATTACCGTAAATCGGCCATTAATTTTAATTAATGAATAATTCGCGGCAATTAATTTACGTGAATTACGTGTATTAAATTGATTACGGGGATTGGTGTTTTACGTTAATTGCCGTAAATCGACCATTAATTAACACGGCGAAGCCGTGGCTCCTTGGTTAACCCCGTATGGAGGCGTAGCCGACATGCGGGGTACGGGAAAAGCGAACCAATCGTGGTGTTGGAGCGGAGGCCGGCCGGAGCGTTCGGCGAGGCCAAACCTGCCACGAGGCACTGCCTCGCAGTGCTTATTTATCGTCGTCGCCAACCGGGCTTGTCGGCATACAGCCTCCAAACCCGGTTACCCAAGGAATCACGGCTTCGCCGTGCCGAATTTGCGTAATTTGTATTAATGAATAATTCGCGGGAATTAACGTGAAAAACTTTTAACGGAATCCACGTAATTTCCGTAATTCACGGAGGAGTTATTCGGTGAATCGGTGGATTGTGAGGCGGTCGCCGTCGAAGACGGCGTAGGTGAATTGGGAAATCCATTCGCCGAGGATGATGAGGCGGCAGGTGGGCGAGAGGGGCTCGTCGGCCACGACGTGGCGGTGGCCCATCACGAAATAGTTTATGGTGGGGTCGACGTCGCGGAGGTATTCCACGGCGAATATGGCTTGCGGCTCGGTGTCGACGCCGAGGAATCGGGGGATGTAGCGGCGGTCGTATTCGCGGTTTTTTGCGCTCCACCAGTGGGCGAAGCCTACGGTCCACCGGGGGTGTATGGCGGAATAGAGCCGTTGGCAGAATCGGTTGCGGAACAGGCGGCGGATGAAGCGGAATCCGGGGCGGAGCCGGCCGACGCCGTCGCCGTGGGTGAGGAAGAATTTTTGGCCCATAATCTCGCGCACGGCATATCCGTCGACTACTTCCATGCCTATTTCGTTGCGCAGGTAGTCGAACATCCATATGTCGTGGTTGCCGATGAACCAATGGATTTTTACGCCTCGGTCGGCCAGGCGGGCAAGAGCGCCAAAGAACCGGACATAGCCACGAGGCACGACGGTGCGGTATTCATACCAATAGTCGAGGATGTCGCCGAGGAGGTAGATTTCGGCGGCGGTGCCGGCTATGGAGTCGAGGAAGCGCACGACGCGGCGCTCGGCTTCGTGCCGGGAGCCGAGGTATTGCGCTCCGAGGTGCAGGTCGCTCAGAAAGTATATTTTTTTTTCGGTCAAGTTTTGGTCTTTAAGGTCATTAAGGACTTTAAGGACTTTAAGGACCTTAAAAGTCGTTGGTGATTTGCCGGTAGGTCAGAGGAAGCCGAGCTCGAGTTTGGCTTCTTCGCTCATCATGTCGCGTGTCCATTCGGGCTCGAACACGATGTTGATGTTTACGGATTTGAGTTCGGAGATGCTTTCGAGCTTTATGCGCGCGTCTTCGATTATGAAGTCGGCCGCCGGGCAGTTGGGGGCGGTGAGTGTCATGTCGATGTTGAGGTTGGCATCGTCGTCGATGTCGATACGGTAGACCAGCCCGAGGCTGTAAATGTCGACGGGAATCTCGGGGTCGAATACCGTGCGGAGCATTTCGACGACCCGTTCTTCGAGATGAAGTTTTGTTTCGTTGTCCATGGTGCAAATTTAAGCATAATTTATGAAAGGAAGAAAAAGGACCTGTTCTAAAAAATGCAAAAATATGAGGCCTTGCGCAAATTATTTAAACATGTGAGCAAGCAAGCCTCGAATTTTATGCTTATTTTTGCAAAAAATAATCCTTCATCACTTATAACTCATACTTTATACTTTTTTGTAATGTCTTACCTTGCTTCTAAACCGAGATATGAAATTCTCGACGGGCTTCGTGGCGTGGCCGCCATGATGGTAGTCGCGTTTCATCTTTTCGAGACTTATTCCAAGGGGCCGACCGAGCAGATAATCAACCACGGCTATCTGGCTGTCGACTTCTTCTTCTTGCTTTCGGGCTATGTGATAGGCTATGCCTACGACGACCGTTTTGGCAAAATGGGACTGTGGGGATTTTTCAAGCGACGAATCGTGCGCCTGCATCCCATGGTGATTTTCGGCACGCTTTTCGGCACGCTTATGTTCTTTTTCGGCGATGCCCCGAGTTTTCATCTTATGCCGCAGACCGAGTTGTGGAAATTGCTGGCGGTGACGCTTGCCGGCCTGGTGCTTATCCCGCTTACTCCGTGGTGGGACCTGCGCGGCTGGGCCGAGACTTATCCGCTTAACGGCCCGTGCTGGTCGCTGATGTGGGAATATGTGGCCAATATCCTTTACGCGCTGTTTATCCGCCGGTTCTCGAACACGATGCTTGTCATATTTGTTGTCCTGGCCGGGTGCATGACGGTGGACGTGGGCATGAATTTCGACATGTGGGGCGTGCTCAAAGCGCGTGAATGGGCAGCCTATACATTTATTGGCGGCTGGGGGCTTTCACCCGACCAACTTTACATAGCGGTGACGCGTCTGCTCTATCCGTTTTTCATGGGCCTGCTGCTGTCGCGCATAGGCTGGAAGATACGCCTGCGCGGCGGCTTCTGGTGGTGCTCGCTTGCCGTGGCCGTGATATTGGCTTGGCCATGTGTGGGCAAGGGTGAGTTCGGATGGGTCAACGGCCTTTACGGCACGTTGGCTGTGATTGCGCTTTTCCCCCTCATCGTGGTGGCCGGCGCAGGAAGCGAGACGACCGACCGCCGCACCACGGCTTGGTGCAAATTCTTAGGCGCGATTTCGTATCCGCTCTACATCACCCACTATCCGCTTATTTATTTGCAGATGAACTGGGCGCAGCGTCATGCCGACTATCCTCTGTCGATACATATTTTTGTCGGAGCCTGCGTTTTCATCCTTTCTATTGGCGTGGCCTGGGCGGCATTGAAGCTCTACGACGAGCCCACCCGCGAATGGCTCAAACAGCGTTTCCTCATCGGCAAGAAAGCCAAGGCCTAAAAATCGGATCAACATCAAAAATAACGCCCGTCGCAATTTGTGCGGCGGGCGTTTTCTGATTATTGGCGCGGAGAGATTATTTCACTGCGAATTTCGCTACGGCTTTCGCGCCGGTGGCGTCGGTGGCAACGGCTGCATACACGCCGGGCGATGTGACGGCTGCCACTTTGGCCGTGCCTGCGCCTACTGTGGCAGAGTAGACGGCCGAGCCGGCGGCGTTGAAGACGGTGAGCGTGGCGCCTTCGGGGGCAGACACGGTGACGATGCCGTCGGTGCCGGCCGAGATGGAGAGGCGTGCGGAGTCGGAATTGATGCTTCCGATGCCGTCGCTCTTGTGCTCGTAGGCGGTGTAGAGGCCGACGAGTTCGGTCGGGTCAATCTTGTCTTTCATTACGGTGCCGTATTCCGTGGCTTTGCCGGTGGCGGGGTCGATTTCATGCAGACGGCCGGAAAGCGAAGTGGAAGTGTGGGCCCAGAAAAGACGGCCGGTGTTGTGGTCGAAGGCCATGGATTGCAGGTAGGTGACGCTGCCCATGCCGGTGTCGCCAATTTCGGTCATGGCGGCGGTTGCGCTGTCGATAGAGTAGAGCTTGCCGTCGTCGGACACGCCGTAGAGTTTTCCGTCGAGGTCGGCGGCGAGGGTGCGGACAACGGTAGAGAGCGGAGCGATTTCGGTCATGGTGCCATCTTCGAGGTTGACGGTGGCAAGCACGACGTCGGCAGCGGTTACCGCTATGCCGTACATTGTGGATGTCTGGTAGTCGTAGGTCATGTCGAGGAAATAGTCTTCGGTGGGCACTGCGCTTTCAAGCGTCCAGTTTTTGGCGTCGAGAGTGACAAAGTTGACCGGGAGGCCATACCATGTGGCGGTGTAGGCGTAATACTTGCCTGCGACATGCTCTGCGGCATAGATAAGGGCGTCGTTGGGGATGAGCTCGAGGAGGTATTCGGCCGATTCGGGGTCGTTGGTCTGCACTTTCATCACGCCGGCATATCCCATTGCGTCCCAACGGTAGCCCATGAGCTCGATGTTTTCGTTATTGGGTACGATGAAAGAGAGCATATCGTTGCCGGGGTTCTCGTCGCCTTCGAGCGATGTGTAGGCTTTGAGCACTTCCACGCCGGGGGCGAGGGCGACGGTGCCGAGAGATATTTCGGTGGATTCGCCCTTGTTGAGTGTGGCGGTGCATATAGCGGTGGCTCGGGGCGTGTCTTCATCGTTGAGCCGGACGCCAACGGTGAAATTGCTTACGGGCTTTTCGCCGAAGTTGGTTACTTTGACGGTGACTTCCACGCTTTCGCGGGTCTCGATGCTCTTGGCGGGCGAAATGAATGCGCTTACGCCGGCGTCGGTGTCGATGCTGCGGGAGAGCGTCTCGGAGTAGGCGGCCTGCGATTCGCCGTTGTGGTAAACGGCAGTCACGGCGTAGATGTAGTCGCCCGAAACGAGCGAAGCCCAGCCGGCGTCGGTGGTTGCGGTGTCGCTTATGGGCGAGGATGTGATGCGAGTCCAAGCGTCGGGCGAGTCGATGTTGGCGCGATATACGTTATAGGAGCAAGCGGGTGCGTTGTCGTTGGTCACGATGGGGAGGTCGGTGCCGGGGATTCCGCACACGGCCTCGATGCACCAGTAGTTGTAGCCGTTGCTGTAAACGTCCTCGCCCCATTTGAGGTTGTTGCCGTCGTAGACGGTGGAGCCGTTGTCGGTGCCGACCACGGATGATGCCGAGCCATTATTGGATGCGCCTTTGAGATGGAGGCCTACGATGTAGTTTTTGCCGGCATGAAGCTCGGCGGGGTGCTCGAACGCTATTTCTACCCAGCCGCCTTCGGTGCTGATCATGTCGAGCGGGATGGGTTGAGATGCAATCTTGACGTTGGCGTCGCGTGTTCCTTCCCAAACGCAGGCTTCAAATTGGCCTTTGTCGGCTTGCAGCCATACGCGCACTGCTTTCACGACGAGACCTTCCATTTTCTGCTCTTTAAGGGTGGCGGCGGTGAAGGCGTGGCCTATGTTGTAGTCCTCCGATGAGTAGTCGCCGCCGGTGTATTTTTGGCCTTTGGGCGTGCCGATGCTCTTGATGCCGGGTTCGGCGTCGGTGCGGCTGAGCGGGTCGAGCCAAGAGAGGGCGATTGACGAGCCGTCGGCGGCTTTTTCGGCGGTGACGCCGTATGCGGCGATGCGGCTGCGCTCCACGGTGATGGCGTCGAGGGTCTCGGTGCCTTCCGAGGTGAAGTTGATGTCGGCGGTGCTGATGTCGTAGAGCGGATATTCAACTTTCAGGGTGTATTCTTTGCCGGAATATACGTCGGGGAATTCAAATGCGCCCTTGTCGTCGGCGGTGACGGTCATCTCCTCGTAGCCCGAGAGCGATACAGTTGCTCCGGCTGCTCCGGTCTCGGTGTCGTCGGTAACAACGGTGCCTTTAAGTGTGTATTTGGCGAGTTGGCGGAGCGTGATGTCTTTTACTGTTGTTGCGCCGTCGGCTATTGCTATTTCCACATCGGCCGGGGTGTAACCCTGGGCCTCGACATGGAGCGAGGTGGCGTCGGCGGGAACATATGCAAACCGATAGTTGCCGTCGGCGTCGGTTGTGGTGATCATGCCTTCGTAAGCGGGCACCGACACGGTGGCTTTCACGGCTGCGCCTGTGGCTTCGTTGGTGATTTTGCCGGAAAGGGCTCCCACATTCTTGGGAGCGATGATGAATCGTGTGGCGGGAGCCTGGTCGTTGAGGATTGTCGAGTAAGTGCTTGTTCCGGTGGGGAGGTTGTCGATTTCCACTTTATTGTAAGTGGAATAGCTGTAAGTGCGGTTGGCGTGCGATGTGGCCTTGGCGTAGAAGCGGTCGGAGTAGCTGCCGTTGGGGCTGTCGTCCTTGATTACTGTGACGACGATGTTGCCGCCCTTGTAGCCGAACGCCTTGTCGAGAGTGACAATCATGTCGTTGTCGCCCCACGAGATGTCGAAAGTGCCCTCGAACACGAGGTCGTCGGCGGCAACGGGAGCCCATTTGCCTGTGAGGTCGGCAAGGTCGGTTGAGGAGATGTAGACGCGGGCCGGCACGTTGATGGTCGATTCCGTGCCGTGCGCCACCTTATATATAATATGGTTGATGTCGCCGGTTACAAATCCGAGTTCCTCGGGATAGTAGATGGTCTGGAATACTGAATATTTTGAGTTGAGTTCCATGGGCACACGCGAAAGCGAATTGTCTTTCACTGCGCCGGGTGTGGCGTTGATGTCGGCAAGGGTTGATTCGAAGATGGAAACCGATGTAGGGATGTCGATTTTCGATTCGCCGGCGGCGTTCACGGCTTGCACATCGTAGCGGATGTTCTTGGCGCGTGCGGGAGTGTCGACATAGCGGAGCTCTTTGAGGCCTTCGGCTATGGTGGCGGAGGTGCCGTCGATGGTGCGTGTAATCTTGTATGTGACGGTGGCCGGGTTGAACACGCCTCCGTTGGCGCCCTTGGTCGGGGCGTCCCATGTGATTACCACTGAGCCGTCGGGCTGAACGTTGGCCACGAGGTTCGACACATAGTTGGGCACGTCGGGGCCCACGATTGCGGTGCGCGAGGTCGACGGGCCGCTTTCGCCCTCATCGGTTTTTGCTGTAACGTAATATGAATGCTTGCCGCCGGTTACGTTCTCGTCGGTCCATGTCATGGCCTCGCCGGGAGTGGCGTCGGAGAATGTGGTGAGCAGCTCGCCGTCGCGGTACACGTTTATGCTAAGGCCTGTTATGGCGTCGCCCGTGGCCGTATAGCCGGGGTTGGTCCACGACAGGGTCACTTTCAGCTCGCCGTCGGCATCGGCTGTGGCCGAGGACAGGGTGGGGGCTTTCGGGCCTTTTTGGTTCGACACTTTCACATTGTCGATAGTTATGGCGTAGGTTGCCGATGCCTTGTGGCGGAAAGCGAGGTGGATTGTCTTGCCGGAATATTTGGCAAGCGACTGTCCGTAGATGTTTTCCCATTCGATGCCGTCGTATCCGGCTTCGGCCGAGCGGCTTAGCAACTGCTCGAAGCCTTCGGTGCCACCTTCGGGATATGTTTCCGACACGAGCACGCTGAGCGGTTCCACCTGGTCCTCGTCCTGGGCGGCATAGTCGAAGGTGAGGATGCAGGCGTCGTTTGGTATTGTGATGGCTGGCGATACAAGCCAGTTGTCTTGCGCGCCATATACATCGTTGTAGTTGTCGGGGTTGCGGGTGAAAGAAGCGGCCAGGTTGCCGTTCTTCACGGTCACCCATGCGCTTTTGGATGTGATTTGCCAGCAGTGTCCGTCTCCGTCGGCGTCAATCTGAGTCCAGCCTGTCTGTTCGAACGGGTTGGCGAACGTCTCGGAGAACACTACGGTCTGGGCTGTGGCCGGCAATGCGCTTAGCATTCCTGCGCAGCACAGTGCTTTAAGCAGTAATTCTCGTTTCATAAGCAAATAGTAATTGGTTTGTAAATTTGAAGCAAAGTTAACATATTTTTTGAATTTATATTGTTTTTGTGGATAAAATTAACTGTATTGACACAAAACGGCAGCCTTTCGCTATTTTGAAAGGCTGCCGCTCTAATATATGTTAAGTAGATGTTAAAAATTAACAGACAATATATTCGAGATGATTTTTGAGGCGATTTCTTCCGAGGAGGAAGGAGCGTAGCGAGCTACGTGACTGACGATGAGGGAGAAAGCGGCCAAAAAGCATCCGAAGATATGGCTGTTGAAATGAAACAACATCTGCTTGTAAATATAAATTAATTTTTAACATCTACTTATATATTATAATGAGGAGTAGGAGGGCGAGAATGTGTCGCCGAGGAGAGGATTGCCGGTCTGAATTCCTTTTTTAAGCCAGCGTACGCGCTGCTCCGAGCGTCCGTGGTTAAACGAGTCGGGCATCTCGCGGCCGTAGGCTTGGCGTTGCAGATAGTCGTCGCCGATTTTGCCGGCCACGTTCACGGCGTTGGCAATGTCGCCGTCTTCAATCGAGCCGAACATCTCGTTGTCTTGATAAGCCCAGACTCCGGCATAGAAATCGGCTTGGAGCTCGAGGCGCACGCTGATTTTGTTGGCTTCTTTCTCGGGCAGGCGCGACATCTGTTCGTGAGCCTCGGAAAGCGTGCCGAGCAGATATTGCACGTGGTGCCCCACCTCGTGGGCTATCACATAGGCATAGGCGAAGTCGCCTCCGCCGCCGATGCTGCTTTCCATGGTCTTGAAAAAGTCGAGGTCGATATACACGGTCTGGTCGGCTGAGCAGTAGAACGGGCCGGTCTGCGACGTGGCGTTTCCGCATCCGCTTTGCACTGCGCCGTGAAAAAGCACCAGCTTCGGACATTCATATTCGCCCCAGCCTTGGCGCCGGAACTCGCGCGTCCACACATCCTCGGTGCCGGCGAGCACTTTCGACGACAGGTCGGCCAGGCGGGCGTCTTCCTCGGTTTCTACATATTCGGTGGTGCCGGAGCCTTGAATAGCTCCCGATCCCATAACCCGGCCTATCACGTCTCCAATGTCACCGCCGCCCAGCAGCGTGAGCACTGCCACAATTATTACGCCTACGATTCCACCGCCAATTCCGGCCGTTTTGCCGGAAATGCGCCTGCGGTCGTCAACATTGCTGCTTCTTCTGCGTCCGTCAAGTCTCATATACTATATATAATAAGTTAAAATGTCTACAAAAATAGAAATAATAATCGGAAGTGGCAAACATATTCCGGCATCCGCTCTTGACGCCTTTATCCGCCGGCTTTATCTGCGATACAAATTTAAGGCCGAAAAAGTTCGAAAAAGCCTGAAAAAGCCGCAAAGCGCATAAAGCAGTGATTATAAACCAATTATCTTCAAACAGGTGAGAAACAACGCGCTCCGTCACGTTAAAATCCGTTAAAACTATGTTATAAAGCATATTTTTATTTGGCGGAATGAAAAAAACGTCTTAACTTTGCAACCGCAAACGGGA
>VSPD01000037.1 GCA_009775125.1 Muribaculaceae bacterium | reverse complement strand
GTCGGGAAGAGGGGAAGAGGGGGAGTTGGGAGTGAATTTGTAGGTGGCGGGGTCGACGAAGGTGGTGTGTCCGCCGGCTATCATGGCAGTGGCGGCTTGGCCGGCGGCGTGTACGGTGACGGCGACGTAGAGTTTGTCGCAAGGCTCAGGGCAAAGCTCGACGGCGACGGCATCGGCGAGCGGGAGCGCGTCGGCAACGGCTTGGGGGGTGACGTCGCGGAGCACTTCGAGGCCGAGTTCGGAGCGGCCCACGGTGGCTCCGAGGGCCACGGCGATGGGCAGGCCCACGCGTCCTGTGCCGGGGATGCCTACGCCCATTGCGTTTTTGAGCATGTTCGGCGACAGGATTACGTCGATGTGTTCGGGGCGGCATCCGAGCATTTCGGTGGCGCGGGCAGTGCAGAGGGCCACGGCGGCGGGTTCGGTGCAGCCTACGGCTGGTATCACCTCGCGGCGGATGAGTTCGGTGATCTGGTGGCGGAGATTGTCGTCGAGCATTTCAATAAGGTATTAAGTATAAGGGATGAGTGATGAGGTGGGTTTAAGGGCTTTAAGGTCATTAAGGTCTTTAAGGATGCGTGAGGGCCTTGATTTTGTTGTTGAGGATGTGGAAGGCGGGGGTGGCCATGGCTCCGTGGTCGAAGCCGTCGATTTCGTAGAGCTCGACGGCGGGGTGGCCGCAAAGGCGGAGCATACGCCAAAGGTAGGCGTTTTCTTCATATCGGCCAAACAGCTCGATGTCGCGTCCACCGGTGATGAGAATCATGGGCACGGGCGAGCGGCGCGCGTGGTAGAGCGGGGCATAGCGGTCGATGGTGGGCTGAAGGTTGCCGATGCCGTGCATGTCGCGGTGGGCGAAGTGGGTAATGGCTTGTCCGGAGAATGGTATTACGGCCAAGAGCGAGTCGGGGTCGATGCCGTGTGGCGCGAGCCACGATTTGTCGAGGGCGAGCATCATGGAGAGGTATCCTCCGGCAGAATGGCCTGAGAGGACAATCTTGGCGGGGTCGCCGCCGAGGCGCGCGGCATTGTCGCGTGCCCAGGCCACGGCTGCGGCCGCGTCGGCAATGCAAGAGTCGATGGGCACTGCGGGCATGAGGCGGTAGTTGGCCGACACCACAACGTAGCCTTTGCCGAGCAGTTCGGCAGGCAGGGTCTTTGAGCCGGAGGTGAGGCCTCCGCCGTGGAACCATACTACTACCGGGGCGCCCGAGGCCGAGTCGGGACGCGCCACGTCGACGCGGCAGCGTGAGGCGGCGTATGCGTCGGCGGCTCCGGGGCGGTATTGGATATCTTTTTCTACGATGTCGGCGGCAGAAGCCGATATGGCGGCTAAAACAGCAAGGAGCAAAAAGAATAAGCGTTGCATTTGTCGGTGGGAAGAATATTTACTATATTTGCGCAGATAAGCGGCAGTTGATTTTTAACAGTTACTTACAAAATTACAATTATTTTCGAATCCAACCAAGAGATATGTTAGTAAAAATCCGTGGAGCGGCTGTGACGGGCATCGATGCCATCGTGGTTACGGTAGAAGTGTCGGTCGACAACGGCGCGTCGTTTGCCATGGTCGGGCTGCCGGACGCTGCGGTGAAGGAAAGTTGCGAGCGCGTGCGCTCGGCTATCAAGGAGTCGGGCTACACTATGCCGAGGCGGGCCATTGTGGTGAACATGGCGCCGGCCGATGTGCGCAAAGAAGGCGCGGCCTACGACTTGCCCATAGCCGTGGGCATCCTCGCCGGCTCGGGCCAGCTCACACTTCCGGCCGACGGCACATATATGATAATGGGCGAGCTGTCGCTCGACGGGTCGCTGCTGCCTATCCGCGGCGCGTTGCCCATGGCGATACGGGCCCGCGAGCTTGGGTTCAAGGGCATGATTGTGCCTGTGGCCAATGCCGTGGAGGCCGCCGCCGTGAACCGTCTTGACGTGTACGGGGCGGAAAACCTCGGCCAGGTCGTGCGATTCCTTGCCGGCACGGAGGCGATAGAGCCTACGGTGGTGAACACCCGAGAGGAGTTTGCGCGGTCGGAAAATGTGTTTGAGGACGATTTCTCTGATGTGTGCGGCCAGGAAAATGTGAAACGCGCCTTCGAGGTGGCCTGTGCCGGAGGGCACAACATCCTGCTTGTAGGCCCACCGGGGTCGGGCAAGTCGATGATGGCCAAGCGCCTGCCCACGATCATGCCCCGCCTGTCGCTTGCCGAGGCGTTGGAAACCACGAAGATACACTCTGTGGCCGGCAAGTTGCGCCGCGGCACGTCGCTTATGGCGTCGCGTCCGTTCCGCTCGCCCCACCATACCATCTCGCCCGTGGCGCTCGTTGGCGGAGGCACGAATCCCAAGCCCGGCGAAATCTCGCTTGCCCATAACGGCATCTTGTTTATGGACGAGTTTCCGGAATTCAACCGCAGCGTGCTCGAAGTGCTCCGCCAGCCGCTCGAAGACCGTGTAATCACCATCTCCCGTGCGAAATATAGCGTGGACTATCCGGCAGGATTCATGCTCGTGGCCTCGATGAACCCATGCCCCTGCGGCTACTATACGCATCCCACGAAGGCCTGCACATGCACGCCGGCGGCGGTGCAGAAATATCTCGGGCGCATATCCGGGCCGTTGCTCGACCGCATCGACATCCAGGTCGAGATTCAGCCCGTGCCGTTTGAGCAGATTGCCAACCGCCAAAGCGGCGAAAGCTCTGCCGCCATCCGCGAGCGCGTCGAGGCCGCCCGTGCCATCCAGGAGCGCCGTTTCGCCTCCGAGCCGGGCGTGCACTGCAATGCCCGCATGAACTCGCGTCTTATCCGCCAATGGGTGTGCCTCGACGCCGAGTCCACCGCCCTGCTCGAAGCCATAATGCGCAAGCACGACATGAGCGCGCGCGCCTACGACCGTATCCTCAAAGTGGCCCGCACCATAGCCGACCTCGACGGTTCGCCCGACGTGCTCGCCCGCCATATCCGCGAGGCCACATCCTACCGCAACCTCGACCGCGCCTCCTGGGGCACCTTTATGTAATTTGGCAGGAAGGGGGTGTATCAAAAAGCTGTTTATGCCGAGATTGTAGGGACGCACGGCTCGTGCGTCCGCAGAATCACAATTGATTATCAATTAATTACCAATATGGTTTCCCGGACGCACGGGCCGTGCGTCCCTACTGTTTGGTATTTTGATACACCCTCAAAGAATATATTATATCGATTTTTAGATTTTGAGGCGGTTTTTGTGAAAAATTGACGAAAATTAGCGAAAAATTGTGTGTAATTGAAAAATAATTGCTAACTTTCGTCACTTTTTGAAATGAAATATAAAAATTGTCTATGAAAAAATCATTACTCGCAAAATCCACACTGTTGGCCGGGCTGCTTGTCGTGCCCGCTCTGCCGGCTTCGGCGGCCGACCTTGCGGCGGTGACACGCCCGACGGTTCCGACCGCAGTCAATGTTCCCAAAGGCATCCCCGCATCAAACCGTATCTCTCCGCGTGCTCCCCAAAGCCGCGCGTCGGTGATAATCTCCGAGGGCTTCGAGGGACGCACGTCGGCTTCGTGGCTTCCCGACAGCTGGAGCCAGCAGTCGAAAGCCGGCGTTGCCAACAACTGGAAAGTCGACGATCTCGAAAACCACATGATGTATCTCCAAGACGGCAAATACGGCATAGTGTGCCCGATGAACTCGAAGGCCGTCGACCAGTGGCTCGAACTCCCTGCCGTCGACCTCGGCGCCGATATGGAAATCAGCTTCCGCGCATATATCGACCCGTTCTTCTCGTTTGTGATGGGTGAGGTAAACGACGACTATACATATAAAGAATATGTGAAAACCGCCACGCTGAAAGTGATGGCCTCGGCCGACGACGGCGCGACATGGACAGAATTGCTCGACCTCGCCGACCAATATGTGGGCGTGCCCCGCACAACCCTTACCAAACTCGCCGACGGCGAGCTGAAACCTTACACCGTGAGCCTCGCCGACTATGCCGGCAAGACGGTACGCCTGGCTTTCCGCTATGTCGGCACCGACGGCGGCGCCGTGGGCATCGACGATGTGGTGGTAGGCCCAGCGCCCTTGGCCGGCGTGTCGTATCTCAGCCCTATGAGCATGGCATATTTCGGCATCTCGAAAAATATGATGGCACTGTCGTTCACAGCCGGCATCGTGCCCGTGTTTGAACCGGTGACGTTTATGAACTATTCCGACGACTATGAGGCTGAATATTCGTGGATTCTTCCCGACGAACCCGGCACAAAGGTCGTGGATATGGACGAATGGACGCTTACGCTCGAATACGCCACCGACAACTCTTCCGACGACACACGCCGCAACAATTTCAAGACCCCGCCGACCCTTATGGGACAAAACGCCTCGTCGGCTGCGTCGAAATTTGTGTCGGCCGACTATATCCAGGCCGGCGGCAGCGGCTACTATCTCACTTTCGGCGCCGCAGCTCCCGAAAACCTCGGCATGGCCGCATTCGACTGGCACACCTGTGGCGGACTGGCTTTGTATTCCGCGCCCGGCGTAGATGAGGATGTGCCTGTGTTCGGTTACAGCGGGGCCTCCGACAAATACTGGACCGACCAAACCTTCCGTTACGAGCCGGAAGCGGCCGGCCCCGACGACCGTGTGCGTCTCACCGGCATCCTTACTTATACTTTCTGCGAGGCACCCATCGTAGTCAACGGGCTGTGGCTCCACGCCTTTGGCACAGAACTCAATGCCGACGCCGAATTCAAAGCTGAAATCATCACTCTTAACGCCAAGGGCGAGCCGGACAAGGTGCTCGCAACGGCCACCCTTTCGGCGTCGCAGGTTGGCAAGGAACAGGCCGGCAAGGACAGCTACTATTATGTGCTCGATTTCAAATTCGACGAAAATGTGGTTGTCACCCCCGATATGTGCCAGGCCTTCGTGGCGCGCGTTTCAGGCTTCCACGGAGCGGCATCCTACTTCTCGCCTTATATGACGGAAAATGGCCGTGCCGACGGAATGGCTATGTCGTGGATCGAGAAGGAATTTTACATCGAAGGCAAGACACGTACATCCATTACGCCCGTGGCTTATTGTTTCGAAGATGAGAAACGTGCCGGATTCGCCATGATGCTCGATGCCTACTTCCCCTATCTGCAAGTGCCCGACGAAGCTGTAAACATTGCCTCAAACCAGACCGAGGACATGGCGATAGAGACATACTGGCCTGCCGAGGCCCATACGTTCTCCAACGTGCCCGAGGGTCTGAACGTGAGCCTCACCGGACAGTACAACGATGCTCTGCTCCACATCAACTATACGAGCAGCGAGCCTCTCGACGGCGAGTTCAACATTAATTGCCCCGGTTATAGCCGCGTGGTGAAAGTGAAGGCCGAGGCCGCCGGCATCGACGGAATCATGGACGATGCCTCCGGCTTGCCCGTGCGCTATTTCACCACCGATGGCCGCGAGCTTCCCGCAGCTCCCTCCGCTCCGGGTATCTACATCACCCGCCAAGGCTCGAAAGCCGTGAAAATCGTGAAATAACGACTTATATCTTATAGCAAACGGCCGGCGATTTTTTCGCCGGCCGTTTTGCTGTCTGTAAATATCTTTTTTGCTACGCCCGCCTATACCTCGTGCCGCAGGGCGTAGGTGTTGCGGAGCGTCTCGAATGTTTCGGGGGCGGCTTTGAGGCGAGCTGTGTCGTCCTCCGGATGGTATGAGCGCATTATGGCTGCGGGGCTTACCTTCAATGCCGCTCCTGCCGGGGCGCTCTGTGGCATCTCGATGTGCGGCAGGGAAAATGTGCGGCTGAACTCGTCGAGCACCATGCGCGCGGCGCGGATTTTGCCTTCGAGCGAATATCCGGCGATGTGAGGCGTGGCTATTGTGGCGCGACGCAGCAGCTCGCGCGAGATGTCGGGCTCGTTTTCCCAGCAGTCGATTACAAGGTGGTGTATCTTGCCCGAGTCGATGCCGCGTATAAGGGCGTCGGTGTCGGCAATGGGCCCGCGGGCGGCGTTTATCACGATGGGCGAGCGGCGGAATGTGGAGATATAGGCATCGTCGAGCAGATGGCGTGTGGTGGCGTCGAGAGGCGTGTGCACGGTGATAATGTCGGCGCGTTCCGCTATCTCGTCAAGTGTCGACCAGTTGTCGCCGCCCTCGGCGGCCTGTCGCGGAGGGTCGTTTACAAGCACCTCCATGCCCATCCGGCGCGCCCAACGCTCCACAATGGCGCCGACATGGCCCACGCCGATAATGCCTATGGTGTATTGCTCGATGGG
Source organism: Muribaculaceae bacterium (assembly GCA_009775125.1). GTDB lineage: Bacteria > Bacteroidota > Bacteroidia > Bacteroidales > Muribaculaceae > CAG-873. The sequence continues at coordinate 21,394 of VSPD01000037.1, read as the reverse complement.
GCGGTTGGCAATGGCGAGAATCGACGCCATCACATATTGCGCCACGGCCGGGGCGTTGCATCCCGGAGCGTTTACGGCGGTGATGCCGCGTGATGCGCAGTAGGGGAGGTCGATATGGTCGGTGCCGATTGTGGCCGTGCCTATGAAACGGCATTGCGAGCCGTCGAGCAGGGCCGCGTCGCAGCGGTTGCGGGTGCGTATAAACAAAGCGTCGGCCTTTTGCACGCGTTCGGCCGATATTTCTTCCGGAGCGAGATATTCCACCGTGCCGAATTGTTCGAACAACCCTTCGACAAAGCGCACGTTGCGCTCCACTATGATATGCAGGTGATGATTGTCCACAGGTAAAACAGAATATATATGAATACGAGGGAGAGTACGGCTATATATGATTTCTCGCGGCGATGCACCGCGGCGAAAAGATGAGCCACCTGCATGGCCGCGCAGCAGTCGAGCAGGGGGATATAGGCCATGACTCGGGTGTAGTCGAGCGTCACGGCAAGAATCACTACCAGCGAGAGCACGCTGAGCACACTCTGGAAAGCGCGGAACCGGGCGTTGTAGCTGAGTATCTTCATGGCGTTTTGCAGCCATGCGGCCACAGTGAGGAAGGCCGTGGTGGCAACGGTGACGAGCATGGGCACCTCGTCGGGCGTGTCGGCAAAGAACGACGCCACCTTCGGCATTGTAAATTGGAGCCTGTCGAGCGGCACGATTCCAGGCCCGAGTAGGATAATCCACGGTGTGGCAAGCCCCAAGAGCGAGGCGAGCACCGACCGCAACGAGAAAATGCGCATCTGCGCCAAGGCGAGCCAAAACACGGGCAGGAGAATGAGGGCTGCCGTGTCGGCGGCTGAGAGTGCCGATATGAGCAGGAAAGCCAGGAATATATTGCGCATGGCTCCCGTGTCGGAATATGAGGCGTAAAGCAGGAAGATGCACAAAATGGCCACTAAGGCCAGCAATTCGCCCGACCCGAACCACACGGCCGAGGCCGGAAGCGCGCCCTGCATTATCATGAACAGCCCGGCTTGCAGGTTTGTCATCGCTCTCATCGGATTGAATATCTTGTTGAGATAAATGAGCAGCAGGGCTATCACGATATTTATGCCTATGGAGAAGTATAGCGATGTGGCCCCCGACGCTATCAGGGGCTGCGTCACGGTGTTGATAATTCCGCAGGTATAGGGCGCGGGAGCAGTGACGCCGGCTTTCGAGGCTACCCACATTGCTCCTCCGGCCATGAGAGTCATAACTCCCACGGCGTTGCGCGAATGTATGAATCTAAGCCAGTCGGCGTGTCGCATTTTCAATCAGGTATAAAGTATGAGTGACGAGGTATAAAGTTATAGTGATAAGTTTTTAAGTTATCCACGGCGAAGCCGTGATTCCTTGGTTAACCGGGTTTGGAGGCAGAAGGCCGACAAGCCCGGTTGGTGATGATGATATAATTGCACTGCGAAGCTGTGCCTCGAACCATGGTTGGCACTGTCGAACGCTACGGCAGGCTCCGCTCCAATACTGCGACTGATTCGCCTGTTCTCCACCCCGCATGTCGGCTACGCCTCCATACGGGGTTAACCAAGGAGCCACGGCTTTGCCGTGATTGTGTCCGGGTGCTTTTGCTGTCTGATGCTGTATATGCGTGACAAGTGACAAGGCGATTTGCCTCATCACTTATCTCTTATACTTTATACTTACATAAGGTCTTTGCCGATGTCGCGGCGGCAGTATTTGCCGTCGAAAGCGATGGCGTCGGCTGCGGCGTAGCTTTTGGCGAGGGCGTCGGGAATGTCGGCGCCGAGCGATGTCACGGCCATGACGCGTCCGCCCGATGTGACGAGGCGGCCGTCGGCGTCGATTGCCGTGCCGGCATGGTAGATGGTGGACTGCTCGGGATTGAGGCAGCCGGTTATCTCCTTGCCCTTGGGATAGGAGCCGGGATAGCCGCCGGATACGAGCATCACGGTCACGGCTGTGCGCGGGTCTATTTCTGCGGCAAGGTCGCCGAGGCAGCCGTTGGCCGTGGCTTTAAGCAGGGCCACAAGGTCGGAGCTCAGGCGGGGCATCACCACTTCGGTCTCGGGGTCGCCCATGCGCACGTTATATTCTATCACCATCGGGTCGCCGCCCACGTTGAAGAGGCCGAGGAAGATGAATCCGCGGTAGTCGATGCCGTCGTTGATGAGGCCGTCGACGGTGGGACGGATTATGCGTTCTTCCACTTTCTGCATAAATGCCTCGTCGGCAAACGGAACGGGGCTCACTGCGCCCATGCCGCCGGTGTTGAGGCCGGTGTCGCCTTCGCCGATGCGCTTGTAGTCCTTCGCTACGGGGAGTATGCGGTAGCCTCCGTGGCCGTCGGTGAGCACAAACACCGAGCACTCGATGCCCGAGAGGAATTCTTCAATCACCACGGTAGCCGACGATTTGCCGAACATGCCGCCGAGCATCTCGCGCAGCGAGGCCTTGGCTTGGGCAAGGTCGTCGATTATGAGCACGCCTTTTCCGGCGGCGAGGCCGTCGGCTTTGAGCACGTAAGGAGCGGAGAGCGATTCAAGGAAGCTGTCGGCCTCGTCGATGTCGGCGGCGGTGAAGCTCCGGTAGCGCGCCGTAGGTATGCCGTGGCGAGCCATGAAACGTTTTGCGAAATCCTTGCTGCCTTCGAGGGCTGCGCCGTCGGCACCGGGGCCTACGATTTTAAGGCCGGGATTTTTTTCTGCGAAAAAGTCGCGGATTCCGGCCACGAGCGGATCTTCGTTTCCGACAACCAGCATGTCGATGGCGCTCGATTCCACAAAGCCGGCCACGGCCTCGAAGTCGGTAGGCTTGATGGCTACGTTGGCTCCATACTGCATGGTGCCGCCGTTGCCCGGGGCTATGAACAAAGCCTCGCAGAGTGGGCTTTCACTCAGTTTCTTTGCTATCGCGGCTTCGCGGCCGCCGCTGCCTAAAAGGAGAATACGCATATCTTATTCGTTATCTGTGTTGTTGTCGGTGTCTTTGAATTTCTTTTTCCAGCCTCGCGGACGCATCAGCGGGCCTTCCTGGGGAGGAAGCGAGGGCTGCTTGTCGCGGAGCATTTTCAAGGCGTCGGGGTTGCGGCGCTTTGCCAATGGATTGTCGTTTTCGGCCGCGGGCTGAGCGTCGGGGGCAAACGGGGCGCGTTCGCCGCGGGGGCGGAAGTCCTTGCGGTCGTTAAATTCCCTGTGCTCTTTGAAATCTTTGCGGTCGGGGCGTCCCGAGCGGTCGGGGCGGGGGAAACGGTCGTCGCGGCGGTCGCGGCGGTCATAGCGTTCGCGACGCTCACGCTGCTGCTCGTCGCGTATGGTCTTGATTGTGCCTCCGGCGGCGCGGAACGAGCGTTTGTCGCCTTTAAACATTATATATTGGCGCAGCTCACATTCGAGCGAACCGTTGAAAAGACGCAGTTTGAGCGAGGGCGCAAGTCCGATTTTCTGGAAATATTCTTCGTGCAGGCCGATTATCCAGGCCTCGTATCCGGCAAACACGTTTTTGAGAGTGGTGCCTATCAGGCCGTAGAGGGCTTCCATGTTGGGGGCGGAGATGCGCTCGCCGTAGGGCGGGTTTGTCACCACCACGCCGGCAGGCTGCGGAGCCTCGGTCCATGCCGATATGGGCTTGCATTCAAGGTCGATATATTTGCCCACGCCGGCGCTCTTTATGTTGGCGCGCGCTATGTCGACGGCTTTGGGCGATATGTCGGCGCCGTAGATTTTGTGTTTCACCTCGCGTTCGGCCGAGTCGTCGTTGTAAATCTTGTCGAAAATCTCGCCGTCGAAGTCCTTCCAGTTCTCAAAGGCAAATTTCTTACGGTAGACGCCGGGGTTGATGTTGGCGGCAATCAGGGCAGCTTCTATCAGGAATGTGCCGGAGCCGCACATGGGGTCGACCAGCGGGCTGTCGCCGCGCCATCCGCTGAGCAGGATTATTCCGGCGGCGAGCACCTCGTTGATGGGGGCCTCGGTCTGGGCCACACGGTAGCCGCGCTTGTGGAGCGACTCGCCCGACGAGTCGAGCGACAGGGTTACGTTCTCGCCTGAAATGTGCACATTTATCATCATGTCGGCATTTGTCAGGCGCACGCCCGGACGCTTGTCGCCGTAATGCTCGCGGAACCAGTCGGCTATGGCGTCTTTCACGCGGTATGTAACAAAATGGGAGTGGGTGAATTCGTCGGAGAACGCCACTGTGTCGATGCAGAATGTCTTGTCGAGCGACAGCACCGAGCTCCAGTCGTATTGCTTGGCTTTCTCGTAAAGTTCGTCGGGATTGGACGCTTTGAACTTATAGAAAGGTTTGAGGATTCTCAGTGCTGTCCGGCAGCAAAAATTGGCTTTATAAAGCATTTCAAGGTCGCCGTAGAACGACACCATGCGCCTCCCGGGCAAAACTTGTTCGGCTCCTAAATTGCGGAGCTCTTCGGCCAACACTTCTTCCAGTCCGGCGAAGGTTTTGGCCACCATTTCAAACTTTTCTTCCATCTTTTTCAAATTTCTGCACAAAGGTAGCAATTATTTCGCATATCACAAATTTTAACGATTGTTAAATACGCGCGTTTTTTTACCTGATACTCAAATCATTGCGCCTTGTAAATTTGTGTTGGTGAAAAATAAATCACAAAATATTTGCATAATATAAATCTGTATTGTAATTTTGCCTTTGCAGAGCAGGAGAAAAACATCTTTTTAACCATTAATCAATTTATGCTATGACCAACACCGACGATTCTTTCGACGACATCCAAATCGAGGGCGAGGGCGGAGCGCTCAATGAGGATGCGCCGGAAGCGCAACAGCCGGAAATGCCGTCAGATGGCACTGTCGACGACAAATGGTATCTCGACCCGGAACTGGATTCGATTCCTGTCGAAATCCATGTCCTCGACGACATCGGCTACACGCCCGGCACACTCTCTTTTCTTTAAACCTTTATCTTGACCGGCATCTGATGCTATTGTAAAAACACCAATTTTTAACCTTTTTGTTTAATCTTTCAGTTTGATTCTATGTCAACATTCACTCAACCCGATTCTGTGGGAGTAAACGACCTCCCTCTCACCACGCAAATTACCGAGGAAATCGCTCCCGGTTTCATCCTCAACGATGTCGACCGGCAAATCGTGAAAATACGCCCCATGGCCACGCCTCTCGACCAAATCTCGCGCTCGGGCCGCGCACGCTCAACCCGTACAATCGAGGTGAAATACTATGCTGTCGATCTCAAAGACGCCGCGACCCAAACCGCTGCCGCTATCGCCGCAAACTCGATGGATGTTGTCGACGGGCAGGTGTCGTGCTCCATCGCTATGAAAAACGCCAGGATTTTCTCGCAGACCGACACTTTCATGATTGCCGACACAAGTTCTGCTCCCGGCGGCGAAAACATGCTGTTCTATGTCACCGAAGTGTCGGGCGACAAAGTCTCGGCGATTCTCATCAACGCGCGTGTTTCCGACGAAGGCACTTTTCAGCACGCCGCCATCCCCGCCGAGGCAAAGGTGGTGCGCATGGCCCGCGCGGCATCCGAACTCGACGTGCAGTCGCCACAGTACCAGGCGCTTCCGCGTTCCAAGTCCAACAATTGCCAGATTTTCAAAATCCAGGTCGAGGAATCGACTCTCCAGCGTCTGGCGCCAAATCAGGCCGGATGGACTTTTTCCGACCAGGAGGAAATAGCCGTGTCCGACATGCGCATGGGCATGGAACGGTCGTTCCTTTTCGGCTCGCGCGCCAAAATCCACGACCTTGAAAAAGACCAGGACATCTACTTCACCGGCGGCATCTGGAACCAGACCGACAAGACTTTTAATTACGAAAAAGGCCAACTCACAGCCAACTCTCTCGTGCAGCTCTGCTCCCGGGTGTTTACCGGCCAGAACGGCTCGCCCGTGAAAGTGCTCTTTGCCGGCTCCGGACTTGTCGACGCCCTTTCGAGCCTCGATTACACAAAAACGATATCGGCCGAGCGCACCGTGGCGAAATGGGGCCTCGAACTCCGCGAGATTCGCTCGACCTACGGAGCAATCTACCTCGTTCACTCCGAGGTATTCGACCAGTGTGGCCGCGCCAACGACGGTATGGTTGTCGATCCCAACTACATTACAAAATACGTACACACGCCTTTCACCGTCGAGAAACTCGACCTTCGCCAGTCGGGGCAGCGCAACACCGACGCTGTGGTGCTCACCGAAATCTCATGCCTCGTCCTGCGCTATCCCAACGCCCACTGCCGCATCATCTGCGACGAATAGCCGCGCCGCTGTATAACGCCGATTCCGTGGATAAATTTTACGTTAAGTATTTTTCAAAATGTATTGTATGCAATTCTGCTGTGGCAGAGCCACAGTCTTTCAGGTAACCCCCGGCTTCAGCCGTGGGGAAATTCAAGGACACTAATCACGGTGTGGCGGAGCTACACTCTATATACGCTTGCACAAGCAAGAGTGTGGCGCTGCCACACCGTCCGTTGTGATATTCACGTCCCCACGGCTGAAGCCGGGGGTTACCTAAGAGATTGTCGCTCTGCGACAATTTTCAATACATTAATTTATTTTTTTACACATACTTAATAGCCGTCAATTAAAAAATTAACGATTTATTAATGGCCATTAACGCTAAAAATCCACGTAATCTCCGGCAAGCCTTCCATGAAAATGGAGGGCTTTTGCTTTCAAAGGCTGGTTGCGTTGTCAGATTCTGGCCGTGCGGCGATATTCCGACGGCGTCTGCCCCATGTCTTTCTTGAAGCATTTCGTGAAATACTTCGGATCGGAAAAACCGACATGGAAGGCAATCTGGGTAAAATTAAGCGTAGACCCGGAAATAAGCTCGCAGGCGCGCTTCATCCTCATTTTTCGAAGAAACTCCGACGGCGCCGCCCCCACAAGCATACGCATACGGCCATAAAAAGCCGTGCGGCCCATGCCTACGGCGTCGGCCATTTCTTCTATTTTAAGGTTCTCATCGTCGATACGATTCTCTATAAACCGCAACAGCGTGGAAAGCATATTTTGGTTGGCTGCGGAGAGATTCTCGGGGTCAACACAATGGTCGGCCGGTGTGCCGGCGGAATATGTGGCTATGTCCGCGAGCAAATAGTGTGTGGGGATTGTGTGTGTGTTCACGATGATGTGTTTTATGTGTGTTTGAAAGAAGAAAAATTTCTTCTTTTGGGAGAGGAATCTTACGCAAAGGTAAATAAATTGTTCGTAATTGCCAAACAATAATTGCTATTTGTTACCGAATTTTATTAATATGCTTAAAAATAAACAATTATTCCACCTCGTTTGTTGAATTTTGGTAACGTTCCACTTTATTTATGAATGTCATATGGTTTATAATTCGATATTACAGCTTGTAGGCAACACCCCCATGGTGCGCCTTTCCCGCTTGCAGCCCTCTCTGCCCGGCTCGCTTTTTGCCAAACTTGAATATTTCAACCCCGCCGGCTCGGTAAAGGACCGCGTGGCCTTGGCCATGATCGACGAAGCGGAGGCCGACGGCCGCATCGCTCCCGGCGACACCATCATCGAACCTACCTCGGGCAACACCGGCATCGGCCTCGCCATGGTGTGCGCCGCCAAAGGCTACCGTCTCGTCATCACCATGCCCGACTCCATGAGCGTCGAGCGCCGCCGGCTTATCAGCGCCTACGGTGCCGAGGTGGTGCTCACCCCCGGGGCGCAAGGCATGGCCGGAGCCGTGGCGCGTGCCGAGGAGCTGCATCGCGCCACTCCGCGCTCGTTCATCCCGCAGCAATTTGCCAACCCCGCCTCGCCCCGCGCGCATTACCGCACCACCGCCGAGGAAATAATCCGCGACATGAAAGGACGCCGCGTCGACTATTTCGTGGCAGGCGTCGGCACCGGCGGCACAATCGTGGGAGTGGGCCGCCGTCTGCGCGAAGTCTACCCCGACATCCGCATCGTCGCCGTCGAGCCGGCCAAGTCGCCCCTTCTGCGCGGCGGCAAACCCGGCCCTCACGGCATCCAGGGCATAGGCGCCAACTTCGTGCCCGAAATCTACGATGCGTCGGTGGTCGACGCCGTGGTCGACATCACCGACGACGAAGCCTTCGAAGCCTCGCGCCGCATGGCCCGCGAAGAAGGCATCCTCGTGGGCATATCATCCGGAGCCGCCCTTGCCGCCGCCCTCCGCATCATGGTCGACGACGAGGCATGTGCCGGCGCGGGCGGCTGCATCTCCAACCCCACCGTAGTGACACTCCTCCCCGACGGCGGCGAACGTTACCTCTCCACCCCTCTCTTCGGAGAATAGGCAAGGAAGGGCAAAAAGGCAAATAATTTGTGAAATTTGCGTAATTTGTGAAATTTGCGGTTATAGGCGAGTGATAGCGAGCCGAGACTTATAAATAATTTGAGGTACATGAAAGAACTTGAACATATAGTGAATTTGCTGGCCGAGGAAGGGTCGTATGCGTCGCTTTTCCACCGCTGCACCCGTGGCGAGCCCCTGCCATCGGTGCCCGACCTTAAAGAAATAGTGAAACTGTGCCGGTCGGTCATTTTCCCCGGCTATTTCGGGGTGTCGACCACCGACTCGGCATCGCTCCGCTATCATATCGGCGTGAGCGTCGAGCGGCTCTACGCACTGCTCACGAGCCAGATACACGCCGGGCTGTCGTTCAACTGCGACTGCCGCGACACATCCCACCCCGAGGCGGCCCGCGACATGGCCCGGCAATTTATCGAGCGGTTGCCGCAGCTGCGCGCTGCCCTTGCCGACGATGTCCGCGCCATTTTCGACGGCGACCCTGCCGCGGAAAACATCGCCGAGGTCATTTCGTGCTATCCATCGGTGAGGGCCGTGTCGAGTTACCGTATCGCTCACGCGCTGCTCGAGATGGGCGTGCCGCTGATTCCGCGCGCCATAAGCGAGCTTGCCCACGGCGAGACCGGAGTCGACATCCACCCCGGGGCCACGATCGGCTCGCGGTTTGCCATCGACCATGGCACGGGTGTCGTGATCGGCGCCACATGTATCATCGGCAACAATGTGAAAATATATCAGGGCGTCACCCTTGGCGCGCGCTCGTTTCCCCTCGACGATGCCACCGGCCTTCCCGTCAAGGGCATCCCCCGCCACCCCATCATCGGCGACAATGTGATAATTTACTCAAACGCCACCATCCTCGGCCGTGTCACCATAGGCGACGGAGCCACCGTCGGGGCCAACGTGTGGCTCACGCACGATGTGGCGCCGGGGGCTACGATATATAAATAAAAGCATCTCAAAACAAGTAAAAGGAGGTGGAAAAATGGACGCAAGTGCATTTTTTCGCCTCCTTTTCTCTTAAAATTTTAACAATTACGGGTTGATAAAAACTTACTTTTTTTGTTTTTTTAACACGCATAAATGCTTGGTAGACAGGACTGTGTATTTTTAGATAGTTTACTCGGTGTCTTTACCGGGTATTTTATTGTTGAAAATGAAGCACTAATTTTGTGTCGCAATCAAACCGCAAGGCTAATGCAATGAAAAGCTATGCGGGCGGAGTAATAAACCATGAAGACAAACACCCCGCCGCCCCGTATTAGCACATTATATCAAACCGTGAGAAAAACAAAACTTAAATCCTAATAATTCTAATTCATTTATTCAATGAGAAATCTTAGAACGTTATTTACACATTCTTTTCTCATGATACTGGCGTTGGTGCTCGGAGCCTCTCCGGCACTGGCGCAAAGTGTCATCAAGGGAACTGTGACCGACGCCGAGGGCGAACCCCTGATCGGTGCCGGTGTTGTGGTCAAAGGCCGCACAATGGGTGTCATCACCGACTATGATGGTGTGTTCAACATCCAAGCCTCCGAAGGGCAGACCCTCGTGGTAACATCCATCGGCTTCAAGCAGCAGGAAGTAAAGGCTGCACAAGGCATGACAGTGGTGATGCAAGAAGACAACGCGCTTCTCGACGAAGTGGTCGTTATCGGTTACGGCGAAGTGAAACGCGGCGATGTCACCACCGCCGTATCATCCGTGTCGGCAAAAGAACTTGCCAACCGCCCCATCGTGTCGGCTGCCCAGGCTATCCAGGGTAAGGCTGCCGGTGTGAACGTAATGTCGCCCAACGGCTCGCCCGGCTCTGCTCCCCAGATTCGCGTGCGCGGTACCACATCTATGAACGGCTCCAACGACCCCCTCTATGTAGTGGACGGTGTGCCTGTCGACAACATCAACTTCCTCTCGTCCAACGATATCGAGAACATCCAGATTCTTAAAGACGCCTCCTCCGCAGCTATCTACGGTTCGCGCGGTGCAAACGGTGTCGTGCTCATCACCACTAAGAAAGGCTCGAGCCAGGATGCCAAAATCTCCTTCAACGGATATTACGGCGTGACCAAGGTGAGCAACAAAATCAAGCCCCTCAACGTGGCCCAGTATAAGGAACTCATGGACGAAATCGGCATGATCAACCTTCCCGACGGCCTCACCGACCAGACTAACTGGTTCGACGAGGTGTTCCGCACCGGCCAGACCCAAAACTACCAGGTGAGCATCTCCCAGCAGGCTGAGAAACTGCGCTACTACCTCTCCGGCGGCTACACCCGCGAGGACGGTACCATCCGCGAGACAGCCTTCGAACGCTACAACTTCCGCGCCAACATCGAAGGCACCGTGCGCTCTTGGCTCGACATCCGCGCCAACATGTCCTACTCCGACAACACCTCCTACGGCGGCATCATCTCCGGCAACGGCGGCTCGCGCGGCGGTGTGATCATCTCCTGCATCCAGACCCCGACCTACGCTCCCATCTGGGACACCGAGAACCCCGAGCACTACTATAACAACTTCTACGGCGTCGGCGGCCTCACTCACCCGCTCGACAACCTCGCCCGCTCTAAATACAGCCGCGGCAAGGAAAACCGCCTCATCGCTTCGGGCGAACTCCTGTTCCACATCATCCCCGGCCTCAACTTCACATCGAAGTTTACCATGGACCGCCGCAACGCCCTCTCCACTTCGTTCCTCGATCCGGTGCACACCACCTACGGCCGCGAACAGCATGGCTCCGGTTCCGACAACCGCAACCAGAACACCGTGCTCACATGGGATAACATCGCTACATACTCGCTCAAATTTGCCAAAGTGCACCAGCTCGACATCATGGCCGGCGCATCTTGGACCGACTCCGACTACCGCAACTCTTGGATCAACGGCTCGCGCTACCGCGACGACAAAGTGCAGACCCTCAACGGCGCCAACCGTATCGGTCTTGGCGGTGCCGGCTCGGGCGCATCCGAATGGGGCATCATGTCCTATATTGGCCGCGTAAGCTACAACTACGACTCCCGCTACCTCATCTCCGCCAACGTGCGTATGGACGGCTCGTCGAAACTCCACCCCGATCACCGCTGGGCCACATTCCCCTCGGTATCGGCCGCATGGCGCATCTCCAACGAGAAATTCATGGAAGACGCCTCCTCTTGGCTCACCGACCTCAAACTCCGCGCAGGCTGGGGCCAGACCGGCAACCAGGGCGGTGTAGGCGACTACGCTTACCTCCAGCGTTACAACTTCGGCTATGTTGAATGGTACAAAGTGCCCGACGCAGGCGACACATTCGATTACGCCAACGCCGTGCCCAACCTCTCGCAGGCCAACCTCCGCACAAAAGACCTCAAATGGGAGCGTACAACCCAGACCAACATCGGTGTCGACTTCTCCGTGCTCAACGGACGCCTCTCGTTCAACGCCGACGCTTACTACAAGAAGACAACCGACATGCTCATGTGGGTATCCCTTCCCTCCGGCGCCGCAGCCGCCAACTCTATCCAGCGCAACGAAGGCGAAATGACCAACAAAGGTTTCGAGTTCGCCATCACATCGCACCAGTTCGAAGGTGAATTCTCGTGGAGCACATCGTTCAACATGTCGTTCAACAAGAACAAACTCGACAAACTCGCCCTCCAGAAAGTTTACTATGCCGGCTCGACCAACGACTACGTGAACGAATCGCCCGTGCGCAACGAACCCGGCCGTCCTCTCGGCGGATTCTACGGCTACATCTCCGACGGCGTCGATCCCGAAACCGGCGAACTCATGTACCGCGACGTAAACGGCGACGGCCGCCTCTCGTCGTCGGACCGCACCTATATCGGCGACCCCAACCCCGACTTCACCTACGGTATGACCAACAACCTTTCGTGGAAAGGCTTCAACCTCAACATCTTCATCCAAGGCTCTTACGGCAACGACATCCTCAACGTGGGCCGCATGGAAACAGAAGGCATGTACAACGGCATGAACCAGTCGACCCGCGTGCTCAACCGCTGGCGCATCCCCGGCCAGATCACCGACGTGCCCAAGGCCGGCTTCGACATGAAGACATCGACCTACTTCATCGAGGATGGTTCTTACCTCCGTCTCAAAGACATCTCGCTCTCTTACGACATCACCGGAAAATGGATGAAGAAAGCCGGCATCACCAAGCTCCAGCCATACTTCACCGCCACCAACCTCCTCACCTGGACATCTTACAAGGGCTACGACCCCGAGGTGAACCAGTACGGCAACTCCGGTACCGTTCAAGGCATCGACTACGGCACATATCCCCAGTCGAAGAGCTTCATTTTCGGTGTAAACGTAGAATTCTAAACATTTAAAACGAAACATTTCCATGAAACTATATAAATATGCACTTATCGGCGTGATGGCCTCCGGAGCCGCTCTGTCCGGCTGCTCGCTCGACTATGTGCCCGAAGACCAATACTCCGACGTCACCATCCCCCCCTCCAAAGATGAAGACGAGGAACAGGCCCGCTTCGAGACGGCAACCGACGTCGAGAACTACATGAACGCCATCAACAACAAATACAGGAACCAGCAGGAACACTGGTATCTCGACCAGCTGCTCATCGCCGACTCGCACTCCGACAACGCCTATGCCGGAACAACCGGCGCCGAAGTCGTGCCCTACGAAGACAACTCCATCGAAGGCTCCAACTCCGTGCTCAAACGCGACTGGGACCGCTACCTCGGCGACGTGGCCTACGTCAACGTCCTTATCAACGAGGTCGACAAAGTGAAAGACAACAGCCTCTCGGCTTCTGAAATCACTTCATACCAGGCTCAGGGCCGACTCTTCCGTGCCATGATATGGTTCGACATGGTGCGCCTCTGGGGCGACATCCCCGTAATCAAGGCCACCGCCAAGGACATCACCGCCGACAATATCGACGAAAGCTACGAAGCATACTTCCCCGAGCAGAGCTCCGAGCTCGAAGCCTACGAGGCTATCGTGGAAGACCTCGAATTCGCCCTCGTCAACTGCCCCGCCAACAATGGCGACAAGTCGAAACTCACCCAGGAAGTGGCCATGGCCATGCTTGCCAAGGTATATGCCGAGAAGCCCGTCCGCGACTACTCGAAAGTAATCCAGTATGCCGACCAGCTCGCCTCGCGCGGCTACGGCCTCGTCGACGACTTCGCCGACCTCTGGGCGCTCAACGAAGACAAATCCGACGCCCGTGCCCGCAACACCAAAGAAGCAATCTACGAGGCTCACTTCGCTCCCGGCGCAGGCTCCTGGGTAACCTGGATGTTCGGCCGCGACGAAATGGACTGGAACTCATCGTTCACATGGGCAAAATGGATTACCCCCTCGCGCGACCTCATCAACGAATTCACCGCCGAAGGCGACAACGTGCGCTATCCCCAGTCTGTCGTTTGGCGCGACTGCACATGGAGCAACTACTATCCCTCCGACAACTACGCATTCATGTACAAATGCCGTGCAAACGCCGTCTCAATCATAAAGATGCGCTACGCCGACATCCTCCTGCTCAAAGCCGAGGCTAAAATCGTGGGCGAAAATACCCGCGACCTCGCCGGCGCAGCCGACATCATCGACCAAGTGCGCGAGCGCGCAGGCCTGGGCAAACTCCCCAACACCGTGCGCTCCTCGCAGGAAGCCCTCCTCGAGGCTTATCTGAAAGAACGCCGTCTCGAACTCTGCTTCGAAGGCCAGCGCTGGTTCGACCTCGTGCGCCTCAACATGGTGGAGAAAGTGATGAACGCCGTTTACGCCAAAGACTCCGGCCGCCACGCACAGCGCAACATCTTCAACGAGAACTCTTACCGTCTCGCAATCCCGCAGGGCGCTATCGACCAGAACGACAACCTCGTTCAGAACCCCGGCTACTAATATACAATCGTACAATTCAAGGTAAACAAAGAAAGGTTTCTGAAAAATAAAAACTGAGCCGACAGGAGGTGTGCCCCCGCCTCTTCATGTGAAAGCCGCCGGCGGCACACCCACCTGTTTCTCGACCCTTTAAAACAAACACTTAAAATGTTGTCAACCACATATAAATCAATATTCTGTGCGGCAGCCCTCGTAGGTTCGATGGCTATGTGCTCATGCGGCGACTCCGACCCCAAGCCCGGTCCCGGCACCCCCGACAAGCCCGTCACTCCCGACACCCCCACGGAAACCAAAGATGTGCGCGTGATCACCACCACCGCCAACCGCTCTCTCGACCTGGCCGAAAGCACGCTGTCGTTCTCAAAATCCGACAATATGTCGCCCTCGACCATCCGCCTCAACCCCACCGAGGAATTCCAGACAATGGACGGCTTCGGCGTGGCCATCACCGGCTCTACATGCTACAACCTGATGAAGATGAAGCCCGCCGACCGCAAAGCCTTCCTCGAGCTCACCTTCTCGCCTGAAAACGGCTACGGATTCTCCTACTGCCGTGTCGCCATTGGCTGCTCCGACTTCTCGCTCAGCGAATACACATGCTGCGACAAGGAAGGCGTCGAAAACTTCGCCCTCACCGACGAGGAAAACAATTACGTAATACCCATCCTCAAAGAAATCCTCGCAATCAACCCCACGATGAAAATCATGGGCACGCCCTGGACCGCTCCCCGCTGGATGAAAGTCGACAATCTCGAAAACCTCGCCCCCAAAAACTCTTGGACATCAGGCCAGCTCAATCCCAAATACTATCAGGATTACGCCGAGTATTTCGTGAAATGGATCAAGGCTTTTGAAAAGGAAGGCATCAAAATCTACTCCGTGACTCCCCAGAACGAGCCCCTCAACCACGGCAACTCCGCATCCATGTACATGCCCTGGACCCAGGAACGCGACTTCGTGAAGACTGCCCTCGGCCCGGCCTTCAAAAACGCCGGTATCGACACCAAAATCTACGCTTTCGACCACAACTACAACTACGACAACGTAGCCGACCAAAAGTCCTATCCCCTCAACATCTACAAGGACGGCGACGCTGCCCAATACCTCGCCGGTGCCGCTTACCACAACTATGGCGGCAACAAAGACGAGCTCACCGCCGTGCACAACGCCGCTCCCGGCATGGACCTCGTGTTCTCCGAAACATCCATCGGCACATGGAACAACGGCCGCGACCTCTCCAAGCGTCTCGACGAAGACATGCGCGAAGTGGCCCTCGGCACCGTAAACCGCTGGTGCAAAGGTGTGATTGTGTGGAACCTCATGCTCGACGAAGACCGTGGCCCGTACCGTCCCGGCGGTTGCGCCACATGCTACGGAGCTGTCGACATCAACCGCGACTACACCACCATCACACGCAACTCCCACTACTACATCATCGCCCACATGTCGTCGGTAGTAAAACCCGACGCAGTGCGCATCGGCACATCCGGCTTCACCACCTCCGGCCTCGACTACTCGGCTTTCCGCAACCCCGACGGCTCATATGCCCTGGTGGCCAACAACCGCAACGCCACAAAAGTACGCTTCGTTGTCGACGACGGAGTTAAACACTTCACCTACGAAATGCCCGCCAACAGCGCGGCTTCCCTTACCTGGAAAGATTAATCATTACAAATTGACCAATCAAAATGAAATTCTATAAATTTCCCATAATAGCAGCCGTTGCGCTGTCTGCTTCAATGGTGGCTTGCGACGACGACGATCTCGGCCCGGGCAATCCCGTGATGCAAGTTGTGTCATCGCCCTCCGACGTCCACTTCGGCGACTCGCTCGAATTCACAATCAACGCCTCCGACGCTTCCGTGCCCTTGTCGACAATCCACGCCACCCTCTACTTCGGCGACGAGCCCGTAGAGGAAACCGTGATCCGCACCAAGGAATCCGGCAAGGACTACACTGGCAAAATCTACATCCCCTATTTCGCCAACGTGCCCGACGGCAAGGCCCGCCTCCACCTCTCGCTCCAGAACATCTCCTTCACAATGGTTGAAGAAGACCGCGAGATTTCAATCACCCACGCACAATATCCCTACCTCACTCTCGTGACCAAAGGCGAGAACGGCGAGGAAACCTACCGCATGGAGCGCACCGACGGCGACACCTACGCCGTGAAGGCCAAGTTCCCCCAGAAACTCCCCGCAAAAATCATCGCCCCCGCCACAGGCACCTACGGCAATGAAATAACATTCGGATACGCCTCCGGCGCCGTCACAATCAACGGCACCAACGACATACCCTTCTCCAACTCGAAAGCCGGCAAATATGAAGTGACATTCAACACCCGCACTTTCGAAGGCGCTCCCTTCGTAGTGATGAAACTCGGCAACGACGAATTCATCACCGACGACAACAACGCCGACCTCGCCGTGCTCGACATCAACCTCACCCAAGGCCAGCCGATGGTATTCTCCGGAATCCCCTCGTTCGAGCAGTGGTGGATCGACCCCGACTTCATCAAAGTGGCTGCCGACGGCTCCATGACATGGGCGCCGATGAGCGGCACCTACCGCATCATCGCCGACCAGGCCAACAAATACTTCCGCATCTACTCCATCACCGGCTCCAACCCCACTGTCCTTTCCGACGACGGCTCCGGCGCCCTCTGGGTAATCGGCAACTCTGTTGGCAAGCCCAAAGTATCCACCAACGAAGTGGGCTGGACCACCGAAAACGCCCTCTGCATGGCTCCCGTAGCCGACAAGGTTTACCAAATCACATTCATCGGCGGCAAGACCGTGAAGACCGATGGCATCGACTTCAAGTTCTTCGGCCAGATGGGTTGGGGCGTCGAGCTCAAAGGCACCGTCAACTACGTGGAAGTACCCTCCGCGCTCGTGGGCGTGGGACAAGGCAAGGACGTGAACGGCCACGACGACGGCAACCTCTTCCTCCTCGACGGCGTAACCCTCCAGCAGGATATGCGCTACGTATTCACCGTCGACCTCACCGGCGGCCTCAACGCAGCCAAATTCTCCGTTAAGGAAGACGGCATCGACGACACCCCCGTGATTGAAGTGCCCGTGCTCGTCAACGACACCAAGATTGCCGACTCCGGTACAGCCATGGACCTTACCCAAGGCATGGAAATCTCCGTATCCGGCGCCGACATCGAATATGCCGACCCCGACTACTTCACCGGCGAAGACGGCGAATACACATTCAACGCCGTCAACGGCAAATACCTTGTACTCGTATCCAAAGGCATCCTCTCGGCCAAGGCCCTCAATTCCGACGGCACGTCAGGCACTTACGAAGGCGATGCAAAAGCCATCTGGCTTATGGGCTGGGGTGTGTCCTCTCCCTCCAACTCATCGCAGTTCGGCTGGGACCCCGGCAAAGCCTACTCAGTGGCTCAGATTGCCCCCGGCAAATACCAGTTCTCCGGCTATGCCGGTCCTGAAAACGGCTCGTCGATTGGCGACCGCTTCCGCACCGACTACCTCTCGTTCAAATTCTTCGGACAAGACGGATGGGGCTTCGAGTTCAGCGATGCCAACGCACTCACCCTCACCGAAGGAGCCAAAGCATTCCTCAAAGCCGACGGCAACTTCCTGCTCGCCGACGGCGTCTCCCTCGAACAAGGCGCATTCTACGTCCTCACAATCGACACCAACGCCATGACACTCGACATGGTCAAGAAGTAAGAGGACAGACACAGAATTTTGAAGTTTCTCACGGACTTCTTCACCGGTCGGGCCGAAGCGATTCACCCCGGCCGGTTTTTCTTAGTAACACGAGCCTCCGGCTTGTGAAAAATAAAAACCTCCGGATCTTGCATTTCTCCGAAATTTTCGTAAATTTGCAAATCCAATAGCTAATCCTAACAATAACCCTCTAAAATACGTTCATGAAAACTATTTCATTGATAGCAGCCGGTGCCATAGCCTGCTCGTTCGCTGCGAACGCGGCCGACATCCCCGTCTATCTCGATGACTCCAAACCCCTGGAACAGCGCGTCGAAGATGCTCTCGGCCGTATGACCACGGAAGAGAAAATCGCGATTATTCATGCTCAGTCTAAATTCGGATCCCCCGGCGTGAAACGCCTCGGTATCCCCGAAGTGTGGACCGACGACGGCCCCCACGGCGTGCGTCCCGAAGTGCTTTGGGACGAATGGGAACAGGCCGGATGGACCAACGACTCCTGCGTCGCTTTCCCCGCCCTCACATGCCTTGCCGCCACATGGAATCCCGAAATGTCGTATCTCTACGGCAAAAGCCTCGGCGAAGAAGCACGCTACCGCAACAAACAGGTGCTCCTCGGCCCCGGCGTCAACATCTACCGCACGCCCCTCAACGGCCGTAACTTCGAATACATGGGCGAAGACCCCTACCTGGCTTCAATCATGGTGGTGCCCTACGTCCACGGCCTCCAGGACCAGGGCGTGGCAGCATGCGTAAAGCACTATGCGCTTAACAACCAGGAAATCAACCGCCACACCACCAACGTCACCATCGACGACCGTACCCTCTACGAAATCTACCTCCCCGCCTTCAAGGCAGCTGTCGACGGCGGCGCATGGACTATAATGGGCGCCTACAACCTCATGGGCGACCAGCACCTCTGCCACAACGACCGCATGCTCAACAAAATCCTCAAGGACGAATGGGGATTCGACGGCGTGGTCATCTCCGACTGGGGCGGCACTCACGACACCGAGCAGGCCATAACCAACGGTCTCGACCTGGAATTCGGCTCATGGACCAACGGCCTGAGCAACGGCGCATCCAACGCCTACGACAACTATTACATGGCCCAGCCCTACCTCCGCCTCATCAAAGAAGGAAAAGTAGGCACCAAGGAACTTGACGACAAAGCCCGTCGCGTCCTCCGCCTTATCATGCGCACATCCATGGATCGCAACCGTCCCTGGGGCTCGATGCTCACCCCCGAGCACTACGCAGCAGCCCGCCAAATCGGCGACGAAGGCATCGTCCTGCTCAAAAATCAAAATTCCGTCCTCCCCATCGCCTCATCGGCCAAGAAAATCCTCGTCGTAGGTGAAAACGCCGTGAAAATGATGACAGTGGGCGGCGGCTCCTCATCGCTCAAAGTGCAGCGCGAGCTCTCGCCTCTCGACGGCATCCGTGCCGCCGCTCCCGCCGGAGCCCAAGTTGAATGGGTGCGCGGCTACGTAGGCGACATCGGCGGAGAATACAACGGCGTAACCACCGGCCAAGACCTCTCCGAATCTCGCCCGGCCTCCGAACTCATCGCCGAGGCAGTGGAAAAAGCCAAAGACGCCGACTATGTAATCTTCATCGGCGGCCTCAACAAAGCCTCGCATCAAGACTGCGAAG
This sequence comes from Muribaculaceae bacterium, assembly GCA_009775125.1. Classification (GTDB taxonomy): domain Bacteria; phylum Bacteroidota; class Bacteroidia; order Bacteroidales; family Muribaculaceae; genus CAG-873. The sequence goes on along the minus strand of VSPD01000037.1, from coordinate 1,844 downwards.
ACTCCGACCGCTTCGGCCTCGAGCTCCCCTACGACCAGGATGCCGTGATTGAAGCTCTCGCCAAAGCCAACAAAAACCTCGTCGTGGTCAACGTCTCCGGCAACGCCGTGGCAATGCCTTGGGTGAAAGAAGTGCCCGCAATCGTGCAGGCATGGTTCCTCGGCTCCGAAGCCGGCAACTCTATCGCCGACGTGCTCTATGGCAAAGTAAACCCCTCGGGCAAGCTCCCCATGACATTCCCCGCATCGCTCAAAGACGTTGGCGCCCACAACTTCGGTGAAATCGCCTATCCCGGCGTGGCCCGCAACGACGGCTCCAACATCCTCGACGAAACCTACTCCGAAGGCATCTACGTAGGCTATCGCTGGGCCGACAAGAAAAAGACCGCACCCATCTTCCCCTTCGGCCACGGCCTCAGCTACACCACCTTCGACTACGGCAAAATCACCGCCGACCGCAAAGACATGACTGCCGACGACACCATCACCTTCACCATCCCCGTCACCAACACCGGCTCCGTGGCAGGTCAGGAAATCGTCCAGCTCTACATCACCGACCCCAAATGCACAGTCGACCGTCCCGTTAAAGAGCTCAAAGGCTTTGCCAAAGTCAGCCTCGCCCCCGGCGAAACCAAAGACGTGAAAATTTCCGTGGATAAATCGGCCCTCTCTTACTTCGACGCCGACACCCACGCATGGGTGGCCGAACCCGGCGAATTCCGCGCTCATGCCGCCGCCTCCGCCGGCGACATCCGCTCCACAGCCAAATTCACCCTCAAATAAACCCGACCAATCTCGACCTAATTCGACATAAATCGATATATCTCGATTTAACTCGACTTAATTCGAAATAAAATCGCCCCAAAAAGCCCTGATTTAGCTTCGGTTAAATCAGGGCTTTTTTAATTTTCCCAATTATACCCGACAACTTTTCTCAAAATCTCTTGTTTTTCCCAAGTATAGTTGGTAACTTTGGTAATACAGATTTGAAGAAGTGATATGAAAACATTACATAATAATATTTGTCCAATAAATTTGAGTAATCCGAATAACGAGGGGTATGGTTTTTTTATAGGGCATTATTTTATTACGGCCGCCCATGTTGTAAAAGGAACAGAGAAGCCATTTATCGTAAAGAAAGGAGAAAGAATCTATTTAGAGAATCCTATATTTAATAAATTTGATAATCCAGCTACAGATAGTTTAGAAAGTTATGATCTTGCAGTTTATTATGTGCCGGATTTTTATGCCGAATTAGATTTTTATAACGAAGACATCGTTGAGGAGATGCGATTGAATTTTGCAAGTTATAAAGCTTTTGGAGAAATACCAATTGATGTAAATGTGGTAGTGGTGGGTGTTGGTGGAAATTATTTTGGTGGACTAAGTGAAATGAATCTTTCAGGTGGGTGTAGTGGTAGTCCTATTATGTATGAAGGAAAAGTAGCAGGGATGATTGTGTCTGGAAATATTAATGAAGATGGCAGTATTTACAACAAAGATCTCCCAATGAACTTTTGCAGGTTCCAGAAATCATCAGCAATAAAACGGATTTTGGAAAAGAAATATTGTATTGTTGGTTGACATGTGGACCGCAACTGCGGTCGAATACGGTAGGCACGGGCAATAGCCCGTGTTTAGTTGGTTTACGCAAGTTTGACTGCGGCCGCAGTCGAATATCAACTATCCATCATAACATGGGCTTTCGCCCATGCCTACCTTATTAAGCGGCTCTGCCGCTTCTGTCGCAAATACATGCACAGCCTTTTCGACTTGTACCGATTTTTGCAATTCGGAGAATTGCGTTCTCAATGCGTTACAGGCGGATGGTGAAGGTGGTGGCGG
>VSPD01000036.1 GCA_009775125.1 Muribaculaceae bacterium | reverse complement strand
AGATCGTTATAAGAGACGGTCGTAGTAGTCGGCGGGGTTGAAGTCGGAGTAGATGGGGGAGGGGAGCAGACGCGTGAGCTTGTAGACGTCGAGGCCCATCGGCACCACTGAGTCGCCGACAATGTTGTTGAGGCTCACGGCCATCATTAGTTTCAGGGAGTCGACCTGTGAAGGGGTGATTCGCACGGTGTCGAATTGCGACGCGGGCATGAATTGTGTCACGACGTCGGATTCGAGCCGGCCGTATCCTTTTGCGTTGATGCGACCGATGAGTTGCGATACGGTGCGCGACTGCACTGCGTTGTTTTCCACAACACGTCCGTCGAGGGTGTATGCCGAGTCGATAACGATGGCAATTTTGTCCTGGACGATCGATGATCCGATTGTGGAGTCGTTGTTGCAGGCCGTGAAGCATGTGGCTATTGCGGCTGCTGCGATTATAAGGAGATTTTTAAGCGTTTTCATTCCTTGTCACAGGTAATGGGGTGCGTGGTGTCAGAGTGTATTGTAGAAGTCGGCGTAGGCCTGCGGATTTTCGAGACCGGGGAAGGGGAGGAACGGCTTTCCGGAGGCTTGCGCGTATTCGATGAGTTCGGCGGGAACGTCGTCGGTGGCTGCGACTATGGCATCGGCGTGGTCGATTGCAAGTTTGTTGATCGCTATGTAGTCGACGTCGCCGCCGATTATTGATTCGAGAGCGGCGGTGTCGATGCCGTCCATGGCGATTTTTTCGGCAAAACGTTTGTCGAGCGTTCCTTCGAATCCGTTGCCAAAGAGGGAGTACACTATTTTGGAGTTTTTGAAAGCGGGATCGTCGGCGTATTTTGATTTGATGTAGAGGGGGTTGAGGGCGGTAATCCAGCCGGAGCAGTGGATTATGCCGGGATACCAGCGGAGTTTGCGGACGGTCTCAACGACGCCCCGGGCGAAGAAAATGGCGCGTTCGTCGTTTTCGGCGGGGTCGTTTTCTATTTCGAGCTCGGGATTTACGGCTGCGGAAGAGTGGTGGAAGTAGTCGTCGTTGTCAATAAAGTAGACTTGCATTCTCGAAGGTTGCAGAGTGGCTACCTTGATGATAAGCGGATGGTCGGTGTCGTCGATGATTATGTTCATGCCGGAGAGACGGATTACTTCGTGGAGCTGGTTTCTGCGCTCGTTGATACAGCCGTATTTAGGCATGAAAGTACGCACCTCGATACCTCTTTCCTGCATACCCTGGGGGACTGTGCGGCAAAGAGTTGACATTACCGACGGGTTGAGGTAGGGGTTGATTTCCTGCGAGATGTATAGTGCTTTATTGAACTCCATATTTACAAAACTTTCATAATGAATTGCAAATTTACGAAAAAAATATGATATTATCTCTAAAATGGGTTGTTTTTTGGCATTTTTTAGCAATTCAAGGTGTTATGATACGGAGGAATCATTTGAGAAATGGCATGAAGCGTGCACTATGAGACGGAGCACGATGTGCGGAAACGTCCTGTGTGCGTATACGGATCTATTTAACATGAAAATAAATTATAGCATTGCGTTGCCTGTCTGTCAAAGTGGATTGACTTATATAATTTTTTTCACGGGGAAAGTTAAATTTATCTGTGTTAGTTGTTAAATCAGTCAAATATTTTCATTAATATTGCATTGTTGTCAGAGTTTACTTAAAAATTCGATTAAGCGTGTAATTTGAAATAAAAGTATTATCTTTGTGGTAAATTATTGTATAATATGATACAGTCTCTTAAAATTCGGAATTTTAAAAATCTGTCAGGATTGTATATTCCGGAGTTCTCTCGAATTAATTTGATTTCCGGTAAAAACAATGTCGGAAAATCATCGTTGTTGGAGGCTATTGGTGTATATGTTGATGACTCGGAGTTGCTCTATGTGATAGAGGAAAGAGGGGAGTTGCCTAAATATGTCAATATGCAGGAAACGGAGTATATTAATTCGAATATCGATGCCATATCCTCATTATTTACAAATAGGAATCTTAATATCAACGAGGATAATGTTATTGAAATATCTGATGGAAATAATATCTTATCTGTTCGTTTTGTGTATTATGCAGAGCAAGAGGCAGAGGACGGAAATATCATTAGAAAAGTAATGATATATGATTCGAGGGATGATTTCGCTGTTGATGATGCTCATATAGCATTGGAAGTAGTAAGAAACGGGAAAAATAGGATTCTTGTGCCATTGGACCGTCGTTTAACCCGTATTAGATTTGGTAAAACTAAAATGTCCGATATTGCGTCTGTGATTAGGGTTAATCCGGAATCATTTGATAGTATTTTCATAGGAAGGCTTTGGGACAATGTGACATTGACAGAAAAGGAAGACTATGTGATTCAGGCATTGCGGATTATTGAACCGGACATTGAGAGTTTGGCCTTTCTTGAAGATTCACCTCGGACGGGTAGATATCCTGTCGTAAAAATTAAAGGCGTAAACAAGAGATTGCCGATGAGAGGTATGGGCGATGGTATTAATCATATCTTGTCTATTATTCTGTCATTGGTTAATAGTGAGAATGGCTGCTTATTGATAGATGAAATTGACAATGGGTTGCATTATACCGTACAAAAGCAATTGTGGCATGTCATTTTTGATTTAGCAGTTAAATTGAATGTTCAAATATTTGCCACAACACATAGTTCTGATTGTATAAGCAGCTTTGGTAATGCCTTGAAAGAAGAAGCTAATATCGCAGAAGGTCGTTATATACGGCTTGAAAACAAGCATGGCTCAATAACCTATACAGAATATAATTTGGACGAGTTAAAGACTGTTGCTGCTCAAAACATTGAAATCAGGTAGTTTATGGATAATATGACTCAAATATTACTGGTTGAGGGTAATGATGATTGGCATCTTATCTCTAATATACGTGCTGTATTTAATGTCGCAAAGACTTTCGATATAGTAGATTGTAAGGGTATTGATAATCTGTTGAAAGGATTACCGGTCAGGCTTAAAGGTTCCGGTGAGATTAAGACTATAGGGATAGTAGTTGATGCAGATTCGGACATTCAGTCAAGATGGAGTAAATTGCGTCAGATACTTAAAAAGTCGAATCTTTATGATGACATTCCTGATGATTGTCCTGGGGGAGGTGCTATTATTCATCCCAATAGTGCAGAAGATATCAAAATCGGGGTGTGGATTATGCCAGACAACAACAATAATGGAATGGTAGAGGATTTCGCTGCATTTTTAATTCCGGATGGCGATTGTTTATTGCATGAGGTTGATAAGGTTTTGGCGAATATAGAGGAGAGAGGATTAAATAAATATAAGTCAATACATCATTCAAAAGCAAGGATTCACACTTGGTTGGCATGGCAAGAAGTTCCAGGAACCCCTATGGGCGCTGCTGTGACAAAGAGATACTTATCGGCAACGCCTCCGATTTGTCAGGATTTTGTTGATTGGTTGAACGCTTTGTATAACAAATAATAAATCGGGTCAGACCGATTTTGCACTGCATGTCTTTTCGGCAGAAGCGTCAGTGCCGCTTAATATGGCAGGCATGGACACAAGCCCATGTTATGATGAGACGTTGTTGTTCGACTGCGGCCGCAGTCGAATTTTCGTGATGCGTTAGAAACACGGGCTTTGGCCCGTGCCTACCGTATTCGACCGCCTTGCGGTCCACCTTTTTTAATCAATAATGCTGTAATTTCGACTTGTGCCAATAAATCTATTAACGATTGAGTAGCAGGGCTTCGTTGAGGGCTTCGAGGGCTTGGGCGGGGGTGGAGACGATGTGCCAGCCGCGTTGGGAGCGGGGGGAGGTGAAGCCTTCGGTGATGGAGCGGCGGAGCATTTCGATGAGGGGGTCGTAGTAGCCGCGGGTGTTGAGTATTATGACGGGTCCGTGGAAGAGGCCGAGTTTTTGCCAGGTCATAATTTCTGTCACTTCTTCGAATGTGCCCACGCCTCCGGGGAGGGCTATGACTGCCGATGCCATGGATGTCATGGTGCGTTTGCGGGTGTGCATGTCTTCGGTGACTATTTTGCGCGTGAGGGCGGTGTGGGCGCGTCCGGCTTCGTCCATAAAGCGGGGGATAACGCCTGTGGCCGAGCCGCCGGCTTCGATGGCGGCTGTGTTTATCTCGCCCATGAGGCCCATGCGTCCGCCTCCGTTTACTATCGCGTATCCGGCTTTTACGAGGAGTGTGGCGAGTTGGCGGGCGTCGGCGAAGTAGTCGGGGTGTATTTTGTCGGATGAGGCGCAGTATATTGCGATTGTTTTCATTGTTTGTGTTTTTTGAAATGAAAGCCGCCGGCAACGTGGCGTGTTGTCGGCGGCTTTATGTTGTGGGTTGGATTTATCGGTTAAATCAGTCGATGGAATCGACGGTGTCGTTTGTGCCGTAGCCCATCTCGTCTTTTGAGCCGACAACAAGGCGTGTGTATTCACGCAGACCGGTACCGGCTGGGATGAGGTGGCCGCAGATCACGTTTTCTTTCATGCCTTCGAGTGTGTCGGTTTTGCCGCTGATGGCTGCTTCGTTGAGGACTTTGGTTGTTTCCTGGAATGAAGCGGCTGAGATGAAGGATGATGTTTGCAGTGCTGCGCGTGTGATACCTTGCAGAATCTGTTCGGATGTGGCGGGCACGGCGTCGCGTACTTGGACGATGCGGAGGTCGCGGCGTTTGAGGGCGGAGTTTTCGTCGCGGAGGCGGCGTGCGGTGATGATCTGGCCTTCTTTGAGGTTTTCGGAGTCACCGGCGTCGATAACGACTTTTTTGCCCCAGATACGGTCGTTTTCTTCCATGAAGTCGCGTTTGTCGACGACTTGCTGCTCGAGGAAGATTGTGTCGCCCGGGTCGAGGATGTTGACTTTGCGCATCATCTGGCGAACGATAACCTCGAAGTGTTTGTCGTTGATTTTCACGCCCTGCATGCGGTAAACGTCTTGTACTTCGTTGACGATGTATTCCTGCACGGCTGTGGGGCCTTTGATATTGAGGATGTCGGCGGGTGTGATGGCACCGTCGGAGAGGGGTGTACCGGCACGCACGTAGTCGCCGTCCTGAACGAGGATTTGCTTGGATACGGGCACGAGGTATTTTTTAGCCTCGCCGAGTTTGGACTCTACGGTGATCTCGCGGTTGGAGCGTTTTACGCCGCCGAAGATGACTGTGCCGTCGATTTCGGATACGATGGCGGGGTTGGAGGGGTTGCGGGCCTCGAAGAGCTCGGTGACTCGGGGAAGACCGCCGGTGATGTCGCCGGCGCCGCCGGAGGATGCGCGGGGAATCTTGATGAAGTGTTCACCGGCGCTGATGCGTCCTTTTTCGAGGTCGGGCGTTTTGCCTTCTTTTTTGGCTTCTTTGCGGATTTCGTCGATGTCTTCTTTGAGAAGGTGGGCACCCACGGGGAGGGCGTAGGTTTTGAGGACTTCGCCGGTTTCGGGGTCGATGATTTGGGCTTCGGGCACTTTGCCGCGTTCTTTTGATTCGATGATCACGCGGTCTTGGAGGCCGGAACCTTCGTCGGTGTCGATGCGGAAGGTGATGTCTTTTTCGAGGTTGGTGTAGTGGACTTCACCGGAAACTTCGGATACGATAACGGCGTTGAAGGGGTCCCATTCGCAGATTACGTCGCCTTTCTTTACGGTGGCGCCGTCGGCGAAGAAGATTTTTGAGCCGTAGGGTATGGCGGCGTTTGTGAGCATCATGCCGGTTTTGGCGTCGAGGATGCGCATTTCGGTGTTTCGGCTTACTACGACCGCTGTCTTTGTTCCGTCGGATTCGACGAAGTCGACGGTGCGGAGTTCGTCGATTTCGAGTTTACCTTCGTAGCGTGATGTGATTGTGGATACGGCGGCGATGTTTGATGCCACACCACCGACGTGGAATGTACGGAGTGTAAGCTGTGTACCGGGTTCGCCGATCGACTGTGCGGCGATGACGCCGACGGCTTCGCCTTTCTGAACCATGCGATTGTTGGCGAGGTTTCGGCCGTAGCATTTGGCGCAGACGCCGTGCTTGGACTCGCAGGTGAGCACTGAGCGGATTTCGACGGATTCAATGGGGGATGCGTCGATGCGTTCGGCTGCCGCGTCGTTGATTTCTTCACCGGCGTGTACGATGATTTCTTCGGTCTGCGGGTCGATGATGTCGTGTACGGATACGCGTCCGAGGATGCGTTCGCCAAGGGATGCGACAACTTCGTCGTTGTTTTTGATTGCGGTGCATACGAGGCCGCGGAGTGTGCCGCAGTCTTCTTCGTTGATGATCACGTCGTGGGCCACGTCGACGAGACGGCGGGTAAGGTAACCGGCGTCGGCGGTTTTGAGGGCGGTATCGGCGAGACCTTTACGGGCACCGTGGGTCGAGATGAAGTATTCGAGCACGGAGAGGCCTTCTTTGAAGTTGGCCAAAATCGGGTTTTCGATAATCTGGCCTCCTTCGGCGCCAGCTTTCTGGGGTTTTGCCATAAGGCCGCGCATACCGGCGAGCTGGCGAATCTGGTCTTTTGAACCACGGGCGCCGGAGTCGAGCATCATGTAGATGGAGTTGAAGCCTTGGTTTGCTTCGGCCATCTGTTTCATGAGGATGCTGGTGAGTTCGGAGTTGACGTGTGTCCAGATATCGATAATCTGGTTGTAGCGTTCGGTGTTGGTGATTACACCCATCTGGTAGTTGGCCATCACGTCTTCGACTTCGGCATATCCTTTTGCCACGATTCCTTCTTTTTCTTCGGGGATAATCACGTCGCCGAGGTTGAACGACAGGCCGCCCTGGAATGCCATGCGGTAGCCAAGGTTTTTGATGTCGTCGAGGAATTGGGCAGAACGGGGGATACCGCAACTTTTGATTACTTTGGAGATGATGTTGCGGAGGGATTTTTTAGAGAGGATTTCGTTGACGTATCCTATTTCTTTGGGCACGTACTGGTTGACGAGCACGCGGCCTACGGATGTGTTCTGGATAAGGCGTCGCACGGGGTTTCCTTTTTCGTCGATGTCGTCGACCATTACGGAAACGGGTGCGTGGAGGGTGACTTTGCCTTCGTTGTATGCGATTTCGGCTTCTTCGGGGCCGTAGAATATTGTGCCTTCGCCTTTGTCGCCTTTACGGAGCTTTGTGATGTAGTATAGACCGAGCACCATGTCTTGTGAGGGCACGGTGATAGGCGCGCCGTTGGCGGGGTTGAGGATGTTGTGAGCACCGAGCATGAGCATCTGGGCCTCGAGGATTGCCTCGTTGCCGAGGGGAAGGTGCACGGCCATCTGGTCGCCGTCGAAGTCGGCGTTGAAGCCGGTACAAGCGAGGGGGTGGAGCTGGATTGCCTTGCCTTCGATCATCTTGGGCTGGAACGCGAGGATACCGAGACGGTGAAGTGTCGGGGCACGGTTGAGGAGCACGGGGTGTCCTTTCATCACGTATTCAAGGATGTCCCATACTTCGGGGCCTTTGCGGTCGACGATTTTCTTTGCCGATTTTACGGTGGATACGATGCCGCGTTCGATGAGTTTGCGGATTACGAATGGCTTGTAGAGCTCGGCGGCCATGTCTTTGGGGATACCGCATTCGTGCATTTTGAGCTCGGGGCCAACGACGATAACTGAACGTGCGGAGTAGTCGACGCGCTTACCGAGGAGGTTCTGACGGAAACGGCCTTGTTTACCTTTGAGAGAGTCGGAAAGGGATTTGAGGGGGCGGTTTGCGTCGGATTTCACGGCCGATGATTTGCGGCTGTTGTCGAGCAGGGAGTCGACGGCTTCCTGGAGCATACGTTTCTCGTTTCGGAGAATCACCTCGGGTGCCTTGATTTCGATGAGGCGTTTGAGGCGGTTGTTACGTATGATTACGCGACGGTAAAGGTCGTTGAGGTCGGATGTGGCGAAGCGTCCGCCGTCGAGGGGCACGAGGGGGCGGAGTTCGGGGGGAATTACGGGTATTACCTGAAGAATCATCCATTCGGGACGGTTTTCTTTGCCGTCGCGGTTGGATGCGCGGAATGATTCCACGACTTGGAGGCGTTTGAGGGCCTCGGTCTTGCGTTGTTGCGAGCCGTCTTTGTCGGCGAGGGCGCGCAACTCGCATGCGAGTGAGTCGAGGTCGAGGTCGACGAGGAGGTCGTAGATTGCCTCGGCGCCCATTTTTGCCACGAATTTCTCGGGGTCGTTGTCGTCGAGGAGCTGGTTGTCCTTGGGCAGACGGTCGAGAGCGTCGAAGTATTCTTCTTCGGTGAGGAGGTCGAGACGGTCGTAGTAGAGTTTTTTATCTTTGTCGGCTCCCATGTCGGCGCGCGAGTCGGTCTCTTCGTATTCGGGACGGCGGAGCACACCGGGGTTTATTACGATGTAGCGTTCGTAATAGATGATTGATTCGAGTTTTTTTGAGGGAAGACCGAGGAGGTATCCGATTTTGTTGGGGAGAGAGCGGAAGTACCACAGGTGAGCGACGGGCACGACGAGCTTGATATGGCCCATGCGTTCACGACGCACTTTTTTCTCGGTGACTTCTACGCCGCATCGGTCGCAGACGATGCCTTTGTAGCGGATGCGTTTGTATTTTCCGCAGTGACATTCGTAGTCCTTAACAGGGCCGAATATGCGTTCGCAGAAGAGTCCGTCGCGTTCGGGCTTGTAGGTACGGTAGTTGATTGTTTCGGGTTTGAGCACTTCGCCGGAGGAACCTTCGAGGATTTCCTGAGGCGATGCGAGCCCGATGGTTATCTTTGAAAAGCCGCTTTTCTTATTGTTCTCTTTTCTGAAAGCCATATATGTTGTAATAGAAAATTCTTGTGGATATTGTAAAGAATCGGGTATGAACTTGCTTGAATCAGGCGGCCATCAAGCCCGGCAACGGGCTTGATGGTCCTGAAAAAGTTATTGTTCGAGTTTGAGGCTCAGACCGAGGCCGCGGAGTTCGTGGAGAAGCACGTTGAGTGATTCGGGAATTCCGGCCTGTGGCATGGGTTCGCCTTTGACGATGGCTTCGTAAGCCTTGGAGCGGCCGTTGACGTCGTCGGACTTGATGGTGAGGATTTCCTGGAGGATGTGGGATGCGCCGAATGCTTCAAGCGCCCAAACTTCCATTTCACCGAAGCGCTGACCGCCGAACTGTGCTTTACCGCCGAGGGGCTGCTGTGTGATAAGCGAGTACGGGCCGATTGAGCGGGCGTGCATTTTGTCTTCGACCATGTGACCGAGTTTGAGCATGTAGATCACGCCTACTGTCGCGGGCTGGTCGAAGCGGTCGCCTGTGCCACCGTCGTAGAGGTAGGTTTTGCCGTAGCGTGGAACGCCGGCTTTGTCGGTCCACTCGTTGAGGTCGTCGAGAGACGCGCCGTCGAAAATCGGTGTCGCGAATTTCTCGCCGAGTTCGCGTCCTGCCCATCCGAGTACTGTCTCGAAGATCTGGCCAAGGTTCATACGCGAGGGCACGCCAAGGGGGTTGAGGACAATGTCGACAGGAGTACCGTCGGCAAGGAAAGGCATGTCTTCCTGGCGCACGATGCGCGAAACGATACCTTTGTTGCCGTGGCGGCCTGCCATCTTGTCGCCGACGCCGATTTTACGTTTTTTGGCGATATATACTTTGGCGATCTTCATGATGCCGGAGGGGAGGTCGTCGCCGATTGAGATGTCGAATTTGCGGCGGCGAAGCTCTGCGTCGATTTCCTTGGACTTGCGCAGGTAGTTGACGATGGTCTGACGGATGAGGTCGTTTTTATGCGCGTCGTTTGTCCACTTCGAGAGGTTGATTGTGTCGAAGTTGAGGCCACGGAGCACTGCGGCGGTGAATTTGGCGCCCTTGGGGATTATATCGGAACCGATGAAGTCCTTGATGCCTTGTGATGTCTTGCCGGCGGTGAGCTCCATGAGCTTGCCGATAAGGATGTCTTTGAGGTCGGCCTGGCGTTTTTCGTATTCTTCGTCGATTTTGGGAAGAATAGCGTTTACGGCGCGTGAGCTTTTCTTGGCGGCGCGCTGGAAGAGGTTGGTGCCGATTACGACGCCTTTGAGCGAGGGCGATGCTTTGAGCGACGCGTCTTTTACGTCGCCGGCCTTGTCGCCGAAGATAGCGCGGAGGAGTTTTTCTTCCGGGGTGGGGTCGGATTCGCCTTTGGGGGTGATTTTACCGATCATGATGTCGCCGGGCACTACGTGCGCGCCGATACGGATGATACCGCGTTCGTCGAGGTCTTTGGTGGCGTCTTCGCTGACGTTGGGGATGTCGGATGTGAGTTCTTCCTCGCCGCGTTTTGTCTCGCGTACTTCGAGTGAATATTCGTCGACGTGAACGGATGTGAGGATGTCGTCGCGGACCATGCGTTCGTTGAGCACGATTGCGTCCTCGTAGTTGTATCCTTTCCAGGGCATGAACGCAACTTTGAGGTTGCGGCCCAGGGCGAGCTCGCCGTTTTCGGTAGAGTAGCCTTCGGTGAGGATATCGCCTTTGTCGACGCGCTGTCCGGCGTGGCAGATGGGGCGAAGGTCGATTGTGGTGCTCTGGTTGGTCTTGCGGAACTTGGGTATGTTGTAGGTCTTGACGGCCGGCTCGAAGGCTACGAATTCTTGTTCTTCGGTGCGGTCGTAGCGTATGCGTATCGATGTGGCGTCGACGAATTCGATTTCGCCGGGGCCTTCGGCTGTGATTTGGGTGCGGGAGTCGCGTATGAGCTGGCCTTCGATACCTGTGCCCACGATTGGAGCTTCGGAGCGCATGAGGGGAACTGCCTGGCGCATCATGTTCGAACCCATGAGCGCGCGGTTGGCGTCGTCGTGTTCAAGGAAGGGGATGAGCGATGCCGCGATTGAGGCAATTTGTGTGGGCGATACGTCCATGAGCTGCACTTCGTCGGGAGTTACAACGGGGAAGTCGGCGTCCTGGCGGGCTTTTACGCGGGAGTTGATGAAGGTGCCGTCGTCGTTGAGGGGCGCATTGCCTTGGGCGATGATTTTGCCTTCTTCTTCTTCAGCGGTGAAGTAGCGCACGTCGGCGTTGTCGAGGTCGACTTTCGAGTCGTTTACGATGCGGTAGGGTGTCTCGATGAAGCCGAAGTCGTTTATCTTGGCGTAAACGCAGAGCGATGAGATAAGGCCGATGTTGGGACCTTCGGGGGTTTCAATCGGGCAGAGGCGTCCGTAGTGGGTATAGTGCACGTCGCGCACCTCGAAACCGGCGCGCTCGCGGGAAAGACCGCCGGGGCCAAGTGCCGAGAGACGGCGTTTGTGGGTGATTTCGGCCAGGGGGTTGGTCTGGTCCATGAACTGCGACAGGGCGTTTGTGCCGAAGAATGTGTTTATCACCGACGATATTGTCTTTGCGTTGATAAGGTCGATGGGTTTGAACACTTCGTTGTCGCGGACGTTCATGCGCTCGCGGATTGTACGGGACATGCGTGCGAGACCGACGCCGAACTGGTTGTAGAGTTGTTCGCCGACGGTGCGGACGCGACGGTTCGACAGGTGGTCGATATCGTCGACATCGGTTTTCGAGTTGATGAGCTCGATGAGGTATTTGATAATCGCTATGATGTCTTCTTTTGTGAGGACTTTCACGTTGTCGGGGATGTCGAGGCCGAGTTTTGTGTTGATACGGAAACGGCCCACTTCGCCGAGGTCATAGCGTTTTTCGGAGAAGAATAGGTTGGTGATGACTTCGCGCGCCGAAGCGTCGTCCTGAGGTTCGGCGTTGCGGAGCTGACGGTATATATATTGAATAGCTTCCAGCTCGGTGTTGGAAGAGTCTTTTTTGAGGGTGTTGAATATGATGGAGTAGTCGGTGCCGGATGTGTCTTCCTTGTGAAGGAGGATTGTGGGCACGCCGGAGTCGAGGATTTTTTCGATGTCTTCTTCGGCAAGTACGTGTTCGCGTTCGAAGAGGATTTCGGAGCGTTCGATAGACACAACTTCGCCGGTTGCGCCTTCGTCGTTGAGGTCTTCGTACCAGGTGCGTACTACGCGGGCTGCAATTTTGCGGCCTACTGCTTTTTTGAGGTTGGTTTTGTTTGCCTTTACCTCTTCGCCAAGGTCGAATTCATCGATAATCGCTTTTTCGGAGCCAAGGCCGATAGCACGCAGAAGCGTGGTTACGGGTAATTTCTTTTTACGGTCGATGTACGCCCACATCACGTTGTTGATGTCGGTGGCAAATTCGATCCAAGATCCGCGGAACGGGATGATTCGTGCGGAATAAAGTTTTGTACCGTTTGCGTGTGTGGACTGGCCAAAGAACACGCCGGGAGAGCGGTGGAGCTGCGACACGATTACGCGTTCGGCGCCGTTGATTACGAAGGTGCCCTTGTCGGTCATATAGGGGATAGGACCGAGGTACACGTCTTGTATCACGGGTTCGAAGTCCTCGTGGTCGGGGTCGGTACAGTAAAGTTTGAGTTTTGCTTTGAGGGGTACGCTGTAGGTGAGTCCGCGTTCAAGACATTCGTCGATTGTATACTTCGGCGGATCAATGTAATAGTCGATGAATTCAAGTACGAAAGAGTTGCGCGTATCGACTATGGGGAAGTTCTCGGCGAAGACCTTGAACAGGCCCTCGTTGTTTCGCTTCTCGGGAGGGGTGTCGAGTTGGAGAAAATCCCGGAAGGATTTGAGCTGCACTTCGAGGAAGTCGGGATAAGGCAGGGGATTTTTTACCGAGGCGAAATTAATGCGGGGTTTATCGTTTTGGACAGTCATCTACGTTTTGTATGAATAGGGAAGACTATGTGTTAAGGGATAATCAGGGCAGTTTTACTTACAAGTTTGTGATAATCGGGCTGATTGGGGTCCGTGTGCGTCAAAAAAAGGCGCAAGAAGGACAAATGTGAGGCTGCCGTGTGCTTGTTCGGTTTGATATTTAGCACAAAAAGGTTAAGAATCCTCCCTTATGGGGATTCTTAACCTAAGTTCCTGAAAATCAGGTTTTTTATTTGAGTTCGACTTCTGCGCCGACTTCTTCGAGTTGTTTTTTGAGGCCTTCGGCATCAGCTTTAGCAAGACCTTCCTTGATGGTGGAGGGTGCGCCGTCTACCATTTCTTTGGCTTCTTTGAGGCCAAGACCGGTGAGTTCTTTAACGAGTTTTACAACTTGAAGTTTGCTCGGGCCTACGGCTTTGAGGATTACGTCGAAGGAAGATTTTTCTTCGGCTTCAGCACCGGCGGCTGCGGGGCCGGCTGCAACGGCTACGGCTGCGGCTGCGGGTTCAATGCCGTATTCTTCTTTGAGAATCTGAGCGAGTTCGTTTACTTCTTTTACAGTGAGGTTTACGAGTTGTTCAGCAAAAGCTTTGAGATCTGCCATTGTAGTATTTGTTGTGATGTTTTTGTTTTTTGTTGATAAGAAAGTTTATCTCCGCGAGATTATTCAGGACGCTCGCCGAGAGTAGTGAGGACGCCGTGGATTGTAGTACCGGCAGATTGAAGCGCGGATACCACGTTCTTGGCGGGAGATTGGAGAAGTGCGACGATGTCTGCGATAAGTTCGTTTTTGCTCTTGATAGCGCAGAGAGCGTCGAGTTGGTCTGCTCCTACATATACCGATTCTTCAACGTAAGCGGCTTTGAGAACGGGGAGCTTGTCGCCTTTCTTGACAAAGTCTTTGAGCAACTTGGCGGGAGCGTTGCCCACGGTGGTGCACATCAGCGATGTAGAGCCTTTGAGCGTGCCGAGGAGCTCGGAGTAGTTGCCGTCGAGGCGTTCGAGAGCCTTGGCGAGAAGCGTGTTCTTAACTACCATCAGTTTGATGTCCTTGCCGAAGCATGCGCGGCGGAAAGCTGATGTCTTTTCGGCATCCATTCCGGCGCTCTCAATGAGGTAGAAAGCGGGATATTGTTGAAGTGTTTCGACGATTTTGTCGATGACAAGTGCTTTATCTTCTTTTTTCATTGTTAATGCGAGTTAGGGGTTAGGCATCAATCGATAGATTTGACATCAACCTTGATGCCGGGGCTCATTGTGCTCGAAAGATAAATGCTCTTGATGTATGTGCCTTTTGCGGTGGCGGGTTTGAGTTTAATCAAGGTGTTGATGAACTCGCGTGCGTTGTCGCGCATCTGCTCGGCAGTGAACGATACTTTGCCGATGGAAGAGTGAACGATACCGTTCTTGTCAACTTTAAAGTCGATTTTGCCTTTTTTGACTTCTTCCACAGCTTTGGCCACGTCCATAGTCACAGTACCCGATTTGGGGTTAGGCATAAGGCCACGGGGACCGAGGATACGGCCGAGAGCACCAATCTTACCCATTACAGAGGGTTGGGTGATGATCACGTCGACGTCTGTCCATCCGCCTTTGATCTTTTCGATGTATTCTTCGAGGCCTACATAGTCGGCGCCTGCTGCTTTTGCGGCTGCTTCAGCGTCGGGTGTGCAGAGCACGAGAACAGTAACCTGCTTGCCGGTGCCGTGGGGGAGTGTAACGACGCCGCGTACCATCTGGTTGGCCTTGCGGGGATCGACTCCAAGACGCACGTCAATGTCGAAAGATGCGTCGAATTTGGTGAAGGTGATTTCTTTCACCATTTCGGCTGCTTCGGCGAGAGTATAGGCTTTCCCTGCTTCAATCTTCGCAAAAGCCAACTTTTGGTTTTTTGTAAGTTTACTCATCGTGATTGAATTTATTAGTTATTGGCGGGGAATTCTCCTTTGACGGTGATACCCATGGAGCGGGCTGTGCCTGCAACCATGCGCATAGCGGATTCGATGGTAAAGCAGTTAAGGTCGGGCATTTTGTCGGCAGCAATTGTCTTTACCTGCTCCCAGGTTATTTCGGCCACTTTCTTACGGTTGGGTTGTGCGGAGCCAGTTTTGATTTTGGCTACTTCTTTGAGTTGCACGGCAACCGGAGGGGTCTTGACAATGAAGTCGAAGCTCTTGTCGGCGTAGTAAGTGATTACTACGGGAAGAACTTTGCCTGCTTTGTCCTGGGTGCGGGCATTGAATTGCTTGCAAAACTCCATGATGTTGATACCCTTCGAACCGAGGGCGGGACCAACTGGAGGCGAGGGATTTGCCGCACCGCCTTTGATCTGCAGTTTAATCTGACCAGCAATTTCTTTTGCCATTGTTTATAAATCTAAAAGTTAATTATATGGAAACTTTCGCTTTCGGGATTTGTTATTTGTTAAGGGTGATAGAGCGTAACCTTCTACTGCCTTTAACAATTTATTATTCCCGTTCCACTTGCCAATTGTCGAGCTCGAGCAGAGTTTTACGGCCAAAGATTTTAACAGCCACTTTGAGCTTCTTTTTGTCGCGAAGCACGTCTTCGATTACGCCTGCGAATCCGTTGAACGGTCCTTCGTTGACCTTTACGGTCTCGCCGACCATGTAATCGTTGATTTCGTCGTCGCCGGGCTCCTGAAGGTCGTCGGCGGTGCCGAGCATACGCATCACCTCTGATTCACGGAGGCGTTCGGGCTTGGCGTCTTTTCCGCGGCCACGCAGGAAGTCGATAACGTTGGTGGTGTTTGTGAGTACCGAGATAACTTCTCCCGTGAGGATGGCTTCAACAAAAACGTAACCGGAATAGAGGTTACGTTCTTTTACCACTTTTTTTCCACCGCGAACGGTGAGAACTTTTTCTGTCGGGATAAGAACTTGGAACACGTAATCGCCCAGCGGGGTGTTTTTAATCACGCCGTCGAGCAATTCTTTTACTTTGGCTTCTTTACCTGAAATGGCACGAAGAACGTACCATCCCTTTGTCAATTCTGTCTTTGCTGTCTTTTCCATTTTTCAATTATTTCAAAAACTCGTTTTTTCAGAACTTGTGAAAATTATTGAAAACTGTAAAGGAGGTGCATGAATCTGTCGACAATCTGGTCCATCAAAAGTATTATCAAGGCGATAATGGCGGAAGCAATCAGGACGATGATGGCCGACTTTACGACTTGTTTTTTTGTTGGCCACGATGTTTTGTAGCGCAACTCGTCGTAAGACTCCTCGATATTGGTAATAAGCTGTAGTTTCTTCATTTTGTTTCTTTTTTGCACGGGAAGAGAGGCTCGAACTCCCGACACCTGGTTTTGGAGACCAGTGCTCTACCGACTGAGCTATTCCCGTATGTTAGGGGGCATCCGGGACGAATGCCCCCTGTTTTTATTTATCTTTCAGCCTATGGCTGCGATATTAGTCGAGGATTTCGGTGATCTGACCGGAACCAACGGTGCGGCCACCTTCGCGGATAGCGAAGCGAAGACCCTGGTCGCAGGCTACGGGGTTGATAAGTTCGACGATAATTTCTACGTGGTCGCCGGGCATTACCATTTCAGTACCTTCGGGGAGGGTGATTTCACCGGTTACGTCGAGTGTACGGATGTAGAACTGGGGACGGTAGTGGTTGTGGAACGGAGTGTGACGGCCGCCTTCTTCTTTTTTGAGGATATAGACAGAAGCCTTGAATTTGGAGTGGGGCTTAACGATACCGGGGTGGCAGATTACCATACCGCGTTTAACGTCTTTCTTGTCGATACCACGGAGGAGAAGACCTACGTTGTCGCCGGCTTCGCCTTGGTCGAGGAGCTTGCGGAACATTTCAACACCGGTAACGGTGGATTTGAGAGCTGCGCCAAGACCCATGATTTGTACTTCGTCACCTACTTTTACGACGCCGGTCTCGATACGGCCGGTGGCAACAGTACCACGACCTGTGATGGTGAAGACGTCTTCAACAGGCATAAGGAAGGGTTTGTCAACGTCGCGGGGAGGCAGGGGAATCCAGTTGTCGACGGCTTCCATGAGCTCCATAACTTTTTCTTCCCATTCGGGTTCGCCGTTGAGGGCGCCGAGTGCGGAACCGCGGATTACGGGGGTGTTGTCACCATCGTATTCGTAGGCCGAGAGAAGGTCGCGCATATCCATTTCGACGAATTCGAGCATTTCGGCATCGTCAACCATGTCGCATTTGTTGAGGAATACAACGATACGGGGAACGTTCACCTGACGGGCGAGAAGGATGTGCTCGCGGGTCTGGGGCATTGCACCGTCGGTAGCGGCAACTACGATGATAGCACCGTCCATCTGAGCAGCACCGGTAACCATGTTCTTAACGTAGTCGGCGTGTCCGGGGCAGTCAACGTGAGCGTAGTGGCGGTTGGCTGTTTCGTATTCTACGTGGGCTGTGTTGATTGTAATACCACGTTCCTTTTCTTCGGGAGCGTTGTCGATCTGGTCGAACGATTTCACTTCGGAAAGGCCCTTTTTAGCGAGCACGGTGGTGATGGCTGCTGTAAGGGTGGTTTTACCGTGGTCAACGTGGCCGATTGTGCCAATATTGACGTGGGGTTTGGTTCTTTCGAATTTCTCTTTAGCCATAGGATGGTTTATTTGCGATTGTTAATGATTGACTTAGTTGTTGTATCTTTTAGACAGCAACCGCGGTAGCGACAAAGCACTATCGAGGCTATCGTTATTAAAGATTTGAGCCGATGGCGGGATTTGAACCCGCGACCTCTTCCTTACCAAGGAAGTGCTCTACCCCTGAGCTACATAGGCAATTTGAATTATGGAATGTAACTCCATAAAAATAGAGCGGAAGACGAGGCTCAAACTCGCGACCCTCAGCTTGGAAGGCTGATGCTCTATCAACTGAGCTACTTCCGCAATTGTTTGTGGGCGCGGATGGATTCGAACCACCGAAGTCGAAAGACAGCAGATTTACAGTCTGCCCCATTTGGCCGCTCTGGAACACGCCCTTAAAAGGAATTTTATAGCTTAATTGAGCCTCTTGTCGGATTCGAACCAACGACCCCGAGATTACAAATCACGTGCTCTGGCCAACTGAGCTAAAGAGGCATATTTTCAATATTCTCTGCATTTTGAGAGTCTGTGGCTCTCATTTGCGATTGCAAAGTTATAGCAAATTTTTCATCCCACCAAATTTTTTGTCATATTTTTTTCAAAAAAATACAGATATGGTTTTTAATCTATTGATAATTAGTGTTTTATATATTTCTATTCGGATGTGTTTATTTTTATGCCGGAATTGTCGGAAAGCACGTTTATCACAATTTGTGAGATCATGGCTTTAAGTTCGGAGATGAATTCGCCGGGAGAGTATTGGCCGCGCTCTATCCTGCGGAGTTTGTTTTCCCATATTCCGGTGAGTTTTGCCGATTTGAGCAGTTCCTCATTTATTATTTTTATAAGGTTGATGCCGGCTTCGGTGGCGAGAATATTTTTGTTTTTTCTAATTATATATTTGCGCTTGAACAGTGTCTCGATAATTGCGGCACGTGTGGAAGGGCGGCCTATGCCGTTTTCTTTCATGGCCTCGCGCAGCTGTTCGTCGTCGACGGTCCTGCCGGCTGATTCCATCGCGCGAAGAAGTGTGCCTTCGTTATAGTGCTTGGGCGGTTGGGATGTTTTTTTCGCGAAGCAAGGTGTGTGTGGGCCTCCTTCGCCTTTGCGCATCGGGGGCAGGAGTTTTGAGTCTGATTCCGCTTCGGGGTTTTCAGATTCGGAGGCATTATTGTTTTTCTTGTTATACAGCACGCGCCATCCGGGGTCGGTTATGACTTTGCCTGTTGCCTTGAACTCTGTGTCGTCGACTTTGGCAAGCACTGTGGTTTGTTCGAAAATGCAGTCTGGGTAGAATGCGGCGATAAATCGCATAGCTATAAGGTGGTATAGCTTGCGCTCGTCGCCTACGAGCATGTCGGGTAATTGTCCGGTAGGTATTATGGCGTGGTGGTCGGTTACTTTCGAGTTGTCGAATACTTTTTTGCTTTTGGGCAGTTTCGGCAGTGCAAGCACGGGGGCGGTCTGCGGGGCATATGGTGTCATGCGGCGCAGGATGTCGGGTACTTTTTTGTATATGTCGTCGGTGAGATATGTAGTGTCGACGCGTGGGTATGTGGTTACTTTTTTCTCGTATAACGACTGTATGAGGCGAAGTGTCTCATCGGCGCTCCATCCCCATTTTTTGTTGCATTCGACTTGCAATGTCGTGAGGTCGAAAAGCCTGGGAGGCGCCTCGCGGCCTTTTTTCTTTGTTACGTCTGTCACGGAGAGTGGGAGCGGGGCCAGGCGTCCGATTTCGGCCACGCAGGCCTCTTCGGTTGAGAAACGGTCGCCGGTGGAGATGAATGTCACGTCGCGGTAGACGGTGCGCAGCTCCCAGGAGTCCTCGGGCTTGAAGTTGGCTATCTCGAAATGTCGCTGCACGATCAATGCAAGCGTGGGGGTCTGGACTCGTCCGATAGACAGCACTTTTCCCGGACCGGAGTATTTTATGGTGAACAGGCGGGTGGCATTCATGCCCAGAAGCCAGTCGCCGATGGCTCGTGACAGGCCGGCGAGGTAGAGGTTGTCGAAATCGGCCTGCGGTTTAAGCTCGGAAAAGCCTTTTCTTATCGATTCGTCGGTGAGCGATGATATCCATAGCCTTCTCACAGGGCATTTGATTCCGGCTTTTTGCATCACCCATCGCTGGATTAACTCTCCTTCCTGGCCGGCATCGCCGCAGTTTATTACCTCTGCGGCCTCGCTTATCAGAGTCTCGATGACGCGGAACTGGCGTTCGATGCCTTTGTCATCGATAAGTTTTATTCCGAATTTCGGGGGAATCATCGGCAGGGAGCCCAGCGACCAGCGTTTCCACATATCGGTATAGTCCTGCGGCTCTTTGAGGCAGCACAGGTGGCCGAATGTCCATGTCACTTTATAGGGGCAGTCTGCCGAGCCCTCATAGAAGCCTTCCCGACGCACATTTGCGCCGAGAATCGATGCTATGTCTTTTGCCACTGACGGCTTTTCTGTTATGCAGAGAATCAATTTGCGTGATGCTTGATTGGTTATAACGCAAATTCAATCGATTGGCGCGTGTTTTCCGGACCAATCGATTGAAAGCGTTTGATTGTATGCCTATTTATTCAGTTTTGCCTGTTGCCACAGGGCTTCCATCTCGTCGAGTGTAAGTTCGCCGATTTTGCGGCCCTGCGCTGCGGCTTGGCTCTCGATGAAGTTGAAGCGGGAGATAAATTTGCGGTTTGTGCGTTCGAGGGCATTTTCCGGATTTATTTTGTAGAGGCGGGCGGCGTTTATCACGGCGAAAAGCAAATCGCCGAATTCCGCTTCAAGAGCGTCGCGGTCGCCCGAGGCTATTTCCGCGCCCACTTCCGAAGTTTCCTCCGCCACTTTCTCCCATACGTCTTCGGGCTTTTCCCAATCGAAACCGGCGTTGGCGGCCTTTTCCTGGATACGGAAAGCCTTGACAAGCGCGGGGAGCGCGTCGGGGACGCCGGCAAGCACCGTGCGGTTGCCGCCTTTCTCGCGCAGTTTTATTTGCTCCCAGTTTTGTTCCACATCGTGAGCATCGTTCACCTTCACATCGCCAAAGATGTGGGGGTGGCGGAATATGAGTTTCTCGTTCAGGCGGTCGGCGACATCGGCAATGTCGAATTGTTCTTTTTCCGAGCCTATTTTCGAGTAGAAAAGCACATGAAGCAGCACGTCGCCGAGTTCCTTGCATATGTTGGCGTCATCGTTGTCGAGAAGCGCCTGTGCCAGTTCGTAAGTTTCCTCGATGGTGTTGGGGCGCAGCGACTCGTTGGTCTGCTTGGCGTCCCAGGGGCACTGCACGCGCAAGATGTCGAGCGTGTCGATGACGCGGCCAAGTGCTTCTATCTTTTCTTCACGGGTGTGATTCTTGTACATGTCTATTTGTTGTATTCAGTTTTGCCGTCGTTGAGCCACTTGACGAAGGCCGCAACGTTCTCGTCGTAGTCGCGGGATGAGCCCAACGGTTTGCCTTCGTTGTCGAGAAGCATATAGTAAGGCTGTTGGTTTATGCCAAACTTATGACGCTGAAGATAGCTCCATTTGTCGCCGACAGTGCGTATTTCTGTGGCTTTGCCATATTCTTCGACCTTGTATGGCGAGGCAAGGGCGGTCTTGTCGTCGACATGAAGCTTAATCACGACATAATCGTTGTCGAGAATCGACCTTACGTCGGGCGTGTCGAACACGGCCATTTCCATCTTGCGGCAGTTGACACAGCCGTAGCCGGTGAAATCGAGCATCACGGGCTTGCCGTGTTCGCGAGCGTATGCCATGCCTTGGTCATAGTCGTCGAATTCCTGATGTACGCCGCCGTAAAGGTTGAAATCCTGAGTGGTGAGCGGCGGGGCAAAAGCCGAGATGGATTTGAGCGGGGCTCCCCACAGGCCGGGAAGCAGGTAAACTGCAAACGACAGCGACGCCACGCCAAGGAACAGGCCGCTTACCGATGTGTGGTCTTTTTTGTCGTCGTGGGCGAAGCGCAGTTTGCCGAGCAGATACATGCCCAGGAGGATGAACAGCACTATCCATATTGCCACGAATACCTCGCGGTCAAGTATGCGCCAGCCATAGGCAAGGTCGGCGACGGAAAGGAATTTCAGAGAGAGAATCAATTCAATGAAGCCAAGCACTACTTTTACGGAGTTGAGCCATCCGCCCGATTTTGGCATAGCTTGCAAAAACGACGGGAATATTGCGAAAAGGGCAAACGGCAGAGCAAGCCCGAGGGCAAAACCGCCCATGCCCACAGCCGGGCCTATGATTGCGCCCTGCGAGGCGGCTTCAACGAGGAGGGTGCCTATAATCGGGCCGGTGCAAGAGAAAGATACCAGCACCAGAGTGAAGGCCATGAAGAATATGCTCACAAGTCCCGAGGTGGTTTCCGCCTTATTATCCATGGCGTTGGCCCATCGCGACGGCAGTTTTATCTCGAACGCTCCGAAGAACGATATTGCAAACACTACGAGAAGCAGGAAGAAAATAATATTGAACACGGCGGAGGTGGCAATTTCGTTTAGCTTGCCCGCTCCGAAGCACAGCGTTATGCCGATGCCGAGGATAAGGAAGATAACGACGATGCTCAGCCCGTATATTACGGCGTTGGTTATGGCCTTCGACCGCTGTTTGGACGTTTTCAGAAAAAAGCTCACCGTCATCGGTATCATAGGCCACACGCAGGGTGTGAGCAGGGCGAGCAATCCGCCTAAAAATCCTATGGCAAAAATCATCCACCATGATGATGTGCCGGATGCCGATGCCGTGTTCGTGTCCGGCTCTACCGGAGCCCACCAGTCCGCTTCCTCGGCAGACGGGGCTTGATGCGTCACGGTGGCGGTCTCGCGCTTGTCTTCTGACACCGGTGTCTCTATTTTTGACGGGTCGCCGATTTGCAGGCTGAAATTCTCTGTGGCCGGAGGCGTGCATGCCTTGTTGGAGCAAGCCATATATTCAATCGAGCCTGACAGCTCGGTGCTGAGCTCGGGCGACGCAAGACGTATTTTTTGCGTGAAAGTCACAGGCTCTCCTTCCCACATGGGCAGTTCAAGCGACATGACCGGGTCGAAGTGAGTTTCGGCCGGACGAGATGTCTCTACTTCGCCTACGAGCGTCACGCCATCGGCCGGTTGCACAGTGAAGCGTGTCGGGTATGTGGGCATATCTTTGATTTCAGGCATTGTGAGCCCGTAGATATGCCAGCCCGGTTCAAACCGCGCTGTCCATGTCACGGCTCCTTCGCCCCGGCTGTCGACATCAACAGACGTTGTCCATGTCACATTGCTCTTCGGCTGGGCCGCCATGGCCAGCGTGCCGAGTATCACGGCCAATATCGCCGTTATTATTTTGTGTGCCTGTTTCATATTTATTACTGTATCTTAACGTTTATTCGCTTTGTCTTCGGAGGCATGCAGTTCATGTTGTCGCACGACATATACGTGGCCTTTACAACGATGCGGGCCGACTCCGGGTCGGTAACTTTGAACTTCTGACGGAATGTCACGGAATTCTCCCAGGTGGTGAGCTCCATCATAAACATTTGGTCTTTTTCTTTTATAGGCGCGGGCGATACCGCGGTCTTGCCTTCAAATTCCACGCCTTTCGAGCCGGAATATGAAATTGTCGTGGGTTTTGGGCCTCCTTCCGGCAGCTGTGTGCCGTAGATATGCCATCCGGGGGCAATCGTGCCCTTTACGATGAGAGTACCTTCGGTAGGCGAGCTCATTTCGGTTTTGGCCGACCATGTCACAGGTTCGGCGTCCTGCGCATTGGCTGCAAAACCAATGCAGAGCATTATTATTGTTATAATACGGTTTACCATGACTTATGTTTTGAAAGTTTATTTCGCAAAATTACAAAAAAATCTCAAAAATAGCAAGCCGAATTTCAGACGCTCGATTAACGCCGATGCAAGATATAAGCCAATGCGTCGGCTTGGATGCGCGAACCGGCCATCTTGTTTATAAGCAAGTAGGCGGAAAGGGCTGTGATGCTCATCGCGGCGAGGATTGCCCATGGGTGCCAGTCGAGAAAAAGCATTGGCGATATTGCGGCGGCAATAAGAGCCGAAAGAATAAAATACGGCATACCGGCCCCGAACAGTTTCGCCACGGGTATCGATGCCGTTCGGGCTGCCGACACAAGTGTTATGACATATGCGGCGGCTCCTGCGGCTATCTGGCCGTAGAGCAGAATCTCGACGCCGAGCAAAGGATGCGAGGCGGATTCGGCGGACATGAACGGCAGGGTAGCCGCCAAGGCTATGAGAGCCGTGGCGTCACGCACTATTTCCATTTTCACGATAAGACGCGAACGGCCCAGGGCTATTATAAAATTGTTGTAAAGGTCGGTCATTACGGTGAACATCCCTCGGAAAAGCAAAAGTTGGAAAAGAATGATAGACGCATCCCATTTGTCGCCGAACATGATATGGAACGTGGGCGTGGCCATCACGATAAGGCCGATAAGCACGGGCGCCGAGATGTAGGCGGTGAGCCGGGCCATGCGCAGCGACAGCCGTTTGAATCGCTCCTCATCATCCTGAACCTGCGAAAGCGCAGGCAGCAGCGACGATGTAAGCGTCATGGAAATAGACACTACCGCCATTTTGCTCCATTTGTTGGCCTGGGTGAAATAGCCAAGCGGCGCGAGGCCTATGCGGTTGCCTATGACGAAAGAATATATGTTTTGGAAAAGGGTGTTCAAAAAAGCGGTAAGCATCATCGACCCGCCCACAGAGAAGAAACTCCTGAGCGCCGGCCATGAGAAACGCATCAAAGGCAGCCAGCGTCCCGTAGCCCACAGTATGGCTGATTTCACTGCCGATATCGCTATCGACTGCCATACTATCGCCCAAGGGCCGTAGCCGGCAAAAGCCATCCAGATTCCCACTATGGCTCCGGCCACAAGGGCGGCCAGATTCGCCATGGCCAACGGACGCGGATTCATCTGTTTTATCAGACGGTTGGACTGCACTATCGCCGACGCGTTTGTCACAATAGTGATAAACATCACTCTCGACAAGGGCACAAGCCTGCGGTCGCCGTCGAAACAGTCGGCTATAAGCGGCGCGCATATATATAATATAATGTATAGGATGGAAGCCACGGCAAGGTTGAACCACAGCACGGAGCTGTAATCAAGCCTCGTCGGATTCTTCCGTTGTATAAGCGCGAATGAAAATCCGCTGTCGATCAGCAGCCATGCAAACGCTTGGAATATCAGCACCGCCCCTACCAGGCCGAAATCGGTAGGACTTAGCAGCCACGCAAGCACCAGTCCCGTAAGGGCGTAAAGCACCTGCGAGCCAATGCGGTCGATGGCATTCCACTTTATCGACCGCGCAGTTTGTGTCTTTAAGGTTTCGATGGACTATTCGGGATTGTCTACGCTGATAAGTTTGATGCCTACGGTGCGGTTTTTGATTTTGGGGGTGCCGCGATAGTAGACTTTGCCGGAGCCGGCGCCAAATGCAGAGAGGTCTTCTGAAACGTTGCAGTCGATTGCTCCGGAACCAAATACGCGGCACGATGCTTTCACCGTTTCGAGATCTCCGGCCTCAATGGCTCCTGCGCTCACGATGTTGAATTTGCCGTTGCGCGCCTTGCCTTGGAGATACACATGCCCGTTGCCGGCTTCAACGGCTCCTTCCACACGTGTGGCGTGTATGTTGCGTGCCACAAGATTTCCGTTGCCTATTACTTTCGCCTTGAACACCTGCGCCGGTTGGTTGTTTTCGACGGTAAGCGTCGAGTCTGCCCAGTTTTGAGCTTTTTCAAGCGACGACGAATACACCTTCACGCAGGGGAGCCCTGCGACCGGAAGAGTGTTTTCGGGTGTTATCACCTCTATTTTAAGCCTGTCCTTGTCGTTGGTGAACGTGATGTAAGATGCGATTTCGGGCGAGCACGTGTACACGGCCGTGCCGGCTTTGTCGGGGTCCATGCAGTAGGACAC
The DNA here is from genome assembly GCA_009775125.1 of Muribaculaceae bacterium. GTDB lineage: Bacteria > Bacteroidota > Bacteroidia > Bacteroidales > Muribaculaceae > CAG-873. The sequence continues at coordinate 4,234 of VSPD01000036.1, read as the reverse complement.
ATTGATGCTGTTCACCACAGTCAGTTCGTCGAAATCGCCTATATTCAACGTGTAGGTCTTGGTTTGTCCCCAAGAGGCAACTGTTGCCAGGGCGAGGACTATAATGGCGGATAAGCGTTTCATAGGGAAGGAAGAATATCGCGTTCTACATGATTGATTATATTCATTAATTCGTCGAGAGTGTCGGCCCGCAGCATCGCAATGCGTGTCTCGCGGAAATTTGGTATTCCTTTGAAAAGAGGACACACGGCCAGATGACGGCGGATGTGGAGTATGCCGCGATATTCGTCGATGCGGCCTACCGATTCAATAATCTGGCGACGCACTATGGCGAATTTTTCGGCCAAGGTGGGTGGTGTGAATTCTTTGCCGGTGACGGCTGCCTTGATTTCGCGGAACACCCACGGCGCCCCTATTGAAGCTCGTCCTACCATGATGGCGTCGACGCCGGATTCGAAAGCGCGCACGGCTGTCTCGCCCGACACGATGTCGCCATTGCCGATTACGGGGATGGTGAGGCGAGGATTTGCCTTTACGGCTGCTATCGTGGCCCAGTCGGCCGTTCCGGTATACATCTGCGACCTTGTGCGTCCGTGCACGGTGAGCGCGGCTATGCCGCAATCTTGGAGTTGCTCGGCAAGGTCGACGATTATCTTTGAATTGCAGTCCCAGCCCAGGCGTGTCTTGACCGTTACGGGCAATTTCACGGCATCGGCCACGGCGCGCGTTATCTCGAGCATCTTTGGCACATCGCGCAGCAATCCCGCTCCGGCGCCTTTGCCCGCCACTTTTTTTACCGGGCAGCCGAAATTTATGTCGATAAGGTCGGGTCCGGCCTTTTCGGCTATGAGCGCGGCCTCAACCATGGGACCCGGTTCGCGTCCGTAGATCTGAATGGCGGTTGGCCGCTCGGCTGCATTGATGTGCAGCTTGCGGGTGGTGGCGGCAATGTCGCGTATAAGCGCATCGGCGGAAACAAATTCCGTATACGTCATGTCGGCCCCCTGTTCCTTGCAAATCAGGCGGAAAGATTCGTCGGTGACGTCTTCCATTGGGGCAAGCATCACCGGACGTTCTCCAAGATTGATGTTTCCGATAGTCATGTCCTGGACGTTTTGGGGTTTGTCGCCCTTGGGCTGTCGCTTATTTGGGGTTCTTCTCGTAGTCGGGGATGTCTACAAGCCCGATCTGGTAGCGAAGGGCGGAGTAAGGCACTACGCCCGAAGATGTGTTCGCGCCGTAGGCCTGTTCGTAAGGAATGATTACCTCGGCGGTGTCGCCAACGCGCATGTCTTCAAGAGCGATGGTCCATCCGGGAATCACAGACGAAAGCTGCGTGCGGAATATGCCGGGGCCGTAAAGCGAGTTGTTGTACGACGAGTCGAGCGGCGTGCCGTCGTAATAGTGAACGATGTAGCGGGTGTCGACTGTGGAGGTGTACATCGGAGAGAGCTTGCCCTCGGTTTTGCTGCGGTCGTTATAGTAATGTATAAGCACGAACGCTGCCGGGTCCCATTCCGGTACAATAGTCTTGTAGTAGGGATTTCCTGCCTCATCTTTCTTGCCCTGGAGCTCGGCGAGCCAGTTGTCGTTTTCTTTACGCCATTTCTCGTATGCCGACCAGATGTCCTGGTTGTCGTCGTCATCGTTGCACGAAGAAATCCATGGCATGGCCAAGGCGCAGATGAGCAGTGCTATGATAGGATATTTTTTCATCAAAATTGTACTTTGGGAGCATTTTGTGCCTCACGGTCGGCTTGGAACTGGGGTTTAGCGTCAAATCCGAAAATCGACGCCCAGATTTTAGCAGGGAAGCGCTTTACGCTTAGATTGTAGTCTTTTACTATGTCGATATAGCGGGTGCGGGCTGTGGCAATGCGGTTTTCCGTGCCTTCGAGCTGCACTTGCAGGTCGCGGAACTGCTGGTCGGCTTTCAAGTCGGGATATGCCTCGCGCACGGCGTTGACGTAGATGCTGAGCGCGCGGTTGAGGTCGGCCTGAGCCTGGTTGTACTGCTCAAATTGCTGCGCGTCGGGCAAGGTCTCGGTCTGGGGCTGCAATCCCTGCGCCGTGTTGTAAGCGTCGGAAAGTCCGGCACGTGCGCGTGTCACGTTTTCAAACGTCTCGCTTTCGTGCTTGGCATAGCCTTTCACTGTCTCGACAAGGTTGGGAATGAGGTCGAACCGGCGTTGATACTGGTTCTGTACCTCGCCCCATGCGCTTTCCACTTCCTGGTCGGCGGTTGTCATTTTGTTGTAAGTCGAGCACCCGTTGCCACCCAAAAGGAGTACGACAACGGCCACTACGGCTATTATGATTATCTTTTTCATTGAGGAGATATTTATTTGTTGATTTTACGGAGAAGCGACGGCAGGCTCACCTGGTCGTGAATCAGGCGGTGAAGGTCTGCTATGGCCACGCGTTCCTGCTGCATGGAGTCGCGGTGACGGAGTGTCACGGTGTTGTCCTCGAGGGTCTGGTGGTCGACGGTGATGCAGAAGGGTGTGCCGATGGCGTCCTGGCGACGGTAGCGGCGGCCGATGGCGTCTTTTTCCTCATAGTGCGTGGTGAAATCGAATTTGAGGTCGTCGACAATCTCGCGGGCCTTTTCGGGCAGTCCGTCTTTGCGGACCAAAGGCAGCACGGCGCATTTCACCGGAGCGAGCGCGGCGGGAAGGTGGAGCACGACGCGAGTCTCGCCGTTTTCAAGCTGCTGTTCCTCATACGACGAGCAGAGCACCGACAGGAACATGCGGTCCACGCCAATCGAAGTCTCGATCACATAGGGCGTGTAGCTTTCGTTGAGTTCCGGGTCGAAATATTGTATTTTTTTGCCCGAGAATTTCTCATGCTGGGAAAGGTCGAAATTGGTGCGGGAATGGATGCCTTCCACTTCCTTGAAGCCGAAGGGCATCTGGAACTCGATGTCGGTGGCGGCGTTGGCGTAGTGGGCGAGCTTTTCGTGGTCGTGATAGCGGTATTTTTCATCGCCGAGGCCAAGGGCTTTGTGCCAGCTGAGTCGCCATTCTTTCCAATATTTAAACCATTCCATTTCCTGGCCGGGGCGCACGAAGAACTGCATTTCCATCTGCTCGAACTCGCGCATGCGGAAGATGAACTGGCGTGCTACGATTTCGTTGCGGAAAGCCTTGCCGATTTGGGCGATGCCGAAGGGGATGCGCATACGGCCGGTCTTCTGCACGTTGAGGTAGTTGACGAATATGCCTTGTGCGGTTTCCGGACGGAGGTAAACGGTCATGGCGCCGTCGGCGGTAGAGCCCATCTCGGTTTTGAACATGAGGTTGAACTGGCGCACTTCCGTCCAGTTCTTGGTGCCCGAAATGGGGCATACTATTTCTTCGTCGATAATAATCTGGCGCAGCTCGTCGAGATTGCCGGCGTTCATCGCATCGGAGAAACGCTGGTGCAGGGCTTCGCGCTTGGCCTGATATTCAAGTACGCGTCCGTTGGTCTGGCGGAACATGGCCTCGTCGAAAGTTTCGCCGAAGCGTTTGCGGGCCTTGGCTACTTCCTTTTCGATTTTATCGTCGATTTTGGCAATCTGGTCTTCGATGAGCACATCGGCACGGTAGCGTTTCTTGGAGTCGCGGTTGTCGATCAACGGGTCGTTGAAAGCGTCGACGTGGCCCGAGGCTTTCCAGATTGTGGGGTGCATGAAGATGGCAGAGTCGATGCCCACGATATTGTCGTGAAGCAGGGTCATGGCATCCCACCAGTAACGCTTGATGTTGTTTTTGAGCTCTACGCCGTTCTGGCCGTAGTCATAGACAGCCGACAGGCCGTCGTAAATTTCAGAGGAGGGGAATACAAAGCCGTATTCCTTGGCGTGAGATATGATTTTCTTGAAAACGTCGTCTTGTTGTGCCATTTTTTCTTTAAATATGTGATTTTGAGAGGGCAAAATTACGAAAAAGTTGGAAAACGACAAAAAGAAACAGTCGTTTGACATAGGAAATATGATAAAAAATGCTAAAAAAGCGCCGCGCCGTTAAACAAAACACCCCCTTGCGTTGTCTTTAAGATACAACAGCAGAAAGAAGCAAGGCATCTTATCAACATAAGTTGTTAAGTAATGACAAATGAATTAGTTTTTTCATAGGATTAGATTTTTAAGTTAAATGCGCCGGATGTCGTGATGACAGCCGGCGCATTTGTTATGCAAACTTCCCACCTCCCCAACTTCCCAACTTCCCAACTTCCCACTCCCCACTCC
>VSPD01000035.1 GCA_009775125.1 Muribaculaceae bacterium | reverse complement strand
TCGCGTGAATACTTTTCTATTTGGTTGGAGGCTTGGCTTACATCAACGCCGCTCTTTTTGAGCTCGATATGGAACACCGGCATACCGTTGATAAGAAGCATAAGGTCTCCACGACGGTCGTTGAGCAATGGTGATGCCGTGGGGAATTTCGGTTGCTGAACAATCTGGTAGCGACTGTCGCCGGCAGCAATTTCCTTGCGGTCGTAGATTTTCAGTGTTACCTCCTTGCCGAAATGTTCTTTATCATCGGGATTATCACGCTTCACTGAGGTCTCGCCTCCGTTGATAAACTCATTAAGGGCGAGCGGAGTCTTCAGCGAATTGATCTTATCAATAATCTGCTGCATTTCCCCCTTGGTGAGTGGATAGCAGTCGAGACGGTCACGGTCGCGGTTATTCTCATAGAGAATATTGGCCCAGTTCTGAATGAGTTCCTTTTCGGTCGGATTTTTCAAGACGTTCTCTTCCCAACCGTATTGCTGGAGTTTCTTGATAACCGCTTCCTCAAACTGCGGTTCGGAGTTAAAGACTTGTTGGCTCATAGCTCGGTATCATTAACAAACATCTTACTCAGACAAGCCTTTTTGATGTTACGGAGTTTTACAATAGATTTACGCTTGGCGGCTATCAATTCGTCAAGGTTGCGGAAATATTCACCGATGGCTCGTTGCTCGTCGAGAGACGGATACATAAGCGACGTTTGCTTTATGTCATCATTGTAGATATGAACAACACTCTTGCCTTGTGCTCGATTAGCCACATCATAGTGAGGTTGTCCATATGTCAGCATAAGAGCCAGAAATACGGAATCCATATTTTTATTCGGATTCAAAATATTAAGTCCTCCGCTTAAGATAATACCGGGAGATAAAATTGCCGAAGCGACAGCAATATCTTCTGCGGTTTCACCAGAAGAAGGCATCACAACTTCTGAACCCTTACTCATCACGGCATACGAAGTCATATAAGAGAAGGTATCAACCTCCTTGACGTATGATGAGTAAGACGTATATAACCGACCATATAGAAATATGGGTACTCCTGATTTCCTAAGATCACTTTTTGTATATCCTTGGCCACGAGAAAAGGAACAAATATCTCCAAATGTACTCTCTTTCCACGGCTCAGAGAATCCGGCGAAGCGGATTTCGGGGGCGGTTGCACCGGGACGTGGGAACATCTTTTGAAGCGATGCAATTTTCATCTTCTCCAGTCGGTCAACCTCTCGCTCCGCCTCCTTGATTTGACTGTCAAGGTTACTGAAATACTCGGCTATTGAGTCACGCTATGATTCCTCCTTGGGGAAATCGATATCGTACTTTTGGAGGTCGGAGATATTAACAGCCGCAAGACCTCCGGCATTGACGTTTCTACGACACCAATCTCCAAGGCCATAAAAGCGATATAGCAAATAGTTGGCTTTCAGCCAACTCCAGCGATTTACGGTTTGGAAAACCGTAAATCGCTGATTCGCAAGCGAATCAGCAATTAGGAGAGCGTGCTCTCCGATGGTGGCGGTGGTTGACACGATTATGCTCCCGGCAGGGAAAAGCCCCGAAGATTTCACGGCATAAGGGGTAACGTGTTGTATGGCGTCTGCTAAAACGCGCCCATTTTCACGAATATCCTCCATTCTGAACCAAGGAATAGTGCCATTGGTCCAATATGCCGTTACCGCTTTCGACGGAGTATAACCATTGCCGAGATTGAATACTTCTCTGACTTTGGCCTGTTGCCACTCGTCATCGTAGCCCTTGAAGCGGATTTGTGGTTTCAGTGAATTATTCTTCTTCATTGTCCGATTTCGCTTTAAGGTAATAAATGGCTTTCTGTCTCTCAATCTCAGCGCGGAGCTGCTCGGGAGTTGGCATATAGAGCATATATTTGGAGGCAAAGAGGTGGTCGTTGTCGTGGAGTACCGAGTATCGGGCAATATCCTCATCGGTGTCTTCACATAATACGATGCCGATTGTCGGATTATCTCCCTCGGTGCGTTTCAACTCATCATACATGCGCACATACATATCCATTTGACCCACATCGTTATGGGTTATGCGTTTTGTCTTGAGGTCAACTAGGACGTAGCATTTAAGGATGACATTGTAGAAGACAAGGTCGATATAGTAGTCAGTCGCACCTGTGCGTATTAGTTGCTGACGCTTCATGAAGGCAAATCCTTTCCCCATCTCCATGATGAAATCCTGAATGTGGTCTATGATTGCCGTTTCAAGTTCCGATTCATTGTAATCGTTTCTTGTGGACATTCCAAGAAATTCGGCTATAATCGGGCTTTTCAATAACTCTTCCGATGAATTGTTGAAGCGTCCGTTATCTTCTTCTGAAGCCTTCACAATCTGGGGTGCCACAAAATGACGCTCATAATATTGTGAGCTGATGTTTCGTCCCAATGTTCTGACGCTCCACATCTCGCTGGCAGCAGTTTCAAGATACCATCTGATTGCAGTCGGGTCAGAGACACGCAACGCCCGGTAAATATGAGTCCACGTAAGATTTGGAAACCGCGATTTCCAAATCTCCAACGAAGGTACCACAAGGTAGAACTGCCTGAAGGCTCTGAGATAACGGGGCGAGTATCCCTGACCATATTCAAGTGTCAGAGACTTTGACAGTTCATTGATTAACTGCTTACCATATTCCGCACGCTCGGAACCCTGTTGTTCTTCCTCAACAATTCGACGCCCAATTTTCCAGTAAGTCGAAACCATTGCCGAGTTGACTGACGAGTAGGCAGTTATCAGACCATTTTCAACAATGGCCTTGACATCGTTGACAAAGGTATCGTAGGCTGGGGACAATAGCGGGCCTGTTTTTTTCAGTTTACTCATGGCGCAGAAGTTTTTGGAATTCACGGAGTCCGGCCATGTCGAAGTCGGACCCGGTGAGGTTGTCAATCAACGAAGCGAGTGATTTCTCGGATTTGGCGATGCGGTCATCGATGTTGACGAGGGTGTCGCAATATTTGGTATCGAGTGCATCGAGCTTTTCGGCGAAATCTTTGACCTCCTTGTCGAAAAGACTGGCAATGCCTTTGCGCACCGGCTCAATCCATTTGGCAACGAGCAGGTGAAGGATGTCCTTCATCGGCAATTTCTTGATAAGGGCAATCGTATTCTCTTGAAGGAGGTCGTTGGCTTCGTTGACGGCCTTCTTCTGTTTCTTTTCAAGATCGAGAAGTTTGTCAGCCTCAACGAGCATAGCTTCGGCCGAGTCTTCAGGGAGTTTTGTGCCGAACTCCTGCTTGATTTTCTTTACCTTGGCTTTAAGTTCCTTGGGAACAAAAGCTGAACCATCATCTTTTATCCATGGCGTCGCGCCCTCGGCTTCGGGAAGCGTTTCAAGGATTTCAGCAATGCGACCGGTTGAGGCATCACGCTCTGCTTGGAGTTTGGCAACTTTTTCAAGTTCAGAGTCAAGCATTTCTTGCTGCACAAGTTCAAAGGGGAGGATACGACCTACCCAGCCATCTTGTACCTCTACATCCTTGCCGTCTTTCTTCTTGATGATGATATTCTCATCGACCGCATTCGCCGCTTCAATACCTTCGGACTGCAATGTTTCAAGATCGAATGTGATTTTACGCCAGTTGTCTTCAAGAATCTGGTAGGCTGCGTAGGAGTCTATCAAAGTGAACGGCTTGATAACGTCAAATAGATGTGCGGAGAACGAGTTGAACTCGATTGCCGGATTAAGGCGACGCAGATGTTCTGGGCTTGACAATGGATTTACAACAATGTCAATCAGAACGTCACGCAGAGGATTTACAGCTTCGAGATAGCGAAGCTGGTACTCTGAAACCTCAGGATTTCTCCGGATAGTATCGAAAATCTGGTCTGGCGATGGAGTCAGTTTGCTGTATGCCTCATTGGCATGGCAGAACAACGCATTTCGCAGCGAGGGGAATATATCCCACCAATTTGCGAATCGGTCAAGTTCGATGTTTGGTATGCCGCCAAACATCGTGGCGTAAATATCCCACTGCTCATCTGCTTCTGCTGAATTGACGTAGCGTGGAATATTTAGGTTATAGTCGTTTCTGCGGATTTCCTCACGGTCAACGCAGCGAGAGAATTTCGGCATCTCACGCCGTTCTGTGACCGCATCAACAATCTTGCGTATGTCGCGTGCCCTCAGCTGGTTGTTCTTGCCAACTTTGATGAATCCTTTGGACGCATCTACGAAGAGAACATCATCACGGTCGCGCTTCTGGCGAAGCACCATAACGATTGTTGGAATACCGGTGCCAAAGAAGATGTTAGCCGGGAGACCGATAATTGCGTCTATATTGTTGTTTTCAATAAGGTTGCGGCGGATTTCCTCCTCATTGCCGCCTCGGAACAGAACACCATGAGGCAATACTATTGTCATAATACCGCCGGGCTTTACGTGATAGAGGTCATGGAGAAGGAACGCATAATCGGCTGTCCCCTTAGGCGCGACTCCATATTTTTTATAACGAGGGTCGAAAGCCGTTTCTTCCTTAGGATACCACTCTTGTGAATAAGGAGGGTTGCTGACTACTGCATCGCAATACAATGGGTCGTAGGTTGAGGTCGGATCGCTGTCATCAAACCACGGCCAGTCCTCTTCAAGAGTATCGCCATTACGCACCACAATATTGTCGGGGTGAATACCACGCATCACGAGATTCATACGGGTGAGGTTGTAAGTAGCCTCTTTCAGTTCCTGTGCGTAATATGTGATTTTATCTTTGTCAAGATATTTGGCAACACTGCGACCAATATTTAGGAGCAAAGAGCCGGAACCCGATGTCGGGTCGTAAATCTTGATTTCTGACTTGTCGCTGAGATGGTGGGCTACAATCTCCGACATCATCAGTGCGACCTCGTGAGGTGTATAAAACTCACCGGCTTTCTTCCCGGCATTGGCCGCGAAGTTGCTGATGAGATATTCGTATATAAAACCGAGAACGTCATAATCCTGACGGTCATCGGTGGGTATATCTTTGATAAGATTGAGCAGATTCTGAACCGCCTTGGTCTGCGCTCCGGCACTTTCGCCGAGTTTGCTCAGACCATTCTGCAAAGTATCGAAGATTCCTTTATAAACCTTCTCGTGAGCCGGATTGATAAGACGGGCAAAGCGGGTAAGAGCATCTCGCACATCTCCAACCGAGAAGTTTCGATCCGGTTTAATCCAAGTTGAAAACAGGTCATTGTAGGCTATGAAATATCCAAGGGTCTGACGACAATGTTCAGCCCATTCCGAGTTTTCTTCGGTCAGATATTGAGGTTGGAGTTCATCGGTCATATCCTCCTTAATGGCAAGTTCAACTACCTTGTCAGAAAGGAATTTATAAAAGATAAAGCCTAGTATATAGTCTTTATACTCGTTGGCTTCAATCTTCGACCGCATTTTGTTGGCCGAAGCCCATATTTTGGAAGCGAGTTGCTGTTTGTTCATGATTAGTTTCTTCTAAAGGTTGAAATTGTCGGGTTGAACGAGAAAATGGGAGAGTTGTTCAATATGAACCAACGTTTGAAATCATCGGGCAAAAGATGAGAAATTGAAGACAAATCTTCATCTGAGTAGCCCAATTCTGTTTTGTATAACTCCACCACATCATGCACCATATTACTTCTTTCGTATGGCAGGTTTATCGGTTCACGTTTATTGTAGCCTTTTTTCGAGAATATTATCTGATAGTTTCGATATATTTTATCGTCTATCATTTGTAAGTCTCTTGCACGTCGAATTAGCGCACGCATTGAAACGCCCCACTGTTGCTTAAGGTTTCCTAACATTGGTAGGGTGATTCGTTTCAAGGATGATTTTATTTCTGCCTCAGGCATAAGAAATTCAGAAGCGAATTCGTTAGCCTCATCCTCTACTCTCTCAGGATGCTTTGGAACAAAACTAAGATGCATAATTAAATGCCCCAGTTCATGTGCAAGTGAAAAGCGCATTCTATCATTTGGCATTCTTGTATTGAGAAAGATAACTCTTCGACCTCGATCTGTAATAGAAGTAAGTCCGTCCATCTTTTCTGTGCCGAAATCCATTTTTTGTATGATAACGCCATGGTCTTCAAGCAGAACAGTCAAATTTCCTATTGCGCCTCGGTGCAGTCCCAGTGAATATCTTGTTCTACGAGCGATTTCTGCTGGTGTCAGTTCATCACTTGGCTGTTCAAATTGCCAATCAAACTCTGGTAATTCAATGGCATCAAACATTTGATCGATAGCCATTTTCTGAACGCGAATTTGCGCATCTAACGTATCTAATACTTTTGCGGGTATTGACATTTGGCGCCTATAATAGAGATGACCTACTTGAGACGCATCAGTTGATTGGTAGAAAAATGATAGAGGTAGGTTGAAAACCGTTTGGAGATTTTCTATAATATCGGAGGGGAGAGGTTGCAGACCCTTTTCGGCCTTGGAGAGTTTACCCTGTGATACACCAAGCAATTCAGCAGCCTCCTTCTGGGTATACTGACGAAGATGTCGGGCAAGCTCCAAGAACTTAGGATTAACAGTCTCACTCATAATTATTTTGCATCCTGTTTCTTAATTTTAAGACGTGGCTTTTTATGTTCAACCACTTCTTGTTGTGTTTTCTCGTTAACGCCGTTTTCGAGATTCCACATATCTTCCGGGGTGATGACAAAATTATATTCTATTGTATTCCCCTGAAGATACTGTACATAAATTCTTGAAATGTCTGTGTGGAAAGCATCGGTTTCATAGGATATGGTAATTACGTGCTTTGCCACTTTCTGTTCGCGAATATTTTTGCTTACCTCTGTTGGATTTGAAGGAGCATCCTTCTTCTTTAAGATGAAGATATAGTCACCCTTCGTAAAAAAGGCTCTTGAATTTCCAATTGAATCAGAGGTGAATTCAAATCCTAATGGACTAAGCTCTTGTTCAAGATAATAATGGGTGCAGTCATGCGTTATACATGCAGACGTTATTAACGTACACATTTCTTTGAGTTCACGACTTTTCCGATAGCCATTGCGATGAGCCATAAAAATAGCTCGCTGGACATCAGCAGTTAGAATCTCATCTTGAAATTCGGACGCCTCAAAAGGAGGTTTGAACTCGTCAAAGAGGGAATTGGTGAAGATTTCGGCTGTTACCATACTCGTATTTGTTAATTATGGCAACAAAGTTATAAAAAATATTCCAATAATACAAGAAGAATAAATTAAAAATATTCCCGCAAAATTTCCAATAAGTCTAACTAATTTATTTTTAATGGATTCTTCATGATGGTTAACTATCACGTTTATTGTGCTTTAGCGGGAATACTTCACGAATGGTTGTCGATATGGTTAAGGAATACGTTGGAATCGGGGACTATAGATATTTTGGGGCGCTATGTAACTGACCTCTAATTAGTGTGATAGCTTGCTCTGAGCCAACCGCCAGTGCGAGGGTCGGGATAAATAGAATTTTATCTCATTGCGGAGGCGGTTTAGATAAGTTTGTCAGTACTTCCGAATCTACATTAAAATTCCTCACCAGTCATATTTCAAACATTCGGATAATATGACGTTCAAACTTTAAGATGTATGAACGTTCAGATGTCCATACATTCTGACATCCATATGTTCAGACATTCAGATGCTCAGACATCTGTACATTCATACGTTCATATGTTCAGTCATTCGCACAGCCATATGTTCAGATGTTCAGACGTAAGGCAATACGTTCAGAATATAAGACTATCATAAATCATGCCTGACAGAATGTCATACATATTGCCATTATGCCGCTCATTAGTATGCAATTATTACAAACACCCATCCAACACATTACACAATCATCATTTCAATCATACTACCTTACAACATTTTGTTCTGTCATCATGTCATCAAGTCAGTATATCATAATTTCGGCTGTTCGTCATATCAACACCTCAACCATTCAACAATGCGAAATTTCCGAGGATTGCCGGCCGATTGCCGTTCATTACCGACCTGCTAAATCCAAACGACCGATAGAGTTGTTCCTGATATGAACAGGATTCATTTATCGTGGAATAAGATTGTATCTGCATAATGGATATTACTTGCAAGTTTTTCATTTGTAGAGATTGAACATACAATCCTTTCCCGTTATTTTCTTGGAATGTACGATTCGTACTCGGTTTGGCCTATTTCTTCAACGTATTTGCTTATAGATTAGATTGATGCCAACAAAAGCATGGCAAGGTATGTGATATGCTGCACCAAATAGAATTTGCAGCACATCACCCTTGCCAAGTAAACTTGGTTGCGTTTGCTCCAAAGTCGCAACCGCCATCGTATCTATTCACTCTGTGATTGATTGTTTTTTTGACATTGAAAGAAAAACAACAGACCTTTCCAATATTCAGGAGAGGTCGGTTGTGCTGTCGTTATATGGGGATTTTCAAGGTGCAGGAGTGAAATTGATTTCACCGAGTGAATCTATCGCGTCCTGTTTGAGGCTGTCCACGACGTGCAGGTAGCGTTCTGTCATTCTTACGGAGGTGTGGCTGAGCAGACTTGACACTGTTTTGATGTTCGCGCCCTTGCTCAACACATTCACAGCGAAACTATGTCGGCGGCAATGCCATGTGATTTTCTTTTTTATCCCGGAGGCTTTGATCCATTTCTTCAAATGAGCCGTACTTGTCTATAAGACGGGACATCGAATATACGGGCATCAAGATTATCATTCGGCGGGTAGCCAATAAGCCTGATGAGGTTGTCATTCAGTGGAACGATAACCCAACTGCGGCTGCTATGCCCCTTGGTCTTTTGCTGTTGGAATTTCAGAGTCTTGGTCGAATAGTCCACATTGCTGAATCTGAGCTGGCTGGTGTCGCACCAACGGGCACCGGTATATAGGCCGAAGATAAAAGCTCTCTGTACGGCGGTTATCTCTCCTTCATAATGTGTCGCCACGAGTTTCTGGATTTCCTCAGGGAGCAATATTCCCTTCTGCAAAGTCATATTGTCATTCTTAAGGACAAAGCCGCGGCACGGGTTCTTTTTTATGAGGTCTTTATCAACGGCTGCCGTAACCATGCGCTTGAACATACGGAAGTGGATTTTTGGACCGTCGCCGCTGCCGTTCCCTTTAAGATACTCGACATACGCCGCAACCATATCCGTCGTCAGTTGCGTCATCTTCAGGTTGTTCTTATACAACGCGTATCTCGGAGTCTCTGAAAGGAAATCAATAAACTTCTGTAATCCGTGACGAAGCGTTATCTTTGTGTATTTTGTCAGGGAGGGCAAATTTATAAACTCCCTGCAAAATTCAAGAAAGTCATCGTCCATATCCTTGCGCAGCCTGTAACCCTCCCTGTCTTCAAGGAAAGACTGTTCACGCTCAAAGCGTATTTTCTCGGCAAGGGCAAGAGTATTCTTGTTCTGCACTCTCTCCTGTTGGCTACGGGGTTGAAGCCAAATATAAAGGTTGAGATTCTCCTTCTTACGGGAGTGCTTGATTTTATACTTGGGTTTTCCGGCCATTGCTCCATCGGTATAGAATACCTGATTACCGTTCTCATCGAGTACCGGCGTTTCGGTTCGACCGAGATAGTATTCAAGATAGAGGCTGGCACGACCATCGCTAAGCTCAGACTGCATGAGCTTGGGATTTTGTTTTTTGCGATTTTCAATTTTTGCCATAATGAAGTGTACTTGCTTTTTTGTGCAAATATAAATAGTGGGTGTGTAGTATGAAAATCGCCTTATACACTCCTTAACATTTGACCTTGCCGGAAGGTTTGAAAATAGGGGTACTAAACGTGTACTTTTTGAGCAAATCCAGTAAAATGGAGTAAAACTACCGCAATTATCGGCTTGCTTATACCATTGGTATATTGGCAATTAACTACTATGCGTTGCTGCGCCTTTTCTATCAAATAAATCTGGAAAATTTCTTTGGTAAAGTCAAGAATGCAGCAAACGGTAGATGACTTATGTGGATATGTATATTCCGTCTGCACCTACGCGTGAGCGTGGGGCAATGGCAGCATATATCATATTCTGCGTGAGGCTTCTGCAAGTTTGCTCGTTCAACTTTACCGGGCAATCCAGAGCCTCAAGCAGTGGAACGGGCAACAAGTGCGGCTCTCACGCTTTTTTCTTTAAAAACCAATCATTTGCCAACGAGGAGAGTCCGGCGGCACTCAGCAACACATATGACATGCCACGATAATAAAGACACATTACATAAAGTGATGGTCAACCTATATGGCGTGGAGGGCATAGGCAAAACCGGCACTCTCCTTGAACTGATTGAACTGATTAAAAATGACAGCAGTTTTAAATTGACCGAAACACACAAAATCAACCAGACAGATATTTCATTAATTGGCAATTACAAGGGAAAGATGGTTGGAGTGCTTACAGCCGACGACCCTGTTTGCCATGCAGAAGTTGCAGTTTTTCTTGATAACTGCCTAAGACACAACTGCAAAGTGATATTTGTGGCCAGCCGAACCCGTGGCTATATTTACGACACTGAACTTGACTTTGCAAACACCTACGGCTATACTTTTATCAAAACTTCTCCACTCTGCATCTGCAACTCAACCAGCCAAAACTACAAACCACTTCATCTCCTATTCGCCGAAATGCTCGAATCAGTTATTTAAGACCTCGGACAAACAGTTAACGTTTGCATTCTAAAACCATACATCAATATTTCAAATGTGCAAGTCAACAAATAACATTATGCTTAAAAATCTGTTTAAACCAACATCAATTGCCGCAATGGTGTTATACATCCTGGCAAACGCGCCTAACGCCTCGGCCGAGGCTCTCAAATTCGAAGGCTTTTTATTCGAAATAACATCTAATAGCAGCAGCGTCGATTATCCGGGAAAGGCAGTATTGTCCGGAATATACGACAAGAAACTGTTAATTAAATACCGACATATAAAGGAAACCAACGGGAATGGTGAATATTATGACCAATTAACCGTGCCTGTATTTGTTGAAGGATCCGACCCCAAATACGGGAGACATACAAAATATAAAGTTACGGGAATTGCCGATTACGCATTTCAAAATGAAAATATAGGAGAGGTCTACTTTCTCGTTCCGGACAATGTACCATATCATATCGGCAAATACGCGTTTGCCGGCGCCCAATTAAGAGTCGCCGATTTTCCCATAAAAGAAGGCAGCCCCATCACAATTGACGAATACGCATTTGCCAATTGTCATAAATTATGGCGTGTCGATACGCGTGGTGTTGAACAAATTTGCGATTACGCTTTTTCAAACTGCGAAAACATACGGCATATAGAGTTAGAGTATCAATTGAACGGGATAGGACATAAAGTATTTGACATATTGGATAACGCTTATATATATACCACTATCTCCAATCCCCCAACAATCTTCGACGATACATTTTCAGAAACAGACTACTCCAACTCCATCTTATTTGCGCCTAACAGCTCGATTGAAAAGTACAAAAACAGCACTGGGTGGAAAAACTTTAAATATATTCTTCCCACTTTTGCATATATAGATGGCTCGCGCCCTATAAAATTATTCGACAAAACCGTATTGAAAGGAGAAGTGTTCGAACCGACAGCCGAAATAATCAATGCATCAGGAAGGCCAAATGGATATTTAGTCGAATACAAATCAAACGACCCATCCATTGTAACCATAAAGGACGGCAAACTTATTGCTGTCGGTGTTGGCCAAACAGAAATAACCGCCACATTCAACAAACGTTACACAGGCACCTGCAAAATTACAGTTGAGCCATGCGTTGAAAATATCGTTATTGATTTTACATCAATGGGAATCACCGGTAATTCATTAGACATGTATATTGGAGACCAAAAGCCTGTCGAAGTCCTTATTGAGCCACAAGAAGCCAAGGACAAGACATTGACATGGAGTTCCGCCAATCCGGAAATAGCGAGCATCGACGATGAGGGCATTATAACCGCTATCAAACTCGGAACGACCGAAATCTCTGTCTCAGCCACCTCAGGAGCAAGCGCACATCTAAAAGTAAATGTAGTTCAATCAGAAGTCGAATCTATTATTCTGAATTCGACAGGCCTCGAACTCTATATATCAGAATCAAAAAATATCGAAGCTACTGTATTGCCGGAAACAGCCAAAGATAAAACCATACGCTGGAAATCCGAAGATGAATCAGTTGCCATTGTTGACGAAAACGGCAAAGTCACCGCCCTGTCGGCTGGAGAAACCGTAATAACGGCTACATCGTCCTCAGGAGTGAAAGCAACCGCAACAGTCAAAGCAATCCCAATTGAAGCAACTTCTATTTCGCTATATCCAACAGAAATTAGTTTAAAAGTTTCTGAAAAATCCAAACTCAATGTCTCATTCACTCCGGTAAATACCACCGACAAAACTATAAAATGGAGTTCTTCCGACGAAACAGTTGCAACAGTCGATATGGACGGCGAAATTACAGCACATTCCTTGGGACAGACGTCAATAAGCGCAACAACTACCAATGGAAAAACCGCAAACTGCATGGTAACAGTAATTTCGACCTCTCCCGCCTTAATTTCACTTGACAAAAATTCCGCCATATTAAGAGCAAAAGAAACCGTACAACTTACAGCCTCCATTTTACCTGAAACAACAACTAATAAATTTGTATTTTGGGAAAGTGATGCGACTAATATCGCAAAAGTCAACGAAAATGGTCTGGTAACGGCTGTCTCTATTGGCGAAGCCACAATCACAGCAACCACAATCAACGGACTTTCTGCCACATGCAAAATCAACGTGATTCCAACGATTGCCACAGACTTGTCGCTTATTCCGTCCCAAATAGAACTACACATTGGAGAGGATTATCAAGTAGAAGCCAAACTCATACCCGAGACAACCACAGACAAGACACTCGAATGGACAAGCAGCAACAGCCACATAGCAACAGTTGACCAAACAGGCCTCGTCAAGGCCCTTTCCATAGGCACGACACGAATCATAGCTTCCACGACAGACGGTTCCGGTTTAACTGCAATCTGTTTCCTAACCGTAAATCCTGTTCCGGTTGAATCAATTATACTGAATCAAACAGAATGGAAAGGCATTGCAGGCGATACGTTCCAACTAACAGCGACAATACTTCCGGAAAATGCAACTAACAAAACCATATCATGGGAGTCCAACAACCAAGCTGTCGCAACAGTTGACGAATCAGGATTGATAAAAGCCATCAAGGCTGGCACTGCGACTATTTCAGCCACTGCAATTGACGAGTCCGGCATATCTGCGACATGCGAAGTCATAGTGGATGAAAATTCTATAATAACCGATATTGAAATCGGCCCCAACGAAAAAGTAAAAATATACACCCTTCAAGGCGTATTGATTTTCGAAGGAGATTTTTCAAAATCAAAAATATCTCGCGGGACGTACCTTATAACAACACAAAACCAATGCTTTAAATATTTTAAAAAGTAAAAGTATACATAATCACAAAAACAAACGACCGAACAAACCCATTGTCCGGCCCATTGTCCGGTCGTTTGCTAAATAAAAACACAGGCACAGCGTTGAAAAAACGTAAAAAAAGTTTTGGAAAAAGTTGGGGAGGGACGGGGGGCTTTGGATTTTTTTTTGTAACTTTGCAACCTAAAATCCCAAGACGTACCCAAAACGATGGAAGAAGCTAAGAAAATTTCCACTGCACTGATTTCCGTATTCCATAAGGACGGACTCGACCAAATTCTCAAAATGCTTGATGAACAGGGCGTTAAGTTCCTGTCGACAGGCGGCACCCGCGCCTTTATCGAATCTCTCGGCTATGAATGTGAAGCCGTAGAGGACCTCACCGGCTACCCTTCGATTCTCGGCGGCCGTGTAAAGACGCTGCACCCGAAGGTGTTCGGCGGCATCCTCAATCGCCGCGACAATGAATCTGACCAAAAAGAGACTTTCTCTTACCAAATACCGTCGATCGACCTCGTGATCGTCGACCTCTATCCTTTCTCCGCCACTGTGGCTTCCGGAGCTTCGGATGCCGATATCATCGAGAAAATCGACATCGGCGGCATCTCGCTCATCCGCGCCGCCGCCAAGAATTACAACGACGTGATTATCGTGGCTTCGAAAAAGCAGTATAAGCCGCTGGCCGACTTGCTCGCCGAGCAGGGCGCGAAATCGACCCTGGCCCAACGCCGCTGGTTTGCCAAGGAGGCGTTTGCCGTGTCGAGCGAATATGACAGCTGCATCTTCAACTATTTCGACAGCAAGGAGGAGCAGCCTTCGGCCCTGCGCATCGCCATCGACGACGCAAAGCCTATGCGCTACGGCGAGAACCCGCACCAGAAGGGCGAGTTCTTCGGCGACTTCGGCGCTCTTTTCGACCAGTTGCACGGCAAGGAGATTTCTTACAATAACTTGCTCGACATCGACGCCGCATGCGGCCTCATCGCCGAGTTCACCGACCCGACGTTTGCCATCCTCAAGCACAATAACGCCTGCGGCCTGGCTTCGCGCGACAACTTGGTGGAAGCGTGGAAAGACGCCCTGGCCGGCGACCCTGTGTCGGCTTTCGGAGGCATACTCGTCACCAACCGCGAGATTGACGCCGCCACTGCCGAGGAGATGAACAAGATTTTCTTCGAGGTGTGCATCGCTCCGGCCTACACTGCCGAGGCTCTGGAAGTGCTCAAACAGAAGAAGAACCGCATAATCCTGGTGCAGAAAGCCGCTGTGGACACCACCAAGTCGTTCCGCTCGATTCTCAACGGCGCGCTCGTTCAGGACCGCGACCTCAAAACCGAGACCCGCGACGACCTGCGCTGCGTAACCACCGCCCCCATCACCGAGGCCCAGGCCGAGGACTTGCTTTTCGCCAACAAGATTGTGAAGCACTCGAAGAGCAACTCTATCGTGCTTGCCAAGAACCGTCAGCTCTGCGCCTCGGGCGTGGGCCAGACCTCGCGCGTCGACGCCCTGAAACAGGCCATCGAGAAAGCGCGCTCGTTTGGCTTCGACCTCAACGGCGCAGTTATGGCCTCCGACGCGTTCTTCCCCTTCCCCGACTGTGTGCAGATCGCCCACGAGGCAGGCATCACATCGACAATCCACCCCGGAGGCTCAATCAAAGACAGTGATTCGGTCGACTACTGCAACGCCAACGGCATGTCGATGGCCATGACCGGCTTCCGTCACTTCCGTCATTAATCTCTCACTCTATAATTTAATTATGCGCCTTTTTTCATTTACAAAGGAAATAGCCATTGACTTGGGCACGGCCAACACCGTGATAATCCATAACGACAAGATCGTTATCGACGAGCCCTCGATCGTGGCCCTCGACAAAGCCACCGACAAACTCATAGCCGTAGGCAAGGAAGCCCAGCAGATGCAGGGCAAGGAAAACGAGAAAATCCGCACCGTGCGCCCCCTGCGCAAGGGTGTGATAGCCGACTTCAACGCCGCCGAGCTCATGATTCGCGGCCTGGTGAAGAAAGCATCTACAAAAAACAACTGGTTCTCGCCTTCGCTGCGCATGGTAGTGGGCATCCCCTCGGGCTCGACCGAAGTTGAGATACGTGCCGTGCGCGACTCGTCGGAACATGCCGGCGGACGCGACGTGTATATGATATACGAACCGATGGCCGCAGCCCTCGGTATCGGCCTCGACGTTACTGCTCCCGAAGGCAACATGATTGTCGACATAGGCGGCGGCACCACCGAAATCGCCGTTATCTCGCTGGGCGGCATCGTGTCGAACAAGAGCATCCAGATTGCCGGCGACGACCTCACAGCCGACATCAAGGACCACATGCGCCGCACCCACAACGTGAAAGTGGGCGAGCGCACGGCCGAATTGATAAAGATGAACGTAGGCTCGGCCCTTACCGAGCTCGAGAATCCGCCGGAAGACTACATCGTGCACGGCCCCAACCAGATGACGGCCATGCCTATGGAAGTGCCGGTATCCTACCAGGAGATAAGCCACTGCATCGAGAAATCCATCTCGAAAATCGAGACAGCCGTGCTTTCGGCTTTGGAGCAGACGCCTCCCGAACTTTACGCCGACATTGTGCACAACGGCATCTACCTGGCCGGCGGCGGCGCGATGCTCCGCGGCCTCGACAAACGCCTCACCGACAAGATCGGCATCCAGTTCCACATCGCCGAGGATCCGCTCCTGGCTGTGGCCCGCGGAACAGGAGTGGCGCTCAAAAACATCGACAAATTCTCGTTCCTCATCCGATAACAAAATTCGATTTAGCCCGTCGACGGGCTAAATCGTTTTCTTCGATATGCACGAACTGTTCTCATTTTTCATACGATGGAGCAAATGGTTCGTCTTCGTTTTTTTCGTGGCGTTGAGCTGCGCGTTGCTTTTCTCCGGAAATCCCTACCAGCACCATGTGTATCTTACGTCGGCCAACTCGGTGGCGTCCGGAATCTACAATATGCGCAACAGCGTGGCATCTTATTTCGACCTGCGTGAAATAAACGAGGACCTGAACCAGCGCAACGCCGCGCTCGAATCGGAAGTGCTTGCCCTGCGTGAGCAAATCCGCGAGGCCGACGCGCGTATCCAAACCGACACCATGCGTCTGCCGGGAGTGCTGGCCCAGTACAATTTTGTAGTGGCCCACGTGATAAGCAATTCCATCGCTCGCCCCCACAACTATATCACCATCAACAAGGGCACCGCCGACGGCATCGCTCCGGAGATGGGAGTAATCGACCACAACGGCGTGGTGGGCATCGTGAATGTGGCCGGACCGCACTCGGCGCGCATCATCTCGCTTCTCAACCCCCATTTCAAACTTTCGTGCAAGATAAAGGGCAGCGAGCATTTCGGCTCGCTCGTGTGGGACGGCAACGACCCTACCGTGGCCTTGCTCGAAGAGCTGCCTCGCCACACCGTGTTCGCTCCCGGCGACACTATCGTCACCTCAGGCTACTCGGCTGTGTTTCCCGAAGGCATCCCCGTGGGCTATGTCATGGAAGACCAGCGGCGCCACGACGAGAACTTTTTCACCCTGCGCGTGAAACTGAGCACTGATTTCACCACCCTGTCAAACGTGCAGGTGGTGGTCGACTCGCTCCGTGCCGAGCATATCGCCCTGCAAGCCTACGACACCGACAAGCAATGACGAATGACGAATGACTAATTACGAATGACAAATGAAGAATGACAAATGAAGAATGACTGACTTTGTCACTTATCACTCATACTTTATAATTTATTAATTGTCTTCCCAACCTGCATAAATGCCCGTCATATCATTCATATTAAAGGCCCTGGTGCTAATTTTGGCACAGGTGGTGATATTCAACAACCTCGTGTTGCTGAATGTGGCCGTGCCTTTCGTGTTTATCTACATAATCATGGCCATGCCTGTGACGTGGAGCACGAACGCTTCGGTGGCGGCGGGGTTTCTCACCGGCCTTGCCATCGACATCTGCTCCGACACTCCCGGGGTGAATGCCCTTGCCTGCACTGTGCTGGCTTTTGCACGTAAACCTATCTTTCATCTTTATGTGCAACGCGACGAAGACCTGACGGGGCTTCCGCCGAGCGTGCGCACACTTGGCGTGCCGGTGTTTATGAAATATGCGCTGACCATGACGCTGGCCTATTGCATCATGGTGTTTACAATCGACGCCTTCGCCATATTCAGCTTCTTGCGGATGGTGTCGCAGATTGTTTGCTCCACGGCATTTACATTCGTGATAATCTACGCCCTCGACGCCATATTCTCGTCGAAAAGAAAATAATCTAATTTCTCAAGCCGGAGGCTTGAGTTCCCACCTTCCAAACTCCCAGCCCTCTCCAATGCGAAAAGACTATAAACTCGAAAAACGGAAATATGTAATCGGGGGATTCCTGATTGCCGTGGCCGTGATTTTCGGGATAAAACTGTTCACGTTGCAGATTGCCGACTCGAAATACAAAAAATCGGCCGACACCAACGCCTTCCTGCGCAAGACCGTGTATCCCTCGCGCGGACTGATGTACGACCGCAACGGCGAACTTGTCGTTTTCAACCAGCCGGCCTACGATGTGATGCTCATCAAGCGCGACATGCGCGAATTTGACACCATAGATTTCTGCAACACGCTGAAAATCACCAAAGAGCAGTTTGACAAACGATTTCACGACATGTTGAACTCCACGGGATATTCATCGTACACCCCCCAGCGTTTCCTGTCGCATCTCTCGGCCGAGGACTACGGCCGCCTGCAAGAGAAACTTTACCGTTTTCCGGGCTTTTTCATCCAGAAGCGCATCTTGCGCCAGTATAACCACGCGGCGGCGGCAAACGTGCTTGGCAACATACGCGAGGCATCGGCCGAAGACATCAAGAAAGACGATTATTACTCGCCGGGCGACTATTGCGGCGACCTTGGCGTGGAAAAAAGCTACGAGCAGCATCTGCGCGGCATCAAGGGCGAGGAAATACTCATCCGCGATGCCTACGGACGCATCCAGGGCCGCTTCGACAACGGCAATCAGGACGTGGCTCCCGTGTCGGGCCGCGACCTGAAACTGAGCCTCGACATAAAATTGCAGGAATACGCCGAGTCGCTCATGGTGGGCAAGCGCGGCGCGGTGGTGGCCATTGAGCCGCGCACCGGCGAGATTCTCTGCATGGTATCGAGCCCGACTTATGACCCGCGTATGCTTGTGGGCCGCCAGCGCGGCGAGAACTACGCCAAGCTCGTAAAAGACCAGGCCCACCCGCTCTACGACCGATCCATATCGGCATCGTATCCTCCCGGCTCCACTTTCAAGCCCACACAGGGCCTTATCTTCCTCGAAGAAGGAATAATAGTGCCGTCGACGCCCTACCCTTGCTTCCACGGCTATATCAGCGGCGGCCTGCGCGTGGGCTGCCACTCCCACGGGGCGCCTCTGCCTCTGAAACCGGCCTTGCAGACTTCGTGCAACGCCTACTTCTGCTGGGGATTCAAGAACATGATCGACCGCCGCAGCAAATACGGCTCGGCCGACAAGGCTTTCGACATCTGGAAAAACCACATGGTGTCGATGGGCTACGGCTACGCCTTGGGCATCGACCTCCCCGGCGAGAAACGCGGCCTTATCCCCAACTCGAAATTTTACGACAAATATTACGGCAACGGCCATTGGAGCGCGAACACCATCATCTCCGTGTCGATCGGCCAGGGCGAGGTATTGGCAACACCGATGCAGATTGCCAACCTCTGCGCCACGGTGGCCAACCGCGGCTGGTTCATCACCCCGCATGTCGTAAAGGAGATACAAGACACGGTGCTTCCCGACCAATATATCGAGAAACGCTACCCCACAATAAAACAGCATCATTACCTCGACATAGCCGAGGGTATGCGCATGGCCGTGACCGGCGGCACATGCCGCGTGGCGGCGTTTCCCGGCGTAGACGTGGCCGGCAAGACCGGCACGGCGCAGAACCCCCACGGCAAGGACCACTCGGCGTTTATGGGCTTCGCGCCCTACGACGACCCGAAGATAGCCGTGGCCGTATATGTCGAAAACGGCGGCTGGGGAGCCACTTTCGGCGTGCCAATAGGCTCGCTTGTGATGGAGAAATATCTCAAAGGGAACATCGACCCTGCACGCAAAGGGCTTGAAGAACGAATGTTAACGTCAAAATTATTCTATGCTCCGGCAAAAAAATGAATCCGCGTCGATATTCCGGTCGCTCGACTGGCCGGTGATCGTGATATATCTGATAATGGTGCTCGCCGGAGTGGTGAGCATCTACTCGGCGTCGTACGACTTCGACCATGCCAGCCTTTTTGCCTTCGAGGAATTTTCGGGCAAACAAATCCGCTGGATACTCATGGCTTTCGGCCTGGCTCTGGCGTTGCTGCTTATAGAGACGCGGCTATATGAGACATATGCCTATCCGGTGTATATACTGATGGTGATATTGCTCGCTATCACGCCTTTGATAGCGCCCGACATCAAAGGGTCGCGGTCGTGGCTTGTGATGGGGCCGATGAGCCTGCAACCGGCGGAATTTGCCAAAGTGGCCACGTCGCTGGCTCTGGCAAGGCTTTTCGCATCATACAATTTCACGCTAAACTCCGGCGCGCTCAACTATGTGAAGGCGTGCGCCATAATTCTCGTGCCATTCGTGCTCATAATCCTTCAAAAGGAAACCGGCTCAGCGCTTGTTTTCCTGTCCCTTTTTTTCGTGCTCTACCGCGAGGGCATGACCGGGCTTCTGCTATTCGGGGCAGCGCTGGCCGTGTTTATCTTCGTGGTGTCGGTTTCGTGGGCCGACACCACGATTATGGGCATGACCGCGGGACAATTCTACGTGCTGATAACGGTGATGCTCATAATGGTGGCGATGCTCGTGATCTACGGCAAGCGGCGCATGGAAGTGGCGCGCAACGTGCTGTTCTTTTTCCTTGCGTCGGGGCTTGTGCTGTGGATTCTGTGCCAGTTCACGTCCGTTGAGGTGAATGGCACTCCGGTGCTTCTCTCGATAATCGGGGTGAGCTGCGTCTACGTGGCAATCGAAGTGCTGCGCTCGCGCATCATGGCGTTTTTCATACCGGTGGCCACGGTGTTTTTCGCCATCGTGTTCCTCTTTTCGGTAAACATAGCCTTCGGGCATCTTAAAGACTACCAGCAGAAGCGCATCCTCGTGGCATTCGGCATCGTCGACGACCCGCGCGGCGTGGGCTACAACGTGAACCAGGCCAAGATAGCCATCGGCTCCGGCGGCCTCGCCGGCAAGGGCTTTCTGGAAGGCACGCAGACCAAGCTGAAATATGTGCCCGAGCAGCACACCGACTTTATCCTCTGCACCATCGGCGAGGAGCAAGGCTTCTGGGGCACGATGCTCGTGGAGCTGCTTTTCGTGACGCTGATATTGCGCGTGATAGCGATAGCCGAACGGCAGCCCACGGTGTTCGGGCGCGTCTACGCCTACTGCGTGGCGTCGATATTCATATGCCATTTCTGCATCAACATAGGCATGGTGCTCGGGCTGTTGCCCGTGATAGGCATCCCGCTTCCGTTTTTCAGTTACGGCGGGTCGTCGCTGTGGGGTTTCACCATCCTGCTGTTCATCCTGCTGCGCATCGACGCCTCTCGCAAATCGGTGTTGTCGTATTAACATTTTTTGTAATCCACGAAAATATTTCGTAGTTTTGCGCCAATAATAAAACGAATCATAGAAGTGAAAAAACTTATCGTAAAAATCATCCTCGCAACAGTGGCCTTGGCGGCAGCGATGCCTGTCGACGCATCGGCCCGCCGCGAGGCCACATTCGGTGTCGAGACCGGATATGCGTCGAAAAACGAGTCGGCCATAGCCGGCCTTTTCTTCCAGTACGACCTCACGGGCAGCATCCGCATCGCTCCCGACGCCGGGTTTGTATTCCGCCACAAGGACCTGGACGCGTTCACGGCCAACGTCAACCTGCATTTTCCGTTCACCTTCCCGGGGCGTGTGGTGGGGCTGTATCCCCTTGCCGGCGTGAACTATTCGTCGTGGAACCGTCACGACCTTGATTTCGACACCGAGACCGACGATGTGTCGACACGCGTGTCGCGCTTTGGCGTGAACTTTGGCGCCGGCGTGGAACTGCGCCCCACCTCTACCCTCAAAATCAAGGCCGAACTGAAATACAACCTCATAAAATCATATTCCGGCTACTATGTGTCGGTCGGAATCGGATATATATTCTAAGATGGCGAAAACCGTTACAATCCTCGGAATCGAGTCGTCGTGCGACGACACATCGGCCGCCGTGATACGCGACGGTATCCTGCTTTCCAACGTGATAGCCTCGCAGAAGGTGCATGAAATCTACGGCGGCGTGGTGCCCGAACTCGCCTCGCGCGCCCACCAGCAAAACATAGTGCCGGTGGTCGACACGGCCCTTAAACAAGCCGGCATCGGGCGCGGCGACCTGTCGGCGGTGGCTTTCACCCGCGGCCCGGGGCTTATAGGCTCGCTTCTGGTGGGCACAAGTTTTGCCAAGGGCTTGTCGCTGGGGCTCCGCATCCCGATGGTGGACGTGAACCATCTCCACGGCCACGTGCTGTCGCACTTCGTGCGCCGCGAGCCCACCGACGAGGTGCCGGAATTCCCTTACCTCTGCCTGCTCATATCCGGCGGCAACTCCCAGCTTATCCTTGTGCGCAGCCCGCGCGACATGGAAGTGCTGGGGCGCACCATCGACGACGCCGCCGGCGAGGCCTTCGACAAATGCGCCAAGGTGATGGGCCTCCCCTATCCCGGCGGCCCGCATATCGACCGCCTTGCATCCGAGGGCGACGCTTCGGCCTTCCGCTTCGCCAAACCCCATATCCCGGGATTGGATTACAGTTTCAGCGGCTTGAAAACATCGTTCCTCTACACGCTGCGCGACGGGCTCAAAGCCGACCCCGATTTCATCGACAAGAACCGTGCCGACCTGGCCGCGTCGCTCCAGCACACCATCATAGAGATATTGCTCGACAAGCTGCGCCGCGCCGTGGAGCAGACCGGAGTGCGCACCGTGGCTATCGGCGGAGGCGTGTCGGCCAACTCGGGCGTGCGCGATGCCGTGGCACGTTTCTGCGCCGAGCGCGGCATCCGGGCCTTCATACCCGAGCGGGTGTTCACCACCGACAACGCCGCCATGGTGGCCATCGCCGGCTATTTCAAATACCTCGACTCCGACTTCTGCCCCTACGATGCCGTGCCGTTTGCAAGAGTGACGGTGTGAGGGGATGTAGAATTATTCCGTAAAATGGAATCTATGTCACCCAATAAGCCAAATCGCAAATCGCCACGCGCAGGTTTCCATGACTATTCCGGAGGAGATTATTTCATTACAATCTGTACACTCGACAAAAAACATTATTTCGGCAGTATTATCAATCATGAAATGAATTTGTCAGATATTGGAGTGTATTGTTGCTCGCAAATAAATGAAATCCCAAGGCACTATCAATATGCAGAAGTGCCGCTATATGTAGTCATGCCTAATCATATCCATGCAATAATACATATAGACGACAAATCAACGCCAAAAGCAATTCCTGAATGCAGAACAGCATTGTCGGTAATTATTGGTGGCTTAAAACGTGCCGTCACGATGTATGCCCGTCGCAACAACATCGAGTTCGGATGGCAAAACCGATACCACGACCATATAATCCGAGGGAATAATGACGGAAACAGGATAGCCGAGTATATTCTTAACAATGTGGCCTTGTGGGACAAAGACTGTTTTAATACCCCTTAAATTTATATGCCAAGGGTGTAGTGACGCACGGCTCGTGCGTCCGCGGCGAACCACCTAATCCACGCATATGATAACGGACGCACGAGCCGTGCGTCCCTACACTCTCGCCCAAACCACTTTTAATTCTTTACTGATGAAATTTGCTATTATTATAATAGGTGACGAGATTCTTTTGGGACAGGTCACCGATACCAATTCGGGCGAAATTGCCCGCGCGCTGGCTCCGCTGGGATGGCAGACGGGCGAGATTGTGACCGTGGCCGACGATGCCGACGCTATCCGCGAGGCTGTGGAACGCGCCCTTGCACGCTATCCGCTGGTGATTACCACCGGCGGCCTCGGACCGACGAAGGACGATATAACGAAACACACGCTTATGGGCGTGTTTGGCGGAGAACTGGTGTTCGACCCGTCGGTGCTTGAAAATGTGGAGGAGATTTTTGCCAAGCGCGGCCTGAAAATCAACGAGCTAACGCGCACGCAGGCCATGGTGCCTACCAGTTGCCGTGTGATACAGAACCGTTATGGCACGGCTCCGGTGATGTGGTTTGAGACTGCCGACCGAGAGCATGTGCTTGTGTCGATGCCGGGCGTGCCGTTTGAGACTGCCGGAATGCTGCGCCACGGCGTGACGGACGAGATTGCTCGCCGGTTCCACCCTGACATTACAATATTACACACCACTTTCCTTATCACCGGCATCACCGAGTCGGCTTTGGCCGAACGGCTTGCCGAGGTGGAATCGGCCCTCGACCCTACGCTGCATTTAGCCTATCTGCCCACTCCGGGGCTGATACGCCTGCGCGTCGACGGCAAGGACAGCGACGCCGGCCGCATCGCCCGCCTCCACGCCGAGGCCTGCGAGGCCGTGGAGCACACCGTGGGCGAACTTATAATATCGCGCCACGACGCCACCCCCGAGCAACTCTTGCTCGACGCCCTGCGCTCGCGCGGCTTGAAACTGGCCACGGCCGAGAGCTGCACCGGCGGAAATATCGCGCATCGCATCACATTGATTGCGGGCGCGTCGGACGTGTTCAACGGCTCGGTGGTGAGCTATGCCAACGAGGTGAAGACCGGCGTGCTTGGCGTCGACCCTGCCGACATCGAGCAATACGGAGCGGTGAGCGAGAGCGTAGTGCGGCAAATGGCCGAGGGCGCGGCCGCGAGGCTCGGAGCCGATTGCGCCGTGGCCACATCGGGCATAGCCGGCCCCGGCGGAGGGTCGGCCGACAAGCCCGTGGGGACTGTATGGATAGCCGCGCACACACCCAAAGGCACCGTGGCACGCCTGCTCCACTGCCCCGGCAACCGCGCCCGCGTAATCGACCGGGCCTCCACCGAGGCGTTGCTTCTGTTGTTGAAAAGCCTGCAAAATGTTTAATTATGTTAAATTTTGCCGGTTAATTCCAAGGATATTCAAAATTTGGGATTATAAGAGCAGATAAACCAATTATAATTTAACATGATGAACAAGACAAAAATCTGCATCCTTGGATTGATTGCCTCGGTATTCGGCTTCCAATCCTGCCTCGAATCCGACGGCCCCGACAACACGACCGACGCGCTCGTAACCGTAAAACTGACCGACGACGGAAAATCCTTTTTTCAACTCGATGAGCAAACAACGCTGTTTCCGCAGAATGTGACCACAAAACTTTACGACGGAAAGGAAGTGCGCGCCCTCATCAATTTCGAAGAACTCGAAAAACAGACTCCCGGGTTCACCAAAACCGTAATGGTGAACGCCATCGACAGCATACGCACCAAGGAGATGAAACTTGTCACAGCCGACAAGCCCCTCGATGCATACGGCAACGACCCCATCGACATAGTGAACGACTGGGTGACAATAGCCGAGGACGGCTACCTCACGCTCCGCTTACGTGCCGCATGGGGCATCCCGGCCAAAAAACATGTGTTCGACCTTGTCGGCGGCGTCGACAACGAAGACCCGTTTGTGGTTGAGTTGCGTCACGATGCCACGGGCGGCTCCAGCACCGGACAGGACGACAACACCCTCATGGACTCCCGCCGGGCAAACTACCCTCAGAACACCATCGCCGACGTGCTCATTGCTTTCCGTCTCTCACATCTGCCTGCCGAATCCGCGGACGACCAAAAACTGACCGTGAGATGGAAATCGTCGAACGGAGCAAAAGAGGTGAAATTCAACCTTCACGGCAATATTAAACAACCAGAGAAATAGCATCCCCAACCCCTCCGAATGACATCTGTCGGGAGCATCAACGAACCGGAACTGATACGCAAAATGCAGGCTGGCGACCGAAAGGCCATGCGTGCAGCCTATGATGTGTATTCAGGTTATCTCGCCGCTGTATGCTCCCGATATGTCGTGACGGCGGAAGACGCCCGCGACATCTTGCAGGATGCCTTCGTTAAGATTTTTTCCTCGATAGCCTCTTTCCGCCCTATGGAAAACGCGTCTTTGAAATCGTGGATGACAAGGATAGTAGTGAATGAATCCTTGAAATTCCTGAAACGGCAGAAGACCTACAAATTTTTGGAAAGCACCGACACGATACCCGATATTGCCGACGACGATATGCCCGACACGCGCTCGGTGCCGTTTCCGGTGATTTACGAGATGGTGCGGCGCCTGCCACCGGGATGCCGCACGGTGTTCAACCTCTATGTATTCGAGCAGAAGACCCACAAGGAGATAGCACGGGCGCTTGAAATAAGCGAGGGCACCTCCGCCTCGCAATACCACAGGGCAAAAGCCCTGCTTGCCAAAGAAATAAGGGATTATATAAACGAAACGACATGAACGACAACCGATGGACCGACGACTTGCGACACAAGGAACAGGATTTTGAGATACCTGCTCCCGAAGGGCTGTGGGCCGATGTAGACCGAAGACTCGACGGAGCGCCGGCGGCACGATTCATGCCAATATGGGCGCGCTATGCAGCCGCCACTGCCGCGATATTGCTGATAGCAGTGACAGCGGCCTTGATACTCACGTCGCCCGAGCCGCATCCGGCGTTTCCTCCGGTGGCAGCCACCGGCAAAGAGCAGGCCGCTGTGGAAAGCAAAAATATAGCCAAGGTGGAAAAGGTCGATTATGTCGCTTTTGTCGATTATGACGATTATGACAAAAACGACAGAAGCGACATAAACGACAGAAGCGAAGGGGGCGACATAAGCGAGATGGGCGAGGCCGAGTCAAAGCCGGAAAGCGAGGCGCCGGCCGTGGGCATTGTCGCCGAGAAAGCCGAGCCGCCGGCCCGCGACTATCCGCATATTACCTTCGCCAAGCACAAGACGGGCATAAGCGTGTCGCTCTTTGCCGGCAATCTCATGGCCGATGCCGGAGGCCGCAGCACCGGCTTCCGCCCCATGGCAGAATGGTCAAGCAACGGAGGCTCCTCCATGAGCGACCCCGCAATCGGGGGTATCGACAATCCTGCCATTATGAGCTATGCGCGGCAGGAGCGCACGAAAACGCGCCACAATCTGCCTCTGCGCTTTGGCGTCAACGTAGCCTTTCCATTGTCTGAACGGCTTAGCCTGGAAAGCGGCGTGACATACAGCATACTGTCGTCGACCACCACCTCGGGCAGCGACACCCGCCGCGACGAATCGCACCAGAGGCTCCACTACATAGGCATCCCTCTACGCCTGCGCTGCGACATATGGAGCACCGGCCGTCTCGGCATCTACGCAAGCGGCGGCGGCATGGCCGAAAAATGCGTCTACGGCCGGCGCACCGACACCGTCGAGGGCCGACAGCCAACGACACAAAACGTAAGTGAGAGCAGGCTTCAGTTCTCCGTGGCGGCTTCGGCCGGAATCCTTTACAGCATAACACGCTCGCTCGACCTCTTTGTGGAACCCGGCGCAAGCTACCATTTCGACAACGGCAGCAGTGTGAAAAATTCCTACAAAGACAGGCCCCTAAATTTTGACTTGAAAGCAGGCGTACGGTTCAACATCTCCAAATAAAATGTTAAATTCGTGAAAATCTGCAATAAAACATGCAAAATGTGCGTTAAAGTTTTGGTTTTATTTCAAAATTGTTATAACTTTGCATTTTAAAAGCATCATATCGTCACAAAACTCCTTGTTCTGCCGATTATCACCATTGCAATAAAAAACGAATAATTATAAAACAGATGAACAAACTGTACATTTCATTATCACTGGCACTTGCTTGCTCTCTGTCGGCCACGGCCCAGTCGAAACTCGACGCACAGAGCCAAATCGCCATCTCGCACTACAACCAGCAGATGGCTGCTGCCGTAACCGGCGAGACGATTGTGGAAGCAAGCGACATGCCCTTCCGGTTTGAGCCGGCATCTCGTTCTGAGGCAGTCGGCACAGTCATCATCCTTATGGCCGATGGCGTCACCGCCGACGACATCGCCGCACAGGGCTTTGACATCAAGACACAAATCGGCGACCAAGTAATCGCATCCGCAACAATCTCCGACATCGAGGCTCTTGCCAACACCGACCTCGTGAAGGCCATGACATTTGGCCAGAAAAACGACAAATATCTCGACAAGGCCCGTGCTGCCGTAGGCCTTGACGTGATTCATGCCGGCGGCGACGGCCTTCCCCGCGCTTTCACCGGCAAAGGCGTTGTAACCGGTATCTACGACACCGGCTGCGACCCCAACCACATCGCTTTCCAGGGCAACGACCCCGCCAACTCCCGCGTTAAGCGCGTATGGAACTTCCTTTCCGACGACGGTTCGTTCGTAGCCTACGAGACACCGGAAGAAATCAAAGGTTTCGACACCGACAATTCCGACGAGTTCCACGGCACACACACCCTCGGCTGCATGGCCGGCTCGTTCAACGGCCGTCCCTCCAAAGTAGCCACCTACCTTCCCGACAAAGGCTTTGCCCAAGTCACCGCAACCCAGCGCAACCCCTTCTACGGCGGCGCAACCGAATCCGACATTGTAATCGGCGCCGGCAACCTCTACGACCCCAACATCCTTATGGCCGTTGAGAAATGTATCGAATACGCCGAATCTGTCAACAAACCCGTGGTTGTGAACCTTTCTATCGGCACAAACATCGGCCCGCACGACGGCAAGGACCAGACCAGCCGCGCCCTTGAAGAACTCGGCAAACGCGGTATTATCTGCATCGCCTCCGGCAACGAAGGCGCCGACCCCACCACCATCGCCAAATGGCTCACGGCCGAAGACAACACCGTAGGCTCGTTCTTCTACACCCCCGGCGGAAACACCACCGGCGCACTCGACATCTGGACATCTGACAACCAGCCCGCCAAAGTGACCCTCATGATCTACGACCTTGCCAACGGCAAAGCCGTGTGGGAATACCCCGTGGAAGGCGAGACAGAGTCGACCTACATCACATCGTCGTATTTCGACTACTCCGAATATCTCCACTTCCCCGAATTCGACGAAGCATTCGCACGCTCCAACCTCACTCTCCGCGCCGGCGTACAGCCTGCCAACGACCGTTACCGCTTCCTCTGCAACTACACCATCACCAACAACACCTATCTCAACGGCGACGGCAACTTCCTCTTTGGCTTCAAAATAGAAGGCAAAGCCGGCCAGCGCATCGAAGTGGTGAACAACAGCAACTACACATACCTCTCTTCCTTTGACCAACCCGGATTTGTCGACGGCTCCGCCGACCTCTCCATCTCGTCGATGGGTTGCAACGACCGCCTCCTCACCGTAGGCGCCTGGAACACCCGCGCCATCTGGGGCATGCTCTCGGGCAACCTCAACTACTACACCTCGGCAACCGGCGAAACCGGCCCCGGCTACAACCCCGACACCGACTCCGCCCTCCCCGTAGGCCACATCGCCTCCTATTCTTCTTACGGCACAACCCACGACGGCCGCAACTACCCGCTGGTTTGCGCTCCCGGCTCGGGCATCGTTTCTGCCGTAAGCACCGCCTACTTCAACAACAACAAGGGCGACTACCGCGGCAACACCAACTACACCGTAGCCGAATACACCAAAGACGGCAAGACCAACGTCTGGGATGTGTCGCAAGGCACCTCGATGGCTACCCCCGTCGTTGCCGGTGCTATCGCCACCTGGCTTGAAGCAAACCCCGACCTCACCACCGAGGATGTAGTACGCATCATCAAGAACACCGCCGACACCGACCAATACACCAACGAATATGCCGACCGCTGGGGCGCAGGCAAATTCAACGCTCTCAAAGGCTTGAAAGAAGCTATTGCCACCAGCTCGATCACCGGTGTTGAAATGGACAAGGACAACGAAATGCTCGTAGTTCCCGCCGGCGCCAACACATGGGAAATCACCATTGCCAACACCGACGCCATCACAGCCCGCGTGTTCAACACATCCGGCGCTCTCGTGCGCGAAGCAACCGCAGCAGGCAACTCCGCAACAGTATCCTGCGAAGGCCTCGCCGCCGGCGTCTACATCATCAACGTAAACGGAGTAAACTCCACCCGCGTTGTAGTGAAATAAAAAGCACATCCATAAACTCTGAATAAGGGCTGCCGGGCAAAACCCGCCGGCCCTTTTTAATTAAAAAACATTTCGGTTTCTTTCGATTTATATCGATTTAAATCGATTTAATTCGATCTTATTTGAAAAATTATGCTCCGATTTTTCACAATCTTGTCTGTCGCCTTCGTTGGATTGTGCGCAAATGCGCAGCTCGACGCCGCATCGTCGGTGATGCTGCATCAAAAAGACGCCGCATCGCGCAGCGACGAAAGCGACCGCCCGCCTTTCATCCCGTTGATAATCAAGATTGACGACGACGCGGCATTAGATGATTTGCTCGACGTCGGCGCCACGGTATTGCGCCGCCGCGACCCACAG
>VSPD01000034.1 GCA_009775125.1 Muribaculaceae bacterium | reverse complement strand
TCCCGTTTGCGGTTGCAAAGTTAAGACGTTTTTTTCATTCCGCCAAATAAAAATATGCTTTATAACATAGTTTTAACAGATTTTAACACAACGGGGCGCGTAGTTTCTCACCTGTTTGAGGATAATTGGTTTATAATCACTGCTTTATGTGCTTTGCGGCTTTTTCAGTCTTTCCTGAACTTTTTCGGCGTTTCTTTGTGTTGCCTGCGGGTGAATGGGATTTAGATACCCCCTGCGTTGAAACGCAGGGCACGAGGCTGAATGATAATTTGAACGATAATTCTAACTATAATTCTCAAGCCGGAGGCTTGAGTTCCTAATTGATTAGGAACGCGAGCCTCCGGCTTGCGGCTTCCGCACAGACTCTTTCTTTTGAACTGAGAGACGCGGATTCAAACATAATCTTATTATACTTAATATAGATGTAAAAAGCGGTTGTCAAGTCTGATAGCTTGACAACCGCTTTTTATGGGAATACTAATTATTAGTCTTCGTTGAGGTTGACGCGGCGGAAGGATACTGCCACGAGGCCTTTTTGGGAGGCTTCGAGGAACTGGCCGATGGTCATGTTGCCGTCTTTGATGAATTCTTGCTCCATGAGGCAGGATTCTTTGTAGAATTTGTTGAGACGGCCTTTGGTGATGTTTTCGATCATCTGCTCGGGGAGGTTTGCAGCCTTGGCAGCAGATGTTTCTTCGATGATCTTGCGGGCTTTGTCGGCTTCTTCTTCGGTGAGCCAGCCTTTTGCAATGTTGGATGCGATGTGGTCTTCGGAATCGACGAGGTTGGGGTTGATGCCGGCTTTTTTGAGGGCGGCTTCAACAGCCTTGTGTACTTGCTCCTGTTTTGTTTTCTCGATGGCGACAGCCTTTTCGGATTCTACGACAGCAGCGGGCACTTCTTCGCGGCAAACAGCCACGGGGTTCATGGATGCAACCTGCATGGCTACGTCACGACCTACATGGAAGTCGACGTTTTCGAGGTTGAAACCGCAGATAGTGGCGAGTTTGTTGCCGAAGTGAACGTAGGATGTGGTGGAGGGAGCTTCGAGAGTCTCGTAAGCGCCGATTTCGGTTTTTTCACCGGTTTTGCCGCCTTCTTCGATTACGAGGTCGGCGATTGTGCGGCCATCGATCTGGAAAGCTTTGAGTTCGTCGAGGGTCTTGATACGGTTTGCGACAGCGGTGTCGATGATTTGCTGTGTGAGGGCAACGAAACCTGCGTTTTTAGCAACGAAGTCGGTTTCGCAGCAGAGGGCAACGACAGCAGCGAATGTGCCTTCGTTCTTTGCCATGACGCAACCTTCGGAAGCCTGACGGTCGGCACGCTTTGCAGCGACGGCCTGACCTTTTTTACGGAGGATTTCGACGGCGGCGTCGATGTCGCCGTTTGATTCTTGGAGGGCTTTTTTGCAATCCATCAAGCCTGCGGAAGTGAGGTTGCGCAGCTTGGTGATTTCAGCCATTGATACAGCCATAGTATTTTTTTATTTTTTCACAAACTAACGAAGCACTCCTTTTTCGGGGTGTTTCGTTAGTTTATGGTTTTGTTATATTTGTTGTGTTAATTATTCGGCAGCGGCTTCTGCTTCGGGTGCTTCTGCTGCGGCTTCAGCCTCGGGAGCTTCTTCCTGCTCGGCGCGGCGTACGCGGCGACGGCGGGGAGCTGCTTCGGCAGCGCCTTCTTCGGCCTGAGCTTCGGCGGCGTTGGCATCGGCTTTTTCAACCTTGCGTTCTTCAAGACCTTCGCCGATGGCGGCGCAGATGGTGTTGAGCACGATTTCGATTGATTTCGATGCGTCGTCGTTGGCGGGGATCACGTAGTCGATGTTTGTGGGGTCGGAGTTGGTGTCGACCATTGCGAATACGGGGATACCGAGACGGTTGGCCTCAGCCACGGCGATGCGTTCTTTGAGAACGTCAACAACGAAAAGAGCGGAGGGCAGACGGTTGAGGTCGGCGATAGAACCGAGGTTCTTTTCGAGTTTGGCGCGCTGACGGGTGATTTGGAGTTTTTCGCGCTTGGAAAGGTTGTCGAAAGTGCCGTCCTTGCTCATTTTGTCGATGGCGGTCATCTTCTTCACAGCCTTGCGGATTGTGGGGAAGTTGGTGAGCATGCCGCCGGGCCAGCGTTCGATAACGAAGGGCATGTTCACGGCGGTGGCGTGGTCGGCGATAACTTGCTTAGCCTGTTTTTTGGTGGCTACGAAAAGCACTTTCTTGCCTTGCTTTGCGATATTTTTGAGGGCGGCAGCAGCTTCTTCGAGTTTAGCGGCTGTCTTATAGAGGTCGATGATGTGGATACCGTTGCGCTCCATGAAGATGTAGGGCGCCATGGCAGGGTTCCATTTTCTTTTGAGGTGGCCGAAATGGCATCCTGCCTCGAGGAGTTGGTCAAATGTGGGGTTAGCCATAATTGTAAGATTTGTTTACGTTCTTTTTAATAATATTATTTTGTCGAAATACTACAACCGTCGGGTAAGGCGTCGGAATAAGGCTCCGGTCCGTCGCGGCGGTTTAGATTCTAAACATGATTCTAAGCGGCAATTCTCGCAAAAATATTAACGTTTGGAGAACTGGAAGCGCTTGCGTGCTTTGGGCTGACCGGGTTTCTTACGTTCAACGGCACGCGGGTCGCGGGTCATGAAGCCGTGTTTGCGGAGTACAGCCTTGTCGTCGGGGTTGACTTTGACGAGAGCGCGGGCGATGGCGAGACGGAGAGCTTCGGCCTGGCCTTTGTAGCCGCCGCCGTCGAGGTTGACGTGGATGTCGTATTTTTCAACGCAGTCGAGTGTCGACAGGGGCTGTTTAACGATGAATTGGAGAATCGAAGAGGGGAAGTAAACTTCGAGGTCACGTTTGTTGATGGTGATTTTGCCGGCACCTTCTTTGAGGATTACGCGGGCTACGGCTGCTTTACGGCGGCCAACTGCATTAACTTGTTCCATTGTGCTCTTCGATTATTTGAGGTTGTCGATGTCGATTTGTTTGGGGTTCTGTGCAGCATGGGGATGCTCGGAGCCGTTGTAGACGTAGAGGTTGTTGATGAGTTTGCGTCCGAGACGGTTTTTGGGGAGCATGCCTTTCATAACGCGAAGGAACAAGGGGTGCTTGCCTGCCTTGATGTGCTTGTTGAAAGATTTCTGCATCAGACGTTCGGGAGTGAGCTCACGCTGACCGCCGGGATATCCGGTGAAGTTGAGGTAGATGCGGTCGGTCCATTTTTTGCCGGTGAGTTGCACTTTGTCGGCGTTGATGATGATTACATAGTCGCCACATTCCACGTTGGGGGAATATGAGGGCTTGTATTTGCCGCGGAGCAATTTAGCGACTTTCGAGCAAAGGCGGCCAAGCACTTGGTCGGTGGCGTCGATCACCACCCAGTCGTGCTGAACGCTTTGGGCGTTGGGGGTAAGAGTTTTGTAGCTTAGAGTATCCACTTTCTAATTAGTTGATTGTTAAACAAATAGATTTTGCACTATTCCTTCCGGGGCTCGGCCAAAAGCGCCCTTGGGACTAATGCAGAAGCATTTTTGGATATAATCGGACTGCAAAGGTACAAACTATTTTTGTGTTTTCCAAACACTTACGCTATTTTTTTTCTTTTTCCGGTATGCAAAAAAAAGAGATAAAGGGCCTTGACGGCCCTTTATCAATGAATGTATTTCATTTTTATGATTTGCGACGGCGACGGGAGTCGATGGGCACGGTGAGGATGAATGTGGTGACGAAGCCTTCGGGTGATTGCGGGGCGAGGATGAGCGTGCCGCCGAGAAGCTCGGCGAGCTGGCGGCCGAGCGGCAGGCCTATGCCTGCGCCGGGCACCGACGGGTCGAGGCGTACGAAGCGCTGAAAAATATGCTCGTTATATTCTTGCGGAATGCCTATGCCGGTGTCGGAAATGTAGATGCTTACCTGATTTTCTCCGGTGATTTCGGCAGAGATGAGTATTCTTCCTTCCGCCGTGAATTTTGCGGAATTGGAAAGCAGCTGCCAGAGTATCTGCAAGATTCTGGTAGAATCTATATAGAGGGTGATGTCGGGTATTTTGGAATCGACGAGCATCTGCACACCCGGCTGCAACCTGTGGGACACGCCATTTACGGCATCGTCGCACAAAGTGCGCAACGATGCCCTGCGGGGAAGGAGCGCGAGTTCGCCGGAGTCGAGTTTTGAAAGCGATTCAAGGTCGGCCAGCATCACCGACACTATTTCTGTGTTGAGGGTGATGGCGGCGGCATATTTCTGAAGGAATGGCTTTTCTTCATTTTTAGCAAACTGCACCAGCAGCGAGGTGTGTTCCGCTATGGTGTGCAGCGGCACAGTCACTTCCTCTGTCATATTTTTTATAAAGGCGCTTTTGAGAGAATCGGCCAGGCGGGCGCGCTCGGCAGCTTTTTCAAGCGACGCTTTCGCACCGGCGAGGCTGCGGCGCTCGCTATTGAGCACTTCATTCGTTATTTTAAGATTTGCTGCCAGGCGGCGCGAATGGCGGAAAAGGATAAACAGGATAATGAAAAGGATAAGCAGCACGGCTCCGGCAACGAGCGACACCACAAGCATGGTGTTTTCTATCTTGGCGTTTTCCGATATGTATTTTTGACGAAGACGCCCCATATCGTAGGTTATTTCAAGCTCACGCCAATTTTCATTCACTCTCTCGGTAATGTCCTTTTCAAGTATTTTATTATATTCAAGCGAGGCTTCGAGTTGTTTTTCCAAATCGCCGGTACGCCCGGCCGCATCAATCATGATACGGAGCAGGCGTGAACGTATTCCTTTGTTATAAGGCATGTCAAGGGCCTTGGGCAGTAGAGCCATCACGGTATTGTCGTCGCCGGTGGCGGCGGCATGGAAAATCTGCGGACGCAGAGATTTGCGGTTGGTCGATGCCGCCACGGAGTCGGTGGCCACTATCTCCATTACCTTGGCATAATACTCCTCTACCTCTTCCGGGGATATATTGTCGAAATTTGACAGCAGCCGGCAATACAGCACATATCGGTTGGCATTATAGTCGCGGTAAGGATGCCTTATGCCCAGCTCTCCGCGCTCCATGGCATCGATGCGGTTGAGAAGACGGCGGTCGTAGTGCACGCTCTTAGCCCTCGACGCATCGGATGAGGCGTATGCCATGGAAGCCTGCACACATATCAGGTTTTGTAAAGCATACGCCTCCGGACGCAATCCGGAGGCGAGTGTATCGAGTTCTTCAAAATATCTGTTAAGGAGCGGGCCTTGTGAAATTTCGGCAATGTTCACAGCCATGGCATGTAGTATCACCATGCGCTCGAGGTCGGTCTCAGGGTCGTCGTCGGTGGCACGGCGTATGAGTTGCCTCAACTGCATTTTCCTGCGGTCGGCCGACAGATGCTTCGCGCTGTTGTAATTCTGCATCATCTGAATGAAGGTCACGGTCTCGTCCCTGTCGGCAGAAGCATTAAAATTCATCGCAAGGTCATAGTCCTTTTCGAGGGCGGTGTCGGATGAATGATGCAAGTTGCAAATATTACGTATCAGATCGAGGCCTGTGCGGCTGTCGCCTATCCTCACGGCAATATCTATGCCCAGACGGCCTATGGAGTCGC
The DNA here is from genome assembly GCA_009775125.1 of Muribaculaceae bacterium. GTDB lineage: Bacteria > Bacteroidota > Bacteroidia > Bacteroidales > Muribaculaceae > CAG-873. Next base: position 24,587 of record VSPD01000034.1, on the reverse strand, counting down.
GCTGTTGCCGGGGGGCAAGGTCGAACAAGTCGGTAATTATCCTCAGAGAATCGGCCGGTGAGTCTGTATTTGCCAGAGCCACGGTGAGACTGTCGGAGAGGTGGCGGCGCTGCTCGCCGGAAGATAATCTTTCAACGGCAGACAATGGGAGTGCCATGATTGCGGCCGCCAGGAAAAAAACAACTTTTTTCAACATTCCCTTATATATTTTATTTGTGTTCTATCTATTTACCAGCTCGTCCACTTCCACGCCCGAGAGCGTGCGGCGGGATACAAGCTCGGCGGCAATCCGCCTTGCCGTGTAATGAACGCGGCTTGTGGAATACACCTCGCCAAAGTAAGAATATATTTTCTTGAACATTGACGAGGATTCGTCTGTGTCGAGCGAACATATGTCGGAGCCCTCGCCACAAAGATAGTCGTGGAGCGTTGACAGTTCCTCGGCATCAAGGTCGACGCAGCGGTTTACCCTGTACCGGCACAGTATGTTGCTTATCACCAGCCCCGACAGTATCTGGTACTGGCTGAGCATCTCGGCATATACAGCCTTTGCCGATACGTTAGGGTTCGGGCTGCAAAAGAATTCGGGGGCAAATTCTATATCGATGCCGTCGAGGCTTATGGACCGCAGCATATCTTCCTTGTCCCATATATTCATCATAAGGGCCATGCCCGCTATGCCATAACTGCGGTCGGTCTCGGAAGTATATGAAAAATGACGTTTCATTTTTTAGTAACAGGCTCTTAATTTATTACCATAATCTTTGTCACGGCGCCCGATGTGGAGCCGCCGTCGCTTTCGGAAGAAGAGGCGAAAACATAGTAAACACCTGATTTGACACGTCGGCCCGATGCGTCGCAGGCGTCCCAGCGGGCCATGCCGCCTTCCGAACGTGTCTGGAAGAATATATTTCCGAGCGAATCGCCTATCTTGACCAAAGAATTATCTTTAAGTCCGGTTATCGTCACATATCCGTTGTATTCCGGACGCACGGGGTTGGGATAAGCGAGCACGTTGCTGAAATCGGATGCCGGCGGAGTGGCGTCGGAGCTGAACGACATCAAGCCGGATGTGGTGCCTACATACACGGTGTTGCCGTGAGGGTCGCACTCAATGGAATATATAGTGTTCGACGGCAGCGGAGAATTGTCGGTGGTGAAATGCTCTAGTATTTCCGTGCCCTCGGCATTTGTGAGGTATAGCCCCGAGTTTTCCGTAGCGAACCATTTTCTATTGGCGGGGTCGACGGCTATGTAATTCACAGTCTCGGTGTCGAGAAGATAATCCGCGTAGTTGGTGCCGTCGTTACGAGCCACCTTCGGGCGGCGAATACGGAAATTGTTGGTGAAGCACTGCCGGGGATCGTCCACCACATACACTCCGGCATTAGTGGCTATCCACAGCGCGCCGTCGGCATCTTCGGCCAGATGACGCGACTGGTAAGGCGCATGGCGGTTTCCATCCTGGTCTACAAGATTCTTGCACGACACTTTCTTGTCGTCGGACGGGTCGGTGTACGTGCCTTTATGGTCGAGCACCTTGAAGCCCATTGCATAGCCGTTGTCGATATAGTAGAGGTAATTGTATTTTTTTGAGAATATAAACACCTGGTCGTGGACGTCCATTCCCAAATCGTCATGCCCCATGGCTTTCCAATCGGAGAAAAGAACATTTTTTCCGTTTCCGGCCACTATGTCCTTTCTTTTTTCGGAAGGAAGGACATAGAAGTCGTGGTTTATTGCGCCTCCGCTCGTCCAGAAGCCGCTCACCCACAGATTGCCCTGCGGGTCGATGTTAAATCCGCGGCGGCGTATGAATTTTGCTTTTCCGTCGACAGGCACGTTTTTCTCCACATAAATCTGATGGGTGCCTTTCACGGCGAAAATGCCGCTGTACTGTGTTATCTGGTAATACACCTCGTCGTCGTCGGGGTCGGCAGCCATCCAGTATGTTCCGCCATACATGCGCTTGTCGCCGTTCTGCTTTTGAAAATAAGCGCCTGTGTCGCCCGTGTGGGTCGCATCCACCACGGTCTCGTCCTTGATCACGCCGCCCGATATGGAATTCATATACTGCGGCTGCCCGTTGTTTTCATTGCTTGGATCCAGACATGCCGTGCTGCGCAAGTTGAGCCACGAGGCGCTGCCGAGCCAAAGGCGCGTGCCCGACGGATTCCATTGCATCATGGCAATCTTGGGCACGTTCACGGCGTCGGCGGGTTTCATCCTTGCTATGAGTGTAGTCGCTTCCGACGAGGATATGTCGTGACGGGCTATGCCGTCTTTATTGCATGACCATATTTTCGTGGGGTCGGAATAAAGAGCAATGTTCATTTTTTGCACCTCGGCGGGAATAGCCTTCGACGAGAATCCATCCTCGCTGTCCCAGAAGAATATTTCAGAATCTGAATAGGCATACCATCCATCCTTGCATGTGCGCATCGCGCCCTTGCTGTTGTAGCAACCGGACCACACGTTATTGATAACCGTATGTTCGTCCAAATCTATCTGCCGGGCATAATAACGCTTCTCTCCCTTGTCAAGAAACACAAGCCAGTTGTCGCCGCCGGCATTCATACCGTCGATACCGGAAATCTTGTCTCCGATTTCTGTGAAACGGGCCATAGTGTTGGGATGCGACGAAATCGGAGCCATGAACAGCCCGAGCGTGTTATCCGTATCCTGAGTGACAATCACAATATTGTCGCCAAGAGCAGAGGCATAGTCGAGGCTGCGGCCAAGCGATGCCGAGTATTCCACGTCGTAGGTCTCGTCATTATATATCACATATCCGAATACAGTCGCGAGCACAATGCGGTGGTCGGTGGAAAAATCTACATTGTTGATAGTCTTGTCCTTTATCGACGAATCTTTTATTTCGGGAAGATTCACCACTGTGCCATCGTCGTAGATCAAGTCTATATTGCTGTTTTCATACACCACAAGAAGATATTTTCCATGCGCGTTGTAGTATATCTCCTTTACAAAAATATCGGATAGACGATTGTTCCAGAGATATGCGTAGGTCTCGCCGTCGGAAGGCGAATATGAAAACAGACGCGAGCCTGAACGGTAATACACCTTGTCGGAGGCCTCGACGATATTGTCGACACGGTCGGTGAAAAGCGAATATGTGTTCCAAAGCCCTTCACTGTCGGCCTTGGCCACAATAGCCGCTATGGCAAGAATTATTGTGAAAAGAGAGCGTTTTATCATTTTAATCTTAATCAATTTTTTCGTCTAAGAATTTCATCATGTTGTCGAGTGCACGACGGCGGTGGCTCACCGAATTTTTTTCTTCGGCAGACGCGTCGGCAAATGTCGCCGTCCAACCGTCGGGGCGGAATACCGGGTCGTAACCGAATCCGGCCTTTCCCGCCGGAGTGGTCGTGATTTCCCCGTCGACTATGCCTTCGAACATATGCTCCTCACCGCCAATTATCAGACATATGGCGGTGCGGAACCGTGCACGTCGGTTGTCCTTGCCCTCGAGTTTTTCAAGCAACAGGGCGGTATTGGCCGCCGAATCATGACCGGTTCCCGGGGCGAATCTTGCAGAATGTACACCCGGGGCGCCGTCAAGGGCCTCAACTTCCAGCCCGGTGTCGTCGGCAAAACAGTCGCGGCCATACCGGGAGGCTACATAACGCGCCTTTATGCGGGCATTAGCTTCGAGTGTGTCGCCATCTTCGGTGATGTCGGCATCACAGCCTATGTCGGCAAGCGAGAGCACTTTGAACCTGTCGCCCGCTATCTGCCGTATCTCTTGAAGTTTATGCTCGTTATTCGAGGCAAAGACAATTTCCATCTATGATATAACGAAAATAATGACAATTTATTATATAAAGGCCGTATGCCCTACCCTACCACGATATTGACAATCTTTCCGGGCACTACTATGACCTTGCGCACGGTCTTGCCGGCAAGCCACTTGGCCGAATCCTGATGAGCAATGGCAGCGGCCTCGACGGCATCTTTGCCGGCATCGGCGGGCATATCCATGGTGAAACGGGCCTTGCCGTTGAACGACACGGCATATTTCACGGTCGAGTCCTTGATATAGTCTTCGTTCCATGCCGGCCATTTGGCGTCGCACACCGTGGTGTCATGGCCTATTGCATGCCACAGTTCCTCGGCCACATGGGGAGCAAACGGGGCAAGCACTACAAGAAGGTCTTCCATGACACGGCGGCTGCGGCATTTCTGAGCCGACAGTTCGTTTACACATATCATGAATGCCGATACCGAGGTGTTGAACGAGAATTGCTCGATGTCGCCGGTCACTTTCTTTATGAGCTTGTGGAGCGATTTGAGATTGTCGGCCGTAGGCTCGCTGTCGTCGATAAGCAGTGTGTCCTTATCGTAGAAAAGCGACCACAGTTTCTTTATAAAGCGGTACACGCCGTCGATGCCGTTGGTGTCCCAAGGCTTCGACTGCTCGATGGGGCCGAGGAACATTTCATAAAGGCGCAGCGTGTCGGCGCCATAGCGGTCGACCATATCGTCGGGATTGACAACATTATATTTCGACTTCGACATTTTTTCCACTGCCCAACCGCAGATATATTTGCCGTCTTCGAGGATAAACTCGGCATCCTTGAATTCGGGAGCCCATGCGCGGGCGGCTTCGATGTCGAGCACGTCGTTGTTCACCAGGCTTATGTCCACATGCTTCTCCTGGGTGTCGTCGTATTGCGAGCGCAGGCCGGCCGACACAAACGTGTTCGACTCGCCTACACGGTACACAAACGAGCTGCGGCCCTGAATCATGCCCTGGTTCACAAGTTTGCGGAAAGGCTCGTCCTCGCACACTACGCCGAGGTCGAAAAGGAACTTGTTCCAGAAACGGCTGTATATAAGGTGGCCGGTGGCGTGCTCCGAACCTCCGAGATAGAGGTCGACGCTGCCCCAGTATTCATTGGCTTCCTTGCCCACGAGCGCCTCGCTGTTGTGCGGGTCCATGTAGCGGAGATAGTAGGCCGACGACCCGGCGAAACCCGGCATGGTGCACAGTTCAATCGGATAGCCGTCTTTTGTCTTCCAGTCCTTGGCGCGTCCCAGCGGAGGCTCGCCTGTCTCGGTGGGCAGGAATTTGTCTACCTCGGGAAGAAGCACCGGAAGGTCCTTGTCTTCCATTGCAGTGGGGATGCCGTCCTTGTAATATATGGGGAACGGCTCGCCCCAATAGCGTTGGCGGCTGAATATGGCGTCGCGCAGGCGGTAGTTCACCTTCACCTTGCCTATGCCGAGTTCGGCGATGCGCGCTTTTGTCTTGGCAATGGCTTCCTTCACATCGAGGCCGTTAAGGTCGAGTATGTCGGAAGATGAATTTATCATGCGGCCTTCCTTGGCGTCGAAACTTTCTTCCGACACATCGGCACCCTCAATTAGAGGAATAATCGGCAGGTTGAAATGGCGGGCGAAAGCATAGTCGCGGCTGTCGTGAGCCGGAACTGCCATAATGGCGCCCGTGCCGTAGCCGGCAAGCACATAGTCGCTTATCCACACGGGAATTTCCTTGCCCGTGAGCGGATTCACCGCATATGCCCCGGAGAACACGCCCGACACTTTCTTATCAATCATGCGCTGGCGCTCGGTCTTGTGCTTTATCGAGGCGATGTATTCGTCCACGGCGGCGCGCTGCTCCTCTGTGGTGATCATATCCACATACTTGCTTTCGGGAGCGAGCACCATAAAGGTGACGCCAAACACAGTGTCGGCACGTGTGGTGAAAATTTCAAGTTCGATATCGGAGCCGGCTATCTTGAAGCGCATCTCCGCGCCTTCGGAGCGGCCTATCCAGTTGCGCTGGGTCTCTTTCAGCGAATCGCTCCAGTCGATACGGTCGAGGCCGTCGAGCAACCGCTGCGCATATGCCGACACGCGCAGGCACCACTGGTCCATCAACTTTTGTTCCACCGGATAGCCGTCGCGCACCGAGCGTCCTTCCGACACCTCGTCGTTAGCAAGCACCGTGCCCAGCTTCGGACACCAGTTCACCATCGTGGTGCCGAGATAGGCCAGACGGTAGTTCATCAGCACGTCGCTCTTTTCCTTGGCGTCCATCGCCTTCCATTCTTCGGCTGTGAAATGCAGCTCCTTGGTTTCGGCGGCATTTATTCCCTCCGAGCCATTTTTATCGAAATGAGCCACAAGGTCGGAAACGGGCATGGCTTTGTCGGCCAATTTGTCATAATATGAATTGAACAGACGCAGGAACACCCATTGCGTCCATTTATAATAGTCGGGGTCGCACGTGCGTATCTCGCGGTCCCAGTCATAGCAGAAGCCGATCTTGTCGAGCTGCGAGCGGTAACGGGCTATGTTTTCGTTTGTCGTTATCTCGGGATGCTGGCCGGTCTTGATGGCATATTGCTCGGCGGGAAGGCCATAGGCATCGTAGCCCATGGGGTGAAGCACATTGAAGCCGTTGAGACGCTTGTAGCGCGAGTAGATATCCGAGGCAATGTAGCCCAGAGGGTGGCCCACATGCAGTCCGGCCCCGGAGGGATAGGGGAACATGTCGAGCACATAGAACTTGGGACGCGAGGGGTCGATTTCCGCGCGGTAAATTCCTTTGTCGCGCCACTGCTGCTGCCAGCGGCTCTCTATCTCTTTATGATTGTATTCCATTATATATATTTCTATTTAAAATTCTTTATTTTTTTTATGACCTTAAAGTCCTTAATGGCCTTAATGATCTTGTCGCTTTTTTGCCTAACTCAATTCGAGCATGCGCTCGATAGGCTTGCGGGCGCGCTCGGCCACAGCCGGGTCGACATGCACCTCTGGGGCCATGTCGCGCAGGCAGTCGCGCAGCTTCACAAGGGTGTTGAGTTTCATGAACGAACATTCGTTGCAGGCGCACGTGCCGTCTTCGGGCGGAGCCGGGATGAATGTCTTTTCCGGGCAATCCTTGCGCATTTGGTGGAGGATGCCGCTCTCCGTGGCCACGATAAATTCCGTGGCGTCGCTCTCTTTCGCATAATTGAGCAACGCGGCGGTTGAGCCCACCTTGTCGGCAAGACGCTGAACGGGACCCTTGCATTCGGGGTGGACGAGAATCTTCGCGCCGGGATGCTCCGCTTTGAGGGCAAGTATCTTTTCGAGCGAGAATTGCTCGTGAACGTGGCATGCGCCGTTCCAAAGCACCATGTCGCGTCCCGTGACAGAATTTATATAGTTGCCGAGGTTGCGGTCGGGGCCGAAGATTATTTTTTCATCCTTGGGAAATGTCTCCACAATTTTGCGGGCGTTGGAAGATGTGACGAGCACATCGGTCAATGCCTTCACTTCGGCGGATGTGTTCACATACGATATCACGGTGTGGCCGGGATGCTCTTCGATAAACCGGGCAAATTCTCCGGCGTCGCAACTGTCGGCCAGCGAGCATCCTGCTTCGGCATCGGGCACGAGCACCGTCTTGTCGGGGCAAAGTATCTTTGCGGTCTCCCCCATGAAATGCACCCCGCAAAGCACTATCACTTTTGCATCGAGGCCGGCCGCAATCTGGGCCAGGGCGAGTGAGTCGCCTATATAGTCGGCAAGATCCTGTATCTCCCCTTTCTGGTAATAATGGGCCAGAATCACTGCGCCACGTTCCTTCTTCAACTGCTCGATTTCGCTGCGGAGCATGTCGGGGTTTTCGACATTCATTTTATTTATAGGATAAGTTTAATAATAAAATAAAAACCTTCAAGAATAATAATGGATGTTGATAACAGTGATAACTTTTTGGACGAAAACTTGCAAATATGACTTATTGAAGTTTGTAAACATATTCTACAAGGTTATCAACAGTCGTTTTCTTTGACATTTAAAGAGTTGCAACAGTTATCAACATACTGTTCATAACTGCAAAGTTAATAAATTTTTATTACACCGAACCCCATTTTTGGTAGAAAAGTATATTTAAAACTGCGTTAAATCTTCCTTGCCCGGAATTTGCACACCCCGTTTTATAGGTTAATGTATTTTTCAATGAATATTGCAAATCAACTTGTTATAAAGTTGTTGCGGGGTTATCAACAGGTTATCAACATAGTTATCAACACTTTTTTTACACTAAAAGACACTAAAAAAGCATCCGATGCCGAGCACCGGATGCCTTCATTGATATTAATTCTGAGTTTTATCGTACCATCACTTTTGCGCGGTTTACGAGATAGAAGCCCGGCGCGATATTGCCGACGGTGGCGGTGCCGTCGACCGTGAGGCTGCGCACCACGCTCCCGTCAAGGGTGGCTACCTGCACCGGGGTAGGAACGGCCGATGTGATTGTGATTTGTCCGTCGCCTCCGGTTGCCGTGAAATCATTACTGACGATGTCTGCATCTTCTATTCCCGAGGTGGTGGCGTCGAGGGTTACGGTGTTGGTCGACATGGCCAGGTTGGGTATTTCCACGGCACGCGATTCGGCCTGCATCGGGGCATAGATTTCGAGCGACGATTTGTTGAGTTTCGACGATGTGAACGGGTCGTTGGTAAGCATCGACGAACGGTAGAACATCAACTCGCCTACACGGCGTACAGCCTTGTTGTCTTTCTCGCCTATCACCACGTCGGCGGGCGAGAGTTCATAGCCGGTGGCAGCTTCTTTTTTGCCGTTCACCACCAGGGCCAAGGTCTTCGAGGCATAGTTGTGGGTGAGCATGATGTTGTCGAGCGATTCGCCGGCGGCCACAGTTGCAACGGTCTTGCCGTCGGCGGCAAGCTCCCATGAGCTGCCTTTGCGCGAGATGGTGACGACGCGGCCGTCGGCACATGTCGCCGTGGCGAGAATTCCGTCGGCGGCCATCGAGGCTGTGAGGGCGAGCGTGAACGAGTGTACTGTTCCTTCGGGCTTGAACGATATGGTGCCGTCCAAGGCATAAGGTTCGTCGGAAACTACGCGGTCCATTGTGAGTGTCTTGCCCGAGGCGAGCGCGTCGAACAGCGACGGGGGCATCGAGTAGAAAAATTCGCGGTGGCCGTCGGTGTTGGGGTGGTAGATATCGGTGGCTATGTCATAGCCGGGAGCCCAGTGGCCGGCGCCGTCGTCGATGGCACCGAGCATGTTCACCGACGGCACGTCCCATGCGGCTATCTCGTCGTTCATGCGTATTATATATGTGTAGTCGTCGGCGTTGAAGTCGGCGCGGGTATAGTTGTTCATCACCACGGGGGTCTTGCCGTCCTCGCGGGCCTTGGCTATCAGGGTCTGCATGTTTGCGAGGAACTGGTCGTAGACTCCCTGTTGGTCGGCGGCTCCGTGGATGCCCTCGTTGCCGAGCGACACGGCAAATATCACATACTGTCCGAATTCGCGTTCGAGGTCGTCGTAGCGGTTGAGGAGGCTTACTGTGGAGTTGCCGTTGATGGCTATGTTGGATATATAGAATTCATTGTCGCTCTGTCCGGAGGCGTGGCGTTCGGCAAGGAGTTTGTCGTACATGAAGGCATATCCTTCGTTGTTGTCGGCTCCCTGGCCGTTGGAAACCGACGACCCCATCACGGTTATGCGGTACGGGTCGAGGCCGTCGAGACCGTTGGCTATTTTCCATGTCATCTCGTTGAGATCCACTGTTATGTCATATGTGCCGGGATTGAGCGGAATATCGGAGCCTTCGTTATACGACAGTTTGTCGGGAGAGCCGGCTACGCGTTTGTACTGGTAATTCCACGACCGGTTCATGACGAAATTGATGCGTCCCGAATCTGATGTGCGGTCGTAGCCTTCGAGGCGGCCGTTGAAGTTCCACTTGCCTGCGCCGATATAGGTCATTTCCACGCCTTCGGTGTTCCAGCCGCCCACGGCGCTGCCTTCCACGCAGAAATATGTGGCCTCGAAAAGCTCGGTGGTGCCTTCGTCGAGATTCACGTTCAGGCGGTAGATTCCTTCGGAGGGTATATTCACGTTGAGTGTGGATGTGGCATCGTTTTCGTCAACGGCGGTGAGCGTCACCGTTCCGGCCGGAAGTTTGGCCCATACCTGCCAGTTGGCCCGGTCGATAGAGGTGAGTTCTGATATTTCTCCCGAAATAAGGTTTTCGCCCGAGAGTGTCACCGATTTGTAGGAGCGTATGTCGGGACGCTCGATGCCCGACAGTTCTTCTATCTTCATGGCCGAGAGTGCCACATAGGTCTTGGCGTTGTTTATCACAGTGAGGGTGATGCAGTCGCCGCAGGGAAGATGGGGTCGGAGATGAGAAGGTTTCGTGTGTTTTGCGAAGCGGATGAGGAAAAGTCGTTGCCGGCCACCTGCTGCGCGCCGTAAAACTCGTTGATGCCTTCGAGGTGGAAAAGGCCTACGCGGCACTCGGCGTTGTTGCGCGTGCCGAAGAGGGTGAAGCGGTAGCTTTTGCGCGGGTCAAGGCCCGAGAATGTCATTGTGCGGTTGGTTTCCCCCGTTTCGGTAAAGAAATAGTCGTTAGTGGCCGTGCCCACGGCAAGGTCGCCCAAGAGCGACGCGTCGGGATTGGCGAGGCCACCGCCGCCGCTTCCTCCGTTGGTGGTGAAGCGTGAATTCACAATTAGGGTCATGCCGGTGTCGGCGCCGGTGTTGTCGATAAGGCCTGCAAATTCACTGCCGGCGGCGCAATAGTTGTCGGCTGTGCCGTTCACTATATTGTTCCAGTTGCCTTCGGTCTTGGTTCCGCGAGCGGCGTTGGAGCCGTTGGAGCCAAAGTCGAAAAGAAGTGTGCGCCCGGTTGTGCCTTCAAATGTGCGCTTGCCTTCCACCGCCTCCATTTTCATGCACGACAGGGGCACATAGGTGGTGGTTTCGTTGGTGATATATATAGTGATGTTGCCCGATGCATCGGGGTAGATTATGTCGCTCACCGGAGCATTGTCGGTGTTTTGGTTCTCGCCGTTGGCGCCTATTCCGTTGCCGGCCACCTGCATCACCGTGGCCCATCCGTTCTGTCCCGAGATGGAGTAACGGCCCTGGCGCGTGTCGCCCGCGCTGCGCGAGCCGAAGATGGTAAAACGGTATCCCTTGCCAGAGTCGAGGCCGCGGATTACAAACGAACGGCCGCCCTCGTTGTTGTTGGTGTTGAACATATAGTCGGTAGTGGCGGAGGCCACGGCAAGGTCACCCAGCAGCGCGGCATCGGGATTCGACAGGCCGCCCGCGCCGTTCACGCCCCAGGCGTTGCACAGGAAAAGAGATATGCCGGTGTCGGCGCCTTGGCGGTCGACTATATTGTCAAACGATGTTTTGGCGGCTATCGAGGTGGCGCCTTCGGTGGCCGGGGCAATATTGTTCCAGTAGTTGCCCGATGCATCGGGATTTTCGGTGAGCGTGCCGCGCGAGCCCGATCCGCCGAAATCGAAATACACGGTCTGGGCGGCGCAATTTATTGTTGCCGCAGCCAGAGCCATAAGTAAAAATGATTGTTTCATGGATAGGATTATTTAAATGTATTTTTTGCGTTTTGTCGTCGGTGCAAAATTAATATAAAAAGAAGCCCTTAAAACTCTAAGGTACACCTTTGGTAAAAACTGAAACGTTATAAGTGATTGTGAAATAATTGGTTATTATATCATCAATTTTGGCTTTTGGTAACTTGTATCCTCCCCCTTTTTTCGTATCTTTGTAAAAAAATAATCCATGAAAGCCATCTTCCTTCTTTTCTTGATAATGCTTTCGGCCATATGCCCCGTGCCGTCCCGCGCCTTTTCCGACGAGAACAATCTGCTTATCGAGCATCTCGACATGGCGCTCGACCGCACAGAGGAGTTTGCCGCCGTGCGCGAGCAGAACATAAGCAAGTTGCGGCTTTCTTTGAAAAAGGCCACGACTGATTCGGCACGCCTCGAAGCGGCCCGCGAGCTTTTCGAGGCTAACAGGATTTTCGACGGCGATTCGGCAATGTACTATGGAAATATGTGCCTTGCGCTTGCAAAGGACATACGCCGCCCCGACATGCAGGACGACATCAATATAATGAGCGCCTACACCCTGGCGGCCATGGGCCTGTTCGACGAAAGCCGCCTTGCGCTCTCTCGCGTGAGAGTCGACAGCCTTTCTGTCGACCAAATGATTGAATATCTCGGCAAGAAAGTATATCTTATCACCCACATCGAGTCCTATCATCGCCTTGAAGGCGAACCCGGCAACGTCAAGGCCGACATACAGCCTCTGCTCGACTCCATCGCTTCTGTCATTCCCGACTCTCACCCCGACTATATCCTTTACAAGGCTTATGCCGCCATGTCCGATGAAAACCGTGCCGCCGCGGCCGTGTCGGCGCTCGAGCCGCGAGCGGCCCGTCTCACCCTTGACGCGCAACGCGACGCCCGCGCGGCATGGGCCATGTCGCAGCTTTATCTCCGCCTCGGCGATGAAGACAATTACATACGCTACCTCATAATGTCGGCTTTGGCCGATGCCCGCATAGCCAACCGCGAGATTGCATCTTTGGAAGAACTGGCCGTGGTAATGGATAGCCACGGCGACATAGTCCGTGCCGCACGATACATATCCCACTGCCTCGAATGTGCCCGTATGTATAAAAACCGTGTGCGTATGCTTCGCCTCGCATCTCTCCAAAGCTACATATCAAAGAAAACTCAGGACCGCATGACCTCCATGCAGCGTCGCACTTTGGCCTATCTCGCCATAGTGGCTCTCCTGGCCCTGGTCCTCACCGCATCGCTTGTTATAATCTACCGCCATCGAAACCGTCTGCGTCGCAGCAACGCCAACCTCGCCGAAAACAATTGCCGGCTGCAAACCCTCTCCGAAGCCCTGGCCCGCGCCAACGCCGACCTTGCCGAGGCAGACAGGGCAAAACACCGCTCGCTCGGCGAAGTATTCTCTGTATGTTCCCGATATATCGACCTCCTCGAGGAATTCCGCCGCAACCAGGTACGCCTGCTCAAAGACGGAAAGGCTGAAATGTCGCTGCGCCAGTGCCAGAGTCCCAAATTCATCCAGGAACTCGTCAAGGAATTCAACGACAAATTCGACGCCCTCTTTCTCGCTTCGTTTCCCAACTTTGTCGCCGACTTCAACGCCCTGCTCCTTCCCGAAGCCCGAATAGAACCCAAAAAAGAAGGCTCGCTCAACACAGAGCTGCGCATATATGCCCTTGTGCGCCTTGGCATCACCGACAGCATCACCATAGCCTCCGTGCTCCACTGCTCGGTGCGCACCGTCTACAACCGTCGCCTCGAAGTGCGCAATCTCGCCCGCATCCCCCGCGACTCCTTCGATGCCGCCGTCGCCGCCTTAGGAACACAAGCCTCCGGCTTGTGAAAAAGGAAAAAAAGCGCCCCCGTGCCCCGCGTTTCAACGCGGGGTCTCCCCCGCCCCGTCCGTCCAGGCCACGCTATACGAAGCCGCCGTGGCATACGACGGGGTGTGAGTATATCCCGCGATACGGCCATCCTCGATTCGGTAATCGTAGGCATTGCTCATCGTCACATTCCCGTCCCTGTCATATTCTGTGGCTTCGCTCAGCAGGCCCGTTGAATTGGTTCCGAAAACCCCTTTCATTAGCAGGGGAATATGATGGTAGCAGTTTATTACAGACGCCGGCATAATCAGAGGATAGTCCGTTGCAGAAGCTACATATTTATATTTTGTGGTAGAATACACCTCCGGCCGGCCTTGCTTGTCTTGAAACTCGACAAGGTTGCCGTTGTCCCAGATAAGATAATTCTCCCATTCCCAGGCGTTATCCCAAGCATTGTCGGGCATGTCATCGCCTATGCCCGTCACCTCCGAATGTTTCACCACGGTGAGATGTCCGGCCCAATCATAGTCGAAAGAAAGCCGATAGGTCTTGCGCGCTGTTGTGCGGAATCCGTCGTTGCCCTCCTGCCGGCATATGAAAGTGCCTTCCGAGCTTGCGGCGCGACCCTTGTCGAGCACGATAGTCTCCTTATACATGCGTATATCTCCGCCTGTAACCTCCGACTCGGCCACAATTGTGTTGGCGTCGGGATAGGAATAGCGGGCCGATACACGGTCGTTATCGTCGAAATACTCTGTCCACCGTACAATCCTGCCGTAATCATCATACTCGAAAGTCTGTGTCGAGCCGCCTTCGTTGCTCGATGTAATCGACGAAGGCTGCATATACACAGGATAATCGGGAGCATCGTTGTCGGAGCATCCCGTAAAAAGCCACAAAGCGCAGGCCGCTATCAATATATTTGCGTGTCTCATAACAATATAATAAACGTTGCCTTGCGCCAAAATATTGCCTTTGCCCTGAATGTTTAATCGGCCACCGTTCCCCGCGTTTCAACGCGGGGTGCTCAATCAGATTCGTCGGTAAAGTGAATGTCGGTGATGACGAGGAATGTGCGGCCGTCGCGGCCCGTGCGGGTTACAAGCCGGCCGCTCACTTCCCAGTCGCCTTCCGCGTCATCTTCCAGCTCTACTATGTCTTCGGGGTGGCGGAGGTCGGTCTTGGGATTGAAATGGAAATATATCTCGTCGCCATAGATATTGTCGAAATACACCTTGTTTTCTCTCATGTTGGCGGCGCCGACTATTATTTCTCCGGCATTGAATTCCGACTTGCGGCGGTTTTCCTGCGGCACTTTTATCTTTGGGGCCGCAGTGGCCGGAGGGGTCGCCGGGGCTGTCTCTTTCTTAGGCGCGGCTGCTGCGGTTGCCGGCCGGGCGGCTACCTTTTCTGCTACCTGCCGGGCTTCTTCGCGCACCTCTTCCTCGCGCTTGGCGTCGAGCGTGCGAAGGCTTATGGCGATAGGCCCTTTGTAGGCGAAACTTATCCATCCGTCGAACAAGTGCCCGGCATATGTCTCGTCGAGGCGATCGTCGTCGGTGCGGGCCAAGCCTTCCACGCTCACTCCCGAGGGTATCACCTGGAACACGGCGCGGGCCGAGTTGGGCTGCATCCGTTGGAATGCCATCGACAGGCGTTCGGCCTTTCCGTCGAGTTTCATAGTACCGCTGTCGTCGGATTCCTTCACCAGGCAATTGAACGTATATGGTGCCTTGCCTATGAGCGTATAGCGGCGGTTAAGATTATCCTTGAAGCCTATGAGCTGGTTCAGTTTCAGGAAATATTCCTTGGCATTGGCCAGGGACACAGAGTCGGGTCCCTCGCTGTTGAGGGCTTTGAGCACATGCGCTATTGCCAGCAGGAACAGCGGCTTCACCTGCGAAATCTCGTCAAGGTCCGACATGCCGTCCACCACGTCGAGCCACTGGTGAAGGCGTTTTATGGCGTCATCCACCGTAAGCGGAAGCACGGAATATTCCGACCCCATGCGCAGGTTGAAATATTTGTTGAAACTCGGCAGGTCGCCGTGGTCCATATTATATTCAAGCGCGGTGATAGCCTCTTTCAAATCTGTCTTGCTGCGGTGGATTATATCGGTGGCGTAGCGCATCTTCACCTGAGGGTCATTGTTTCCCACAGAAACTTATCCATCCGTCGAACAAGTGCCCGGCATATGTCTCGTCGAGGCGATCGTCGTCGGTGCGGGCCAAGCCTTCCACGCTCACTCCCGAGGGTATCACCTGGAACACGGCGCGGGCCGAGTTGGGCTGCATCCGTTGGAATGCCATCGACAGGCGTTCGGCCTTTCCGTCGAGTTTCATAGTACCGCTGTCGTCGGATTCCTTCACCAGGCAATTGAACGTATATGGTGCCTTGCCTATGAGCGTATAGCGGCGGTTAAGATTATCCTTGAAGCCTATGAGCTGGTTCAGTTTCAGGAAATATTCCTTGGCATTGGCCAGGGACACAGAGTCGGGTCCCTCGCTGTTGAGGGCTTTGAGCACATGCGCTATTGCCAGCAGGAACAGCGGCTTCACCTGCGAAATCTCGTCAAGGTCCGACATGCCGTCCACCACGTCGAGCCACTGGTGAAGGCGTTTTATGGCGTCATCCACCGTAAGCGGAAGCACGGAATATTCCGACCCCATGCGCAGGTTGAAATATTTGTTGAAACTCGGCAGGTCGCCGTGGTCCATATTATATTCAAGCGCGGTGATAGCCTCTTTCAAATCTGTCTTGCTGCGGTGGATTATATCGGTGGCGTAGCGCATCTTCACCTGAGGGTCATTGTTTCCCACAGATGCAGACATATAGCGGTTTATAAGACTGTTGACAAGGCGCGTGGCGTAATATATCTTGTCTGTCCCCGATGTGCTTTGATAGTTGGAACGGGCCGCGGCCAATATCTCCTCCGTGCTGTTGTTGATTTGAGCGGAGAATCCAAGCAAATCCCTTATCTGGCGGCGGGTCATCTCATCGCGGGCGTACAGGCGTCCTTCTACCTGCATGTCGGTGATTATTTCCACGGCTTCCATATAACTGTCGTAGAAATCGCGCAGCTTGGAGTCATTGTCGATAAATGTCCAGTCGGCGTGTGCCCCGTAGCGTTGTATGTTCTTGAGCAGCCAGCGCAGAAGGTCGGCCTTGCCCATTATGCCCACGACCTTGGTGTTTTCCAAAGCGAACGCACGGTCGAAATGCTCGATGCCGGCCTGAGCCCACGCCATCGATTGGCGTATCCATCCGTCGGTCTTTTCCTTTGTCAAGGTGCCGTCTTGACGGGATCTGTCCCAATTTCGGTACACCACAAACAGCAGCTTCTTGTAATAGGTGCCGAACATATGCGAGATGGTGGAGATATTGTTGTCGCATAGTTCCACTGCCCGGCCAAGCAGGTCCTTGGATTTTATGAATCCTTTGTCGTCGGGCGTTATCTCTATATCGCGTCCCGTTTCCGATGTCGACAGATAAAGGAATCTCGCATAGTGCGCAAGAAAGTGGGGGTCGCCGGGAAAAGCCGTCACCAGGGCGTCGAACACTTTATCCACTCCCTCCGGATGAAGATGGTTTATCATTGGGGTAAACCGTGCGTACTGGCGTGTCGAGGTGGTTTCGTCAATCGAGTCGGATATGTCGGCATCACGGATAAACAAGCCTTGGAATGTCTTGTAATCCGTATCCTGGGCCGACAGGTGACGCTCGCTCATCTTGCGGATAAGTTTCACCACGATGTCGCTCATGGGCATGTTGCCGAAAGCCGCGTCCATGATGTGGCGCGACAGGGCCGAGTAGCGCGGGCGCACATCGGCCGTAAGATTGCCCGATGTGTCGGGAACACGTGTTATGAGCGTGTCAAAAGCCTTTAATTCCCGGCGGGCCTTGTCTTTGTCCTTGGCGAGGTTGATATATGCTTCTTTGTCGAGAGGATTCACGGTGTAGAAGTCGGAAAGCATGAGCAGGTTCACTGTCTGCCGGCTGAAACGCGACATCAGCGCGATATATCCGCAGGTCTCGCGCAGGTCGTCGGGCAACTGGTCGATCCAAGTCTTTACATATCCGCCGAATGTGTCGGCCACCATTTCGGTGTTGGTCTCCACTGTGAGCGGAAAGGCTATTATCTCCGACCCTCCCGGCTGAGAAGTGAGCCGGTCGACGGCTGTGCGGGCCTCGGTGGTGAGTGCCCGTCCGCGATAGCGCTGCCCCATCTCTTCAAGGTCGGACTTGCGGGTGAGTTTTTCAGGAAGACACACCGTGTCGGTCATGTCACGGAGAAGTTCGCCAACCACTGTCTCTATCACCACAAGCACAATATTTCGCGCCCCGGCGCGCAGTTCTCTTTCAAGGTCGGCCACGGTCTGTGCCGAGATTATTTTCAAATCGGCGATTATCACCAGCGGCGAGGCGTTGCCGAAAGCCGTGGCAAGGCCGCGCAGTTTCTCGATAGAGCTTGCCGGCGACTTGTCGAATCCGGAATTGAGAAGCACTACATAGCATTGCCGCGCTCCGTCCACCTCCCCTTTTTCAAGGTCGTAGGCCAGGCGGCGGGTCATGGTGGTGCTTCCCGCCCCGGGATTGGCCATTATTGTAAGGCGGCGCACCCCTGTACGGTTGAGCATCTCCTTTACTGTGTCGGTCAAGGCGGAGTATGCGGCCAGACGGGCATCCTTGCGGTCGCGCAGGTCGTTCCAGGTTATGGTCTCGCCTCGGTAGAATCCTATTTCTTTTTGGCTGTCGGTGGCGGCATCCGTATCCGAAGTCTCCACAATCTCGATGCCGGCTTGCGCAAGGGCATTGAGATTGAAAGTCGGCTTGTCGAGTATCATCCGCCAGTCGGCGCCGACTATGCCCGACGAACAGGTAAGTTCAAAATTCATGTCGCTGCGCAGCCGTGAGGCCAGAAACCCCGACGGAAGCACCAGCATCTCGTCGGCGAGCCATTTGTGGTGACGCATCTTCTCGGGGTCGTACATCACGCCCCGGTCGCCCGGGTTGAGAAGCTGTATCCTGCGGTACGACCGCCGCGTGGCGTCCAATTTGGTAAATACCGAATTCAGCGCCTCGCGCATCATCGCGTTCTCCTCGCCGCCGTAGAGGCTTATGAAGTTGACACAGCTCGATGCGTTGTTGCCCACAAGCGTGGCGAGCGTCTCCTTGATATTTTCCATCCGGCGGGAATAATCATCGGTGAGCGATTCCGGATTGGTATAGTGGCCGAAGGCGTGGAACCATGCCGTCTTGCCGTTGCCCGCCATCGTCAGCTCGTTTTTGCGGAAAACGGGCATGAACCGTTCATGATTCGGGTCGCCCATCACAGTCTCCGGCTCCGAGTTCACATCGTTGTCGACAATCATCGATACACGCGGAGCGTTGAAAATCCTCGACAGCGAAGTCAGCCTCATTTCAAGCCCGCTTTCATCCGTTATGCTCTTCGGCAGAATGAATATGTTGATATAACCGTCGTAGTTGAGAAAATGCACCAGCCGCGAATACGACTCCTCTTGCTGCGAGGAATCGAGAGAGCCGCGCTGCCAGTCGACCATCGCGTCGAATTCTTTTTCCGACATTTCAAGGCTATTGACACACAGTTCCTTTAAATCCTCATGTTTGAGCAGCTCGTTGAGGCTGTCGATATACTCGAAAACCTTGGCGCGCGTGTCGGCAAGCTCATCAGCAGTAAGATTCGCGCCGTGGGCGCTCACATTTCCGATATTATAAAGCGAGTCAAGTTTGGCAAGAATCGTCGAAATATCACGATACCCCTCCAAATCAAGCAGTTGCCGGCACGCCCAGCGGGTATAAACGTCTTTCTGCCCCTTGTCTTTTTTGCTTACATTAATAATATGGTCGTTGTGCCACCTCTCAAAAACCTCATATTTTCGTCTTGGTTTCAAATCCTCGAAAATATCGCTGCCGCGTCCGTCGTAAATATCGGCGGCATCATCCTCCGAAATAGCCCATACGGCCAGCAGAGGCAGGTCGTCGGCAAGTTTGCGCACACATTCGCCAAGGCCCGTCACCGTGCCCAGCTTCGGCGACACGGCCAGGTCGGCAGTCAATTTCCCAAAAGAGGCCAGAGCCTCGCAAATCTCGTCGTATAACGACGGATAAAATATATTCTTTTTCATTGCAAAAAAAATGTGAAATCAAATCTTGATTCCACAAATATACAGAATACTTTCCAATTCCCCAAATTCCCCGGGACACAATCTCTCCCGCCTTTGAAAAAAATCGATTTATCTCGATATCCCTCGAAATAAATCGATTTTAATCGTCGCCCTTGTCATTTTTTCAGGCGGATGATGTAGTAGTCGTCATCGTCGCGGGCAAAGTCGACGGTGAGGCCGGCGGCGGTGAGGATCTGGCAGAATTCCTCGTAGGGGGTGAGGTGGTCGGAGTGGACCGAGCCGTCGTTGTGGCGGTGGATGCCGTTGATTTGGTGACGGCTTTGCGGGTGTGCTATCGTAAGGGTTCCGCCGGGCCTAAGATTCACCTTTATGAGCCATTTGAGCGTGTCGATGGGGCTGTTGAGATGCGGAAACATGCAGTACATCATTATCCGGTCGAACTCGCCGGGGATGGTGTCGGTCTCCACATCGGCAAGGCGCAGCTCTATGTTGGGAAGCGACGAAAATTTGCGCCGGGCCTGGCTGAGCATTCCCGACGAAAGGTCCACGCCCATTATATGCCCTTCGTCGCCCACGGCAAGCGAGAGAAACGGCAACAACACACCCGTGCCGGTGCCTACGTCGAGCACTCGGTCGCCTTCGCTTATTCCGGCGGCCTCAATAATATAGTCTATCTTGGAGGGAACGACTGTCACACTCTCGTCCCAGGTCGCGGCCACGGAGTCGAAGAACTTGCGTGTCGGGTTTATGGTTGCTGTTGTTGCCATATGGAGTAATTTTTATTATTTTTGCGATTCTCTTTTTAAACAATTCACAATTAACAATTGTTTAACATAGCAAAATCATAAACCGTTTCAACTATGACATATCGTATTCTCTGCGCTTGCGCTTTCTGTGCCGCCATGCCGGCGGTGGCTGCCAACCTTGCCGACACGCTCGAATTAAGGACTGTGGAGGTGGTGTCGACCGCCAAGGCTCCCGTTGCCCTCTTGCCCCTTGATGTAACTACCGTCGGCTCCAAGACCTTTACGGAAAGTGCCGAGACTTCCATATTGCCCGTTATTCAGAATCATGTCCCGGGCATGTTCGTCACCGAGCGCGCCATGGGCGGATACGGTATTTCCGGCGGCGGTTCCGGCACCGTAAACATCCGCGGCGTGGGCGGTGGCAACAAGGTGCTGTTCATGATCGACGGACAGCCCCAGTGGGCCGGAATCTTCGGCCATGCCCTCCCCGACACCTACACATCGTCGGAAGTCGACCACGTGGAGGTGGTGTCCGGCCCTTCGTCGCTCCTCTACGGCTCCAACGCCATGGGCGGCTCCGTCAACATCGTAACCCGACGCGCCACCAAAGACGGTTTTTCCGGCTCGGCTCGCGCCATGTGGGGCTCATACTCGACACAAAAATACGGCCTCAACCTCGGCTATAAGCATAAAGGATTCAACGCCTACGCAAGCGCCACCTACGAGTCGTCGCACAACAACCGTCCCGGCATGGAATACTGGCTCGCATCCCAGTTCGGCTCGCTGCAATACACCTTCTCGCGCCATTGGCAGGCCGGCGCCAACATCACCCTCACCGAGTCCACGCCCCACAACCCCGGCTCTGTCTACGAGCCCCTCGAAGACATGTGGACACGCTTCTTCCGCGCCACAGCGTCGGTGTATGTAAAGAACCACTATAAGAATTCCACCGGCGGCATCCAGGCTTTCGCCAACTGGGGGCGCCACACCATCAACGACGGCCATGCGCCCGACGCCGCCCCCCGCGACTATCTTTTCCATTCCCACGACTACAACATGGGTGTAACTGCCTATCAGACCATCAAGCCCTGGACGGCCAACGACCTCTCCGTCGGCGTCGACTTCAAGCACTGGGGCGGATACTCCTGGAACGAAAAAATGGAACCGCGCACCGAGCCCGCTCCATATATCGTCAACCGCCACGTAAATGAAATAGCCGGATACGTGATGATGCAGCAAGGCTTCTTCGGCGACAGGCTCTCCGTAAACGGAGGCGTGCGTCTCGAGCACTCCTCGCAATTCGGCAACCAATGGGTGCCGCAAGCCGGATTCATTTTCCACCCCATCGAATCAAACACCATCAAGTTCTCATACGGCAAAGGCTTCCGCAGCCCCAACCTGCGCGAACTCTACCTCTACGCCCCCGCCAACCCCGACCTCAAACCCGAATATCTCGATAATTTCGAAGTAGAGCTCCGTCAATATTTCCTCAACAACCGTCTCAACCTGGGCCTCTCGCTCTACTATATCAAGGGCAAGGATATGATTCAGACCGGCATGGTCGACGGCCGCCCCATGAATATGAACACCGGCTCGTTTATCAACAAAGGCTTTGAAGTGGACGCACGTTTCGAGGTGTCGCCGGTGCTCACCGTCGATGCCAACTACGCCTATCTCCACACCGACGCCGCCATCCTCGCCGCTCCCAAAAACAAACTCTTCGGCGAAGTGATCTATCACCCCGGCCAATGGCAATTCAGCGTCGAGTCCATGTCGATATGGGGCCTTTATACCCAGACCGGCTCAAAGGCCGAGAAGCAAAACTATTCCTTGCTCAACGCCCGCGCCGCCTACAAGGTAGTGTCCTCGCCCGCCTCCTGCACACTCTTCGTAAAGGGCGAGAACCTCACCAACAAAAAATACGAAATCAACTACGGTTTCCCCATGCCCGGCGCCACCGTCATGGCCGGCTTCGAAATCAACTTCTGATTCACCCTGTCCTGCATACACATTTTCATTAAAACAAAATCAGCGCGGAGCCGAGGCCCTGCGCTGATTCGTGTATAGGGGGTTGGGTGTTATTTGCGGAGGATTTTGGATATGGCTTTGGTGCCGTCGGAGAGGGTGTCTACCTTGATGAGCAGGCCCTTGGCGTCGGAGGCCACGGCGCGGCCCGAAAGGTCGTAGTAGGCGGTGGCCACGATTTCAAGGCCGGCCTCTACGGAGCCTACGCCGAGATATTCGGTCTGCTCGGTCTTCACGTTGTAGACAAGGCGTTCCGACACGTTGGTAACGCCGTCGATGGTGTAGACCACCTCAACGCCGATTGTCTCGAGATCGGCCGGCATGTCCTCGGCAAGGAAATAGACATAATGCTTCTCGCCGTCGGAACCGGATACGAAGGCGCCATTGTCGGAGTAGGTGAAAGGAACGAGCGTGAGGTCGGTGTCCTGACGTGTGTATTTCGATTTCTCGAAGGTGTAGGATTTGCCGTTGATGTAATAGTGGAGGAACATGGCGTCTTTGAGCAGCGCGACGCCGTCGACGCTCTTGGGATAGGCCACGAAGGTGAATTCGTATTCACGTGAAAGCGACTCGGCGTCATAGCCGTAGAAGTCGGGCTTGACCGGTACGGCGGGCTCTACTTCGATGGGCTCGAGTTTAATATTGCGGTAGGCCTGGTATACATCGGCCGACTCCTCATCGTAGGAAGTGAGATTGGTCAGGAAAGAGTTGGTTTCGGTGAAAGCGGTGTACACCCCGGTGGCCTTGTCGTAGTTGATAAGGAACGCCATGGCGTGGGTGTAGTCGTATTCGTAAGTGTCGTAGTTGAACTCGCGGGAGGAGGCTGCCATCACGGTGGGAATCTCCGTGGCAGTCATGTTCACAAGCTGCAACGAGGGGGCGCGGAGTTCGTCGCCTACTTTCACTGCCTTGATCCAGGCGGCGGGATAGCGCGGGTCGAATCCCTTGAACCACACCTCGCTGTCGGTCTCATAACCGGTGATTGTGGCCGAGTATTCCTTGTCGTCATTATCGTTGATATATGTGAGGGTGAAATATTTGGTAAGAGACAATGTAGGCTCTACGGGCGAGAACACCAGGTCGGCGCCCAGGCCGTAGATTTCATGGCTGTAATCGGCATTGTCGGTGGCCGCGATGCCAAACATCGGGTAGGTGTCGGAGGTGCGGAGCTTCAACGAACCGTCGTCGGCGATGTCGAACACCAACGGCTCGGTATTGAAGGTGCCGTTGGTCTTGTCGCCGGCCTCGCCCGAGGCGTCGAGCATATAGAGGTTTACAGTGCCGTCGATATTTGGGAATTTATATACGGGCTGTCCGGCATCCACGGTGATAGTCTTGGCCGATTCGTCGACAGTGCCAACCACGTAGTTGGCCATGGTGTTGCGCATCAGCACATTGGGGATATATGCTTTGCCATCATCGGTATATACGATTTTAGCCGTTGAGTGGCTGTCCCACACAAAGTCGAACACATTCTGGAAACTGCGGAAGTCGGCGTAACATTCCACCTCGCGGCCTGCCGGAGGAGTGGTGATTACCGACTCCTGCGCGCAGAGTACGGATGCCGACGGAACAGCCGTGGCGGCAATGATGGCAAATTGTAAAAAACTTTTCATTCGGTTTGGTTTATGGTGGTTTGATTGGTTGCTGTATGGCGGTATGTTGGCAAGGAAATTGCCCTTGTACTTGAACAAGGGCAAAGATAATCAAAGACTTTTGATTGTGCAATAGCCCCGCGCCTGTTTTTCATCCCATTTGTATTTGTAAAAAAACATTCATATCTTTGTAAAAGAAAAAACAATAAAAGCACAATGTCTGAAAATGAAGAAATAAAGTTATTTGAGCGGATTCGTGAGAACATAGCCAATGCGCAGCTGTTGATGTTGCAGCGCAAGGCTAAACTTGGTGAAAGTGTGGTTATTGCCGATAGCAATGGAAAACCACTTGTTGTCAGCGCGGAAGAAGCATTGCGATTATTCGATAGCAAATAGTTGTCATGCTTATAGGCCGTTATCGCCAACCAATTATATAAAATTCAACAATTAATTGATAATGGAGATTTTCACCTCTCAAACACTTACCAACGAAGAGTTCCTCAAGGTCATCTCGCGCTCTTTTGAGGCATTTCTTGACAAAGGCACGTCAAGAAGCACAGATAAATTGAAACCTCTCCACGGCGCAATTGCCCGAGACATTGCCAATCGGCTTGGGGACGGCTATGAGGTCTGGTCGCAGGGTTATTGGCATGACAAGGAGGCCGAGGTAGAAGGCCGGTATGTGAGCAAGAGGGTTGATATCACCGTCAAGAAAAAAGATAAAGTTGTAGCGGGCATGGCTGTCAAGTTCGTCATGCAAAATTATTCTCAAAACTCTAATAACGCGAGTTCGGGATAAGGAACGCCATGAAACAGTTGAATCGGCAGCTTGAAAAAGTTGCCGATTCTTTT
>VSPD01000033.1 GCA_009775125.1 Muribaculaceae bacterium | reverse complement strand
GGCCGGAGCGTTCTGCACCACGGTCGGCATAATCGAACGCTCCGGCCGGCCTCCGCTCCAATACATTAATGAATAACATTTCACAATCCCCAGGGCTTGCGCCCTGCGCTACAATATTTGTCTCCTAACGGAGACGTAATGCACCGTAAACTCGGCTTGTGCCCTTTTTTGCGCGAATTACCGCGAATGAATCATTAATTTTTAATTAACGGCTCATTGGCGGACATTAACGCAAAATAGACAGGTGAACGGGAGGATTCTTCACAGATTTTAATTTAGGTATGATAGATCATGGCGAAGCCGTGACTGACATGCGAGATTTTGGCATTCATTTACCGGCCGATGATTAAGCTGTCGATGAACCGGGCCATGGCCCATCGGTCGCGGTCGTGGCGGTTTTCGAGCACGATTATCGAGATGTCGAGCGCGGGATATTTTGCCACATAGGCCTGGAAGCCGCCGTTGTCGCCGGTGTGGTAGATTTTGGTGTGTTTTTCCGACTCGTCGATAAACCATCCGAGGCCATATTTCGTGGCCGGGCGGCGTTGATAGTCGCACCAAGGGCTTGACGACACGTCGACGTGCGGGCTGTATGCCTCGGCCACCGAGGCGCTGTCGAGCACTGTGCCGCGTGCAAGGGCGCGTTCCCAGCGGAGCATGTCGCGCGCCGTGGAGTATATGCCTCCGTCGGGACGTGTGGCGAAAAATGTCTCTTCGCCGTAGTCATATTCTTGCCAGTTACCGTCGACTGGCTCGTAGCCGTGTGCCATGTGCGGAGCCACGGTGTCGGGTTCGTAATAGAAGGTCGACGACATGCCGGCGGGTTCGAAAATGTATTTTTGCTGGGCCTTTACGAATTCAATGCCGCGTTGCTGCTCAACGACTTGCGCAAGAATAAGGAACGACGGGTTGAGATAGTCGTAGGCGGTGCCCGGCGCAAATTTCAGGCTGTCAATAGCCGGAAAATATTCCATCGAGGAGGCATCTGTGGCCTCGATGCAGCGTTGACGGTCGGAACGGTCGCGGCTGTCGGGCACTCCCGATGTGTGCGATGCCAGATGGCGCAGCGTCACCTTTTGCCAGAAAGGCTGAGGCCACGGCTCGAAGTCGCACACGGGGCGGTCGATGTCGACGCCCGTCTGCATAAGCCCTGCCACGGTGAATTGCTTCGACACCGAGGCGATGTTGAACCGTGTGGCCGAGTCCACCCGTTCGCCCGTGGCCATGTCGGCCACGCCGAAATATCGCTCATATATTATGCTGTCGCCTTGGGCTATTATTACGGCACCTCCCGGCTCATCGGGCAGGGGATATCGTTCGGCAAAGTATGTGTCGAGTTTGTCGGAAAGCGACGGTTCATGCCCGGCGGAGCATCCCGCGAGCACAAGGGCCAACGCGATATATTCAAGTAGGTGCCTCATGTTTAGTGGTTTTAGGCAGGAACGCGAGCCTTCGGCTTGCGGCTATTTCACAAGCCGGAGGCTTGTGTTCCTGGTGTTCCTGCGTCAGATTGTGTTTGGAATCTTGCGGAGCGCGCGCAGCATGGCCGGGGTGAGTACTTTTTGGGCGAGCGCGGCGGTGAGTTGCGAGTGGCGGTGGGTGTCGGTGCCCACAAGGGTGTAATATCCGTGGCGGAGAAGGTATTCGGCTTTCTCGCGCGCCGGTTCGCCATAGAGCCCGACAAGGGAATATATGTTGAGCTGAAAGCGCACGCTTTCGCCCATCAGCTGCTCATATTTTTTCATCGGCATATATACATAGCGCTCGGGGTGGGCAAGCACGGGGAAGAAGCCGGCCGATTTCACGCGCTGAATCTTGTCGTCGAAGTCAGACGGCGGCGTGAAGTAGGATGTCTCCACAAGCAGATGGTCGGCATTTTCGCCGATGGGAAGAATGCAGCCGTCGGCGAGCCTTTGCTCAAACAGATTGTCGAGCATGTTTTCGGCGGCCAGATGCAGCCTCACCGGTCCGTGATATGCTTTTTTCAGGTCCTCAAACGTCTTGCGCAGCTGCTCGGGGTGGTTGGGCGTGTCCTCCATTATGTGTGGCGTGAGCCACAGATCGCCGATGCCCTCGCTTTCGTAGGCGGCGAGAATCTGCAACGATTCGTCCAGGGTCTTCACTCCGTCGTCGACTCCCGGGAGGATATGCGAGTGCCAGTCGGTGAACCCGTTGAGGAATCCCGATGCCGAGAGCGTTTTTTTTGAGCTGAATGGCCACATGGATAAGTATAAAGTTTAATTAAGGACTTTAAGGACCTTAATATTTCTACTTCTCGTTGGAGTAATACGACGAGCCGTTGGAACCGTAATAGCCGTAGTGGTAGCCGTATTTGTTGCCGTAGAGGCCATTGCCGGCCGATGTGCCGTTGAGCACCACCGCGAGGTTTTTCAGTTTCTTCTTGGCGTAGATGTTTTCGAGCTCTTTAAGCATGGAGCGTTCGAGCATTCCGGCGCGCACGATAAATATGGTGCGGTCGGTGACGCGTTCGATAATCTGTGTGTCGGCCACGATGTCGAGCGGCGGACAGTCGATAAACACATAGTCGTAGTCCTTGCGAAGTTTCTCCACGAGCAGGGCCAGACGGTCGTCTTCGAGGAGTTCGGTCGGGTTGGGCGGCATCTTGCCGGCGGGGATGATTTCGAGGGTGGGGTGGCCGGGATACTGCACGGCTATCTCGTCGACATTTTCGATTTTTCCGCGCAGGAAGTCGGCAAGTCCTTTTTTGGGCGAGCCGACATATGTCGACATTGAGCCGTGGCGAAGGTCGCCGTCAATCACGGCTACGCGGCGTCCGCGTATTGCCAGTGTCACTGCCAGGTTCATGGTCACGAATGATTTGCCCGAACCGGGATTGAACGATGTCACGGCTATCACCTTCTGGTCGGGAGCCTTCGACATGACAAGGTCGAGGTTGGTGCGAAGCACGCGGAACGCCTCGTTTATCACGTTGCGGTTGTCTTTCTTTATCACCACACGGTTGCCTTCGCCCTTGATTTTGGCGGGGATGAAGCGTCGAAGCCATTTGTGTTTTATATCCTCGGAGAGGGGCACCTCGCCCAGGAACGGAGCCGAGAGCTTGTCGAGGTCGATGCGGCCGCGCACTTTGGTGTTGAGCACTTCTGTAACGAAGATTATGCCAAGCGGGATGGCGATGCCAATCACGAATGCGAATATAAGGTAGCGGCGGCGGTTGGGGCCCGTGGGGCTGTCGGAGCCTTGCGGCTGGGTCACAAGGCGAGTGTTATAGGCCGTAAAGGCCTGCGACAGCTCGTTTTCCTCGCGTTTTTGCAGCAGGTAGAGGTAGAGCGATTCTTTCACCTTCTGCTGGCGCTCTACGCTGAGAAGATATTTGGCCTGCTGGGGATTCGACGCCAGT
This sequence comes from Muribaculaceae bacterium, assembly GCA_009775125.1. GTDB lineage: Bacteria > Bacteroidota > Bacteroidia > Bacteroidales > Muribaculaceae > CAG-873. The sequence goes on along the minus strand of VSPD01000033.1, from coordinate 29,473 downwards.
TGCGACACGGCCTGGCCCTCGTATTTGCGTTGCGACTTAATCTTGGCGTTGAGCGAGGTAATCTGGTTGTCGATAGAGTTTATTATCGACTGGCGCATGCTTTTGAGGCTTGCGTCGAGGTCGACCACAATCGGGTTTTCCTCCGACGAGTTCGACACCAGGGTGTTGCGCTCGGTCATCTGCTGGTTGTAGATGTTGATCTGCGATGCCAGCGCGGCACCGCCTTCGAAGCCCGAGTTTACGGGCAGAAGCTCGTTTTTGCGCGACGGGCTGGTGAGGTAGTCGCGCACGTAGTTGGCAAGGTAAATCTGGTTTTCGAGGTCGCGGATTACCGAAGTGGCTTCCTGCGCCTGCTTCATATACATCGACGAGGCGGCCGCTACGTCGGGCAGAAGGTGCTCCGACTTATATTTCGAGATGTCCGACTCCACGTTGCCGAGCTCGCCTTCTATCACGGTGAGACGCTCGTTGATGAAGTTGGATGTCGACACGGCTATCTTGTTGCGGTCGTCGACCCAGTTCTGATTGTAAACGGCGAGCACAGTGTTGATAAAGTCCTCGGCGCGTTTGGGCGACTGGTCGGTGGCCGAGATTTCCACGATGTTTGAGTCGTCTTCGGCGCGGCCCACCGAAAGTTTGCCGATATATTCGCCGATGGCCGATTTCATGCCCGAACGGCTCACAAGAAACGTAATGGTTTCCGGAGCTGAGGCATCGTCGCCGGCTTCCGGCGCCACATATGCCGAATTGGGTATCAGCGTCACGTTGCCCACCGGAGTCACTGTCGACTTGTTGGGCTCCACGGCTATTACACGGGCCTTTTCGGCCTCGGCATTTTCGCTTTTTTCTATTTTGGCGCTTCCAAAGTCGGTGAGCGTCACCTTGCCGTCGGGAGCTATATCCATGCGGAAATTTACCGACTCGTTTTCTCCAAGCCCTTCTATCACAGCGGTGTACGGTAACTGGCTGCCATAGGCCACATAGTTGTGGAAACGGCCCGGGATATAATAGTTCATGTCGAGATGCAGACGGTTCACCACCTCGCGGATAAGGTCGGGCGACGAGAAAGTGGCTATCTCGGTGTCGAGGTTGACGCGGGTCTTGAACAAGTCGAAGTTGCCGAAATCGCTCACGCCGTTGGCATAAGAGTCCGACCATCCGTCGGTCTTGATGATAATCTGGGCCGACCGCGAGTATTCGTTAGGCATTTTCAGCAGCTGCCAGTAGGCATAGCCAAGGCACAGCGCAAGCGAAATCGCGAACCAATACCAATGCGATATGCACAAGTAGATAAGGTCCTTGATGTTTATGCCCTCGTTTTCTTCTTCCATATCGGCGCCATGCGCGCGCGAGTTTTCGTATGTTGACATGTCTGTTTGGTCGGGGTTATTTGAAGATAATCACGCCGAGCGAGGCGAGGAATGAGGCAATCGATATCCAGAACGACGGCGACTGCATCGCGTTGCCGTTGACGGTGGTCGAGCGCAGGCGCATCTTGTTCGGCTCTACATATATTATATCGTCCTGCTGGAGATAGAAGGCCGGCGACGAGAATGTCTGGGCGGCGTTGGTGAAATCGAGCTCGTAGGTGTGCATCATTCCGTTTTCGGCGCGGTAGACTTTCACGTTGGTGCGCATACCCGAGAGGGCCACGTCGCCACACGACGATATGGCGTCGAGCACCGTGAAATTGTCGCGCGTGATGTGGATGCGTCCCGGCTTGTTCACATCGCCGAGAATCGACACTTCAAGATTGATGAATTCTACCGTCACCACGGCGTCGTTGGCCAGGTTGCGCGTGCGTATCTCGTTCTGTATATACTCGGTGAGCTGGGCGCGTGTGAGGCCGGCGGCGTGAATCGAGCCGAGCACCGGGAACTCGATGTTTCCCTGGCGGTCGATGGTGTAGGCCAAGAGGCCCTCCGACGCGTTGGAGATGTTGTTGGCGTTGCCCGTGGCGCGATAACCCATGCGCACCTGCGTGTAAGGCTTGTTGAAAAGAATCACCAGCTGCGGGTCGCGGCTGTTGACAAAAATCGAAACCTTGTCGCCCGGACGCAGAATCAGTTCCTTCTGTTGCGCTATCGGCGTGGCCGACCCGCTGTAAGTGTCCTGGAAATAGACTATATCCTTGGGCGTGGAGCACGACGACAGCGCCCCTATGGCGCACGCGGCTATAAAGAGTAGTTTAACTAACGGTTTCATTCCAATCTTGTTTATTGCAGGATTCTCGTTCCTTATTCTTTGATGATGAGCCGGTTGTTGTGCTGTGCCGGCTATAATGCTTTAATATTCACACGGTTATGTCGCAGACGCTCCTTCGGTCCACGGTCTGCGCCCTGCAAGGGGCGCAAATTGCAGGGCAAAGTTAATAATAATATTTTGAATTGCTTATAAAAATTTAACAAAAAATCCCCTCGCCCCCTTCGTTTGGGCATGAGAACAGGAAGACAGGAGACCTTTTGCGTTAAAGTCCGTCAATGAGCCATCAATCAAAAATTAATGATTCATTCGCGGCGTGTGTGCTCACGGCAAAGCCGTGACGCTTGATGTTAGCCCCGTATGGCCGGCGCAGCCGACATGCGGGGGCATGCGGGGTTCGGCAGACGTAAATCAATCGCGGTATTGGAGCGGAGCTTGTCGAAGCGTTCGATAATGCCAAACATGCCGTGAGGCACAGCATCGCAGTGCTTTCTTATCACTCATAACAAACCGGGCTTGTCGGCTTCCAGCCTCCAAACCCGGTTATCCGAGGAGTCACGGCTTTGCCGTGGCTAACTTGCGAAAAATATACACTTATCCTGCCTCCTGTTCTCCTGTCTAAAAATTTGCGTAATTTGCGTAATTTGCGGTTTAATGATTCATTCGCGGCAATTCGCGCAAAAGACTTAATTGACGCGCACTTTTACGGCCTCGTTGCCGCTGCGGCGGATGTAGATGCCGCCGGCGGCGGGAGTCGTCACGCGTATGCCTTGCAGGTTGTAATATTCGGCCTCGCCGTCGGCGTCGGTCTCAGGCGAGAGCACCGATGCCGGGTCGTAGTCGAGGTGCAGGCGCGCCACCATCCTGTCGGCGAGGCTTTCGCCGGAGTTGCCGCTCCACAAATAGGCCGAGTTGCCCGAGCCGGGGAAGTTGTAGCGGCAATTGTAGATGGTTATTATCTTGGTGTCGACATCATAGTAAGAGTTGTCGTGGAATTTGGGATACAGCTCGATCCATTCCCTGTCGTAGCCCAGCATGTCGAAGAATCCTTCGAGATTGAAGAGGTTGAGCGGATAGCCCATGTGGGTATAGCCGCTCAGCACGTTGGGATATACTTTCACAAAATCGTGGTCGGCCATCGACAACGCTATGTAGCCCTCGTCGCCGGCAAATGTGCTGCCTTCGGCCTTGTAGGGCGACACGATGCGCAGCAGGCTTTCGTCGTCGGCGGCGCGTTCCACTTCCACCACCCAAGGCGTGTCGGCCGGGGTGCCGGTCGACGATGTGAGCCATCCGTCCTCAAAGAGGGCGGTGGTGAAATGCTCCCATTGGTGGGCGGCCATGTCCACGCCCTCGCCTTTCTTGTATATCACGTGGCGGAAAGCCAGCATCCAGTAGCCCACCTCTTCCTCTGTGGCGGGGTCGGCAATGGCCCATACGTCGGAGGCCGGGAATGTGATGCGGCGGCCTGTCACCTCGCCTACGGTAGCCGTCTTGGAAGGTGACGCGCCGTTGTCTCTAAAATCATCTTTTATATAGAAATACTGCACGTCGCCGTATTTGTCCTCGCCAAGGTCCTGCATCGAAGGTATGGTGAGGGTGCGCGCCTCGGGGTCGAGGTAGGCTTTCACAGTGAAGTCAAGGCCGGGAGCCGTGCGGCCGCTCATGTTTAATTCGCCTTTGTGCAGGTCGCTCACGGTGAATGTCAGGCTAAGCTGCTTGTCCTCGCCATAGCTCTCCTCGAAGAGTTCCCACACATATGTGCCGGCAAACTTCTCGATGGCTTCGAGCGACTCGGGGTCGGTGAACACCTTGCCGGCCTGTTCGATGGCGGTCGGGGCAAATGCCGCGCCTTCTTCCGCGCCGACAACAAACCCCGTTATGTTCATATTGTCGCCCTCGGCCAGGCTCTCGATGCCGAAAATATTGGCAAGGGGCATAGTCACGCCGTCGAGGTCGGTAATGGTGGCTTCCGTGCCCGACAGAGCCGACACGGCCACGTTTTCAAGCGTGAGATAGTGGCTCATCATGCTGCCGATATAGGCTACCGACTGCATCGGCGCGGGCTTCACCGCCTCGCCTGCCGACGCCTCGCCGATCGAGGTGGGCACAATCTGCACCTGGCCGTTTATCTCGGCCACCCGGCCTTCAAGACGCTTTATCATGTCGCCGTTGGCGAGCTCGCCCACGGGCAGGTTGAACGTGTTCACAAGCATGGCGTACATCCCGCCGCACGTCAGGAAAATATAGCGTCCGTTCCGGTACACGGCCGTCATGGGCGCCTTTATGAGCACCGAGGCTCCGGCCGCGTCGGCGAGTGCCGAGAAATCGGGCAGGAACTCGGGCACCGAGGCGTCAAGCACAGCCACGTCCGATGCGTCGTCGCCTTTCAGGGCTATGGCCTTCACCGTCGCGCTCTGCCACATCTCCACGGGTCCGGCATAGAGCGCCGAAGCGGCTGTCGGCTCGCTGCCGTCGAGCGTGTAACGTATCTCCGCGCCCTCGGTGGCGCACGTCATCTCTACTGTATAGTCATAGTCGTTCTCGACAAGAGCCATCGCCGGCTTGGCCACAGCCTTGGCCTCGCCCGCGCTGTATGTTATGGTCATCTTCGATATGCGCACATTGCCCGACTCGGCCATGTTTTGAAACTTTACGGCCGAGGCCTTCCCCGTCCACGACGCGCTGCCCGAGCCAAAAGACATAGAGCCGCAGTCGGCCGTCACATTGTCGGACGTGAAATCGTAGTTGCCGCCGGCTGTTTCAAACGAAATGCCGGTCATCTCGCCTGTCGACAGGCTCACCGTAAGCGTGTTGCCGCAGAAAAAGCGCAAGCACTCGTCTGCCTCAAAATAAGCGGCGTCGCGGAATCCGTCGCCCTGGGCAAACGTAAGGCTGAGGTTGTCGTCGACCTTCACCGAGAGCACATCGTCGGCATTTTCATAGCCAAGCGCGCCGAACACCACGGTGGCCGTCTCGGCATGGAGCGGCACTGCTGCAATGGCGGTCAAGATTCCAAGTAATAGTTTCTTCATAAGACAAAAAATAAAATTTAAATTGGTGGTTATGCGTTTCGGCGCAAAAATAAGCATAAAATAATCAAATTGCAACAAAATCCAACATAAAATATCACTTTGCGAATAATCCTCCACCTTTCCCTTCCAAAATGCAAACCGCAAATTTCACAAATTCCACACACTCCTGTTCTCTTGACAAAAAAATTGTGTCCTCCCGAGCGCATGCGCTCGTTTCAACCGCAAATTTCACAAATTACGCAAATTTCACAAATTAATATTTTTCATCCTGAAAATTAACGGTTCATTCACGACCATTCGCGTGAAAACTCCTGTCTCCTGTTCTCCTGTCTATTTTGCGTTAATGTCCGTCAATCAAAAATTAATGATTCATTCACGGCCATTAACGTGAAAAATCCTGTCTCCTGTTCTCCTGTCTAAAAATTTGCGTAATTTGCGGTTTAACGGTTCATTCACGGCCATTCGCGTGAAAGATCCTCCTATTTGCGGCGTGTGTGCTCACGGCAAAGCCGTGACGCTTGATGTTAGCCCCGTATGGCCGGCGAAGCCGACATGCGGGGGCATACGGGGTTTGGCAGACGTAAATCAATCGCGGTATTGGAGCGGAGCCTGCCGGAGCGTTCGATAATGCCAAACATGCCGTGAGGCACAGCTTCGCAGTGCTTTTTACCCACCATGGCATACCGGGCTTGTCGGCTTCCAGCCTCCAAACCCGGTTAACCAACGAATCACGGCTTCGCCGTGGCTAACTTGCGAAACTTGAATTTATCTTGTTTCTCCTGTCCTCCTGTCTATTTTGCGTTAATGACCGTCAATCAAAAATTAATGATTCATTCACGGCCATTAACGTGAAAACTCCTGTCTCCTGTTCTCCTGTCAAAAAAATGTTGTTAAAGTCTATTGACAAAAGCACATTTACGTTGTATCTTTGCAATAGTAAAACACAAAACCAACTTAATCTTATGCTTCTTGACCAACACAACAGCGACGTGGCCGCGTGCCACAATCTGCGATATTCCGCCGCTCCCCCAGGGTTGTCGACGGTAACAGCTCCGCAGGCGGTTGTCGACAGGCCCGTGCGCATGTTCTGCGAGTTCGACACCGACGGCTACTCATTCATCGGCGCCGACGGCCTCGCCCTCGTCGTGTTCCGTCCCATAGGCCGCGACATACGCCCCGTGTGCACCCTCCCCGACGAGCCCCTGCGCGCCATATTTATTAATAATGTGGTGACAGTCACCACCGAAAAAGGCGAATACTATATCGACTACAACGCCGCCGACGACACCTTCACTTCGCGCGGCTACGACACCGACGCCCCCGCCGTGAGCATCGAGGCCGCGGGCTCGGCCACAATCACCGCCACAGTGCCGCGCGCCACTCTCTCCAAAGCCGCGACGGCCGGACATCGCCTCTCCGATGCCGACGTCAACCGCCTTGCCGCCGACCTCGCCGACGGTTACGCCCAACTCCTTGCTTCGGCAGCATTTGGCGGCAATTTCCTCCAGCCGTGCTTTGCCTGCTACCGACTTCTCGACGCCTCCGGCCGCGAAATATTCCGCTCGCAGCCATGCCTGGTTTCGCTGCCGTCGGGCCTGCAACTCGCATCCCCCGTCACCCTCTCGGCTGTCGATTCCTCATTCACCGCCGTGGAGTCCTATCGCATCGAGGCAGAGGCCATGCGTATGCGCGTCAACATCGACGCCCCCACATCTGCCGATGCCGGCAAAGACGTGGCGCGCCTCGAAGTGTGGGTATCGCCACAGCTCCACCCCTTCGACCCCTCGCAGCGTGCTCGTTGCCGCATGATTTCGCGCACGACCTCGGCCGAGTTCGCCACCCTCTATCTACCCGGTGCCGAAGGCCCGCTGTCGATAGCCACGTCGGCAGGCCGCCACATGGTCGACGCCCTTGTGGCCACGGCCGCTGCCGACAACTTCGCCTCGGTCTACCGCCGCGCCCTCACCATCGAACGCCCCTTCCTCTCGCCCGGCGCATACGACGTGCCACCCGCAGGCTCCGACGTTGCCGCCGATGCCGCAACGCTTCGCGCTGTGGCCGCCGGCCGCTTCCGTCCCGGCTCGCGCCTCGACGCTCTTGTCGCCGGTCCCCACCGCATAGTCGCCGCCGTCGAGGCCAATGCCGCCGATGCCTGCCTTGGCGCCGGGCTCTCGGTAAATCTTTTCGACGGCATCTCTCCGCGTCGTTTCGCCGTGCGCTCCGCCGCCGCGCCGTGGCGTTCGACGGTGGCCGTGGAGTTTGCCGACGGCACGGTGCTCTCACGCTCATACTCCGCGTCGTCGTCGGCCCCGGTGCTGTTCTCGCCGGTGCTTTCTTACCCCGACCCGGCAGCCGTGGCCATCACCATCGCCCTGCAAGTGCAAGGCTCGCCCATGTGCAAAGGCCGGTTCCCGCTCGCGCCCGACCCCTCGGGGCGATTTGCAATGTGGGCAGCCTCCGACTTTCGTCCTCATGCCCTGCCCGAAACGACCGACACCGCGGCCTTGCAGCCATCCACGGCCACAGCCGTGCGCTTCCCATCGGCCCTGGCGCTTATCGACACGGCCACACGCCGGGCCTCTGCCGTTGTCGACTGTCCCGACACATGCTTCGCCGGGCTGCTTCCTGCATCCACGGTGGCCGGCGCGTGGGACTATGGCCGCGCCCGTTTCTATGCCTTTTCCTCGCGCGGCATCTTCACCGTCACGGCATCGGCGGCACGCACCGCGCTTGTCCTCAACTGCCTCGACACTCGTGCCGTGACCGACCCCTCCGCCGTGGCCGCCATCGACAGCGGACGTGTGGCCGCCGTGGCCGGAGGCGACCTCGTCGAGGTGTCGCGCTCAAAGGTCACGACCGTGGCTCCCGGCGTATTTTTCGACAGGGTGGGGTGGCACCCCCTGCGCGGCGAGCTGTGGTGCTTCCCGCCTCGCGCCCCTGCCCGCATCTACTCGCCACGCTCGCTCTGGCGATACTCCACGGCCGACCTCGGCTCACCCCTCGCGCTCTTTCCCTCGCGCCGCTTCGGCATGATTCTCACCGGTGCCGACGCCACGGCCATTGCCGAGCCGCCCGAAGCGCCGTCCGGGCAGCGGCTTGTGCGCTGGCGCGCCACGGTGCGGTTCCCCGATGCCTCCGTGCCCTCCTTCGCCAAGCTCCCCGCCTCGGCATCCGCGCTCGACGCCACTTTCGCCATCACCCACGGCCATTTGCCCGACGCCCGGGCCCCGGTGGCCTCATTCTCGATGTCGGGCCGCCTTGCCGCCCCGCTCGCCCGCCGTATCCTCTGCCGCGCCGTCGACTGCCTCACCGTCGACTTCTCCGGCTCTGTCTCCTCCGATTTTTTCATGTCAACCCCTGAAATCTTTACTCTTAAAAATGGAAAACACTCCCGACATCCTTGCGCTCCTTGAAGAAAACCGCCGCCGCGCGGCCCTGCTGCCCGCCGAGGCCAACCCCGTCACGGGCGAGGGCTGCCACGGCGTCCGCATCCACGCCGGCACCCCCGTCCCCGGTCTCGAATATGCCTGGATTCCGCAGACTATGGTCGAAGACACCCTTTACCCCACCGTGCGCCGCAACGCCACGGCCTGGCAACGCCTCCGCTGCGCCCACGACTTCGAATACTGGGCCGTGCGCTGCGCCCGCATCAAGGACAAGCTCACAGGCGCCGACGTGCCATTCCGCCTCAACGCCCCCCAGCGGCGCGTGCTCGCCATCCTCGAGGACATGCGCCTCGGCCGCCGCCCGATACGCATGATCATGCTCAAAGCCCGCCAATGGGGCGGCTCCACTCTCGTGCAGATGTACATGGCTTGGATCCAGTCGTGTCTCTGCCGAAACTGGAACTCGCTCATTTGCGCACACGTAAAGGACACCGCCGCCCAAATCCGAGGCATGTACACAAAGCTGCTCGAATCCTACCCCGACGACCTCTGGGAAGGCGACGCCGACGATGGCCGTCCCGCCTTCAAGCCCTTCGAACGCTCGCTCAACATACGCCGCATCGCCGGACGCGGATGCAAGGTCACGCTCGCCTCCGCCGAAAACCAGGAAGCCGTCCGCGGCGGCGACTACGCCATGGCACACCTCTCCGAAACGGCCTTCTGGCCCTCCACGCCCCGTCACACCCCCGAGCAATTCATCCGCGCCATCTGCGGCTCGGTGCCCCGCGTGCCCCTGTCTATGGTGGTGATAGAATCCACGGCCAACGGCGTGGGCAACTATTTCCACACCGAATGGACGCGCTCGCGCAGCGGCCTCTCCGACAAGGCGCCCGTATTCGTCCCCTGGCACGAAATCGAAATCTACCGCTCGGCAGTCACCGACCCCGCCGCCCTCATCGGCTCGCTCACAGCCTACGAGCGCGAGCTGTGGGACACAGGCACCGGCGCCGACGGCCGCCCCGTCATCACCCTCGAGATGCTCCAATGGTTCCACGACAAAGCACGAGAATACCCCTCGCTCGAGCAAATGCAGGCCGAATTCCCCTCCACCGACACCGAAGCCTTCAACACATCGGCCAACAATGTGTTCCATTCCGAACATATCGAACGCCTGCGCCAAGGATGCTCCGACCCCCGTCGCCGATGCGAGGTGACACGCTCCGGCGCCTTCTCGCCCGACCCCCGCGGACGCCTCGCCATATGGGCCGAACCTGCGCGCTACGGCGAGTACGTCGTGGCAGTCGACGTCGGAGGCCGCTCGCGCACATCCGACTACTCTGTCATCGCCGTGCTCTCCGTCGAGGACCGTCCCCGCGTCGTGGCCCAGTGGCGCGGACACATCGACCACGACCTCCTCGTTGAGACTGCCGCCGCCATAGCCGAAGCCTACAACGATGCCCTGCTCATCGTCGAGTCCAACACCCTCGAAAGCGAGGCCGACACATCAGGCGACCCCTCGCTCTTCCTCCTCAACCGCCTGGCCATGCGCTACACCAACCTCTACTACCGCGAGCCATCGCCCCTCACCGGCGGAGCCCGACGCCCCGGCTTCCACACCAACCGCGCCACGAAGGCGATGATCATATCCGGCCTCATCGAAGCCGTGCGCGACGGCCTCTACATCGAATCCGACACCGAAGCCTGCAACGAGCTCGCCACCTACGAGCAGCTCCCCAACGGCAACTTCGCCGCCGCCCCCGGCCGCCACGACGACATCCTCATCACCCGCGCCATCGCCCTCCACGTAGCCTCCGCCCGCATCCTCCCTCCCCACGTCCGCGCCTCCCTCGACGACTACCTACGCCAAATCCGCGCCCGCCGCCGCCTCAGATACTAAATAGTGTTAAATAGTTTGCAAATCAGATATTATATTGTAAGTTTGCGGCTTAAAATCAATCTTATGAAGCATATTGTTTTTCTTCTACTCTGTTTTGTGACTATTTGTGCAAATGCCATCGTGGTGGTCGATGCCGACGACGGCAGCGCGGTGGGTGGCGCCACAGTATTCAGCCGTTCGGGCATGATTCTTGGCCTTACGGCCGACGACGGCACTATCGCCGCAGCCCGCGAGGCCGACTTCCCCCTGTCGGTGAGATGTATCGGCTACGAGCCGCTCGAAGTGGCCGCCCCGGCCGACACCGTGCGGCTCATCCCCGCGGCCTATGAGTTGAAAGATGTGGTGGTAAGTCCAGGCGAGCGGCCCGTGATGCGCCTTGTCTGCTATGCCCGCGAGTACAGCAGCGGCATCACTGGGGCCGACACCCTGCAACTCTATTGCGAGTACATGACCGAATCATTCCTCGTCGATGGCAAACTCAAAGGATACAAAAAAGAAGACGCGCGTCCCTCGAAAAGAAACGCGCGACGATACGCCCGCATCATGCGCGCCGGGCGCGACACCGTGTTCCGTCCCGCATACGACGACGATATAGCCATGCTCTCGTGGTTCGACAACATAGTATTCATACCCAAGACCGTCGAAGTGCCCGAGACACTGCTCGCCGGCGCCGAAGCCGATTCCGTGCCCGGAAAATACAGCGTCAAGACCGTGCGCCGCCTTAAAAACAACATCCTCACGCTCGCATCCGACGGCCTCGCCGACCATGAGAACCACCGCTGGTCGCCCCTCTTCTTCAAGATGATGGGCCTCACCGCCGAAATAGAAGCCTGCACATGGACCAACTCATTTGTCTGCGACAGCGCGCGCACAGTCGGCATCCGCAACTTTGTCAAGAGCACCTACAACATCCACATCAACGGCCGCGGCAAATGGTTCAAGAAAGCCTTCAAGACCAAAGAACCCATCGAGATGGACACCTACATCGAGCTCTACCCCGTCGACATCGAATACCTCACCCTCGCCGACTACAAAACCCTCCGCGACGCCTACGAAATCATCCCCTTCCGCCGCCCCACCTCCCTCGCGCCCCTCTCCCCCTCCGTCGCCACCCTCCTCAAAAAATCCCGCAAAAAGAAATAGCGGTGATTGGAGGTTAGAAGAGGATGTCGACGCCGCGGAGGGAGGCTTCGGCGAGGCGGGCGGCGATGAAGTCGATGGTGTGGTCGTCGCAGCCGGCCATTATCACTTCTTTGAGGGCTGTGCAGCCACGGAACATGTCCGGTGCCTGGATGCAGCTTCCGGCCGGGATGTGCCAGCCGGAGAGGTTGAGGGTGGCAAGGGAGGAGCAGTCGGCAAACATTTCTCCTAATAATGTGTTTTTTGACACATCCCAGCCTGATAGGTCAAGGGTGGCGATGTTTGCGCATGAGGAGAACATGCCGAGCATGGTTTTTACTTTTGACACATTCCAGTTTTTTATGTCGAGGGTTTGGAGTGCGGCGCAGTCGGCAAATAGGCGTTGCATGTTTGTCACGTTTGATACGTCCCAGTTTGCGGCATCAATTTTTTGAAGTGACGGGCAATTGGAAAACATGGCCCACATTGTTGTTACGTTTGAAAATTTCCATCCGTCGAGATTGAGTGTGCATAGGGATGTGCAATTATGGAACATGCGTTCGGTGTCTGTGACATTTGTCGTGTCCCAGCCGTTGAGGTTGAGGGTGATGATTTTATTGCACCCTTTGAAATATTCGTTGGTGGAGGTGAGGTGGGAGGTGTAGTAGCCGGAGAGGTCGAGGTGTTCTTGATCTTTGTCGACGAGGGCTATGTTGAGGCGGCGGCGCAGGGCGGGCGCGGGGTTTTGGAGTTTGTCGGAGGGGGTTTGTTCCATGGGATTATTTGGCGGGCGGGTGTGAAGACGGATTAAACCGGGGGGGCCGGTTTAATCCGTTTTGAAAGGGGTTTCGAATTGTTTCGAGATATGTCGAATTATTTCGAGTTATTTCGAGTTAAGTCGATTTAGGTCGATTTATTTCGATTTAGGTCGAGGGCGCAAGCCGGAGGCTTGTGTTCCCGGGGGGTTATTCCCACTCGATGGTGCTCGGCGGCTTGGAGGAGATGTCGTAGGTGACGCGGTTGACGCCGCGGACGTGGTTGATGATGTCGTTGGAGACTTTGGCGAGGAAGTCGTAGGGGAGGTGGGCCCAGTCGGCTGTCATGGCGTCGGTGGAGGTGACGGCGCGCAGGGCTACGGCGCGTTCGTAGGTGCGTTCGTCGCCCATGACGCCTACTGACTGGACGGGGAGGAGGATGACGCCGGCTTGCCATACTTGGTCGTAGAGGCCCCAGTCGCGGAGGCCTTGGATGAAGATGTGGTCGGCTTCCTGGAGGACGGCTACTTTTTCGGGTGTGATGTCGCCGAGGATGCGCACGGCGAGGCCGGGTCCGGGGAAGGGGTGGCGCTTGATGAGGTGGTCGGGCATGCCGAGCTCGCGGCCCACGGCGCGGACTTCGTCTTTGAAGAGGAGGCGGAGGGGCTCGCAGAGGCGGAGGTTCATTTTTTCGGGGAGTCCGCCTACGTTGTGGTGGGATTTGATTGTGGTGCCGGTGATGGAGAGGGATTCGATGCAGTCGGGGTAGATGGTGCCTTGGGCGAGCCAGCGCACGTCTTTGATTTTGTGTGCTTCTTCATCGAAGACGTCGATGAATCCTTTGCCGATGATTTTGCGTTTGCGCTCGGGGTCGGTGACGCCGGCGAGTTCGGTGAAGAATTTTTTGGAGGCGTCGACGCCGATTACGTTGAGTCCGAGGCATTGGTAGTCGCGGAGGACGTTTTTGAATTCGTCTTTGCGGAGCATGCCGTGGTCGACGAATATGCAGGTGAGGTTTTTGCCGATGGCTTTGTTGAGGAGGACGGCGGCCACGGATGAGTCGACGCCTCCGGAGAGACCGAGGACTACTTTGTCGGAGCCGAGCTGCTCTTTGAGGGCGGCGACGGTGGTTTCGATGAAGGATGCGGCTGACCATGTTTGGCGTGAGTGGCAGATGTCGACGACGAAGTTTTGCAACAGTTGCATGCCACAGGTGGAGTGGAATACTTCGGGGTGGAATTGCACGCCCCAGAGTTGTTCGCCGTCGGCGCGGTAGGCTGCGACGGGTACTTTGTCGGTGGAGGCTATGGTGTGGAAGTTGGCGGGGATTGAGGTGATGGTGTCGCCGTGGCTCATCCATACTTGTGCGCCTGATTCTATGTCTTTAAACAGGGGATCGGCGTGGTTGATGAAGCCGAGGTTGGCGCGGCCGTATTCGCGTGAGTTGGCGGGCTCGACGGTGCCGCCGTTGTTGTAGGCGATGAGTTGCGCTCCGTAGCATATGCCGAGGATTGGGTATCGGCCTCGGATGGTGTCGAGGTTGAGTTTAAATGCTTTTTCGTCGTAGACGGAGAATGGGGAGCCGGAGAGGATTACGCCGATGACGGATGGGTCGTCGAGGGGCATTTTGTTGTAGGGGACGATCTCGCAGTAGGTGTTGAGCTCGCGGACGCGCCGGCCGATGAGCTGGGTTGTCTGTGAGCCGAAGTCGAGGATTATGATTTTTTCAGTCATACTTTATTGTATAAGGTCGTTAAGGTCTTTAAGGACTTTAAGGTCTTTAATTTTTTTCGGGGACGGAGCGGTTGTGGCGGCGGAAGATGTCGCGGGCTGTGGCGGCGAAGGCTTTGGCGTGGGGCTGCCAGCGGGGGTCGGGGCAGCTGTCGGGGTGGACGAGGGTGTAGCTTCGCCGGCCTGCTCCGGGGGGGAGGGTGAAGGTGAGGGTGTATGCGGCTGTGTCGACGCGGGCGCGGCCGAGGGTGTCGCGCCGCAGGGTGACTGTGGCGAGGGCGCCTCCGCGTGTGTCGCGTGTGCGCATGTTTGATATGAGGTTGCCCAGGGAGTAGACGACGAGGGTTTTGCGGCCTGTGGTGTCGGCGCGCATTTCCATGGGCTGGATGACGTGGGGGTGTGCTCCGATGATGAGGTCGGCGCCCCATGACCGGAGGCTGTCGGCGAGGTTGCGCTGGGTGGGGTTGGGGAGGAGCTGGTATTCGTTGCCCCAGTGCATGGCGGCGCAGATTATTTCGGCTCCGGCGGCGCGTGTGGCGGCGATGTCGGCGCGGATTTTTTGTGGGTCGATGTAGTCGACGACGGCGTCGGAGCGGAGGGTGATGCCGTTGGTGCCGTAGGTGTAGTTGAGGAATCCGATGCGGAAGCCGTTGACGGTGTGGATGCTGGGGATGGCTTGGCGGCGGTGTTCGGCGTTGCGATAGGTGCCTATGTGGGCGAGGCCGCGGGCGTCGAGGGAGTCGAGTGTGGCGCGGAGGCCTCGGTCGCGGCGGTCGAGGGTGTGGTTGTTGGCTGTGAGGAAGAGGTCGAATCCTGCGTGGGCGAGTGCGTCGAGGTAGGCAGCGGGTGCGTTGAAGCAGGGGTAGCCGGCGTAGGGAGGCGGTGAGACGGGTGTCTCGAGGTTGACGACGGCGAGGTCGGCGGCGCGGACTTGGGGGGCTATCGCGTCGAAGCAGGGGGTGTAGGCGTATGTGCCGTCGGGCTGTCGGGCGGCGTCGATCTGGCCTTGGTGCATCATGGCGTCGCCGGCGAATATGAGGGTAGCCTGCTGGAGTGAGCAGGCTATCTTGAATATGAGCTGGACGACGGGGGACATTTTTTAGGCGAGTTATGTCGAGTTATTTCGATTTATTTCGAGTTATGTCGAGTTATGTCGATTTAAGTCGAGGGCTTTTCACAAGCCGGAGGCTTGTGTTCCTGCCGGGTTTGTGTTTCTAATTTTTTGCTTGGGCGGCCTGGAGGGTGTTTTTCATGAGGGAGACGATGGTCATGGGGCCGACGCCGCCGGGAACGGGGGTGATGTAGGAGCAGCGGGGGGCTACGTTGTCGAAGTCGACGTCGCCGCGGAGGCGGAAGCCGCTTTTGCGTGTGGGGTCGGGGACGCGTGTTGTGCCTACGTCGATGATTACGGCTCCGTCTTTGACCATGTCGGCGGTGACGAATCCGGGCTGGCCGAGGGCTGCGATGATGATGTCGGCCTGGCGGGTGATTTCGGCGATGTTGGGTGTGGCGCTGTGGCAGACGGTGACGGTGGCGTTGCCGGGGGCTGCTTTTTGCATCATGAGAGTGGCAACGGGTTTGCCGACGATGTTGGAGCGGCCGAGGACTACGCAGTGTTTGCCCCGGGTGTCGATGTTGTAGCGGGCGAGGAGTTCGATGATGCCTGCGGGTGTGGCTGAGAGGAAGCAGGGGAGGCCGATGGCCATGCGCCCTACGTTTTGGGGATGGAATCCGTCGACGTCTTTGGCGGGGTCGATGGCTTCGATGATTTTTTGCTCGCTGATGTGGCGGGGGAGGGGGAGCTGGACGATGAATCCGTCGATGTCGGGGTCGGCGTTGAGGGCGGCGATTTGGTCGAGGAGTGTCTGCTCGGTGATGTTGTCTTCGAAGCGGATGAGCGTGGATTTGAATCCGCATTGCTCGCAGGCTTTTACTTTGTGGGCTACGTAGGTTTCGGAGCCGCCGTCGTGTCCGACGAGGATGGCGGCGAGGTGGGGGCGCTTTTTGCCGTCGGCGAGCATTTGCTCGACTTGGGCGGCGATTTCGGCTTTTATTTGGTCGGAGATTTTTTTTCCGTCGATGAGTGTCATGGGGGGATTTTTTTGCGATTTATGTCGAGTTAAGTCGAATTATGTCGAGTTATATCGAAGCGAGGGATATCGAATTATATCGAATTATTTCGAGTTAGGTCGAGGGGGGCACAAGCCGGAGGCTTGTGTTCCTACCGGCGACGTTGCTGCTGTTTCATTTGGCGCATGAGCTTGGCGGGGTTTTTGACGTTGGAGACCATGTGCATCATTTTGCGCGTTTGCTCGAATTGCTTGAGGAGGCGGTTGACTTCTTCTACGTTGGTGCCGGAGCCTTTTGCTATGCGGGCGCGACGTGTGCCTTTGATTACTTCGGGATGGGTGCGCTCGTAGGGTGTCATGGAGTAGATGATGGCTTCGATGGATTTGAAGGCTGAGTTGTCGATGTCCATGTCTTTGATTGCTTTTCCGACGCCGGGTATCATTGAGGCAAGGTCTTTGATGTTGCCCATTTTTTTGATTTGCTGTATCTGGCGGAGGAAGTCGTCGAAGGTGAATTGGTTTTTGCGGAGTTTTTCGGCGAGTTTCTCGGCTTCTTTTTCGTCGAATTGCTGCTGTGCGCGTTCGACGAGTGACACGATGTCGCCCATGCCGAGGATTCGGTCGGCCATGCGGGCGGGGTGGAATACGTCGATGCCTTCGAGGGATTCGCCTGTACCGATGAATTTGATGGGCTTGGTGACGACTGTGCGTATTGAGAGGGCTGCGCCGCCTCGTGCGTCGCCGTCGAGTTTTGTAAGGACGACGCCGTCGAAGTCGAGGCGCTCGTTGAAGGTTTTGGCGGTGTTTACGGCGTCCTGGCCGGTCATTGAGTCGACGACGAAGAGTGTTTCGTCGGGGTTGACGGCGCGTTTGATTGCTTCGATTTCTTGCATCATTTCTTCGTCGACGGCGAGGCGTCCGGCGGTGTCGATGATGACGAGGTCGTGCTGGTGTTCTTTTGCGTATTTTATGGCGTGGAGGGCGATTTCGACGGGGTTTTTGTTGCCGTCTTCGGTGTAGACGGGCACGTCGATTGATTGGGCGAGGACTTTGAGCTGGTCGATGGCTGCGGGACGGTAGACGTCGCAGGCGACGAGCAGGGGCCGCATGGCTTTCTCGGATTTGAGTTTTTTTGCGAGTTTGCCGGTGAATGTTGTTTTACCGGAGCCTTGGAGGCCTGACATGAGGATTATGGCGGGGCGGCCTTTGAGGTTGAGGCCGGCGGCTTCGGAGCCCATGAGTGCGGCGAGTTCGTCGTGGACGATTTTTACCATCAGTTCGGAGGGCTTGATGGCTGTGAGGACGTTCTGGCCGAGTGCTTTTTGTTTTACTTGGTCGACGAATGTCTTGGCTACTTTGTAGTTGACGTCGGCTTCGATTAGGGCGCGGCGTACGTCTTTGAGGGTTTCGGCAACGTTGATTTCGGTGATTTTGCCTTGTCCTTTGAGTATTTTAAAGCTTCGCTCGAGGCGTTCGCTGAGGTTTTCAAACATGGGAGTTGGGGAGTTTGGAGGGTGATTTATGTCGATTTATGTCGATAGATGTCGATTTATGTCGAGGGATATCGAGGGAGGTCGATTTGTCGCAAGCCGGAGGCTCGCGTTCCTGCTTTATTTGAGGAGGTTGGTGGCGGTGTCGGGGAAGATGACGGAGGGGCGGAATGTGCGCGCTTCTTCGGGTGTCATGGAGGCGTAGGCCATGATTATGACGATGTCGCCGGGCTGGACGAGGCGGGCGGCTGCTCCGTTGAGGCATATTGTGCCTGAGCCGGGCTCGCCGGGGATTGTGTATGTGTCGAGCCTTTGGCCGTTGTTGTTGTTGACGATGTAGACGCGCTCGCCGGGGAGTATGTTGGCTGCCTCGAGGAGGAGGGAGTCGATGGTGATGCTGCCGATGTAGTCGAGCCGCGCCTCGGTGACGGTGACGCGGTGGATTTTTGATTTTAGGACTTCGATTGTCATCGGGATGGGGTGTTGGGAAGGGGTTAGAAGTTGGGGAAGGGTATTAAGTCGAGGGATTTCGAGGGATATCGAGATAAGTCGATTTAAATCGATTTAGGCCGATTTTTTTCACAAGCCGGAGGGTTCTTTGCTTTGCAAAGCGCTTCGCGGTTAGTGTTCCTGCACGGTCCTAATATTTGATGTTGTCGATGAGGCGGACGTCGCCGCACCAGACGGTGACGCAGCCGACGGGGTGGGGGGTGTCGGCCCAGGATGTGACGGGCTGAAGGGTGACGGGGTCGACGATTTGGTAGTATTCGGTTTCCATCAGGGGTGAGGCGTCGATGGCGGCTATGACGTCGGCGGTGACTTGTGCTACGGTTTTGGTGGCGCGGTCGGCGACGGATGCTGCGAGGATGGCGTGGATTTTGGGGGCTTCGGCGCGATGGGCGGGGGTGAGACGGACGTTGCGCGAGGAGAGGGCGAGGCCGTCGGGCTCGCGCTTGATGGGGCAGTCGATGATTTGGATGTCGAAGCCTTCGGTGGCTACCATGCGGCGGATTACGGCGATTTGCTGGAAGTCTTTTTCGCCGAAGTAGGCCCGGTGGGGGCGGACTATGTCGAACAGGCGGCTTACGATCTGGGCCACGCCGTTGAAGTGGCCGGGACGCATTGCTCCTTCCATGACTTGGGCTACGGGGCCGAGGTCGAAGACGCGTGTGTCGGGCTCGGGGTATATTTCTTCGACGGTGGGGATGAAGGCGTAGTCGACGCGTGCGTCGGCGAGGCGCCGGCAGTCGGCTTCTTCGGTACGCGGGTAGGTGCGCAGGTCGTCGGGGTTGTTGAATTGTGTGGGGTTGACGAATACGCTTACGACGACGATGTCGTTTTCGCTACGGGCGCGGTCGACGAGTGATATGTGTCCGTCGTGGAGTGCTCCCATTGTGGGTACAAGCCCGATTGACAGGCCTTTGTCGCGGGCTTGGGCTGTGATTTCGCGCAGTTTTTTTACGGATTTTATTATTTCCATTTCCAAAACGTATGTTTGGGCGCAAAGGTAGGTATTTTTTTTGGATTGTGAAAATTTTTTGAGCGGGGGGAATGAGAAATCGGATTAAATCGGGGATGGCCGATTTAATCCGATTGGATTTAGGATTATTTAGGATTTATTTGGGGGCGATTTTTTTGATTTATTTCGATTTATATCGAGATATATCGATTTAAGTCGATTTAAGTCGATTTAAGTCGAGCTTTTCACAAGCCAGAGGCATGTGTTCCTGCCTCTTAACGCCAGGAGGGGGATTGGCGGAGGCCGCCGTTGGAGCGGTCGATTTCGGTCTGGTCGATGGGGAAGTAGCGGTGCTTTTCGGTGAAGCCTTTGTCGCCGAGGAGTTCTACGCCTTTGTCGAAGCGCATGATGTCAAACCAGCGTTGCATTTCGTCGAAGAATTCGAGGCCGCGTTCTTCGAAGAGGATGTCGAGTGCTGCGGTGAGTGATTTGCCTTTGATTTCGACGCGGTGGTTTTTGTCTTGGAATGCGCGGTCGCGGATCATGTCGAGCCATGTCTGCGCGTCGGCTGTGCCGGCGTTTTTGATGCGGCAGTCGAGTTCGGCGGCGAGGAGGAGCACGTCGGCGTAGCGGAAGAGGCGCCAGGAGTTGTAGTGGTTGGAGCCGGGGTTGGATGCTGATGTGGATTCTTTGCGGGCGTGGTATTTGTAGTGGCCGAATCCTTCGTATTTTTCTTGCTCGGTGGACCAGATGAATTTGGAGCCTGCGGGGAGTTCGCCGGCGGCGACGAGTGCGTCGACTTTGCGTGCTTCGTCTTCATAGGTGATGATTGAGCCTTCGAGGCGTGTGTCGGCGGCGTCCCATCGGCGGACTACTGTGGAGGGGACGGTGTTTTGTCCGTATCCGTCGTAGAGGCCGCCCTGGTCGGCGGAGCGGGGGTCGGATATGCCGCGGCCGGAGAGTGAGTGGCAGAGGGCGAATGATTCGCCGGAGTTGTTGCCGGCATAGCATACTTCGAAGATTGATTCGGGGCACCATTCTCCTTCTTTGAGCCAGAGGAGGCGGAAGTCGGTGTTGAGGGTCATGTATCCGCCGATCATGCTTTTGAGGTCGTCGAGGGCTGACTGGTAGGCGGCGGCGTCGCGGTGGAAGAGGATGATTTTGGCGCGGAGGAGCTTGGCTGCTTCCTGACATACGCGGCCCTGGACTGTGGATTGGCGCGCGGGGAGGTTTTTGATGATTTCAGGGGCGAGGTCGGAGAGCATGAATTCGTAGACTTCCTGGCGTGTGCCCTGGTGCACGGAGTACATCTGGTCGGCTGTGAGGTAGTGTTCTTGCAGGGGGATTTCTTCGTAGCCCATCCAGAGGTAGTAGTAGAACAGGGCGCGGTAGAAGCGGGCTTCGGCGCGCATGGGGTCGGATATTTCGGCGGGGAGCGATGATGCGTCGAGTTTGTCGATGAGGAGGTTGGCTGCGACTACGCCGTTGAAGAGGCCGAAGTCCCATTCGTTCCACCATGAGCCGTAGCCCCATTTTCCGAATGCGTTGGTGGGGGTGTACTGGAATTGGTCGACCCATTCTTTCCACATGCCTTCGCCGAGGCCGCCGCCTGTTTCGGATTCGTCGGAGAGGAGTGATGAGTAGGACATGACTTCGGGGAGGCGTGTCTGCACTTCGTTGATTACGGCGTAGAGGCCTTTGAGCATGTCTTCCTCGGTTTTGTAGAATTCTACTTCGGAGACTTGGGTGCTGGGGTCGACTTCGAGGAAGTCGGAGCAGGATGCGGCTCCGAGGGAGAGGATTGCGGCTGCCGCTGCTGTATATAGTTTTTTAGTTTTCATTTTAGTTTGTTTTAAGGACTTTAAGGTCATTAAGGACATTAGGGTCTTTAATTGATTAGAATGTAAGGTGGGCGCCGATGGTGTAGGTGCGGGCCTGGGGGTAGGTGCCGCCGTCGAGGCCGTTGCGTGTGCCTACTTCGGGGTCGTAGCCGGTGTAGGATGTGATGGTGAAGAGGTTTTCGCCCTGGAGGAAGAAGCGGAGGCCTTTTATGCCGACTTTGGAGAGGAGGGTGCGGGGCATCGAGTATCCGATCTGGAGGACTTTGAGGCGGAGGTAGGAGCCGTCTTCGACGAAGAAGTCGGAGATCTGGTAGTTATTCTCGATGTTGCCGAGTTGGGGAACGGTGTTGGATGTGCCTTCGCCGTGCCAGCGGTTGAGCCATTTCTTTTCCCAGTTGCCGTAGGTGGCGTTGGAGCGGCGGTAGAGTTTGTAGATGTCGTTGCCGATCGAGCCTTGGAAGAATGCTGAGAAGTCGAAGTCGCGCCAGTCGGCGTTGATGGTGAAGCCGTAGACCCAGTCGGGGTTGGGGTTGCCGATGAGAGTGCGGTCGTTGGCGGTGAGGCCGCCTTCGCCGTCGATGTCGACGAAGCGGAGGTCGCCGGGCTTGGCGTTGGGCTGGATTAGTGTTCCGTCGGCAGATTTGTAGTTGTCGATTTCGGCCTGGTTCTGGAAGATGCCGTCGGTTTTGTATCCGTAGAAGAAACCGTAGGGGCGTCCGTTTTGAATCCAGGTGATGGTGCCGCCCATGCCGCCGCCGAGCTGGTCGAGGCCGGTCATGTCGGGGCCGTTGTCGGTGACTTTGTTTTTAATCCAGGATGCGTTGCCGCTGAAACCGAGGTTGACTTCGCCGGCTTTAACCTTGTAGGAGAGTTCGAATTCGACGCCGTGGTTGTCGACAGTGCCGCCGTTGACGGTCATGCCCGAGTAAGAAGTGTAGAGGGGGATGGGTTTCCACAGGAGCATGTCTTTGGTTTTCTTGGAGAACCAGTCGACGGAGAAAGTGAGGGCGGAGTTGAAGAAGCGGAGGTCGAGGCCGAGGTCCCATTGCTCGGAAGTTTCCCATTGGAGGTCGGCGTTGGCGTAGCCTTTGGGGAGCATGCCGGTGACGACTTGACCGGCGATAACGGCGTTGTGGCCTTGCTGCATCATGGTGGTGTAGGCGAAAGAGCCGATGCGTTCGTTGCCGTTGCGGCCCCAAGATGCGCGGAGTTTACCGAATGTGAACCAGTCGGGGACGTTCCAGAATTTTTCGCGTGTGAATACCCAGCCTGCGGATACGGAGGGGAAGGTGGCGTACTGGTGTTTGCGTGAGAAGTTGGACGAGCCGTCGCGGCGGACTACGAATTCGGCGAGGTAGCGTTCGTCGTAGTTATAGTTGGCGCGAGCGAAGAAAGACCCCATGCGGTGGTCGCGTGCTCCGCCCCATACTTTGGAGAGCTCTTCGGCGGCGGTGGCTGTGTCGACGTAGGCTTTGTCCATGGATACGACGAGGAGGTCGTAGTCGTTGGCCTCGAGGTTGGAGTAGTGGTAGGACGACATGGAGGTACCGACGAGGGCGCCAACGTTGTGAAGGCCGAAAGTCTCGTTCCATGAGAGGATGTTTTCCCACTGCCAGTGGTGGGAAGTGCGCTTGGCGTCGTAGACGGAAGACGTCTCGTTCTTTTGGGTGGTGTTGAGCTGGTAGACGGGAGTTACGCCTTTGATTTCGTTGAATACCCAGTCGTTGTTGTAGGTGGTGCGGAACTTGATGTTATGCCATACGTCGAAGTCGAGCGAGAGGTTAGCGCCGAAGTTCTGGGGGGTTGTCTCCTGGTTGTGGCTTACCTGCATTGCGGCGAGAGGGTTGCAGATCTCGCGCATGTCGATGATGTTGTAGTCGAGGCCGTTGGGGGCGATGACGCGGTTGGGGAAGAAAGTGTCGTAGGAAGCGAGTACGTCGGGGTCGGTCTGGTATACAGGCTCGGTGGGGGGAAGCATGTTCATCGAAGCGATGAGGCCGCCGCCTTCGGAGTTGCCGATGGATGTACCGGTTTTTTTCGACTTGGAGTAGGTGATGTTGGTGCCGAAAGTGATTTTCGAGAGCCAGGAGCGGTTTTGGTTTTCGTAGAATACGTTGTTGTAGTTGACGCGAGCGTTATAGCGTTCGTAGTTGGAGTGACCTTTTGCGTAGATACCTTCCTGATTGACGTATCCGAACGAGAGGTAGTAGGTCTGGTTGTCGTTGCCGCCGGAAACGGAAACCTTGTGGTTCATGATAGGCGCGTTTTTGTTTTGGAGCACTTCCTGCCAGTCGGTGTCGTAGTTGCCGACGATGGGGTAGGGGTCGATGTTGTTGACGGCGGCCATTTCGGTCATGATGGTCTTGTATTCGGCGGCGTTGAGGAATTCGACCTTTTTGGAGGGATTCTGGATACCGTAGGTGAACTCGTAGTTGACCGTCGCGCGGCCTTTCTGGCCTTTTTTAGTGGTGACGAGGACAACGCCGTTGGCGCCGCGTGAACCGTAGATAGCGGCAGAGGCGGCATCCTTGAGGATTTCGATGGATTCGATGTCGGAGGGGTTGAGGTGGTTGATGCCTTCTTCGGAGGGCATGCCGTCGACGATGTAGAGGGGGTCGGAGTCGTTGGTTGTGCCGATACCGCGGATGCGGATTTTGGAGTCGGAGCCGGGCTGGCCCGAGTTGGAGATGATCTGCACGCCGGAGACTTTGCCTTTGAGGGCGTTCTGGATGTTGGTGGGGTTGCCACGGTCGAGGTCGTCGGCAGAGACGCGGCTCACGGCAGAAGACATTACGGATTTTTTCTGGACGCCGTAACCTACTACTACCACTTCGTTGAGGGCGGCGGCGTTTTCGGAAAGAGTGACATTGAGAGCGTTGGTGTCGTTGGATACCTTGATTTCCTGAGGCTGGCATCCAACATAGGAGAATACGAGTGTGTTTCCGGCCTCGCAAGCGATGGCATAGTGGCCGTTGATGTCGGTTACAACAGCTTTTGTGGTGCCTTTTACAGCGACAGAGACGCCGATAAGAGGTTCGGACTCAGAGTCGGAGACAATGCCGCCGACAGTGATTTCCCGGGCGAGGCCCGGCAATGCGCACAGGATAGCGCACAGAGCAAGAAGCAATCGTTTTAACATGGGGATTAATTAAGTATTAAGGATTAGTTATGAAGTTTAATGTGATTAATAGAGGGCCCATTCGAGGGCGTTGCGGAACATGCGGCAGAAGTCGGGGGAGTCGAACAGGCGGGGCGAGTGTCCCATCTGGAAGTAGACATTTTTGGCTTTTACGTCGGGGTTTGACCAAACGACGGGGTGGTCGCCCATCTTGACGTCGGAAGCCGGAGAGTAGGTGCTTTCGTCGACAGAGGCGATAACGTCGACATTGGGGCGGGGAGAGCGGTCGTAGGTGTACCATTCGTCGTCGGCGAGGACGAAGGAGGGTGCTACGCCGTCCATGACGGGGTGAGCGGGGGCTTCGACATTGACAGTGCCGTCGGCGAGGGGGGCGATGTAGTTTTTGAAAGTGATTCCTCCCATGAAGTCGGAGAACCAGTTCCACATTGGCCATCCGTCGAAGTCGCCGAGGAGGGTTGCGTGATGGAAGCCGATCCAGGCGCCGTGGCCTTCGTTGATGTATTCGATGAAGTTGGCTTTTGCCTGTTCGTTCCAGGTGTAGGGCGGGAAGTCGAGTTGGATTATGAGGTCGGTGCTGTCGATAAGGTTTTTGTCGGCGAGGTAGTTGGCGTTTGTGAATATTTGAATCTGCATGTTCCAGAGGGCGGATTCATCGATGAGCCATTTAATAGCCGCGTCGACGAAAGGCTTGTGCTGGCCGGCGTTTTCGGAGAGGATAACGACGCGACGTGTGCCGGAGTTGAAGTCGCGGCCGTCGAGAATCATATTCTTGACAGTGTTGGCGAGTTTGTGAGTGATGCCGTCGGAGGCATAGTCCCAGTACATGGCGCCACGGAGATTGTTTTCGTTGATATAGCGGCATTTGTGGCTCATAGAGCGGACATTCTCGTATCCGAAAGCAAGAGAGTCGGCGAGGGCTACGTAGGGAGTCATGGCCTTGGAGTCCCAACGGTGGATTCCGCGATGGTCGCGCATGGCCTGACGGTGGCCACGGCCGTAGAAGGGCACGCCCATGACGAGTTTTTCGGCGGGAACGCCTTTTGCGAGGTGGGCTTTTACGCCTTGGTCGGACGACATCCAGCGGGTGTTTTCCGAGGGGAAAAGGCCGTTGTGGAGGTAGGGCGGGTTGCCCATGTCGTAGGTCATGGTGTTGACGAGGTCGACAACATCGATAAAGGCGGGGAAGTCGATGTATTCGCCGGAAGCGATAGTGGCGAGAGACAGAATCTTATTTTTGCCGAGGGCCTTGCGCAGGTCGTGCATGAGAGCGGAGAAATTGTCGGTGTCGGCCGGAGAGGATGAGATGCCGGCAGCGGAAGAAGTGGGGTATTCCCAGTCGATGTCGATGCCGTCGAGGTTGAAATCCTTTACGAGCTTTTTGCATGAATTGGCGAAAGCCTTGCGGTTTTTGGGATCAGCCGCCATTTCCGAGAATCGGCCCGAGCCCCATCCGCCGACAGAAACGAGGACTTTGAGCGCGGGATTTTGTTTTTTGAGCGCGACGATAGAGCGCAGACGGTCGGGGTTGTCGACGCGCACACCGTTGAAAGAGTCGTTGACGTGGCCGAACGCGTAGTTGATATGAGTCATGTGGGAGGGGTCGGGGATTTCGTCGGTCCATGAAGTGACGTAGGCCACAACCACTTTTTCGGGGGCTTTCGCTTCGGCAGCGTTTGCAGAAAAAGCGCAGGCGAGGAGGGCGGCGGAAGCCAGGATTATTTTTTTCAGGATATTCATTTGCTTTCAGGGATAGATTTTACTTTTGAGCCGGCGATGGCGTAGTAGAGCATCACAGCCTCGCAAGCGAGGACAAGGAGCCATGTGAATCGCCAGGAGCCGAAAGAGTCGGCGAGGAAGCCTTGGAGCAGGGGGAAGAGGGCGCCGCCGAACACGCCGATCATGAATTTGCCGGATGCAATGGAGGTGAGTTTGCCAAGTCCGGAGACCGAGAGGGTGAAGATGGCTCCCCACATGATAGAGTGGAAAAGGCCTACGGCTACGAGCAGCCAGGGGTTTTGGAATATGACGGCGAGGGCGACGAGAACGGCCGCGCAGGCGGTGGTGACGATGAGCTGTGTGCGCGGAGAAATCTTCGACAGCGTGGAGCCGCAAAGGCGTCCGATGAGCATGAGGCCCCAGTAGATGGTGACCATAAGGACGAATTGCGTTTCGGAATAGCCGAGTTTTTCGGCGTAGACATTGACCGAGCCTCCGATGCAGACTTCGGCTCCGACATAGCAGAATATTGCAACGACGCCGAGGAGGAAATGGCGGTGGCGCCAAACGTTGGTGTCGGTTGCGGCATTGGCTTCGGACCGGTCGATGCGCGTGCCTTCGATGTCGGGGAGGGAAGTGAAGTAGAGCGATGCGTAGACCACGGCCACCACGGCGATGAGTCCGAGGAACGGCACCATGAGCTGGTCGATGCTTATTTCAGACATGGGGAGGCCTGCAAATACCACGCCGGTGACGAAGTAGGGGGCGATGGTGGTGCCGACAGAGTTGGCCGAGCCTCCGATGGCGAGCCGCTGGATAGGCTGGGTGCCCCGGACTGTGCAAGCCGTGAGGTAGGGGTTGACAACGACCTGGAGGATGGTGACCGATGCGCCGAGCACAAACGAGCCTGCCAGGAAAATGAAGAAGCCCCAGGGGATGCTTGCCGTGCCTAACGAGAGGGTGGCGTCGGGGAATTTCTCGGTGAAAAGGGAGGAGGTGAAGAACAGGGCGAGGCCAACCACCATGACAAGGAGCGAGAGCAGGAGGGCGCCCTTGTAGCCGTAGCGAGAAATCCATCGTGAGCCTGTGCCGCCGCAAATGGGGTAGGCGAGGAACCATGAGAAGATAATCATGGTCGAGAACGTGTTTTTGAGATTGTCGACGCCGGCGAGGAAAGTCTGTTGGAGCGGAATCTGGAACTGGGTGTTTGCCGTGGTGAGGAATCCTACGATGAAGAACAGGAACACCATGGTGATGAATGGCCCGGTGTAGTTGCGCGCCGGGGCTTGGGTCGGATTTTGGTTCATTGTGCTTTTTTCAGAGATTAAGTAGATGTTAAAAATTAATTTATATTTACAAGCATATGTTGTTTCATTTCAACAGCCATATCTTCGGATGCTTTTTGGCCGCTTTCTCCCTCATCGTCAGTCACGTAGCTCGCTACGCTCCTTCCTCCTCGGAAGAAATCGCCTCAAAAATCATCTCGAATATATTGTCTGTTAATTTTTAACATCTACTTAGCAGATAGAATTATCCGGAATAAGAGCCGCCGCGTCGGCGTCGAAGAGAAATTCGACCGAGGGGTGGAGCTGGAGCACCGATGCGGGCAGGTCTTCGGTGACGGGTCCGAGGAGCATTTGTGCGGCTATTTGAGTCTTGTTGGCTCCTTTGGCCACAAGGAGGATGTGGCGGGCGTGCATTATGTCCTTGATGCCGAGTGTGGCTCCACGGAGGCCGGTGCGTCCGGATTCGGCGCATAGGCGAGAGTAAAGCGCGGGGTCCATGTCGGTGACACGCGCAGTGCAGCCGAATGGCGAGCCTGGCTGGTTGAAACCGAGATGACCGTTCTCGCCGAGTCCGAGGACGAGAAAGTCGATGCCGCCCCTGCTCTTCAACTCGTCGGCGAATTCACGGCAAGAACCGGCGAAATCGAGCGAAGAGGTAGGGAGCATCAAAAAATCACAATCTTTATAACCTATTTTATCAATGAGTTCATTTTTGAGCATGGCCACGCAAGCTCCGGGGAATGTGGGGTCGACGCCTGTTACCTCGTCGAGGCCGAAGAAAGTGACGCGAGACACGTCGATGTCTTCGTCGACGATGCGAGAGGCGAGGATGCGGTGCATCGCTCCGGTGGTGCGGCCGGTGGAGAGTCCGATTACGGAGTCGGGCTTGTTGATGATTTGCCTTACGATGCGGTCGGCGGCCAAGGAGTCGAATGACTCGATATTATGCGTTAACGTAATCATTTTCTTTTTCCTCGTTTTGAAGTTTGGATTCGTCGTGTTTGGCCATAGCCACGGATGCGGCTCCGAGCAGGCCGATGAAATCGGGGTTGAGTTTGGTGAGGACCACTCCGTTGGTTACGAAACGCATTGTGGTGGGGTGGAGATATTTTTTGATGTGTCCGAGGAGGAAGCCGTCGGACACTACGCCGCCGCCGAGCACCACGGTGTCGGGGTCGAAGACGCGCACCATGTTCATGATAAGGTTTGCGATGGCTTCTGCGGCGTTGTCGACCAGGACGGTGCAGAGTTTGTCGCCGCGGAGGGCGAGGTTGTAGACTTCGGCCACGGAAACACGTGCGTCTTTGTCGGGGATGTGGAGGTTGGTGGAGAATTGCGGGGCGAGGAGGCGGGCGCATTTGTCGAATCCGAGTCCGGAAGCGATGGCCTCGACGCAGTCGGTGCGTCCGCATCCGCATTGCACGCCTACGTTGACACCCACTTTGAGGTGTCCGGCCTCGCCGGCGTTGAAATGAGAGCCGCGAATCATGGTGCCGTTTACGACCGAGCCTACGGCTATGCCGGTGCCGACATTAATATATATGAAGTTGTCGGTGAATTGGCCGAAGCCCCATGTCGTTTCGGCGTGAGTGGCGCTCTTTACGTCGTTGTCGACGGTGCAAGGCATGTCGAATTTGCCCGACAGGATGTTTGCGAGGTCGATTTCGATAGTGCGGGTGGGGTCGATCTGGAGCCATATGCCGTTTTCGGAGTCGACGCGTCCGACTACGCCTACGCCCATTGCCACGGGGCGGTGTCCGGAATACCATCCGACAGTTTCGATATAATCGTCGAGACAATTATTTATGATACCTACGGCGTCGCGTTGGTTGAAGAAGCCGTGGTAGTATTTTTTGAAGTTGAGGATGTTTCCTTCGCGGTCCACTTCGCCGATAAGCAATTTTGTGCCGCCTAAGTCAATTCCGAGAAAAGATTCCATGATATAAGAAAATGTGATGGTCGGGAGTCATGAATAATTTACGGAGGCAAAATTATGTTTGAAAGCGTCAACAGGGGTTTAAAATAGTTCAAAAAAGGTTTGAAAACTGCAAGAAACACAGTAAACAAACCAAAATGGACGGAAACCAACTATATTTAAAATATTAAAACAATGGTGAAAAAGGTGGATAAAAGTGTGAATATTTAAATAAAAAAGTATGAAAATATTAAAATATATAAATTTATCGAATAAAAATATGTATATTTGTCGGCAAAAATACCCAAATCCAATCCGGAATAAGGATACTGACTAAAATACACATAATATAAACCAATTAAGTATGTTTTATTAAAGAATTAATGCAATGAAATCCATTTTCAAACGTTATTGTCTTACATATACTTATCTC
>VSPD01000032.1 GCA_009775125.1 Muribaculaceae bacterium | reverse complement strand
TCGTTCTTCAAAGTTATGGTGTCTATACATAATGCACCCCAAAAGTTTTGTGTCTAACTTTTGGGGTGCGGTTCAGCTGCGGGGTTTTATTTTTTATATCTATTTCAGCAACGGGTGCCCGGGGCACAGGGAGCGAAGGGGGTCGAGCACGAAGGCGCGCAGGCGGGCCCGCGGATGAGGAAGGACAAGCGTTGGCGATTGATATTCAAGAGTGCGCCCCGGCGCAGGGTCGATGGCAATGATGTCGACATCGACAAGGCGGTCGGCGTAGGTGCCGTCGGGCTTGCGGTGGGAGGCCGGGGAGATGGCTTTTTCCACGCCCTGCGTGATGCCGAGCACTTTTTCCGGGGCGATATCTCCGTCGACGTCTATGGCCACGCCCACGTTGATAAAAGTGTTTTCCGAGACAAATCCCCACGGCTCCGACTCTACGGGCTCAGACACGCGGAAATGGTCCTCGGGAAAGGCTTCGCGCAATAGGGCAACCGCCCGGCTTTGATTAGCCGGGCGGTCGCCGAGATTGGATCCTATGTTGAGATGTATTGTCATCAGTCGATGGTACGCGACACTTCTTTTTCTTCGAAACATTCTACGATGTCGCCCACCTTGATGTCGTTGAATCCGGCGATGGACAGACCGCAGTCCAATCCGGCGATAACTTCCTTGGCGTCGTCCTTGAAGCGTTTGAGCGAGCCGAGCTCGCCGGTGTAGCGTACGATACCGTCGCGGATAAGACGCACCTTTGTGCCCTTGCGGATGCGGCCTTCAAGCACCATGGTGCCGGCGATGGTGCCCACCTTGGCGATGTGGTAGGTCTCGCGCACTTCGGCCGTACCGAGGATTTCTTCCTTGATTTCGGGCGCGAGCATGCCCGACATAGCGTCTTTCACTTCTTCGATGGCCTGGTAGATCACGGAGTAGAGGCGAATCTGCACGCCGTCGCGTTCGGCGGCACGGCGCGCCGCAAGCGACGGGCGCACCTGGAAGCCGATGATTACGGCATCGGAAGCGGCGGCGAGCGTAACGTCGCTCTCGGATATTTCGCCGACAGCCTTGTGGAGCACGTTCACCTGGATTTCTTCGGTGGAGAGTTTCAGCAGCGAGTCGGAGAGAGCCTCGATGGAACCGTCGACGTCGCCCTTGACGATGATGTTCAGCTCCTGGAAGTTGCCGATTGCACGGCGGCGTCCGATGTCTTCGAGTGTAAGAATCTTAGTGGTGCGCAGACCCTGCTCGCGCTGGAGCTGCTCGCGCTTGGAGGCTATTTCACGTGCTTCCTGTTCGGTGTCGAGCACATTGAATGTGTCGCCGGCCGTGGGAGCGCCGTTGAGGCCGAGGATAAGCGCCGGGGTGGCGGGTCCTGCTTCCTTGATGCGCTGGTTGCGCTCGTTGAACATAGCCTTGACTTTGCCGAAATGGTTGCCGGCAAGGATTATGTCGCCCACGCGCAGCGTGCCGTTCTGCACAAGCACGGTGGCCACGTAGCCGCGGCCTTTGTCGAGCGACGACTCGATAATCGAGCCGGTGGCGTTGCGGTCGGGGTTGGCGCGGAGCTCGAGCATCTCGGCTTCGAGGAGCACCTTCTCCATAAGTTCTTTCACGCCGATACCTTTCTTGGCAGAGATGTCTTGCGACTGGTATTTTCCGCCCCAGTCCTCGACGAGATAGTTCATCGCGGCGAGTTCTTCCTTGATTTTTTCAGGGTTGGCGTGGGGCTTGTCGATTTTGTTTATAGCGAATACGATGGGCACGCCTGCGGCCGAGGCATGGTTGATGGCCTCGACAGTCTGGGGCATCACGGCGTCGTCGGCGGCCACGATTATGATACAGAGGTCGGTCACTTTCGCACCGCGGGCACGCATGGCCGTGAAGGCTTCGTGGCCGGGGGTGTCGAGGAAGGTGATTTCGCGTCCGTCGTCGAGGCGCACGTTGTAGGCGCCGATGTGCTGGGTGATACCGCCTGCCTCGCCGGCGATTACGTTGGCCGAGCGGATATAGTCGAGCAGCGATGTCTTGCCGTGGTCGACGTGGCCCATTACGGTCACAATCGGCGGACGCGACTGGAGCTGGTCCTCGCTGTCTTCTTCCTGGTGGATGGCGTCGGCCACTTCTGCCGACACGTATTCGGTCTGGAATCCGAATTCTTCGGCCACGATATTGATGGTCTCGGCGTCGAGTCGCTGGTTGATAGACACCATCACGCCGATATTCATGCAGGTGGCGATTACCTGGTTGATGGGCACATCCATCATTATGGCAAGGTCGTTGGCCGTAACGAATTCGGTGAGCTTGAGCACGCGCGATTCCGCCATTTGCTCTTGTGCGGCTTCGCGTTCGCGCGAGGCCACGGCTTCACGTTTTTCCTTACGCCATTTGGCGCCGCGTTTGAGGCCTTTTTCTTTTGCAGTGAGACGTGCGAGCGTCTCTTTCACCTGCTTGGATACGTCCTCGTCGGACACTTCGGCATGCTGGGGCGCGGCGGCGCGGCGTTCGCGCTTGCTGCCGCCTTTGGGCTCGTGGCGGTCGGAGCCTTTGCCTCCGCCCTGGTTGCCGCCGCGGGGCTGCTGCGATGCTTGCTGGCCGGCTTTTTCAATGTCGACCTTTTCTTTTCCGGAGATGCGGCGGCGTTTCTTGCGGTCGCCTCCCTGGGCGTCCTTGGCCTGGCCTTGCTGCGCGCCGGGAGCGCCTTGGCGGCGTTCGGCACGTTTTTCTTCTTTGGTTTTCTTTTTGGGACGTGTCGACTGGTTGAGGGCGTCGAGGTCGATTTTGCCCACAATGTTGAGACTCACGTTTGTCTTCGGAGTGGGGTTGGGCACGAAGATTTCGTCTTCCTTAGCCTGCTCCTGCGCGGGAGCGGCGGCTTCGGGAGCCTTGGCTGCGGGTTCGGCTTTTTCCTCGGCCTTCACTTCGGGCTTGGGCTCGGGTTTAGGTTCGGGCTTGGGCTCGGGCTTCACTTCGGGAGCTGGCTTGGGCTCCTCTTTGGGCTTGGCTTCGGGTTCCGGAGCAGCCTTGGGTTTTTCGGGCTCGGGCTTGGGAGCCGGAGCTTTTTCTTCGGGGGCAGGAGCGGGCTGGGGCGCAGGCTTGGGCACAACCGGACGGTTGTGGGCGTCAAGGTCGATTTTTCCGAGTATCTTGGGCTTGTTGGCCGGCTCGGTGGGGATATGCGTCACCTCGGGCTCGGCTGCACGCTGGCGCTGTTCGGTTTTCTGGGTGTCGGCGACAGGACGCACGGGCGTCTGGGTGGGCCGGGAATTGTTGTCAGTGGGGAAGGCGTCGTTGAGCAGATTCACAGCCTCGTCTTCGATGCGTGAATTTGGATTCAGTTCAACTTCGATGCCTTTCGTGCGCAGAAACTCAACTATTTTGCTGAGCGGAAGGTTGAGGTCGCGCGCCACTTTGCTTATTTTTGTTTTCGCCATATATTGTTGTTGCCTCTATTTCTAAGTGTTTGTTATGATTGTGTCTGTCTCGACGCGCCAAAATAATCAGCGTAGAGGAGAGCGGGGAGAGGGTGTTTGAATACGTGAGCCTTATCGGCCTTAGTCTTCGAACTCGGCGCGGAGCACCTCGAGCAGATGGTCCACGGTGTCTTCTTCAAGGTCGGCCTTGTCGATGAGCACCTCGCGGGGGGTGTGGAGCACGGTCTGGGCGGTGACGCAGCCTATTTCCTTGATGGCGTCGATAACCCAGGCGTCGATTTCGTTCTTGAATTCGTCGAGATAAATATCTTCTTCGTAAACTTGCTCGGCGTCGCGGTAAACGTCGATTTCAAATCCGGTGAGCATCGAGGCGAGCTTGATGTTGGAGCCGTTGCGGCCGATTGCCATCGACACTTCTTCGGGACGGAGGAATACCTCGGCTTCTTTCTTTTCCTCGTCGATGCGTATCGACGACACTTTTGCCGGAGCAAGGGCACGCTGGATAAAGAGCGAGGGGTTGGAAGTGTAGTTAATCACGTCGATGTTTTCGTTGTGGAGCTCGCGGACAATGCCGTGGATACGCGAGCCTTTCACGCCCACGCATGCGCCTACGGGGTCGATGCGGTCGTCGAAGCTCTCGACAGCCACCTTGGCGCGCTCGCCCGGGATGCGGGCCACGGCGCGGATAGCGATAAGGCCGTCGTGGATTTCGGGCACCTCGATTTCGAAAAGGCGGCGCAGGAAATTGACGGATATACGCGATACGGTAATTTTGGGGTTGCCTTCGTTGTCGACACGCTCCACAACGGCGCGCACGGTTTCGCCTTTGCGGAAGAAGTCGCCGGGGATGGCTTGCGATTTGGGAAGGATGAGCTCGTTCTTGTCGTCGTCGAGCAGGAGTGTCTCTTTCGACCATGTCTGGTAAACTTCGCCCGACACGAGGTCGCCTTCAAGTTCTTTGAATTTTGCGAAGATGGCTTCTTTTTGCAGGTCGAGAATTTTCGACTGGAGAGTCTGGCGCAGGTTGAGTATGGCACGACGGCCGAAATCTGCGAATACAATCTCGCGGATGTATTCCTCGCCGACTTCCGCGTCGGGGTCGTCGGCCCGGGCCTCGGAAAGGGCTATTTCAAGGCGCGGATTCTCTACCTCTCCGTCGGGAACCACTTGCAGTTTCTGGAAAATCTGCACTGCGCCTTCGTCGGGGTTGAGGATTACGTCGAGGTTCTCGTCGGTGCCGAGCATGTTGGCAAGCACTTTGCGGAATGATTCTTCAAGGACGTTGATCATCGTGGCCTTGTCGATGTTTTTGAGTTCCTTGAACTCTGCAAACTGCTCTACCATGTTTGGTGTCTGTTCTTTGCGTGCCATTTATCTTGGTTTGTTTGTTATTTTCTAAAACTAAATTTCACAAGCCGGAGGCTTGTGTTCCCACATTATTTAAACTTGAAAACGTGTTTCACCTGCTTGCAGGCGTCCATCTTGAAATGCTCGGGTACGTCCTGCACTGTCGGACGCTTTGCCCCGGGCTCCTTCACTTTTGTGGGCACGGATATGGTGAACGACGATGTGTCGCCGTCGACTCCGGTAAGCACGCCGGTGACTTTTCGGCCGTCTTTTGTGAGCACTTCCACTTCCTTGCCAAGGTTTTTGGTGTATTGCTCCACCACCTTGAACGGGGCCGTGATGCCGGCTGAGCCTACTTCAAGGGAATAGTCCTCCTCGTCGCGCGACGGCAGCTCGGCCTCAATCTTGCGGGTGATATCGGCACAGGTGTCGAGGTCGACGCCATCGGCCGAGTCTATTTCCACTACTATGTCGTTGTCGGGGCTCACCGTGATGTCTGTCACGAAAACACCTTTGCCTTTTATGGCGTCTTCTACCGCTGCGCGGAGTTTAGTCTTGTCGATCATATCGTTCAATCGTCGTTATAATAAAGAGGAGGAAGCCCGGCAGGCCTCCTCCATCTCTGAAGTTATTGCAAAATTAGTGTTTTTTTCAGCATTATGCAACCGAAGCAGGACGCAAACGCCTATTTTTACAATTTTTCACGTAATTTATACGCTAATTTAACAAAGTTTAACTTAGTTTAAAATTTATCGCCTATCGTCCTTTGCAGACGCGCACTGCTCCTGCCTGCGATGCAACCTGTCGTTGCGCACCTTTATCGCGAATATTATCACCGAGCAAATCGTGGTGATGACATTGGTGATTACCAACGGGATATTGTCGAGACATATGCCCTGCACCACGAAAAATATGCTTCCCAGGCCAAGGGCGAGGAATGTGGGCATGGCTATGCCGTCGGTGTCGCGGGTGCGGATGGTGACAATAGCCTGAGGCAAATACCCCAGAATCATGCAAAGGCTCGCCGTGTAACCCACTATCGTGATAAACAGTTCCATAATATCCATTTTTAAAATTCACGATTCACAATGCACGATGCACAATTAGGCTACGCGCTGAAAGCTAATTGTGCATTGTGCATCGAGCATTGTGCATTGTGCATCGACTAATAATTGTTGGCCTTGCGTTCGAACCAGCCTTGGTCCATGCCGCATACGGGGCAGCGTTTGGGAGCCGATTTCGATTTCACGGTATAGCCACAGCGGCGGCACATCCATTCCACGGGTTCTTCCTGGGAGAATTCCTCGCCGTTTTGCACGCGTTCCATCAGCGCGATGTAACGCTGCTCGTGCATCACCTCCACCTTGGCGATAAGGCGGTAAAGCTGAGCGATTTTGGGGAAGCCTTCTTCGTCGGCATCCTTGGCGAAGTTTTCGTACAGGTCAGACCACTCCTCACGCTCGCCGGCAGCTGCGGCGGCAAGGTTTTCGAGAGTGGTGCCTACCATTCCGGCAGGGTATCCGGCTGTGATTTCAACAGTGCCGCCTTCGAGAAGCGAGAAAAACTGCTTGGCGTGCGACAGCTCCTGTTCGGCTGTTTCCATAAACACGGCGGCAATCTGCTGATAGCCTTCCTCGATAGCCTTCTGGGCAAAGAGGGTGTAGCGGGAACGCGCCTGGCTCTCGCCGGCGAACGATGCGAGCAGATTGTGCTCAGTCTTGGTGCCTTTTATGCTTTTATTTTCCATTTATATTTAAATTTTAATGTTTATGATTCGACTATTTAAACAAACCAACCGTCAGTTTGTTCGCTGCTCAATCGTTGCGATAGTCAGCGAAACGAGCTTGAAGAATCTGGCGGGCGGCGTGGATGCGGCTTTTCACCGTGCCAAGCGGAAGGTGCATCTCGTCGGCGATTTCCTGATATTTGTAGCCGGATACGTGCATCGAGATGGGGATGCGCAGGTCGTCGGCAAGGGCGTCGATGGCTTCCTGTATTTCATTCACGGTGTAGGAGCCTTCGGGAGCGTCGAGGCCGGAATCCTGCGAGATATTCAAGTGGTAGAGGTTGTCGGTGGTGTCGACCACGGTAGCCGTGCGCACGCTCTTGCGGTAGTTGTTGATGAAGATATTGCGCATGATGGTGAAAACCCAACCCTTGAAGTTGGTATTCTCGGCATACTTGTCCTGATTATCGAGGGCCTTGAGGGTAGTATCCTGAAGGAGATCGTAAGCATCGTCACGGTTGGAGGTGAGCATGTATGCGAAATTAAGCATATTATCTTGCAACGACATCAAATTGGTTTGGAATGTTTCGGCTCTCATAATAGTTGAATTTTGGTTGATTAGTTGAAATTTGTTTTTTGATTACGATGCAAATATAGCGGCCGGAAAATTGCACTCCCAATTTTTCCTCATCATTTTTCACGAACAATTTCACAAAAACAACACATTCCTCATAACCCACTAATCCACAACACATTACACAAACACACGATTGTTACACAACCTGTAACAATCCCCAATAATTACAAAATTGTTACAAAAACCATCAGCGTTTCAACAATCAAGTACCATTCTCCAAGGCATTATTTTTTTCATAATGCTTGACACTCTATAAAATATATATTATATTTGCACAAAATAGTCAAAGAATCACGTCCCAACACATTTATTCGTTTTCCAAACCATGAGAACTATTATCACTTTTTTCACTTTGTCAATTGCATCTATTATTGCATCGGCGCAATACACCCCATGGCACCGTGTGAACGCGGCAATAGAAGCCAACGACCTCATAGCTGCCCGAAGCGCATGTGTCGATGTGTTAATCGACAATGCCGAACCTGATTCTATATTACTAATGAGCAGGTATATCCTCGCAGAGATAGCGGATGCCACTGCCGACTCCCCCGACTATACTATCGACGACAAACTGGAAAATGTCTATCGCGGATACTCTTTCTTCCGCGACTACATAAAGCTGCACCCCGACGAGGCCGAAGCTTACTCACCTCTCGCCGATAGATTAAAGCACACTTACGACAGTCTTTTGGCAGTCGACCGCGATTCTGCCATACCGATGGGCTTGTTCATATCGGCAGAATTTGAACATGACGAAAAGAAAATCCCAACGCTTGTCCTGTCTGTTTTCCCGTCAGGCGACAAAGCGTTTTGCACTATACACCCTATGAGCGATATCGCTAACATCTCCGAATTCAAGAAAGCAAAAATAGAATTTCCATCTCAAATTTATACCTCCGACGACAACCCCGACGTGTTCAAGGCATTCTGGGGCAACGAAAATGCAAAAAACCCAAACACTGCACTTGCTCAGTCAACGCTTAACAGCGCTCATAGTTTTCAGCGCGAAATGACAAGCGTGATTCAATCGGGCAATTACAGCACTGGCGACTATCTCGCCGGCACAGCTGCTACCGGTGCTGTCACAGCCGGACTTGTGGCCCTTGCCAATGTGTTTTCGTCCGGTTCGGTCAACAGTTATGCCGTTGAATTCGAATGGCAGAACTGGCACAATGGCACGCTCTCGCTCAACATGTCGATGACACATAAAAAAATAAAAACAGGGCAATCAACACCCGAGACCGAAAGCCTCTCTGCCAACATGCGCTTGTTCAAACTCTATCCCCACCACGAAGTGCTTTTCTATGACCATAAGTCGAAATCGCTTATCATGCCGTGTGTCGACGACGGCATCAAAAAACTTGCATATCTCAAAACCTTCCATCCGGCGTTTCGCAACGGAGCACTCTCCGCTTTCGACAAGGGCAAACCCCTGTCAAAACTCAAAAAGGTTTCCGACCTGAATACCGCAGCAATAAACCCGTTGATGTATAAATATCTATTTATCAATGGCATGCTCGAACGTGCCATTGAGGCCAATGACCCTGCCGTAGCCACGCTGCCAAATATCGACAAATATAATTACCGTCTTCGCCGTGCAGGCTACGATTGGTTACGAACCTGTTTCGAGCCTATCGACGGCAATGGTCCTGAATTCTGTCTCACTTCCGACGACTGCACACTGGGTATTGTCGATAATACCCAAAACTCGCAACTATACAATACCTCAATTTACTATACCGGGTATCCTGTGGTGCAACGACGAATGGCAACATGGTACGACGAAAACGACGGCACGACCAAAGGCGATGGAGAAATCATCTACAAAAACGGCAAGCGGTTTGTCGGATACATCGAGAACGGCGACCCTGTCCGCGGCACTCTTTACATTTCTGACACAGATACCTTTGAAGGCACAATGATACTCGAGGAATATTTCAACCTCTGTGAACCCGGTTCAGGCACGCTCACACACCGAGGCGAGAGCTTTACTTGCGAGACAGCCTACTCCAACGGCGAGGCTTTCGACCAACATACCATAAAATACGACAACGGCGACTTATATTATGGACCTATTGCCGACTACAAGCCACACGGCAACGGGACTATGACATATGCCGACGGAAAAAAATTCATCGGAGAGTTTACCGACGGCAAGCCTGTGGTAAAAGAGAAGCCAAAGAAACGCAATCGTAAAAAATCGCGCCGATGAACAAGACTGCACTTATATTATTTGTATTGGCCTTAATTATTCCTTTTTCGGCTCTGGCCGACGCATACGACGACCAAATCCGCATCCTCGAACAAAAAATCGCCGAATGTCAAGCCGAGATAAACAAGGATTACGCCGAGATACAGCAACTGCGCAACGAAAACGCATCGTCATTCCGCATAGAGGCCGTGGAAAAAGATATTTGGATGTATGAAAACTCGATTAAATCGTACCAAGACCAAATATCCTATCTGCGCAAGCAACAAGCCGAGGCTGCATACCGTGAACAAGATATAAGGAACAAGATGGAAGCCGGCGTGAAAAAAGCGCAACAGCAGCAATCTCGCCAAAAAGCCGACTACGAGACA
Organism: Muribaculaceae bacterium; assembly: GCA_009775125.1. Lineage (GTDB taxonomy): Bacteria > Bacteroidota > Bacteroidia > Bacteroidales > Muribaculaceae > CAG-873. The sequence goes on along the minus strand of VSPD01000032.1, from coordinate 23,961 downwards.
CAACGCAAGGCTCTCGAAGAAAAAATCGAGAAGGAAAACCAAGCCGAATTGCGAGCACTGCAAAAAGCAGAGGAAGAAGCCCGCGACGAAGCCGAACGTCGGGAGCGACAATTAAAATATGAACAAAAAAAAGCCGAGCAGGAAGCGAAAAAGCAGCAGGCCATTGAAGATTTTGACAGGAAACACGGCGAATCTTGGAGGCAAATGTCGGAATTAGCCGATGAACGTGCCGAAGAAATGCCATATCTGCGCGAGCAAGTGTCTGTAACTGATGCTAAAAAAGCATTTACCGCCGGATCATCCGAAGCAAAAATAGGAAATCAACGACAGGCAGCCTCTTCCCAACAGTCAAAAAAAACAAACCTTTCCAACATAAAAAAAGCTGCACAGGCAGCGCAGTCGCCACAAAAGTCCGAAGAAAAAGCCTAAACCCTCCGGCAAATGGATTATTCCTCAACCCAAATATGATTAACCGATGAAAAAATTTGTTTTTATTTTATTTTCACTGATTTCCTGCTTTAACCTGCAAGCCCGAGCCGATTGGGAATTATTGCGCTACGACATATTCGAATCCACATGCAAGCAGCTCATGCCCCAAGGCTACGAATTGTTCTATCTAAACGGCAACGACCCTAAAAAGCATTTTGTCCTGACCGAAAGTCAAAAAAGATGGACACGATCGGATGAAAACGACTTCTTTCGTAAAAAGACTTTTATCGTCAATCATGCCGACAAAGAGATTTACGTTATCCAATCCATTGTTCGCCAACCCGACGATATTTCCACCGCCGTTAAAGCCGGACAAGAAAAAGCACAAAGGGAATATCATGAACGAATGAAAAATACAGTCGAGGCAAAAGTCAATGACGCAAAAGCAGAACTGCGCAGGTATCTCGCCACCCTTCCAGTGTATTCATCCGACGACCCGGAAATAAAAGATAAAGTTTATGCCCTTTTTGGGAAAACAGTAGACAAAGTCGTACAGATAGTAAAATCCGAAAAGGCGCGACAGCGGACTGCCAACGATGTTTGGCCAAAAAAATACATCGACGAATATGAAAATGCCGTAACGTCGGAAGTAAACAAGGTCAACCTTGCCATTGCAAAGAAATATGGTCTTGAAGATGAATTCGAATTATAAATTCACGATTCGTATGTAGAAACATATGCCATATTTTCTAACTAAGCCGGTTTTCAGGTTATGAAGACCGGCTTTGGTGTCGTTTTTGGGGTTTTGCTTGGCTTTAAAGAAAAATTTGCATACCTTTGTGGAATATTAACAAACATCGCCAAGTGTCTCGTAAATATGAACTTTTCGGCGATTGTTTCATTATATTAACTTGATGACTATGCTACGCCACATTATATTAGTATCCGCTTTGGCTCTCGCCGCTTTTTCGTCAGGCGCGCAACGCTCACAAGCCGTGCAGGACATAGCGCGATATGTCTACCCCGCCAACCGCGCCGAAACGCCCAAAGGGTTCACTTATGCCCCCGACTCGAACGGCTATCTCATGCTGTCGGACGACCACGCGACGGTCGACCGCTACGATATACGCACGGGCAACAAGATAGAGACGCTGTTCGACCGCAACCACACGCGCGAGACTTCAATCGCCGACGTGGAGGGTTTCGAAATAAGCCCCGACGGCTCGAAAATCCTTGTATGGACCGATTCCGAGCCCATCTACCGCCGCTCGTCGAAAGCGAAATATTATGTCTACGAGATTCGCACGCGCATCTTGATGCCGCTCTCGTCGCAGTTCGAAAAGCAACAGGAGCCTACTTTCTCGCCCGACGGACGAATGGTGGCTTTCGTGGCCGACAACAATATATATATTAAGAAGCTCGACTACAAGACGGAAGTGGCCGTGACCACCGACGGCGAACGCGACCGCGTGATAAACGGCATCCCCGACTGGAGTTACGAGGAAGAATTTTCGATGCACTGCGCCATGACGTGGGCTCCCGACAACCTCAGCCTCGCCTATCTGAAATTTAACGAGGCCGACGTGCTCCCCTACTCTCTGCCCATCTATCAAGGCACATGCTCGCCGCGCGACCAATATGCGCTCTATCCGGGCACGTATCAATACAAGTATCCCGTGGCCGGCGAGAAAAACTCCAAAGTATCGGTCCACCACTACGATGTGGAGACCCGCAAGACAAAGGACATAGCCCTGGCCGACTCGCGCATCGAGTATATCCCGCGCATCGAATACGCCTACTCGCCCGAACGCCTTATGGTGGTGACTCTCAACCGCGACCAGAACCGCATGGAGATTTACTCGGTAAATCCCAAGTCGACAGTGGCCCGCTCGGTCTATGTCGAGGAATCGTCGGCATGGATCGCACCAGAGGCCTACGAGCAGATTTCCTACTCGCCCGAATATTTCATAATCACGTCGACCCGCACCGGATATGCTCACCTCTACCAATATTCTTATGCCGGCGCGCTGCTTCACACCCTCACCAAGGGCGACTTCGACGTAACGGCCTCTTACGGCTTTGATGCCGCCGGCTCTTTCTACTACCAGGCCGCGGCTCCGTCGCCCATCGACCGTACCATCTACCGCGTCGACCGCAAAGGCACAGTGTCGGCCGTGACCGAGACTTCGGGCACATCTTCGGCGTCGTTCTCGCCCGACATGAAATATGCCATGGTGTCTTACAGCAACGCCACTACGCCCCCGGTCTACGATTTCCGCTCTTTCACGGGCAAATTCTCTCGCGTCCTCGAAGACAACTCTGATTATGCGGCCCGCTATTCCTCGCTGCCCAAGAAAGAATTCTTCACCATGGATTCCGAGGGCAACACGCTCAACGGTTGGATAATACGTCCGGCAGGAGCGCAAGGCAACTGCCCGGTGGTGATGTACCAGTATTCCGGTCCCGGCTCGCAGTCGGTGCTCAACCGTTGGGAAATGGACTGGATGTACTATTTCGTGCAGCAAGGCTTCATCGTGGCCTGCGTCGACGGTCGCGGCACCGGCGGACGCGGACGCGCCTTCTCCGACATCGTCTACCGTAACCTTGGCCACTACGAGACCATCGACCAAATCAACGCCGCCAAATACATAGCCACCCTCCCCGGCGTCGACGCATCGCGCATCGGCATATTCGGATGGAGCTACGGCGGATACGAGACCCTCATGGCCGCTTCCGTGCCGTCGGCTCCCTATGCCGCCGCCGTGGCCGTGGCTCCCGTTACCGACTGGCGATTCTACGACTCGATCTACACCGAGCGTTACATGCTCACACCCCAGCAGAACGACGACGGCTACAACCGCTCGGCTCCGCTCAAACGCGCCGGCGCGCTCCGCTGCCCGCTCCTGCTTATGTATGGCACGGCCGACGACAATGTGCATCCGGCCAACTCTCTCCAATATGTTTCCGAACTCCAATCCAAGGGCATGACCTGCGACATGTTTGTATTCCCAAACATGAACCACAGCATCAACGGATGCAACGCACGTGCCGTGGTGTACGGACGCATGTTCGACTTCTTTGCCTCTCATCTCCGTAAATAACCCGACCCAATGCCCGGAAAAGACTCCAAACACCGAATATTCAACATGCTGTCGACCAACTGGTTGATATGCTGCGCCATGCTCGCCCTCATAATCATTGTGGGGCTGTGGGTGCCCCACGTCGTGCTCCCGTTCGTGGCCTTCGCCCTCATGGTTGTGGTGACACGCATATCGCCGGCAATGCCCTCGGCCGAGGGCGTAAGCTGCTCGATAATGGTGCGCACCACCAACTACACGCTCGGCTGGTCGGCGCTGATAATGCTGATAATAAACGCGCTCAACACCCACTGGATTCCAAACATATTCGTCGACCCCGAAACCTACAACGTAGGCATCCCGTTCATACCGGCCCTTATAATCGCTCCTGTGGGCGCCGTGCTCTTCTCCATCGCCTACTTCCGCATGGGCAAGACCGAATTGTGCCGGCAGTGCACATCGCGCGCGTCAATTACAATGCGCCAAGGCGTGGCCCACACCCTTGTTCACAACGAAGGGCGCGTTCAGGTAAGGCTTATGGCGATTATCTCCATCTTCCTTTCCGTGGTGGGATGGCTCTACTACGCGCTGTTCTATATCAATGTAAATATCAATTCCAGCGACCGATTCTTCTTCTTCATAGTGCCCGTGGCCCTGCTTGCCCTATCCGTCGGATTCATCTACACCCGCTATGCCGCCATGGAAGACCGCACCGACGCCCGTGCCGCCATATCCGTGCAGCGCACCACACAAGTGAGATTTCTCATCGTGAAAGGCGACACCCTGCTCCTGGGCGAGGTGCAGCACCCCGACATCCCCGGCGTGACGCTATGGGACACTCCGGCAATCGAGGATATAGCCGCCACCGACAGCATGACCGACACCGAAGCCCACGACCTTTTCGTAAAGAAAACAGGCATCGCCGAGTCGTTCCGCGTGAGGCCGCTGTTTGTTACGCGCGACCCGGCCAGCGGAATCAACGTGTTCCACTACGCCATATTCCTTTCCGACGACACACCCGACTCCCCGCTCATCAAAGGCGAATGGCTCAACCTCTACGCCATCGACAAACTCCTCAACACCGGCATGCTCACCCGCCCGATGGCCTACGACATACACCGCATATACGTGATGACAATGGCGTTCAAGACCTACGACCGCGACGGACGGCGGCTATACCCCATCAAAAACTACCGTCCCACCTTCCGCCTCTGCGACTTCAAGGACTGGGACATCGACTACTCCGACATCCACTGGCTATATGTGGCAGAGCACAACGAGGACAAGCCTTTCTTCCGCCTGCGCAAGTTCTGGCGCAGGTATATATCCGGAATGGACCGATCATGGAGAGAAAACCGCTCATAGTAATACTTGGCCCCACAGCCTCAGGCAAGACGGCAAGAGCCGTGGCCCTGGCTCTCGCCGCCGGCGGCGAGATTATCAGCGCCGACTCGCGCCAAATCTACCGAGGCATGGATATTGGCACAGGCAAAGACCTCGATGAATACGGCGACGTTCCCTACCACCTCATCGACATAGCCCCGGCGGGCTACAAATACAACCTGTACGAATACCTGCGCGACTACCGCGCGGCCGAGGCCGACATCCGCGCACGAGGCCGCCGCCCGATACTCTGCGGCGGCACCGGCCTGTATATCGAATCCGTGCTCAACGCCCTCGCGCTCCCCGAAGTGCCCGAAAACCCGGCCCTGCGCGCATCGCTTGAAGGACGCACGCTCGACGAGCTCACGGCCATGCTCGCCTCGATGAAACGCCTGCACAACACCACCGACGTCGACACGGCAAAACGCGCCATACGCGCCATCGAAATCGAGGAATACTACCGCGCCAACCCCGATGCGGCCTCAGCCGCGCGTCCAAACCCGGTGAAAGACGCCATGATATTCGGCGTCGACATCGACCGCGACCTGCGCCGCCGCCGCATCACCGACCGCCTCCACGCCCGCATCGAGGCCGGAATGCTCCAAGAGGTGCAGGCATTGCTCGACTCCGGCATCGCCCCCGACGACCTGATATACTATGGCCTCGAATATAAATTTATAACACTGCATCTCACCGGCCAACTGACATTTCAGCAAATGTTCGCAGCCCTTGAAACGGCTATACACCAGTTTGCCAAACGCCAGATGACATGGTTCAGAGGCATGGAACGACGCGGATTCCACATCTGCTGGCTTCCGCAATCGCTCACACCCGAAGAATTCGCCCAAACGATAATACAAGACACAAATGCCCGATAGCCGCATCGACAAAGCATCCGTGGCCGTAGTCGTGCCGATATACAAAGCCGAAATCAACGCCGACGAGGCCAAATCGCTCGAAAGCATATGCCGCGTGCTCGCCGCCCGCGACATAATAGTGGTGAAACCCCGAGGACTCGACCTGTCGGCCCTGCTTGCGCCCTACCCCGGCATACGCCAAATAGAATTCGACCCCTCGTTTTTCCAAGGCATACGCGGCTACAACCGCCTGATGACATCGGCAGCCTTCTACGACACATTCGCCGCCTACCAATACATCCTCATAGCCCAACTCGACACATACATCTTCCGCGACGACCTCGACACGTGGTGTGCCCGCGGCTTCGACTATGTGGGAGCGCCCTGGCTCCAACGCACCGTCAACCGCTTCCCGCCAATGCTCTGGATTAAGCGCATTGAAGATGTCCTGCGCCGCCGAAAAGGCCTGTACTCGAAAACCGCGCTCTACAACCGTGTCGGAAACGGCGGACTGTCGCTGCGCAAGACAGCCTCCCACGCCCGCGTATGCCGCGAAAAAACCGACGAGCTCGCCCGCCTCAACGCCATAGGCCCCAAGGGGCATCCCGAAGATGTGTTCTGGGCCACAGACGCGCCGGGATTCACCTACCCCGTGGCCAAGGAGGCCCTCATGTTTGCCTTCGACAAATATCCGGCGTGGTGCTACCGCCTCACAGGCCGGCGGCTGCCGATGGGCTGTCACGGCTGGTCATCGCGCAAGATGCGCCCTTTCTGGTCAAAAATATTCTGACACACAAAATCGGCGACCCGTCGGGGCCGCCGATTCAATATCTATTGCACGGACTTTACTTTTTGAGCAAGTAGCGGAGCACTACATAGCCACCCACTACTTGAAGGAGCATACCGGGGACGCCAAGACGGAAATCCTGAATACCGGCGGCGAAACTCGAATGGTAGAGGCCTTCGAGCACACAGCCCGCAACCTGGTAGCTGAGCACCACGCCAACAAGGATAAGCAGGTTGACACGCGAGAAACGGGCGGCGGCGTAACTTGCAGCAAGCGCCAGAAGGATGCCCTTCATCTCAATGGCGGGAAGCGACGCCACGGCAGGCATGCCGAAGAGCGCGCAGTTGACCAGAGGCGAAAGAACAGCCGTGAGCAAGCCCACTTTCCAGCCATATTTATACGCACCGATAAGGGTGAAGAAATAGATGGGCAGGAACACCAGGCCGCCATTGGGCACAAGGTGGCACAACTGAGGCAATGCTATATTGCCAATTACAAAAAGGGCGGCCATAAGCCATGTGCGCATGCTTGAAAAGTCAAGCTGGTAAAGGCGCACCGATGAAGCTATTGCTTTTGCCATAATTATATAGATTTGAGATTCATTGATTTCAAAAACGTGTCTGCCAAATCAGACATTTTATAAACAATGCCGGCAATAAAAAAGTTTTTAGAAATCGCGTGAAATGATATAGTCGAAAATCGCCATGAGCTGACTCGAGGCCGGCGAATCGGGGAATTCCGCCATTATGGCGGCTGCACGGTTGCGCAATTCGCCCATTTTTTCAAAGGCGTAGCGTATACCTCCGTTGTCGCGGGCAAAAGCCAGCAAAGTTGCTATCTCATCTTCGGTGAGCGATTCCTTCATCGACAGCTCGCGCATGGCCTGCTGTCCGGCCACGGGCGCGCCGTTGAGCACGGCAAGCAGCGGAAGCGTGATTTTGCCCTCGCGAAGGTCGTTGCCCGTGGGCTTGCCCACCTTATCCGAAGGATAATAGTCGAATATATCGTCGCGTATCTGGAAACAAAGGCCGAGCAATTCGGCAAATTCCGCCATACGCGCCGTGTCTTCTTCCGAAGCGCCCACGGCAAAGCAGCCCATACGTGCGCATGCCACGAAAAGCGACGCTGTCTTGTAGCTGATTATCTGGAAATAGGCATCTTCGGTCAGCTTATGGTAACGCGCGTTGTAAATCTGGTCAAGCTCGCCCACCGACAGCAGCTTGCCAAGGTGGCACAAAGCCTCGATTATGCGCACATCGGCCGTGGAAATGGCCTGCTGCATGGCCGACGACACGAAAAAGTCGCCGATAAGCACCGCGATATGGTTGTCCCACACGGCATTGATTGTGGGCGCGTTGCGTCGCAGGCGCGAATTGTCCACCACGTCGTCGTGAATCAACGATGCCGAATGAAGCAATTCCACAGCAGCGCCCGCGGCCAGCACATTGTCGTTGACCTTCGGCGAGAACATCTTGGCCGTGAGGAGCACTATGAGCGGGCGAATCTGCTTGCCCTTGTTGCGCAAGAACCCTTCTATCACCGAATCCATCAGCGGATTCGATGTCGACAGCTGGCTGCGGATACGGGTATTCAACTTTTCCAGATCCGGAGCGATTTTATTTTGGATTTCTGCGAGAGAACTCATAATACGGCCAAAGTTGTTTTGCTGAAATATTCTGCAAAATTAGCAAAAGTTGCAGACAATCACCAATATTTCAATGCCAAATGTGCATTTTTTCGCATTTTTTATCCGCTCGCAATGCGTCATACGGATTTTTTGCTTACTTTTACCACAATATTTGCCCGCTTATGGAAGAAAAGAAACTTTTTTTGCTCGACGCTTTCGGCCTCATATACCGTGCCTACTATGCCCTGATTTCATCCCCGAGATTCTCGTCCGACGGATTCAACACCTCGGCCGTGTTCGGATTCTGCAACACTCTCGACGAGCTTCTCCGCAAAGAGAATCCCGCCTATATCGGCGTGTGCCTCGACCCGCCAGGCGGACACACGTTCCGCAACGAGCTATACCCCGAATACAAGGCCCAGCGGCAGAAACAGCCCGAGGACATCACCCTTTCCATTCCCATAATAAAGGATATCCTGCGGGCCTACCGCATCCCGGTGATTGAAATGGAAGGCTTCGAGGCCGACGACGTGATAGGCTCGCTCGCAAAAAGAGCCGAAGCCGACGGATTCACAACCTACATGATGACCCTCGACAAGGACTACGGCCAGCTCGTGTCCGACCGCATCTTCATGTACCGGCCCGCCCTCCGCGGCCAAGGATTCGAGGTGCGAGGCCCCGAGCAAATATGCGAGCGGTACGGCATTTCCGACCCGTCGCAGATCATCGACCTGCTCGCCCTCGAAGGCGACGCCTCCGACAATATCCCCGGATGCCCCGGCGTAGGCGAGAAAACAGCGCAGAAGCTCATAGCGCAATTCGGCTCCATCGACAGCCTGCTCGCCCGCACCGACGAGCTCACCGGCGCCACCAAGCGCAAAATTTCCGAAAACCGCGAGCAGATTCTTTTCTCACGCCAACTGGTTACTATCAAGACCGACATCGACGTGCCCGTATCCTACGACGACCTGCGCCGAAGCGAGCCCGACGTCGACACCCTCGTGAAAATATTCTCGAAATACGAATTCAAGACTTTCATCTCACGCCTCGGAGCGTCGGCCCCGGCCCCGGCGGCTCCCGCGCCACAGCCCGCAATGGGCTCCCTGTTCGACGCTCCCGAGCCGCAGGCTCCCGTAGCGGCTCCGGTCCTCGACGCCAACGCTTTCGACACGGCCGCCACCCCCGAAGAGGTGGCGCGCGCAATACGCTCGATGCAAGGCGCCGGCACTGTCGGCATCGCCGTCCTCGCCGTGGGCGACACCCCGATGACCGCCGATTTCAACGCCCTGGCCCTCGCCCCGGCCGAAGGACGCACCATCTACATCCCCCTGCCCGCGCTGCCGTCGCAACGCCGCGAAATTCTCGTCATGGCCGAGCCTCTGTTCACCGACCCCGCGGTCACAATCGTGGGCCACGACATAAAACGCGCCATGCTCCTGCTCCGCCGCGACGACATCGAATTCACCGCCCCATATTTCGACACCTCCATAGCCCACTACCTCCTCAACCCCGACAAAAGCCACATCCTCGACTTTGTGGCCTACGACATTCTCGGCTACAAGACCCTTACATATCACCTCACCGACCTCGAACGCCGCCATGCCGCTCAACGCCCCGGCCCCGACGCCCCGCGCATCACTGCCGAAGCCGCTCGCATAGCCCTGTCACTCGCCGACCCACTGAAACAGGCCCTCGACGCCGCCGGCCAGTCGGAACTGCTTCAAGAAATCGAACTGCCCATGGTGAGCGTCCTCGCCGCCATGGAGTGGGAAGGCGTGCGCATCGACGTGGCCGCCCTCGCCGAGATGTCCGTAGCCCTCACATCGCGCGTCGACGCCCTGGCCCGTGAGGCTTACGACCTCGCCGGCGAGACTTTCAACATATCATCGCCCTCACAAGTCGGCGAGATTCTATTTGGCAAGCTCGCGCTCGACCCCAAAGCCAAACGCACCAAGCGCGGAGCATATTCCACTACCGAGGAAATCCTCGAGAAGCTCCGCCACAAGCACCCCATAGTGGGCATAATCCTGCAAGTGCGGGCCCTGCGAAAGCTCCTCGCCACCTACATCGACGCCCTCCCGCGCCTTATCAACCCGTCCACCGGAAAAATCCACACTTCGTTCAACCAGACCGTCACCGTAACGGGGCGCATATCCTCCACAAACCCCAATCTACAAAACATACCCATCCGCACCGACGACGGCCGGGAGATACGCCGCGCATTCATCCCCGACACCGGATGCCTCATCATGTCGGCCGACTACTCCCAAATCGAGCTGCGCCTCGTCGCCGACCTTGCCGACGACCCGCACATGCTCGAAGCATTCCGCTCCGGCGAGGACATCCACCGCGCCACCGCCGCCCGCATCTACCATCTGCCCCTCGACCAAGTGTCCGACAACCAGCGGCGCAACGCCAAGACTGCCAATTTCGGCATAATATACGGAATATCGGCTTTCGGCCTGTCAGAACGCCTCGACATACCCCGCTCCGAAGCCAAGCAGCTCATCGACGGCTACCTCGCCTCATATCCGCAGGTGGCGCAATACATGGAACAGTCTATCGAGCGCGCCCGCACCGACGGATATGTCTCCACTATAAAAGGCCGCAAACGCTTCCTCCCCGACATCCTCTCGCGCAACGCCACCGTAAGAGGCTACGCCGAGCGCAACGCCATCAACGCGCCCATACAAGGCTCGGCAGCCGACATAATCAAGATAGCCATGATACGCATCGACGCCGAGATACGCCGCCGGGGCCTACGCTCTCGCATGATAATACAGGTACACGACGAACTCGTGTTCAACGTCGTTCCCGACGAACTCGCCCAAATGCATCAGCTCGTCGTGCACGAGATGGAAAACGCCTGGGTCCACCACGTCACCCTCGAAGTGGCCTGCGGCACCGGCCGCAACTGGCTCGAAGCCCACTAAAAAAGAAGCCCACTAAAAAAAAACGAAATACCCACCCTGCCCCTGTGCCCCGCGATTCATCGCGGGGTTTTTCTTGCATATATACACAAAAAAACCTCTGCCCGCTTCCACAGCGCTCAGAGGACTAAAAGACTAAGGCATTTCTTAATAGCATTCTGCCTTATAGAACTTTCACTAAAGTGTAGAGATTATATCATACTTACTTGTAAATATCTCTACTCCTTTGGCACGGGGTCCTCACGGATGGATGCTTGAGAGTTGCCTTGACTTAGTCCGATTTTAATAAAAAAGTAAATAATTTTTAGTCTAAGGTCAGGCGTCAGAGACATTTTCAATGCAAAGTTACAACCTTTTTTTGCCATCTCAAAATTTTTATACATTTTTTTTCTTTTTTTATATCATTTTCGAAATTTTTTTATCATTTTGTCTTTTCTATGCCTTTTATCGCCGTTTTTTTGTTTCGTTCTTTTTTTCTCGATTAATTTGGATTTTGCAAATTTTAGTTGTATTTTTGCAGTGATATTAATACTCTTAATCTTTATCTGCAATTAATCGCTATGATCGACACTTTTTCCCTGGACTCTCTTGTGAAGATGGTGCGGCAGTGGGCGCTGATCGATGGCGACCGCTACGACGCGGAGTTCGGCCGAAGCGACGGTTTCGACATCGACAATCTCATCAAGATGTGGATTCGCCAATGGTATGCCGACGCTCTCGAAAATGCGCCCGTGGAATTGTTCCCGGCATCAGAAATCGACGCGCAGGCCTCCATCGACATGAAAACGCCGTGGATGGCTAAAATCAAGCTGCCCGACAATTTCCGTCGCCTCGTCGCTTTCCGCATGGCTTCGTGGCGTATGCCTCCCGTGATTCTCTCCGCCGACAATCCCGCCCACCTGCGCCGCTGGCAACGCCAGGCTTCGCCCTACGCCCGTGCCGGCGCCTCATCGCCCGTGGTGCTCGTCAGCCCACGCGACCGCACTCTCTACGCCGTGCCCGTGGGCGCGTCCGACAAGGTGGCCCTTTGCTCTGCCGTGCTCTCCCCCGGCCCCGACGGCCCTTTCTCTTTCAGCCATTCACTCCTTAATTCCTTATCTTCCTATGTCAAATACCTTAATATCTCTGGCGCATAACGCGTGGAACAATGCCGCCGATTTCCGGACCCGCCGCCTGCGCTATCTCCGTTTCGCCTACGGAAACCAATGGCTCGACCCTTCCGAGCGCGACCCGCGCCTTTCCGAGGCCCGCGCGGCCATCGAGAGCGGCACCGAACCAGTAACAAACAATCTCATCCGCCCCCTGCTCAAAACTATCGTGGGCCGCTTCCGGGCCGACAATGCCGAATCTTACCGGAAAAAATACCCCGACGACATCAACCTCCTCTCCGAACTCGACGCCCGCGCCCTCGAGGAATATCTCATATCGGGCTGTGCCATACAGCGTGTCGCGCCCGACACGCGCTCGGGCGTAAAGGCCGTGTATGTCGACAATATAAATCCGTCGCATTTCTTCATCAACTCTTATTCCGACCCGCGAGGCTCCGACATTACGCTCATCGGAGTGCTCCACGACATGTCTATCGCGGAAATAATATCGCGCTTCGGTCGCCGCGACTCCCGGCGCATCGCCCGTATCGGTAAATGCTTCAAGGACCTTTCCTGTGCCGGAGCGTCGCCGATGCGGCATCTCGGCAACGGCATTTCCGAATCGGCCGGCGACTTCTTCATCCCGGCTCCCGGGCGGCATCGCGTAATCGAGCTGTGGACGCTCGACGTAGTGCCCAATCCAAAGTCCTCCGCCGACATAGCCACCCGCTGGACTTGCCGATGGCTCACTCCCGACGGCCACGTCCTCGACAGGCTTGTATCTCAATCGGGCTCGCACCCCTTCGCCGTGAAACTCTATCCTCTCACCGACGGAGCCGTCCACCCCTTTGTCGAGGACCTTATCGACCAGCAAAAGTCTGTTAACCGCCTTGTATCAATGATCAACCGCATGGTGGCGCATTCGGCAAAAGGCGTGCTAACCTTCCCGCTCGACCAGCTGCCTTCGAAATACTCGCTTGCCGACATATCCGAACTCTGGGCCTCGTTCGACGGAATCATACCCATAAAGCACAGCGGCGGCACTCAGCCGCAGCAGCTTATCGACAATAATGTGGGGCAAGGCGTGGCCAACATCCTCAACATACAGATGCAGCTCTTTCAAGACATATCCGGCGTATCGACAGCCCTGATGGCACGCGACCCCGGCAACGCCGGCTCTTCGCTCTATCACGCTCAGACCGAAAACGCCGTGATTGCCCTGGCCGACATCCTTCACTCTTTTTCTTCTTTCATCGCTCAACGCGACCGTTTGCTAAAATCACACTGAAAAACACACCTATGGAAAAAATCATCTCTCAGATTTTCGCCGCCACGGCGCTCATCTCAACCCTGTCGGAAGACCGGCTCCCCGCGGTGCTTCACGACGACCACCGCGCAATGCTCATTCCGCTGATTCGCAACACGATGCTCAACATTGCCACAAAGATGCTGCCCGTAATCGACGACATCGACATCTCCGACACCGACGTGGCCATCACCTTCAATCCGGCCATCGCAAAAGCAGGGCTCTCCTCTCGCATCGACGCCCTGGTGGAGCAGGCGTGCGCCTACCATGTGCTCGCCATAGCTTTCGACGAAGCATCGCCCGGCCACGCCGCGCATTTCCGCACCGTGGCCGAGGCATCCGTGGATATGGCGCTCGAAATCACATCATTTATCACCGCCGGCGGGGGCTGCGGCAACCCCCGCGCTCTTAGGATTCGTCCCCATATTTTCTGACCGCACGCTCAAATCCACGCCGGAGTAAACTTCGAGGCCGAAATCAGAGGCCGACGCCATGGCATGTTCCATCACAGCCGAGAGGATAGCCTCATAAGCCGTCCACACCGTAGTGTTGGCAAAGCAATAAATCTGCAAGGGCACGCCTTCGGGGGTCGGCGCCATCACCCTCACCATAAGATACTGGTCTTTGGTTATATATTCGCGGCCCGACAGCCACGAGCCTAAATAGCCGCGGAAAAGGCCGAGATTGGTGTCGACGGTGCCGTTTACCGGAGCTGTGCCGCCTTGCGCCAGCATCGTCACCCCGGCTTTCGACAGTTTGCCGGCAAAATCTTTCACCTCCGGATACTTTCCTCCGAGGGCGTCTACCGTATCGCTCCCTATGCGCCGTATTGTGGCGGGATTCACAATAAGCGCGAGCATGATGCGGCGGGCGCCCTTTTCCTGCATGCCGCGCCAGTTGCGAAACGACGTGGATACAAGACGGTAAGGAGGCACCATCACAAGCGTCATGTCGAAATTGCGTATCTTCACCGTTGTGAGCGACACATCTTCCACCACGCCGTTGGCCTCCGTGCCTTCCACCACAATCCAGTCGCCGACATGCAGCATATCGTTCTGGCTCATCTGGATGCCGGCCACAAAACCAAGGATGCTGTCCTTGAACACAAGCATCAAGGCCGCCGCGAAAGCGCCGAGACCGGTAAGAAGCACCGTCGGGCTCTTGTCAAACAGCACGGCCACGGCCACAATCGTCACCACGCCCCACACTATGCCGCGCCCGATATTGAGCACGCCCTTCAAAGGCAGGTTGCGGGTGTTCTCCTTGTCGTTATAGCGCGTGAACACAAACGACAGCACCGCATTCAAGCCGTAGCCCACGGCAAATGCGAGATAGACGCAGGTTACACGCTCTATCAAATCAAGCAAGTCCGAGTCGCGGTCAAAGCCGAAGGGAACGAGTGCCAGAAACACCAGCGGCGTTATCACATGGGCGCATTTGGTAAGCGTCTTCTGGCGAAGAAGCTCGAAGCCAAACTGCGTGTGGCGCAGTTTCACCACCTTCTGCGTGGCCGCCAGGATTATCCTTTTCATCACCCAGCCAAGACCTGCGGCTATCGCCACAATCACACACACATAAATCATTTGCTCCACGCGCGCGTGGCCGCCAAGCCCCACACTGTTGAGTAAATCGTCGATTGTTCCAAGCAGCCAGTCGGCCACCATATGCGATGCCGCAATTTTTCCTGACATAGTGTTTTATATTTTATTATTATTTAATATCGATATATCCCTCGGCCCTCGTGATATTTCCCGGCCCTTGTGCCGGCCCTTGTGCCCCGCGTTTTTACGCGGGGTTTTCACCTGCCCCGACGGCTTTCAGCGCCAGCGCATACATGCGCATCTGCTTCATCACGGCCACAAGGCCGTTGGAGCGCGTCGACGACAGATTCTCGCGCAGGCCTATATCGTCGATAAAATGCAGGTCTGCCGCCAAAATCTCGTCGGGGGTGTGTCCGTTGAGCACGCCGATAAGCATCGACACAATGCCCTTGATTATCTCGGTGTTTACATCCGCGCTGTAATACACTTTGCCGTCTTTCAGCTCCGCGTCGAGCCACACCGAGCTCTGGCAACCCTCGATAAGATGCTCGGGGGTTTTCTTTTTTTCATCGATGAGCACAATATTCTGTCCCTCGTCGATTATGGCTGCATAGCGGTCGAACCAGTCCTCAATTTCCGAGAACTCGTCCACAATCTCCTGTTGTCTCTCTTCAATTGTCATATATAAACAGTTAAAACTTTTATTTTAAAGACCTTAACGACCTTAAAGTCCTTAATAACCTGAAAAAATTAAATCAGAAATCTCTCAAAGCCCGCATCACCGTCTCTCCAACAGCGCCGAGCGTGGCCCGGTCGATATTCGAGATATTGTCGTCGAGCGTGTGCCACGTAGGGTTGAAACTTCCCGTGGCCGGATTCGCCGATTCTATTATGTCAATCGCCGCGACACCCTCGCGCAGGAAATACACATGATCGTCGGTTATCGCGCCGCCGACAGCCGCGTCGAAACGGTCGCCGTGGCCGGCCGCCTTTGCAGCCTTCCATACCTTGTCAACAACCTCACGGGCATAAAGGTTTGAAAAATATTCCTTGTGAAACCGCGCGTCGCGTCCGCCCACCATATCTAAAAGGATGGCAGCGCGCACCGCTCCGAGGTCGAGAGTAGGCTCGGCAAGCCAGTACTGCGTGCCCAGCGCCCAGCAATCATCGCCGTCCTCGCCGCTGTCGGCATGAGGTCCGTAATCCTCGCCGTCGACAAACAGTATGTCCACACCGAGGTTGCCGACCTGCCCTTTCAACGCTCGCGCTATTTCCAGAATCACTCCCACGCCCGAAGCCCCGTCGTTGGCGCCGTCGATGGCCTTGCGGCGATTTGCGCTGTCGCCGTCGTGGTCGGCCCACGGCCGCGAATCCCAATGCGCCAGCAAGAGCACGCGCCGTGCGGCGTCGGGCCGTATCTGCCCCGAGATATTCATAAGCGGGATGCTCGTTCCGTCACACGTCGATGCCTCGCCGCGCTGCACAGTCACATTCTCCACGCCCGCCTCTTTCAGCTTCCCGGCAAGCCACGCGCCGCACTCGCGCCACGCATCAGTGCCCGGCACTCGCGGCCCGAACTCCGTCTGCCGCGCAACATAAGCATAAGCCGAATCGGCATTAAACGCCACTGCCGGAACCTCTGCCGCCGGAGCCTCCGCCACGGCTGTCTTCGCCTCGCCGCTACGCGACCCGCAGGCCACAAGCGCGAAAGCCGACAAAATCGCCATATACGAAAATATTCTCTTAAACATCTTTTCTTAGGTATGGATACAAAAAAAGGGCAAGCGATCTACATCGCACCGCTACAACCTCGTACCCTTGCTTCGGTCAAGACCTGGGGGATTCCGAGGGAGCTGGTCGTGTAGGACTTACCCGACTGCAAAATTACAAACTTTTTTTTATTCCACCAAAAAAATTCGATTTTTTTCTCCAAACATAAATTTTAAGGCCCCCTTATCCCTCATCACTTATCCCTTATACTTGTATCTCACCCGCCACCGTGCCCCGCGTTTCTACGCGGGGAAAGCGACGCATATCCCGTCAAAGGCTCTTCAAAGTGAAGAATATCGCGCCCCAGAATATGCCGTAGACAAGCAAAAGCACACCCGAAGCTATTATGGCAGTCACCGACAGATTGCGCCATCCACGGCCCGCGCTCTTCAAGCCGGGACACGAAAGAAGCAACGCCGCCACGGCGCACCAGAAGCTTATCTTCTCCGAGTTCATCATCACGCACCATGCCCCTACCGCCGCAACCGCGCCGGCAACCGACATCAACGTCCACACCCACGAAGCGGCTTTTTGCTCCTGCGCAGGCTGATCTTGACTTTTTTCTTGCGGTGTCGTGCTCATTTTTTTTGCTTTTTTTAAATATTTTCTGCAAATTTAAACATTATTTTCAATATCCCGAACACCTCTCATCGCTTTTTTATCCCCAAAAGTCGCTTTTTTTCGCTTTTCCGAAATTTTTCTTGCTATTTCCGCGTTAATTATATACCTTAGCATCCACAACTTTAAGTAGATTTCACCTACATAACCATTCTCCCCGGAAAAATGAACCACAGATACTGCGTGATTATGTGCGGAGGCATCGGAGCACGGCTCTGGCCTTACAGCCGCACCGCGACTCCTAAACAATTCATCGACTTCTTCGGCACCGGCCGCTCTCTCTTGCAGATGACTTTCGACCGTATCCTGCCTATAATACCAAAGGAAAATATTTTCCTCGTAACCAACGCCGCCTACCGCGACACCGTAGCCTCGCAAATCCCCGAAATCAATCCCGGCAACATACTGCTTGAGCCGGTGAGAAGAAACACCGCGCCGGCCGTGGCCTGGGCCGCCTACCACATCGCGGCCATCGACCCCGACGCTTCTATGCTCGTAACTCCGGCCGACCAACTCATAACACGCGAAAACGACTTCATCAACGCTATCAACGCCGGCTTCGACTTTGTCGAGGCCAATCCCGCACTGCTCACTCTCGGCGTAACCCCGACTCGCCCCGAAACCGGCTACGGCTACATCCAGGTCGGCCGACATATCGCCGGCGACATATCGAAAGTGAAGACTTTCACCGAAAAGCCGGGACGCGACCTCGCCGAAGTGTTTGTCAAATCCGGCGAATTTTTCTGGAACTCCGGCATATTCCTCTGGTCGGCGTC
The DNA here is from genome assembly GCA_009775125.1 of Muribaculaceae bacterium. GTDB lineage: Bacteria > Bacteroidota > Bacteroidia > Bacteroidales > Muribaculaceae > CAG-873. The sequence continues at coordinate 5,772 of VSPD01000032.1, read as the reverse complement.
ATCCATCATCGACGCTCTCCACGACCACACCCCGGAGATTGCCGCCGTTTTCGACAAAGGCCTGGGTATCTACAATACGCCCGACGAAGCGGCCTTCATCAACGACAACTTCCCCGCGTGCCCGTCGGTCCCCGTCGACACCACCATCATCGAAAAAAGCACAAAAACCTATGTCGAGACCGTAAACATAGGCTGGAGCGACCTCGGCACATGGTCGGCACTTTACGACAACTCTCCCCGAAACCGCGACGCAAACGTGACACAAAACTGCCAGGTAATAGCAAATGCTGCCTCCGGCAATATCATTTCCGTAACTAACAGCGACAAGCTCATACTCGTCGACTCTCTCAACGACTTCATCGTAGCCGACTCCGACGACGTCCTCCTCATCTGCCCCAAGACACGCGAGCAGTCGATACGCCAGATGGTAAACGACACCCGCCAGCTGTTTGGCGAAAAATATCTCTGACCCAATGCAAAGATCAATCGCCCTCTATATCGCGGCGTTGCTCATGCTCTGCTTCACAAAAGCAAACGCCGCCACCGTCGACCGTTCTTTCCAATACAACGACACCGTCCGCACCTATACCCTGTACATTCCCGACAACGCCACCGGCCCGCTTCCCCTTATAATCCACGCCCACGGCTACGGCTCAAAAACACGCCAACGCGCCGACCTTAACGCTGCCGCCGACCGCCACGGCTATGCCGTGTGCTACCCCGACGGCTCCCCCGACACGCGCGGACGCCTGGGCTGGAACGTAGGATACCCGTCACAGCACAACATGACCGTCGACGAAGCCGACTTCCTCCGCGCCCTCACCGCCGACGTGGCCGGCAATTTCAACATCGACAACAGCTCCGTATTCCTATCCGGATTCTCCAACGGCGGCGACCTATGCTACCAAATAGCATACACCAGCCCCGACATGTTCCGCGCCTACGCATCGGTAGGCGGACTCACATTCACCTGGATGTACCTCGCCAACAGCCTGTCTTCGCCCGTTCCATTCCTCGAAATACACGGCACCGCCGACAAAACATCCATGTGGGGAGGCGACCCCGACAACACCGGCGGATGGGGAGCCTACCTCCCAGTGCCCATGGCCGTAGCCGCCATTGCCTGCAACAACAAATGCACTGCCTACTTCGCCGACCGCATGTCGGAATGTGTGAAAACCGACCGCGCGGTCACATGCCACCGCTACACCGGCAACGGCCCCGACGTAGTCCTCATCCAGATCAACGAAGGCAAACACTCATGGGCAGCCGCCGACATCGACACCGGCGAAATCATCTGCCGATTCTTCAACAAATACCGCTAACCAATTAAAGATCTTAATGACCTTAAAGTCCTTAAAGGCCCTAAAATGAAGAAAGCCGTCCTCGCCCTCACCATCCTTCTCGCCTCCGCCCTCGCCCTCATGGCTCAGCTGCCCTACGACGAGACAAGCCGCAAAGCCGCCCGCGCCTTCGATGCCGCCGAGTGGGCCACAGCCTCGGCGCTCTACAACTTCATGATTCACGAGCGGCCCGACGACATCAGCGCCTACGCCCCCGCAATCGTGGCCGCCGAAGCCATGGGCGACTCAATACGCCCCATGCAGCTGCTCACACAATCGCTCCAATACGGCGCCTCCGTCGACTCAATCATCTCACTCGTGCGCCAAAGCTCATTCAAGGCCGCGCGCCCGCAGATGTTCGAGCCATTCCTCCTCGAAGCCAAAAACGCAAACCCGTGGCTCCGGCGCCCCATCGACGCGCAGCTCCTCCGCTGGGCCGAATTCCGCCACGACGGCCCCGCCATCGTCACCTATGCCCGGACAATGCTCCAAGGCCTCCCCACCTCAGCCCAATTTCTCAACGCCCTCGCCCAAGGATACATGCTCTGCGGCCTCCCGCAGAAAGCCGTCGAAACATGGACTGAATGTCTGCGCCACCACCCCGACAACCTCCCCGCCCTGCTCGCCCTGGGCAACTACTACACCATCAACAACCGTCACGACCAAGCCCTCCCGTTCCTCACGCGAGCCTTCGCCATAGCCCCAACCCCGCGCCTCCAAGCCTTGATTTCAAGGTAATAAGCCAAAAGTTTTGGTTTTTGCAAAATTTTGGCTAAATTTGCCAAAACTATCTTTTCAATGTCCTTTTTCCGAAACATCAAGCGTCTTTTCGGCTTCGGCTCCGAAGTCGACGATGAAATATACTCCGACGAAATCCCCGAAGAAGCACCTTCATCGGCCGCGCCAAACCTCCCCGACTCTACTCCGGCCTACACCAATGCCCAAGGCGACATCGACCCCAACATTACACGCCAGATTTTCGCCCGCGTGGTCGAAATTGTCAACCAGTCCCTGCCCGCTTTCTTCGCCGAGTCGGTCGACCCCGAGAAGCAGAAGCAATTCCTCTTCGACTCGCTCGATGCTTCCGTCAAAGAATACATCGCAAGCCTCGACGACGCTGCCATGCAGCGCAACACCGCTATCTGGCAAGCCGAACGCGAGAAAATAAAAACCGACATGGACGCCCTGCGCGCACGCGCCAAGGACCTCGAAGACAAACGCTCCGAACTCAAAGAAAAACAACTCAGCGCCGACCGCCAGCGTCGCGCCCTCTCCGAGCGCGTCCACGACCTCGAAGCGCAAATCCTCAAACTCGAAGCCGAAATCGAGCAGCTCCACCTCGAAAACACAAGCCTGCTCAACAAAATGAAGGTCGCCGCCGTCTACGAGCAGGAACTCAACGACCTGCGCCAGCGCACATCCACCTCGGCGCAGCAGCCCGACCCCGAGGCCGAAGCACAAATCAAATCGCTGAAATCGCGCATCGACTCACTCGAAAAAGAACTGAGAGCCACTGCCGACGAACGCGACCTCGCCAACAAACGCGCCGGCGAGTCCGAAGAAGCCATGAAAGCCGCTAAAATAAAAAGCGACATGGCCGACAAAATGCTTTCCGACATCCGCAACCAGAGCGCCGAAAAAACGGCCATTATCGACGAAAAAGACCAAATCATCGCCCAACGCGACAAAACTATCGCTGAAAAAGACGCCATTATCGCAGAAAAAGACATTGTCCTCGCCGACAAAGACGCCATAATAGCCGACCTTCCCTCCGACGAAGAACTATCCCACATCCAATCCCAGCTCGAAAATTTCGCAAAAATAAAAGACAAACTCGACGCGCGCATCGCCCGCCTCAACCAAAGCATCAAAGAAGCCCGCGCCGAAAACGAATCCCTGCGAAACACCATTAAGAACAATCTCCTCCAGCACGCCGAAGACCAGCGCCGACTCCGCGAGGAACTCGACGCCTTGAAGGCCCAAGCACCGCAGGCACCCGCGAAAAAGGAAAAAACCGAATCAAAACGTCGCTCCCGACGCGCTCCCGCCGAAAACGACATAACCGAGGTCCAAGACGTAATTTCCGACACCGACTGGCTCGTATCAGTGCCTCCCGCCGGGCAATCAATGCGCCCCACCCCCGACGACGACAATTCTTTCGGCTACCACGCCCCCGCGAAAAAAACACGGCCATCGTCCTACGACCCCCAGCCCAACCTCTTCGACTTCTAACAATATCTCCACATCGCCATGCCATCCCACGACTCAACAAACGAGGAAATGAACCTCGCTTGGCAATTCGTCGCAGACACTTCCACATCAATTTTCCTCACCGGAAAAGCCGGAACAGGCAAAACCACCTTCCTCCGGCGCCTGCGCGAGTCCTCGCCAAAACGCATGGTGATACTCGCCCCCACAGGCGTCGCTGCTATCAACGCCGGCGGACAGACCATACACTCTTTCTTCCAATTCCCGCTCGGCCCATACATGCCCGGAGCCCCGCGCAACGAATCCGACCGCCGGTTCCGCATGTCGCAACAAAAGAAAAACATAATCCGCACCCTCGACCTGCTCGTAATCGACGAAATATCAATGGTACGCGCCGACCTCCTCGACCGTATCGACGACACCCTACGCCAGTACCGCGACCGCACCCGCCCCTTCGGCGGCGTTCAGCTCCTGCTCATCGGCGACCTCATGCAGCTCGCCCCCGTCACAAAAGACAGCGAGTGGCAAATGCTCGCCTCCGTCTACGACACGCCGTTTTTCTTCTCGTCCACAGCCCTGCGCCGGCTGCCCTACGTCACCATCGAACTCTCCCGCATCTACCGCCAGCAGGACCCACGATTCATCTCGATTCTCGCCGGAATACGCGACGGCCACCCCGACGCCGGCATCGTGGACGAACTCAACTCCCGGTTCATCCCCAATTTCATCCCCGAAGGCAACGACTGGATACGCCTCACCACCCACAACGACACGGCCAACGCCTACAACAACAGCCGCCTCGACGCTCTCCCCGGCCCCGCCGTCGTGTTCAAAGCCCGCATCGAAGGCGAATTCCCCGAAACATCCTACCCCACCGCCCCATCGCTCTCGCTCAAAAAAGGCGCCCAGGTCATGTTTATAAAAAACGACCCCGACCACGCCTATTTCAACGGCAAGATCGGCACCGTCACGGCCCTCTCCCCGCAAGCCGTCGAAATCACTTGCCCCGGCGACGAAAAACCAATATCCGTCGCCCCACAGGCATGGGAAAACATCAAATACTCAATCGACCCCGAATCTAAAACCATAACGGAAAACACCGCCGGCACTTTCTCTCAGCTCCCCCTCCGCGCCGCCTGGGCCATTACCGTGCACAAAAGCCAAGGGCTCACGTTCGACCACGCCGTGCTCGACATCAACAGCTCGTTTGCCCACGGCCAGACCTACGTGGCCCTCTCACGCTGCCGCTCCCTCCAAGGCCTCGTCCTCACCGCTCCCCTCACCCCGGCCTCAATCATAGCCGACACCACCGTAAACTCCTATATCGACACGGCTCTCGCCCAATCCGGCTCGGCCATAGCATCCCTTCCGCGCCTGCGAGCCGACTACACCATCTCGCTTCTCGACGACCTCTACTGCTTCACCGACATATCCAACGCCGTCCACTGGCTCATCCGCGTCATCGAAGAGCACCTCTACGGCCGCGCCGAAGCCCTCCTCGACGAACTTAAAGCCACAATCGCCCCGTTCGACAGTCAAATCGTCGACATTGCCTGCCGTTTCGCCCCGCTCTACCGCCGGGAAATCGAACGCCTCGCCGCCCTCCCCTCCGACTCTCCTCTTGTGGCCCGGATAATGCAATCGTGCCGCTATTTCATCGAAAAAATCAACGAAATATACCCCTCCGCCCTCCTTCGCTCGCGCGCCGTGCTCATCATCGAGAACAAACAGACCGCTCAGACCTACGCAAACGCGCTCCTGTCGCTCCGCCGGGCCATAGAGGTAAAATCCACCATCCTCGGCATAATGGCCGCAGAACCCTTCTCTACGGCCTCCTACCTCCGCGCAAAAGCCCGAGCCATCCTCGCCGACGAACCCGGAGCCGCCCAGGCCCGCAAGCGCAAAGCCGAAAAAGCCCCCAAGGCCCTCAAACCCGAAAAACCCAAGCCCAAGAAAGGCGACTCCGCCCGGACCACCCTCGAAATGTTCCGTTCCGGCCTCACCCCCGAAACCATTGCCGCCACACGCGCCCTCGTTCCCTCCACAGTCTACACACATCTCAGCGAAGCCGTCGCAGCCGGCAGCCTCACCCCATCCGAAGTCATCCCCGACAGCCGCCGCGACGCCATCCTCACCGCCGCCCGCGCCCTCAAATCCACCGGCGCCCCCACCATCCGCGTCAACGACCTCCTCCCCGCCCTCCCCGGCTTTACCTCTCTCG
>VSPD01000031.1:16286-34406 GCA_009775125.1 Muribaculaceae bacterium | reverse complement strand
GCGATTCATTTGTATTTGATAATTCGTTATATTAACTTAAGTTTCAACTACTTCTGTAATTTTTACCGAATCATTGTGAATAATTAATGAATAATTAATGAATAATTAATGATAATTAACGTGAAAATTCTCCTGCCTCCTGTTCTCCTGTCTTTTTGGATTTAGATGCTGGGGACGCAAGCCGGAGGCTCGCGTCACTGCCGGGTGGGGTATTCTGCCGGGTTGCGTAGGAGGTGTCGTTGTTTTGTGTTCACCTGTTGCTTTTGAGGGTGAAATCCAAAATTTAGGCCTAATATTTGGATTGTAATCCAAAATTTAGGCTAAATATTTGGATTATATGGTGTAAAGTGCTAATTTTGTCTACAATTAATTATGGTATGATTATGTATATTCCAAGAAAATTAAGCGACGTTGTGGCGCAAAGGATGTTCAAAGGCAAGGCGATAATCCTGATAGGGGCGCGTCAAGTCGGGAAAAGTACTTTGTTTCGTCAAATAGTAGGGAGTAATGAGGAGAGGACGGCAGTAACGCTGAATTGCGACGAGCCGGCATTGCAAGAACTGCTAAGAAATCCGTCGAAACAAGAGCTTGCGTCGATAGTGGGGCCGTATGATATTATTTTTATCGACGAGGCACAACGTGTCGACGGCATCGGCATGACATTGAAGCGTATTGTCGAGGAATGGCCGGGGAAGCAGCTTCTTGTGTCGGGATCATCGGCGTTTGAGCTGCATAACAGGTTAAATGAGCCGCTTACAGGGCGAAAGTATGAATATTATCTTTATCCCATTTCCACAGGCGAGATTGCGGCAATGCCCGGTGGCGTGATTGCAGAGCGGCAGATGCTCGACCAGCGGCTTGTATATGGCTCGTATCCGGAGATATTAACCAATCCGGGCGAGGTCAAGGAGTTGCTTGCCACCCTTGCCGACAGTTATCTCTATAAAGACATTCTTCAGCTCGACGGCATCAGAAAATCGGCTCTTTTGGATAAGTTGCTGAAAGCTGTAGCGTTGCAGCTGGGCAGCGAGGTGTCTTTTAATGAATTGGCGCAACTTGTCGGGGCTGATGCCAAGACGGTTGAGAAGTATATAAATCTGCTTGAAAAATGTTTTGTTATATTTCAACTGCCGGCATTGAGTAGGAATTTGCGCAACGAGTTGAAGAAATCGAAGAAAATAATGTTTTGGGACAATGGGGTGAGGAACGCCATAATTCAAAATTTTGCTCCGCTTGAACTTCGGGCGGACTGTGGCGCTCTGTGGGAGAATTTTTTTATCACAGAGAGAATCAAATATAATAACAACAGGCTTGCATATTGCAACTATTATTTCTGGCGCACTCACGACAGTCAGGAAATCGACCTTATCGAAGAAGCAGACGGGATTTTTAACATTTTTGAAATGAAATATAATCCACGTGTCAAGGCTTCGTTCCCTGCTTCGTTTCTGTCAGCTTATCCGGTAGGGATAAAGGCTGTGGTCACGCCCGAAAATTACCGCGAGTACTTATTGGGGTAGGATATAATAGGCAAGGTTCGGGAAGAAGGCAATAACCGGCAGATGCGGGGGGGCGCAAGCCGGAGGCTCACGTTCCTGCCGGGGTGGATTTTTACGTTAATTGCCGCGAATGAGCCGTTAATTTTTGATTAAGATTTAATCTAAAAATTTAATCTTAATTAATGGGTAATCAATGATGATTAACGTGAAAATTTCGTGTCGCTCCTGTTCTCCGGTCTAAAATAAGGGGGGATAAAAAAAGAGGGGAATCGCGGGGATTCTCCTCTGAGGGGTGCGCATGAAGGGACTCGAACCCCCACGTCCTGAGACATTAGATCCTAAGTCTAACGCGGCTACCAGTTACGCCACATGCGCAGGTTTGTGGTGCAAAGGTAGTGATTTTTTTGTGAATGTCATAAATTTTAGCATTTTTTTTGTATTTTTGCACGCAAAACACCCTTCGATATGAATTTATTGAGATTATTGTCTACCGCGGCCATGGCTCTCGCGGCTGTGTGCGCTATGGCGGAGTTTACGGTGGATTATCGCGGGGAGGCGGCTGTGAATGCCGGCTCCGGCGATTTTGCGCCTTATTATATGGCGTCGAATGTGCACGGCACGGTGAACGCTCCCATCGGGGCGTATCTGCGCGCCGGCCTGTGGCACAGGATGGACTCGACGGCGCGGTTCTCGTGGGGCTTCGGCGCCGAGGGTATCGCGGGGGCGGGCGCGAAGACGCCTTACCGGAGATATGACGGAGCTTCGGCTCAGTGGCAGGAGAATAAGATGGGGCCGTCGGCGGCGTGGATTCAGCAGCTTTACGGCGAGGTGAAATACCGCGGCGTGTTTCTCACGGCGGGTATGATGGAATATGGCTCGCGGATGCTCGACGACCGCCTCAGCAGCGGCGACCTTACGTATTCGGGCAACGCGCGTCCTCTGCCGGGCTTCCGCATGGGTTTTATTGATTTTCAGAATATACCGTTGACCAACGGCTGGGTGCAGATTTGCGGCGCCTTGGGCTATGAGCGGTCGACCGACACCGACTGGGTCGTGGACCATTTCAATCATTTCTCGGGCCACTATAACAGCGACTGGTGGTATAATTACAAATATTGCTATTTCCGCACCCGTCCGTCGGAACGGCTGTCGGTGACGCTGGGCATGCAGGCGGCGGGGCAGTTTGGCGGCACTACGGTGAGCTATGCCTCGGGCAAGCAGGTGAGCGCGACGCGCCACGACACCGACCTGCGGGCGTTTGTCGACATGCTTGTGCCTCGCGGCGGCGACGCCTACTATGTGGGCAACCATGTGGGGTCGTGGGATGTGAAGGCGCGCTATCGGCTGCGCTCGGGCATCGAGATTTCGGCTTATATGCAGAAGCCGTGGGAAGATGGCTCGGGCATCGGGTTCCTCAACGGGTTCGACGGGCTGTGGGGCATCGAGTTCCGCAACGCCGAGGGCCGGCACATCGTACAGGCCGCCGTGGTGGAATATCTCGATTTTACCAATCAGTCGGGGCCGATTCACTGGGATGTGGCCGACCGCCCCGGCTCCGACCTCTACGGCGTGGCCACGGGGCACGACAATTATTACAACAATTTCCTTACCAACGGCTATGCCGTGTATGGCCGGGGGATAGGCTCGCCGTTTATCCCGGGGCCGTTTTACAACCTCGACGGGCAGAATGAGTTTCTGTGCACGCGCCTGCGCGGCTTCCATGCCGGGGCTCTTGGCGCGCTTGCCCCGACTGTGGATTGGCGCGTGATGCTGTCGTGGCGCAAAGGGTGGGGCACCTATATGCAGCCTTTCCTGGAGCCGCGCACCGACACGTCGGCGATGGCCGAGGCAGTGTGGCGTCCGGCGCGAGTGCCCGGGCTGGCGGTGAAGGCGCAGGTGGCTTTCGACACGGGTAAATTATATGGCGACAATTTCGGCGCGCTTGTGAGCGTGTCGTGGCGCGGACTGCTCACTTTTGTAAAATGATTAACCTCACAAGGCTATGCGTAACTATATAAGATATATATTTTCGGCAATATTGATTGTAATCGCGGCATCGGGCTGCACGCGCAACGACGGCGACATAGGTCCGTGGTTCGGCCAGTGGAAGCTCGTGGCTCTCACCCAAGGCGACGCCCCGGTGGCTGATTATCAGGATAATATCTTTTTCTCGTTTCAGAGCAATGTGTTTCAGATAATCACCGTGAAGGGCGAGTTCGACCGCTCGATATGCTGGGCCAACTGGACCGACGGCGGCTCTACCGTGACCATCGACTTTGCCCACCGCGAGGATGGTTCCGCCGAGATTGACTGGAACTACACGCCTCCGGCCATACTCGGTTTCTCGCACGAAAAGACGGTGCTCGACGTGGAAAAGCTGTCGGGCTCGGAGATAATCCTGCGGCAGAGCCTCTACGGCGGCCCGGTATATACCTACCGCCTCAAAAAATGGGGCTGACACGCCCGGGCGTTTTAGGAATCCTATGATTAACCATGCATGCTTAAAAAATCACAATCTATGACTCACTATCGCAATCTTACAACCGAGGAAATAGAATTCCTCACATCGCGGGGCTGCTCTGCCGAAGATTGGGCGGGCGTAACCGTGCATCCCGACATCGACCTTGCCCGCATACGCCACGCGCGCTTCTCAGGCACGGTGAAAATCGGATGCCTCAACCGCGAGTTTGAGATGCCCGGCGGCCTGAAAAAGCAATCGGGCATAAACATGGCCACGCTCCACAACGTGGAGATTGGCGACAACTGCCTTATCGAAAATGTAAAGAATTATATCGCCAACTACCGCATCGGCGCAGGCTCGTTTATCGAGAATGTCGACATAATCCTGGTCGACAAGCCCTCGTCGTTTGGCAACGGCGTGGAGGTGTCGGTGCTCAACGAGACGGGAGGCCGCGAAGTGACTATCCACGACCATCTTTCGGCTCATGAGGCCTATATGGAGGCCATGTACCGCCACCGCCCCAACATAGTGGGACGCCTCAAAGAGATGGCCCGCGAATATGCCGCGAGCGTGACGTCGGCCACCGGCACCATCGGCGAGAATGTGACCATCGTCGACGCCGGATATATCAAGAACGTCAACATCGGGCCTTGCTGCCAGATCGAGGGCGCCGGACGGCTTAAAAACGGCACGATACGCTCCACGGAGCAGTCGCCCGTGCATATCGGCTACGGCGTGATTCTCGACGACTTCATAATCCAGTCGGGCTGCAAGATAGAAGACGGCTCCATCATGAGCCGCTGCTTCTTGGGGCAGAACTGCACCATGGGGCATACCTATTCGGCCACCGACTCGCTCTTTTTCAGCAACTGCCAGGGCGAGAACGGCGAGGCCTGCTCGATATTTGCAGGTCCCTTCACAGTGACCCACCACAAGTCGACGCTGCTCATCGCCGGCATATTCTCGTTTATGAACGCCGGCTCGGGCTCCAACCAGAGCAACCATATGTACAAGCTCGGGCCTATCCACCAGGGCGCGCTCGAGCGAGGAGCCAAGACCACGTCCGACTCCTACATCCTGTGGCCCGCCCGCATCGGGGCCTTCTCGCTGGTTATGGGCCGTCACGTGGGCAATGTCGACACCTCCGACATGCCGTTCAGCTACCTTATCGAGCGCCAGGGCGACACCTACCTCGCTCCAGCCGTCAACCTCAAAAGCGTGGGCACCATACGCGACGCCCAAAAGTGGCCGCGACGCGACGCCCGCCCCGAAGAAGGCCGCCTCGACCATATCAACTACAACCTGCTCAGCCCGTTTACCATCCAGAAAGTGCTGCGCGGCATCAAGGTGCTCCGCAACCTGCGCGATGTCTCCGGGCGCACCTCCGACGCCTATACCTACCACAGCGCCAAGATAAAGAACAGCGCTCTGCGCCGCGGCCTCGAGCTCTACGACATGGCCGCCGTGAAATTCTTGGGCAACAGCGTGATACAACGCCTTTTGGGACACCCCATGGCATCTGACGCCGACCTGCGCGCCCGCCTCACCCCCGACTGCCCCTCGGGCTACGGCGAATGGGTCGACCTCGCCGGCCTCATCGCCCCCAAGCATGAAATCGACAGCCTCATCACCGACGTGCTCACCGGCGCCACCGCCTCGGTCGACGCCCTCAACGAGCGTTTCGGCCGCCTCCACCGCGCCTACTACGACATGGAGTGGACCTGGGCCTACCGCGCGATGCTCGAATACTTCGACCTGCGGCCCGACACCATCACCGCCGACGATATCCGCCGCATCGTCCGCCGCTGGCTCGACTGCGTGGTGAGCCTCGACAACATGGTCTACGCCGACGCCAAAAAAGAATTCTCGCTCTCGGCAAAGACCGGATTCGGCGCCGACGGCACGCAATTCGACATGGAACGCGACTTCGAGATGGTGCGCGGAGCCTTCGAGTCGAACTCGTTCGTGGCCGCCGTGCAGCGTCATATCGAGGTGAAGACCGACCTCGCCCGCCGTATGCTCGAAGCCCTCGACGCCATCCCCTCGGCCTGACAGCCGTCCCTCGGGGTGACAAATTTTTTGCATCATCGGGATTATTTCGTAACTTTGCGCACGAGATATACGTGAATTTCGGAAAATTTCACATTAATTACCGTCAATTATTCGTTAATTAAAATTAATGAATAATTAATGATAATTAACGGAGAAATATACTCGTTAAAGCAAATAATAATCAACTAAAACCGACATAAATGAAAAAAGATATAGTGCTTAGCGGCATCCGCTCCACCGGCAACCTCCACCTGGGCAACTACTTCGGCGCTCTGCGCAACTTTGTGAGGATGCAGGACGACTACGACTGCAATTTCTTCATAGCCGACCTCCACGCCCTCACCACCAATCCCGACCCCGTGCAGCTCCACGCCTCCGTGAAGCAGATTCTTGCAGAATATCTCGCCGCCGGCATCGACCCCGAAAAGGCCACCATCTTCGTGCAAAGCGACGTGCCCGAGATACCCGAAATGTACCTGCTGCTTAACATGCACGTGGGCATCGGCGAGCTCATGCGCACCACCTCGTTCAAGGACAAAGCCCGCAAGGCCCTCGGCATCGGCCCCGCCGCCGAAGGCGACGACGATGAAGCCTTCGAGAAGCAAATAATCGGAGCCTCCACCAACAAGCGCGTCAACGCCGGCTTGCTCACATATCCCACCCTCATGGCCGTGGATATCCTCATCCAGAAAGCCACCCTCGTGCCCGTGGGCAAGGACCAGGAGCAGCACCTCGAGCTCACGCGCCGCTTCGCCCGCCGCTTCAACTCGTTCTACGGCGTCGACCTCTTCCCCGAGCCTCAGAACTTCAACTTCGGCGCTGCCGCCGTGAAAGTGCCCGGCCTCGACGGCTCCGGCAAGATGGGCAAGTCGGAAGGCAACTGTATCTACCTCGTCGACGAGCCCAAGGCCCTGCGCAAGAAAGTGATGAAAGCCGTCACCGACGAAGGCCCCAAAGAACCCAACCAGCCCATATCCGAGCCTGTGGCCAACCTCATCAACCTGCTCGAGCTCACCGGCGCCGCCGACCTTGCCGCGCAGTACCGCGCCGCCTACGCCGACTGCACCGTGCGCTACGGCGACCTTAAAAAAGACCTCGCCGAAGCCATCCTCGGCATCACCACCCCCATCCGCGACCGCGTCAACGACATCCTCGCCGACGAAGAATATCTCCGCCGCGTCGTGCGCCAAGGCGCAGAGCGCGCCCGCGAGCGCGCCGCCGCCACCCTCGCCGAAGTGCGCCAAGTCATGGGCCTCCGTGGCTTCTGATTCCCCCCGAAATAAGCATTTAGGCTGCATAGGATTCATAGGAAGCCTGTGCAGCCTATGATTTTTTTACGCTGTAAAACTTCGGTGTAAATAATTTGTTGAGAAATAATTGAGGGGGGAGGGCGAAGGTTAGCAAAAAATTTGTTATCTTTGCAAGAAATTATCAAAACGAATTATGGAAATTACCGGTAAAATAATCCAGGCTTTCCCCGAGCAGTCGGGCACTTCAAAAGCCGGAAACCCGTGGAAAAAGCGCGAGTATGTGCTTGAAACCATCGAGACATATCCCAAGAAGGTGTTCTTCGACTTCTTCGGCGAACGCGCCGACCAATATCCCCTCACCGTGGGCCAGGAGATAAAGCTTTATTTCGACATTAACTCGCGCGAATACAACGGCCGTTGGTTCGTGTCTATCTCGGGCTGGAAGGCCGAGCCTGCCAACGCTGCCGCTCCGGCCGGCGCCGAGCCTTATGCCGCCCCCGGCGCAATGCCTGCGGCTGCGCCTGCCGTTAACCCCTTCGCTCCTGCGGCCGCCGCTCCCGGCTCGATTCCTCCCCCTCCGGCTGCCGAGCCCACCGACGACCTTCCTTTCTGATACAATCTAAAAAATAAATAGAAAAATGGGTAAAAAAGCTCTTCTTATGATATTGGACGGCTGGGGCATCGGCGACGGCTCCCGCTCCGACGTGATCGCCCAGACACCCACGCCTCACTGGGACGCCCTGCTGGCAAAATATCCCCACTCGCAGCTGCAAGCCTCCGGCGAAAATGTAGGCCTGCCCGACGGCCAGATGGGCAACTCTGAGGTGGGCCACCTCAACATCGGCGCCGGCCGCGTGCTCTATCAGGACCTCGTGAAAATCAACAAGGCCATCGCCGACGGCTCGATTCTCGAAAACGCCCAGATCAAGAACGCTTACGAATACGCGCAGCGCACAGGCAAAGGCCTTCACCTGATGGGCCTTACGTCGACAGGCGGCGTGCACTCATCGTTTGAGCACATCACAGCCCTGGTCGACATCGCCAACCACTACGGCCTCAAAAATGTGTTCCTCCACTGCTTCATGGATGGCCGCGACACCGACCCCCGCTCCGGCAAGGGCTTCATCGAAAGCCTCACCGAGCATTGCGCCAAAACCACCGGCACCATCGCGTCCATCATCGGCCGCTACTATGCCATGGACCGCGACAAACGCTGGGAGCGCGTGAAGACAGCCTACGACCTGCTCGTAGAGGGCAAGGGCACACAGGCCACCGACATGGTAGCCGCCATGCAGGCATCATATGACGCCGACGTGACCGACGAATTTATCCTCCCGATCAACAACTCCACCGTCGACGGCACTATCAAGGAAGGCGACGTGGTGATATTCTTCAACTACCGCAACGACCGTGCCAAGGAGCTCACTATCGTGCTCACCCAGCACGACATGCCCGACCAAGGCATGCACACCATCCCCGACCTGCAATATTACTGCATGACCCCCTACGACTCGTCGTTTACCGGCGTGCATATCCTCTTCGACAAGGAGAACGTCGACAACACCCTCGGCGAATACCTCTCCAACTCCGGCAAGAAGCAGCTCCACATCGCCGAGACCGAAAAGTATGCCCACGTGACATTCTTCTTCAACGGCGGCCGTGAGAAAGAATTCCCCGGCGAGGACCGCATTCTCGTGGCTTCGCCCAAGGTGGCCACCTACGACCTCAAGCCCGAAATGAGCGCTTTCGAAGTGAAAGACAAGCTCGTCGAAGCCATCAACACTGAGAAATACGACTTCATCGTCGTAAACTTCGCAAATGGCGACATGGTGGGACACACCGGCATCTACGAGGCTATCGAAAAAGCCGTGAAGACCGTCGATCAATGCGTTGGCGAGGTGACAGACGCCGCCGTGGCCCACGGCTACGAAGCCATAATAATCGCCGACCACGGCAACTGCGACAACGCCGTAAATGCCGACGGCACACCCAACACAGCGCACTCGCTCAACCCCGTGCCCTGCGTATATGTTACCGGCGACACTTCCGCGCGCATCGCTAACGGCATCCTTGCCGACGTGGCCCCCACAATCCTCCATATCATGGATCTCCCGCAGCCCGCCGAAATGACAGGCCGCAATCTTATCGAAGGTTAACCTTGACCGACCGACACCGCCGGCCCGATGGCACACCCTCTGAGTCACATCCTCGACGGAATCGCCTCTGCGGCGTATCCGCGGCTGTGCCGGATATGCCGGCGTCCTCTCCTCCATGACGAACACCTGATGTGTCTGCACTGCCTCGCAGAGCTGCCGCGCACACGCATCGCCGACTTTGAATTTAACACCATCCACTCGCGGCTCGCGCACCACACCCCGGTAGCGCGAGCCGTTGCGTGGTATTTCTACGACAAAGCGTCCGACTACGCCCGGCTCATCGTCGAGAGCAAATATGAGAAGCGTCCGCGGCAGTGCCGCGCTCTCGGAGCGATAATGGCCCAGGAAATGGCGGACACAGGCTTCTTCGACGGCATCGACGCCCTGGTGCCCGTGCCCCTGCATTGGAAAAAACGCCTCTCTCGCGGCTTCAACCAGACCGAGGAGATAGCCCGCGGCATCTCGTCGGTGACAGGCATCTCCGTAGTGGCCGGCCTGCGCGCCGTGCGCGGCCACGGCATCCAGTCGCGCCACAATGCCGCCGAGCGTGCCGAGGCTCTTGCCGGCACCTTCCGCGCAATCCATGCCGACCGCCTTGCCGGCCGCCACCTCCTCATCGTCGACGACCTCATCACCACCGGCGCCACCCTCTCAGAAGCCCTCCGCGCCCTCTCCTCCGCCTCCCCCTCGGCCCTGTCGGTGCTCGCCCCGGGCCTCACGGTCCATTCTTAGTCCTATGCTGCGCCGGCGGTTTATATGTTGCCCGAGAGGAATCAATATATGTCTTTTATTTTTCTTTACCCCGTAATGCTGCCGTGATTTTCCAAGGACGGTTGAATGTTATCTTTGTCTTGTCATAGAACCATACAAAAGGAAGAGTAAATAAAAAACTGCAAATTACGAAAAGATATGGATGCGAGACCATAAATCCCCCGGCGTCTATATGCGAAAGTATTATCATCGGGATTCTTTGATAAATATAGATAGGAAACAGATTTTTTCCAAACCAGGCCAATATAGGATTGCCCCATGGACGCCATAATGTAAAGCCAATGACACATGCAATTAATGCCATAGCGCGGATGTTAGCAAAAAAGCCATATCTGAAAGCGGGTATCTTATACATAAGTACAGACAGTGCGAATCCTGCGACAAACCAAAGAAATTCTTTGCCTTTGATTATTGAAAGGACGCGGTCCTTATAGTAACATATATATACCCCTGCCGGAAATGCCAATACAGTGTCGTACCACAGGCTTTCTTTTATATAATGTGCCGCCGCCATATATAAGATTATCAGCAACGTGAGCATGTTTGCGGATTTCAATGGATTTTTGAATATCGAGAAAGATATCCAAGTCAAGAAATAGCACAATAAAATCACGAAGATATACCAATTGCTATTCCCGACAGATTTCCACCCGACAAATGACATGGCGATCTCATATGGCGTATAGTTGACTGAATATATCCAATCCAAAATGAGAAACAGCACTACTGCTATGTCAAAATTGACAAGTACGGTAAAAACGCGCTTGGACGGGATAGCATCTACATAAGAGGAGCCTTTGGCAAGGATGTTGCTCATTACGAAATAGCCCGAATAAAATAGAAACATCACGACGAGCAATTGGCTCATGATGTTGTCAAAAAAGAAGAATGGCTTATCGGCCAACGATGATAATGCGCCGGAGTCCACTCGGGTGATATATGGATGGACATGCCGGAGAAACACGATGATGATGAATACTCCTTTTATACTTTCAGTAGTTAGCCTTGACAACCACCCCCCCATTAACTATTTGATTTACAGTGTGTTGTGGGCGGTATAAAATTAAAAGAAGGATCAGAAGCAGAAACAGAATCATAATAAGCCTATAAATTTGCGTGTAATTAGAGTACAAAATTAGTATTAATTTATGAATTAGCATATAAAATTCTTATTAAAAATTCCTTTGATAAAAAGATGCACAAGCCGTAAATCCGGTGCATGAAATCGCGTTAGCGATTCAAGAATGAAGCCCCGGGTATAGCGATAGCGAACCCCACGATATGAGCATTGGAATCATCCGTGGTTTTGGAGGGCTTGTATGGGGTGTGTCAAAAATTTGTTTATGCCGAGATTGTAGGGCCGTGCGTCCCTACTTTTTGGTATTTTGGTGCACTCACCTTTTTGTACTAAAAGGCACAAGCCGAAATTACGGTGCATTATTGATAAAACAGGTGGACCGCAGGGCGGTCGAATATGGTAGGCACGGGCGAAAGCCCGTGTTTCTAAGGCATCTCGGAGGTTCGACTGCGGCCGCAGTCGAATAACGACATCTCATAATAACATGGGCTTGCGCCCATGCCTACCATATTAAGCGGCCCTGCCGCTTCTGTCGAAAAGACATGCACAGAAGTTCGGCGTAATTCAGAAAATGCGATTGGGGAAAAATGAAATCCGCATCCGGGGTGGCCGGATGCGGAGGGGGTGGGGGAGATGTTATGTCTTAGTGTTTTTTTATGTTGTCGCGCTTGTCCCAGGAGGGGTGGGCGGGGTCTTCTGCCACGAGGGCTTCTTCGAGGCTGATGCCAAGGGAGCCGGCGAGCATGCGTCCGTAGCCTGGGTCGGCGTTGTGGCACGCGCGCACATGTCGCTGCTTGATGAACAGGGGCACGCCTTCCATTTGAGCGGCTGTGTTGTCGCAGGTGGCTTTTTGATCGTCGGCGCTCATGAGCCGCCATAGTTTCCCGGGTTGGGTGTAGTAATCGTCGTCGTATTCGCGTTCATCGTAGTCGTAGACGTCGCCTTGGGTTTGCAGGGGCGGTTCTTTGAGCGATGGTGTGTCGCTCCATTCGCCTTCGCTGTTGGGCTCGTATGCCACGGTGGAGCCATAGTTGCCGTCGGTGCGCATTTGTCCGTCGCGGTGGTAGGCATGGAAGGGGCATCTGGGACGGTTGACGGGGATGAGGTTGTGGTTCACGCCGAGGCGGTAACGCTGGGCGTCGCCATAGGAGAACAGCCGTCCCTGGAGCATTTTGTCGGGGGAGAATCCGATGCCGTCGACGATATTCGTGGGGTTGAAGGCGGCCTGTTCTATTTCGGCAAAGAAGTTGTCGGGGTTGCGGTTGAGCTCGAGGATGCCGACGTCGCGCAGCGGAAAGTCTTTGTGGTACCATACTTTCGTGAGGTCGAACGGATTTATATGGTATTCCTTTGCCTGGTCTTCTGTCATGAGTTGTACTTGCAGTTTCCACCTTGGGAAATCGCCGCGCTCGATTGCCTCGAACAGGTCGCGTTGGTGCGACTCGCGGTCTTTTGCTATTATGGCCTCGGCCTCGCTGTCGGTGAGGTTCTTTATGCCTTGGAGGGTGATGAAGTGGAATTTCACCCATGTGCGCTTGTTGTCTTTGTTGATGAAGCTGTAAGTGTGGCTTCCGAATCCGTGCATGTTGCGGAATGAGGCGGGTATGCCGCGCGGCGACATGGTGATTGTGATCTGGTGCAACGCCTCGGGCAGGAGGGTCCAGAAGTCCCAGTTGTTTTTTGGGCTGCGCATGCCTGTGCGGGGGTCACGCTTGATGGCATGGTTGAGGTCGGGGAATTTCAGGGGGTCGCGGAGAAAGAACACCGGGGTGTTGTTTCCCACAAGGTCCCAGTTGCCTTGGTCGGTGTAGAATTTCATTGCGAAGCCGCGGATGTCGCGTTCGGCGTCGGCGGCTCCGCGCTCGCCGGCCACGGTGGAGAATCGCACCAGGCAGGGCGTCTGCTTTCCTACCTCGGCGAAAATTGACGCGCGGGTAAATTCGGTGATGTCGTGTGTTACGGTAAACGTGCCGAAGGCGCCGGAGCCTTTGGCGTGCATGCGGCGTTCGGGTATTACCTCTCGGTCGAAATGCGCCAGTTTCTCAAGGAACCAGGGGTTCTGAATTGTCATCGGTCCGCGTGGTCCGGCGGTGCGGACATTTTGGTTGTCGGCGATCGGGCGGCCGTTTTCTGCGGTCAGTCTTTTCTTATCCATACAATCATTATTAATTTGTGATTTCAACGTAATGTATAACAAAGCCGGGGCGTGTAGTGTTTGCCGGGGATGCGCGGGAAAGAAAGTTTATTGAAGTTTGCGCCGTTTTTGGCCGCGCCCTTACTTTTTCAGAGGGTTTTCTTGGTTTAGTGCGATTTTTAATTTATCTTTGCCGTGAAAATCGAAAACCATCATTAACACATAGTGCCTTAGATCACATACTTTCAGATTTTTTATATTTACTATATATTATGGCAGAAAACAAAGAATTACTGTTCGACATGTTCCCCGGAATCTCTACCGAGGAATGGAGAGCAAAGGTTGAGGCCGACCTCAAAGGTGCGGATTTCAACAAAAAGCTCGTGTGGCGGACTAACGAAGGCTTCAACGTCCAGCCGATGTACCGCGCTGAGGACATAGCCGGCCTTCACACCACCGACTCGCTTCCCGGCGAATACCCCTACGTGCGCGGCACCCGCGCAGCCAACGACTGGTTTGTGCGTCAGGACATCGTGGCCGACTCGGCAGCGGATGCCAACGCCCTGGCTCTCGACGTGCTCGGCAAGGGTGTGACATCGCTCGGTTTCTCTATCGACGAACCCACGGCCGAGAACGTGGCAGCATATCTCAAAGGCATCGACATCAAGACTGTGGAGGTGAATTTCACCGTTTGCCCCCGTCATGCCCTCGACCTGGCCGCTGTGCTTGTCGACTATATCAAGGCTGCCGGAGCAGAAAAGGAATTCCGCGGCTCTATCGACTACAATCCTCTCCGCCCTGCCTTGAAGCATGGCAAGAAAATACCCGCATGGGCCGTTGACACCGCCAAGGAGCTGGTGGAGAAGGCTGCATGCGTGCCCGGGCTGAAAGTGCTGTCGGTGAACTCCGACGTGCTCTGCAACGCCGGCGCATATATCTATCAGGAACTCGGCTACGCCCTGGCATGGGGAGCTGAATGGATCGCCGCCCTCACCGACAAGGGCCTCACGGTCGACGAAGTGGCCTCGCGTATCAAGTTCAACATGGGCATCTCGTCCAACTATTTCATGGAGCTCGCCAAATTCCGCGCCGCCCGTATGCTCTGGGCGCAGATTGTGGAGAAGTTCGAGCCCAAGGATATCAACGTGGCCAAGATGCACCAGCACGCCACCACCTCGCGCTTCAACCAGACAATCTACGACGCTCACGTGAACCTGCTCCGCAGCCAGACCGAGACCATGTCGGCCGCTCTCGCCGGTGTGGATTCCATCGCCGTGACTCCTTTCGACGCTCCCTACAAGCGTCCCGACGCGTTCTCCGAGCGCATCGCCCGCAACCAGCAGCTGCTTCTCAAAGAGGAGAGCCACCTCGACAAGGTGGTCGACCCCGCCGGCGGTTCCTACTATGTGGAGACCCTCACGGTGTCTATCGCCAACGAGGCTTGGAAGCTCTTCCTCGAAGTTGAGGGCGAAGGCGGATTCTTCGCCGCTGTCGACGCAGGCAAGGTGCAGGCTGCCGTGAACGCTTCGTGCGACAAGCGTCACACCGACGTGGCCCGCCGCAAGGAAATCCTCCTCGGCACCAACCAGTTCCCCAACATCAACGAGATGGCCGCCTCGAAAATCGAGAACCACGGCGGATGCTCCTGCTCGTGCCACCACGACGGCGAGGAGAAATGCGAAGGCGAGAATCAAGGCCTGTCGATGCGCCGCGCCGCCACCGACTTCGAGGCCCTGCGCCTGGCCACCGAGGCCGCCGCACGCCGCCCGAAGGTGTTCATGCTCACCATCGGCAACCTCGCCATGCGTCTTGCCCGCGCTCAATTCTCGACCAACTTCTTCGGCTGCGCCGGTTATGAGATAATCGACAACCTCGGCTTCAACACCGTGGAAGAAGGCGTCGACGCCGCACTCGCCAAAGAAGCCGACGTGATAGTGCTCTGCTCGTCCGACGACGAATATGCCGAACTCGCTCCCAAGGCGTTTGCCTACCTCAACGGCCGCGCCGAGTTTGTAGTGGCCGGCGCTCCCGCCTGCACCGAAGAGTTGAAAGCCGCCGGCATCAACGACTTCGTGCATGTTCGCTGCAACGTGCTCGACACACTCCGTGACTTCAACGCCCGTCTTCTCAAATAACGCAATGAGTTTACAACCATGAGACCCGATTTTAAAACCATCGACATTACAAAAGACGCCTTCGGCGCTCAGCACCAGCCCATTGCCGCCGCAGAAGATTGGCTCACACCCGAGCTGATTCCCGTCAAGCCCATATATACCAAAGACGACCTCCAAGGCCTGGAACACCTCAACTATGTTTCCGGTATTCCTCCCTTCCTCCGCGGCCCGTACAGCGCAATGTATCCCCTGCGCCCCTGGACAATCCGCCAGTATGCCGGCTTCTCCACAGCCGCTGAATCAAACGCGTTCTACCGCCGCAACCTTGCTTCCGGCCAGAAAGGCCTCTCCGTGGCATTCGACCTTGCCACACACCGCGGCTACGACGCCGACCACGCCCGTGTGGTAGGCGACGTGGGCAAGGCAGGCGTGTCTATCTGCTCGCTCGAAGACATGAAGGTGCTTTTCGACGGCATCCCCTTGAACAAGATGTCGGTATCCATGACTATGAACGGCGCCGTGCTCCCCGTGCTCGCCTTCTATATCAACGCCGGCCTCGAACAGGGCGCGCGCCTCGAAGAAATGGCAGGTACCATCCAGAACGACATCCTCAAGGAATTCATGGTGCGCAACACCTACATCTACCCGCCGGAATTCTCGATGCGAATCATCGCCGACATCTTCGAGTACACCTCGCAGAACATGCCCAAGTTCAACTCGATTTCCATCTCCGGCTACCACATGCAGGAAGCCGGCGCAACATGCGACATCGAGCTGGCCTACACCCTGGCCGACGGCTTGGAATATCTCCGCGCCGGCGTGAACGCAGGCATGGATATCGACTCGTTCGCTCCCCGCTTGTCGTTCTTCTGGGCTATCGGCATGAACTTCTTCATGGAAGTGGCCAAGATGCGCGCCGCGCGTATGCTCTGGGCCAAGATCGTGAAGCAATTCAACCCCAAGAATCCCAAATCGCTCGCCCTGCGCACCCACTCGCAGACATCGGGCTGGTCGCTCACCGAGCAAGACCCCTTCAACAACGTAGGCCGCACTTGCATCGAGGCCATGGGCGCCGCCCTGGGCCACACCCAGAGCCTCCACACCAACGCCCTCGACGAGGCTATCGCCCTCCCCACCGATTTCTCGGCCCGCATCGCCCGCAACACCCAGATCTACATCCAGGAAGAGACGATGGTGACCAAGCAAGTCGACCCCTGGGCCGGTTCCTACTACGTTGAGGCCCTCACCGACCAGATTGCCCGCCGCGCCTGGGCTCACATCCAGGAAATCGAGAAGCTCGGCGGCATGGCCAAGGCCATCGAGACAGGTCTTCCCAAGCTCCGCATCGAGGAAGCCTCGGCCCGCACCCAGGCCCGTATCGACTCCGGACGCCAGACCATCGTGGGCATCAACAAATACCGCCTCGACCACGAAGATCCCATCGATATCCTCGAAATCGACAACACCGAAGTGCGCAAGGAGCAAATCGAACGCCTCAACGACGTTAAGGCTCATCGCGACGAAGCCAAGGTGAAAGAAGCCCTCGCCGCCATCACCGAATGTGTCCGCACTGGCGAAGGCAACCTCCTCGACCTCGCCGTGAAGGCCGCAGGCCTCCGCGCCACCCTCGGCGAAATCTCCGATGCCTGCGAAGAAGTCGTGGGCCGTTACAAAGCAGTAATCCATACAATATCAGGCGTGTACTCATCTGAAACAAAACAAGACCCCGACTTCATCCGCGCCCAGCAGATGTGCGAGGAATTCGCCAAGCGCGAAGGCCGCCAGCCCCGTATCATGATTGCCAAGATGGGCCAGGACGGCCACGACCGCGGCGCCAAGGTGGTAGCCACCGGCTACGCCGACTGCGGCTTCGACGTGGATATGGGCCCGCTCTTCCAGACTCCCGAGGAAGCAGCCCGCATGGCCGTTGAAAACGACGTGCACATCCTCGGCGTGTCGTCGCTCGCAGCCGGTCACAAGACCCTCATCCCGCAAGTTATCGCAGAGCTTAAAAAGCTCGGCCGCGACGATATCATGGTCACCGCCGGCGGTGTAATCCCCGCCCAGGACTACGATTTCCTCTACAAGGCAGGCGTGGCCGCCATCTTCGGCCCCGGCACACGTATCCCCGTGTCGGCCATCAAGATGCTCGAGCTCCTCAGCCCCGAAGAATAATCCCCCTTCCCCTATACACAGCAAAAGGCTTCCCGTGACCGGGAAGCCTTTTGTATTTTGAGACAGTAATATTTGACAGAATAATATCAGACATGAGAACAGGAATAACAGGAGAAATATTTGTCGCAGCGCGACAATCTTTCAGGTAACCCCCGGCTTGAGCCGTGGGGTGGATGAATATGGCTGTGAGTGGTGTGGCGGAGCCACAGCCGGGGTTGGGGCGTTTTATCAGACATGAGAACAGGAATGACAGAGATTTTTTTACGTTAATGTCCGCGAATGGGCCGTTAATTAAGATTAATGAATAATTGACGGACATTAACGTGAAAACGGGACCGCAAATTACACGAATATTTTTACGTTAATGTCCGCGAATGGGCCGTTAATTAAGATTAATGAATAATTGACGGACATTAACGTGAAAACGGGA
>VSPD01000031.1:0-16186 GCA_009775125.1 Muribaculaceae bacterium | reverse complement strand
CCGCAAATTACACGAATATTTTTACGTTAATGTCCGCGAATGGGCCGTTAATTAAAATTAATGAACAATTGACGGCCATTAACGTGAAAATGGAACCGCAAATTACGCAAATTACGCGAATTTTTATACGTTAATGTCCGCGAATATGCCGTTAATTAAAATTAATGAACAATTGACGGGCATTAACGTGAAAACGGAACTGCAAATTACGCAAATGCAGTCGGTCATTCGTCATTCGTCATTCGTCATTCGTCATTTGTCATTTGTCATTTGTCATTATCATATCTCCATTACTTCGGATTCGAAGCTGTCGGGGTGTTTGGCTTTTGCCTTCACTTTGGAGCGGTAGGTGTAGACGGTGGAGATGGTGCAGTGGAGGAAGTCGGCGATTTTCTTGTTGTCGGCGATGCCAAGGCACATCAGGGCGAAGATGCGTTGCTCGGTGGTGAGCTGGCCGGCGGGGGCATCCGATTTCATGGTGAGCGGCGAGGTGAGCAGTGCGTTGAGGCGGTCGATAAAGTCGGGCACGATGGCGAGGAAGGCTTCGTCGAAGGCGCAGTAGAAGTCGGCCGACATGTCGTTGAATTCTTTTGTGGAGGTGAGGGCGTCTTTAAGCTCGTCTTTTTTGTTTGTCTTCAACAGGAGGTAGAGCCGACGGCGGTAGAGGTCGATTTTGTTTATGGCCGAGGAGCATAGCCATATGAATTGGCTGAGATATATCTGCTGCACCTTGTTGGCTTCTTCGAGCTTTGCCTGGGCGCGGCGCAGTCCTTCGTTGGTTTCTTCGAGTTGGGAATATGCTGCGTTGAGCCGGTCGGCGGCATTGAGCGATTCTTCACGGGCTTGCTGCAAGGCTTCGTTGCGGAGGCCGAGCTCGCGGTTTTTGCGGCGGATTATTATGTACGACGCCACGATTATGGCCACGACAAATGCAAGGAGAGCGAGGACATAGTACATCATGGCCTGGCGGTTGGTCTGCAAGTTTTGGTTGGCGGCCACTACCAGCGGGAGCACTTCGGCCGACTGGGTGTGGCGCAGGCGGGCGCAGTAGAAGTTGGCGTCGTCAAGGCTTTTGTTTACGCAGCGTGTGGCTCGCACAACGTCGCCGGATGAGAGGAGCACGTCGGAGAGCATGCGCATTGCCATGTTCTCTTTGATACATCCCGATATGTCGCTTGCCGCCGACAGGGCCAGGGCGCGTGTCTGGCCCTCGATGTCGCCGGACTTGCCGCAGATGAAGGCCAGTTGCGACATGAGTATTGAATATTGCCGTGTTCCGGGGCGGTAGTCGGCCACGACATCTTTGACGTATTTCTCGGCGGCGTCGCAGTTGCCGTCGCGTTCGAGGAGGAGGGCGGCGTGAACGGTGCGGTAGTTGAAGTCGGCAGGTTCCGACACTTGCATTATGCTGTCGGCGTAGGCCAGTTTACGCTCGAAATAATAGTC
Source organism: Muribaculaceae bacterium (assembly GCA_009775125.1). GTDB lineage: Bacteria > Bacteroidota > Bacteroidia > Bacteroidales > Muribaculaceae > CAG-873. The sequence goes on along the minus strand of VSPD01000031.1, from coordinate 14,740 downwards.
TTCGAATTCCGAGTCCTGGGCGTATTCCTGAGCAAACTGGCTGATGCTGTAATTGAGCAGGTAATAGTCGGGGAGCAGCCGGCGGGGGAGAGGTGTTTTCATTTCGTCGAGCATGCGCATCGATACGTAGAACATGCCCGAGCGGGCAAGCACGTCGGCTTTTTGCAGGACACATTCCCAAATCAGGGCGGGGTCGCCGGAGGCTTTGGCCAGGGCCATGTTGCGGTCGATGTAGGTCATGGCGCTGTCGGCCTTGAAGAACTGGTATTGTTCAAAAATATTTTTGTTGATGCGATAGAGCTTCATTGTGTCGGCAAGAGCCTCCGGGATTCTTGCCTTGATGGTCTCGATGCGGCGCAGGTAGGCGGAATCGGCTTCGGAAGCCTCGGTCATGGCGGCGTCGAGATGGGAGAGTGCCTGTTGGGCGGCACGTGCCGGGAACATGGCCGCGACAAAGGCCATGAACATATAGGACAGAATTTTACGAGCCATAAAGAATCAAATTATAGAATTCATAGGGTCCATAGGAAGCCTATGAGTCACAGGAAACAGGGGTTTATGGCTACAAAGATAAGTAAATAAAAGCGTCCTTGCAAATTAAGAGCCTGTCCCATAATAAATGTTAAAACGTGGGGCCCGGATTTTGGAGCAGATTTTTCGGTGAGTTGAAGGAGTGTACTGGATGTACACGACTGAAACGAAGCGTAAAAGATGCCCAAAAGACGGGAGCAAACGGTGTTTTTAAAGTTAATAATGCAAAATATGCTTTTATATTTACAGGGATTAACTCAAATAATCATTAAAAGCTTGATTCTGTAAAAAAATACCATAGGTTCGGTTTCTCTTTGGCGCTTTTCGTGCAACTCTTCGGTCATGTGGATCGCCACACTCCCTCATCGTTACACAAAAATCGCTCAAAGATAAACCGGCCACGCTTTAACATTTATTATGGGACAGGCTCTAAGATTACATCACCCCGAGCAATTCGATGTCGAAGATGAGGGTGGAGCCTCCGGGGATGCCGGGCTGGTTGAGGCGGCCGTAGGCTTTTTCGGCAGGGATGTATATCTCCCAGCGGTCGCCTACGTGCATATGGCCAAGGGCTATGATCCAGCCGGGGATGAGGTCGCGCAGGCGGAAGGCGGGGGCTGTTGAGCCTCGGCTGCTGTCGAATACCTTGCCGTTGATTGTCTTGCCGGTGTAGTGTGCCGACACCACCGACGAGCGCGAGGGCGTGCGGCCGTCGCCGCGTCCTTGTTTCAGCACCTTGTAGTAGATTCCGCCTTCGAGAGGCATCACGCCGGGCTCTTTTGCCTTGTCGGCGAGCCAGGCCTTGTTTTTATCGATATATTCTTGTTTTGCCATGATTTGATAGCGAGCGATAAGGGATGAGGCGGCGCAGCCCGGGCACAATTTTGGCGCCGAGGGCAGCCACGGCCACCGACATGATCGGCGACAGGTAGTTGAAGAAGCAGTAGGGGAGGTAGGTGAGCGTGGATACGCCGAGCACGGTCGACTGGGTCATGCCGCACGAGTTCCATGGGATGAGCACCGATGTTACGGAGATGGAGTCTTCGAGCGAGCGGCTCAGCACGGGAGCTTCGAGCGAAGCCTTGCGGTAGAGGGTGCGGTAGAGGTTGGCGCCGATTATTATCGACAGATATTGGTCGGATGTGCAGGCGTTGAGCGTGAGGCCGGTGGCAACCGTGGCGCCCACCACCGAGTGGCGGCGGCGCAGGCGCGAGCGCAGGGCGCGCGTGATGCTTTGTATCATGCCTGTGCCCAGAAGCACGCCTCCGAACACCATGCCCGACAGAACGAGGCACACTGTCGACACCATCCCGGCTATGCCCGATGTGGCGGCAAGGGCGTCGAGTTCGGGGCTGCCTGTGGCAAGGGCGGTGCCCGAGAAAATGGCTTTGAAGGCGGCGTCGAGACCTCCTCCGATTTCGGCCACCACCTGCGGCTGAGCCACAAACATGGCGGCAAGGCCCAATGCGGCGCTTATCACGAGCACGAGCAGCGAGCCCACGCGGAAGGCGCACAAGGCTATGGTGACGGCGGGCACGACAAGCAGCCACGGCGACACCACGAAAGTCTGTCGGATAAGTCCGGCCATTTCGGCGGTGTGTGCCTCGCCTCCGGAGTGCATCATGGCTCCGGCCACGCCGAAGATGGCGAGAGTGATTACGATAGTGGGCACCGTAGTGGCCATCATGGAGCGTATGTGGGTGAAAATGTCGACTCCGCAGGCACTCGACGCTATCACGGTGGTGTCGCTAAGGGGCGACACCTTGTCGCCGAAGTAGGCTCCGGAGATAATGGCTCCGGCAATCCAGCCTTCGCTGTATCCGAGCACCGAGCCGATGCCGAGAAAGGCAAGGCCTACGGTGGCGATCGTGGTCCATGAGCTGCCGAGCATCACCGACACAAGGCCGCACACGGCGCAGCATGTAAGCAGGAACCATTGAGGGTCGATAATGGCCAGGCCGTAGCAAATCAATGTAGGCACGATGCCCGAAAGCATCCAGGTGGAGGCCACCATGGCTATGCACAGCAGCACGGGCACTGCCGGGAGCAGCTGCACGGCACTGCGCGTCATGCCGATTTTTAATTCTTTAAAACGGAAAGTGCCGCAAGCGGCGGCCACGATAATAGCCAGAGAGGCGGCTCCGAGCAGGAGCACCGGGCCCCATTGCGACACGCAGTCGGCTCCGCGGGTTATGATAAGAGCAATCATCATCACCAGCAAAGCTGTGAGTGGAATTGCCGACATCGCTGCCGACGGATATAACTTGTTGCTGTTCAAAACTTACCTTTATTAGAAATTGTTACCTATTGAGAATGTGCAAAGGTAAGAATAAAATCCCATTCTGTCGGCAAAGAGAGTGGGTTTTTAACATTTTTCAATCTTTTTGCCGTTTTAACTAAAATAATTGAAACTTATTCGTATTTTTGTATCAGGAACACAAGCTATGCAACCCGGCTGTGGCAGAGCGACAATTTGATGACATTAATTTAGACATACATTACGTTAATAATAAATTTATTACCATCTATGATGAACGTTAACGATAAGGTCGACGACCTGCTTGGCCGCGACATGGACGGCAATGAGGTGCGCCTCAGCCAATTTCCGGGCAAAAAAATCGCCCTCTATTTCTATCCGAAAGATTCCACCCCGGGCTGTACGGCCCAGGCCTGCAACCTGCGCGACAATCTGCCCGAGCTCGAAGCCGCCGGCTATCAGGTAATCGGCGTGAGCGTCGACTCGCCCGAGTCGCACCGCAAGTTCGCCGCCAAATATTCCCTGCCATTTCCGCTAATCAGCGACGCCGACCACGCCCTTGTAGAGAAATTCGGCGTGTGGGGCGAGAAGAAACTTGCCGGTCGCAAATACATGGGCACCTTCCGCACCACCTTCATCATCTCGCCCGACGGCCGCGTCGAGCGCGTCATCACCCCCAAAGAAGTCAAGACCAAAGACCACGCCGCCCAAATCCTTGGATAAAACAATCTATAAGCGGTAATTCGCTTTCTTACGTTAATGACCGTGAATGGTCCGTTAATTTTTTGATTAATGATTCAAGTTTAGCAAGTTGGCCACGGCGAAGCCGTGATTCCTTTGATAACCGGGTTTGGAGGCAGTATGTCGACAAGCCCGGTCTGTTATGAGGGCAAAAAAAGCACTGCGAAGCTGTGCCTCGCGGCATGTTTTGACATTATCGGACGCTTCGACAGGCTCCGCTCCGATACAGCGATTGATTTAGCTGTGTGTTTTTCGGACGCACGGGCCGTACGTCCCTGCTGTTTGGTAATCTTGGCTATCAGATGTAGATACGTGCAAAACGTGAATTAATGAATAATTCACGATAATTAACGCTTAAATATATATGGGGTCAGCGGCGCCAGAAGGCGGGGAGGAGGAGCATGAGGATGGTGAAGATTTCGAGACGGCCGGTGAGCATCAGCAGGGAGAGGAGCCAGAGGCCGCCGTCGGGGATGAGCATGAAGGAGCCGCCGTAGCCGGTGACGGAGGCGCCGAGGCCTACGTTGGATACGCATGAGAATGACGAGAAGAAGGCGTCGACCATTGGCATGCCCATGGCCGAGAGTGCTATGCCGCCAAAGGCCATCAACATGGTGTAGATGCAGAGGAAGGCCACGACTTTGAGGACGAGGTCTTGCGGCACGGCGCGTTTGCCGACTTGCACGGCGGTGACGTGGTTGGGCTGGAGGGCGCGGCACATTTCGTTGCGCACGAATTTGAGCAACACTATCATGCGGTCGAGTTTGGCGCCGCCGGCGGTGGAGCCTGCGCAGGCTCCGAAGAACATTATGAGGAACATGAGGGCGAGGGTGAAGTAGCCCCACGTTGAGAATTGCCCCACGGTGTAGCCTGTGGAGGTGATGGCCGACACGACTTGGAACAGCGGGCGCAGGCTTCCGTCTTGCCAGGAGTCGAGCCGTCCGTTATAGGCTATCGCGGCTACGAACAGCGCGAAGTATAGGGCGATGGCACCGATGTAGACGCGGAAGGTGGTGTTGGCGGCCAAGGCTCCGGGGTGGCCGGAGGCTACGCGATATAGGAGGGTGAAGTTGACGCCGCCAAGAAACATAAAGAGTGTTACCACGCCCAGGATGTAGGGCGAGGCCCAGGCGTCGACTCCGTCGTCGACGGTGGAGCAGCCGCCGGTCGATACCGTGCCGAAGGCATGGCAAATGCTGTCGAACCAGTCCATCGGCCCGGCCCACAGCAGCAGGGCGCAGGCCACGGTGAGGAGTATGTAGATGCCCCAGAGGCTTTTGGCTGTCTGGGAGATGCGGGGGCGTATCTTGTCGTGGGTGATGCCGGTGACTTCGGCGTTGAACATCTGCATGCCGCCCGAGTGGTTGAGCATGGGGATTACGGCGAGGGTGAACAGTATTATTCCCATGCCGCCTATCCACTGCATGAGGGCGCGCCAAAGGTGGAGCGAGCGGCTGAGGCGGTCGATGTTGTCGATTACGGTGGCGCCGGTGGTGGTGAATCCCGACATGGCCTCGAAGTAGGCCGCGCCCACGGATATCTCGACGGGCGACATCAGGAATGGCATCATGCCGAAGAAAGAGAACACCACCCACACCATGGCTGTGAGCAGGAAGCCTTCGCGCTTGCTCATGCGCGTCGACGAGGGGCGTATGCCGTTGGTCATGGCGAATCCCGACAGGAATGTCACGGCGGCGGATACGGCGAAGGCATTGAATTCGGCATCGCCGAAGAAGAAAGCGGCGGCCGCGGGAAAGAGCATGAAGCCTCCTTCTATCATCACGAGCCACCCCATCACTTTCACAACCATGGGGAAGTTGACCGACCTGCTTTCCTTTTTTTTCATCATTTGAACAGTTTTTCGACTTTGTGCAGGGTGCCGGCCAGGCAGAACACCACGACGCGGTCGCCGGGGAGCACGTGCGTGCCGCCGGTGACGAGCATTCCGTGGCCGTCGCGGATGAGCCCGGCGAGGGTGATGTCGCGCGGAATCGACACGTCTTTGATGGGGGTCTTGGTGATTTTGGCGCCGGGGCGCACCTCGAACTCGGCCACTTCGGCGTCGGTCAAGGCCAGGCATCGGGCGTTGTTGTCGTCGGAGTCGATGAGCATCTGGAATATTTTCGACGAGGCGAGCAGCTTTTTGTTTATTATCGATCCGATGTTGAGCCCTTCGGCCTGGTTGATGAATTGGATGTCTTCCACCTCGGCTATGGTCTTGGGCACGCCTTCCTCTTTTGCCGTGAGGCAGGCCAGGATGTTGGTTTCCGACGATGCGGTGAGGGCTATGAAGGCATCGATGTCGTCGATGCCGACGTCGCTCCACAGGTCGATGTCGCGGGCGTCGCCGTGGTAGACTGATGCCTCGGGGCAACGTTCCGACAGTCGGCGGCAGGCGTCGATGTCGCGGTCGATTACTGTGAATTTGAATCTGTCGCCGGCCATGTCGATAAGTCGGCGGGCTATTTTCCCGGCACCCATCACAAGCACGCGGCGCACGCGTGTGGGGGTCTTGCCGGTAAGGGCGAGGAGGTCGGCCACATGGTCGCGGGTGGTGGTGATATAGAGTATGTCGTTTTCGAGCATGCGGTCGTCGCCGCGGGGGATAATGGTGTCGTTGTGCCGCTTTATGGCCGATACGTGAAACGAGTGGTTGGTGGATGCAAACTCTTTCAGCTGCATGCCCACCAGGGGCGGGTTGCCGTGCAGGCGCACGCCCACCACGATTATCTGTCCGTCGTGTATCTCGAACCAATGGCGCACCCATGTGCGTTCGAGAGCCGTTACAATTTGCTCGGCGGCGAGGTCCTCGGGGTATATGAGCTGGTCGACGCCCATGCGCGTGGCAAAGGCGCGGTTCATGGGCTGCATGTAGTCGTAATTTTCGATGCGGCCTACGGTGCGGCGCGCGCCGAGGCTTTTGGCCATGGCGCAGGCGAGCATGTTTGAGGATTCCGATGGCATTACGGCGATGAACAGGTCGGCTTGGTCGGCCTGTGCCTCGCGCAGGGTCGAGAACGATGTGGGGTTGCCCGTGAGGGTCATAAGATTGTATTTTGCGTCGAGGCGTTCGAGCTTCTCGGCATCGGGGTCGATGACGAGGATGTCCTGGTCCTCGTGAGAGAGCAGACGCGCCAGATGCGAGCCCACGTCGCCGGCTCCGGAAATTACAATCTTCATTTTTCTTTGGATTTTAATACGGCCTCGCGCACGGCCACGGCTATCGAATCGGCGTCGATGCCGCATAGGCGGCGCAGTTGGGCGATTGAGCCTTGTGTGACGTAGCGGTCGGGTATGCCGAGGCATACAAGCGGGTTTGTGTAGCCTTTTTCGGCGAAATATTCTGCCACGGCCGAGCCGAGTCCGCCGTTTACGGTGCCGTCCTCGACGGTGATAACGGGCGCGCCGGAGGCGGCGGCGCGGTCGAGCAGCGCGGTGTCGAGCGGCTTTAAGAATATCATGTCGAAGTGGGCGGCCTCGATGCCTGCGGAGTGGAGCGAGCGTATGGCTGCATCGGCCTCGGAGGCTATGGTGCCTATGGTGACAATGGATGCGTCGGCGCCGAAGCGCAGCTGGCGTCCGCGGCCTATTGGCAGAGGCTCGGGCGTGTCGCAGGGCAGGGCGGTGATGTCGGATGAGCCGCGCGGATAGCGTATGGCAAACGGGCCCACGGGCGTTGAGCCGATGGCCGCGTACATGAGGGCGCGCAGGGTCTCGGCGTCGGAGGGCGCGGCCACAATTAGGTTTGGCACGGCGCGAAGATAGCTCAGATCGAATATGCCGTGGTGGGTCACGCCGTCTTCGCCGACGAGGCCGGCGCGGTCGATGCACAGCGTCACGGGCAGGCGCAGTATGGCTATGTCGTGGATAAGGTTGTCGTAGGCGCGTTGGAGGAACGATGAGTATATTCCCACCACGGGGCGCATGCCCTCCTTGGCGAGGCCTCCGGCAAATGTGAGGGCGTGGCCCTCGGAGATGCCCACGTCGAATACTCGGTCGGGGAATACGCGCTGCATCGTCGAAATGGATGTGCCCGAGGCCATCGCTGCCGTGATGGCCACGATTTTCGGGTCCTTGCGGGCCAGTTCGAGCAGGGTGTGGCCGAACACGTCCTGATATTTCATCGGCGAGGGCGTGTCCTTCTTTTTTTCGGCCTCGCGCGCGCCGGTGGCCGGGTCGAAGCGTCCGGGGGCATGCCACGGCGTGGGGTTTGATTCGGCGGGGGCATATCCTTTGCCTTTTATGGTGCGCAGGTGGAGCAGGCGGGGGCCGTCCATGTCGCGGATGTCGCGCAGCACGCGCACGATCGTGTGTATGTCGTGGCCGTCGAAGGGCCCGAAGTATCTTATGTTGAGGCCTTCGAATATATTGTGCTGCTTTGTGAGCAGAGCTTTGAGGCTGTTGTTGAAGCGCAGGATGCGGTCTTTTTTGCCTTCGGAGATGAGGTGGAGGCGGCGCAGCAGGCGGTAGAGCCGATAGCGGATGCGGTTGTAGGGGCGCGAGGTGGTGAGGTGGGCGAGGTAGGAGTTGAGCGAGCCCACGTTGTCGTCGATCGACATGTCGTTGTCGTTGAGGATAACGAGCATGTTGTTTGGCGTGTTGGCCGCGTTGTTTATGCCCTCGAAGGCGAGGCCGCCGGATATGGAGGCGTCGCCTATTACGGCCACGATGTTGCGTCGCGGCGTCTCGCCCTGCAAGGTTGTGGCTACGGCCATGCCCAGGGCTGCCGATATGGAGTTGGAGGCGTGTCCGGCCATGAAGGTGTCGTAGATGCTCTCGTCGGGATTTGGAAAGCCCGAGAGGCCACCGAACTTGCGGTTGTCGACAAAGCGGTCGCGCCGCCCGGTGAGTATCTTATGTCCGTAGGCTTGATGGCCCACGTCCCACACGATGCGGTCGTAGGGCGTGTTGAAAACATAGTGCAGGGCCACGGTGAGTTCCACCGCGCCCATCGACGAGGCGAAGTGGCCGGGGTTCACCGAAAGGTGGTCGATGAGAAAGCGGCGTATCTCCTCGCACACGGCGGGGAGGTCGGATTCGGGCATGGCGCGCAGGTCGGCCGGCGACTCGATGCCCGACAGCAGGGGATAGCGATCAGCGTTTGTTGCCATTCTTCACATATTTTTTGTACATGGGCACAAAAATGATTATAGCCGACGCAATAATCACAAACACGGTATAAGCCGTGATACGGGCCGACCGCACGATAATCGTGGCGACAAGTCCGAGCCAAATGAGCCCTAAAATAGCAAATCGTATGACATTGGCAGTGTTCATTGAGCGCAAAATTAATGAATTTTGCCGACATTGTTGTAATTTTACGTGATTTTTTGCGTCTATTATTTGTAAGGTTAATATCTTTGTTCTTGAAATTAACGAAAATGCTATAAAATGATGGACTGGATTACAACATCCTCCGCAAAAGTTACTCATTATTTCTATTTGATGAGGATATTATCTCTGCTTTTGATTGTTTTAAATATATCTTTCAATTGCATAGCGCAGGAATTTAATGATTCACTCACTTATGAGCTTAATGAAGTTGTTATAGAGGCAGAGAATCAGAGCATAACAAATAATGTGTCGAAGTATATTCCCAATTCAAAACAAAAAAATGCCGCACAGTCGGGTGTTATGCTTTTAGGATTGATGGCAATTCCTCAGTTGGATGTGAATATGTCCTCTTTGTCGGTAAAAACAATGGCAGGGCAGAATGTGACAATGTTTATCGATTACAATGAAGCCAACCAACAGGATTTGGATGGATTAAGAACTCAGGATGTGAAACGGGTGGAGTATTATAGTTTCCCGACCGATGCACGATTCAAGGGTGCCAAGCATGTTATAAATTTTGTAATGCAAAAATATGAATATGGCGGCTACGTGAAGCTCAAAGCAGAGAAACAATTCAGTGTGAATACAACGGACGCCTCGGTATATTCAAAAATTGCATATAAATCTATGTTGTTTGACATTTATGCAGATGAGTCATATTTGACCACACGGCACAATGGATCTTATAAATCGGAGCTGTTCCGTTTCCCAAATCTTTTTGATAATGGACCGGCCGATATTAACCGCGTTTCATCAACAGAGTCATCGAGATACCGTAATAATGTGAACAATATAGCTGCAAGAGCATTATATTCTTCTCAAAAGATTCAGATTTCAAACAGGGTGAGCTTGAATATTTCCAATACGCCTGTCAACGATATTTTAGATTATGTAATATATCAGCCAAGGATATTTGACAATGAAATGTCGACGAAGAAGATGTCTTCTAAAAATTTAACCGCTGCATATGCTGGCGATTTTTTCTTTAACTTATCGCCCAAAACATCGCTTCAAACAGGATTGATATATAATTACGGACATAACACATCCAACTCCCATTATGCTGCTGACAATTTCGATATATTAAATAATGCAGTAGAGAATGTCCACGACCTGCACTTCAATCCAAGGTTTTCTTATCAGCTTAACCAACATAACCGTCTGATGGCTTTTGGCTCGGGTGTTTGGAGGCGTAATTCAATCGACTATACGGGAAATACATCTTCTGAACAAACCTACAATGTTCAGGCATATTTCTTTGGCGTCCATTATGATTATACAGGAGAGAAGTTGCAGACGGGAGGAGAGCTTGGTTGGGCATGGGAAAACAATAAAATAAGCGGAATCTCATCAAGCGACAATTTCCCGCAAATAAATGTGTATGCCAATTACATGCCTGCGCAGAAGCATATGCTCACTTTCTCGTGGAATTATGGAAAAGACGTTCCCGATGCCTCTCAAAAAAGTCCGAATATGCTTCAACAGGATGAACTTATGTGGTTTACAGGTTCACCCGATTTGAAGGACTATAAATACATGAATACATCCTTGTCATATACATGGCTTCCTAATAACAAATGGCAGTTATCCGCTACCGGAGGCCAGTTTAATTTTAAGGATAGGTGTGTCACGATATATTCCCCCACGGCTCCCGATGGCACCATGCTGCGCAAATATATCAATGGCGGAGACTACAATGCGTTTATGTTCAATATCAATGCCACGGCAAAGTTTTTTGGCAGCAGATTAATTCTAAGTATGATACCGCAATATTGGATTTACCGCACTCGTGGCGCATATTCATATTCCATCGATGATTTCAACGGGCGTATTCAGGCTTCTTATTACCTGAAAAGTTTCTATTTCGTCGGTTCATATTCAACGAAACGAAAGTATCCGGCAACGCAGGCAGAGTACAAGGAGAGTGTGCCGGAACAGTATATGGTGAAAATTGGCTGGGGTAACGGTGCATGGAATTTAAGTGCTGCTGCATACAATTTCTTTCGTAAGAGCTGGCTCAGCGGTAAAAGAACATTGTTGTCTGAATTCTATGATTATACTGCCTCAACATTTTCAACGAATGCACATATGAGATTCTCATTGACCGCTACCTATACTTTTGGGTATGGCAAGAAGGTAAGCCGATATAATGAGGTTGAGAAAGGAGAGTTTTCTAATAGTGCGATTCTAAAATAAGATATACTGCGGGGCAGGCGCAAAATGGAAATTTCCGGCACATACATAACGAAGGAGGAGCGCTTTTCGGGCCTGGTTGCCGCCTACGGGCAGGTGATAGCCAAGGTGTGCTATCTTTATGCGTCGAAAAGCGCGCCGGCCGACGACCTTTACCAGGAGACGCTCATCAATCTCTGGCAGGGTATCGACTCTTTCCGCGGACAGGCGAGTGTGTCGACGTGGATCTACCGCGTGGCTCTCAACACGTGCATTTCGTTTCGCCGCCGCCACGGGCGCCACGACGTGCCGCTGCCGATCGAGAGCGCCGTGGAGGTGGCCGATGACGATTCTTCGGCCGATCACGCGGCCGCGCTGCGCGAGATGTATCGCCTGATAGGGCGGCTCGACCCCATCGACAAGGCTGTGGTGCTTCTTTGGCTCGACGAGCGCAGTTATGAAGAAATAAGTGAAATCACGGGTTTGTCCAAGGCAAACGTGGCCACGCGCCTGTCGCGTGCGCGCACACGCCTGGCCAACGACCCCACCAAACAAATATAGGCATGAATCAAGATTTGAATCCCGACATAGACTCCCTGCGCGCCCTTTGGCAAAGGAGCAGCGTGCGCATCGACGCTCTTGAGCGGCGCAACGCTGAGCTCATGCACCGGCTGCGTGCCCAGAAACTCACTTCGGAAAAGACGCAGGTGGCAAGGTATTACCGTTTTTGCGGCATTGTCGGGCTGTCCTCGCCGCTGTGGTTCCTGCTTATGGCCGGGATATTGCCGCTTTCGGTCCTCACGATAGTGATATATGTCGTGTTTATGATAGCGACGGGGATTTTCGCGATATGGTTTTTCCGTTATATCTCCCGCACCGACCTTTACTCGCTGCCGGTGGCCGACGCCGTGCGCCGGATGCTGCGCATCGACACCATACGCCACCGCGCCAAAATAGCGGGATGGATATGCTGCATACCGGTGGTGGCGCTTCTGTTGATGGATATGTCGTTTGACACCCCGATGCTGGTGGGCGGCATAGTTGGCGGAGTGGCCGGCGGTGCGATAGGCCTGGCCATCGACCGGCGCAACCGGCGGTTGATTCGGCAGATAGCCGCCTCGCTCGAATCCGACGATTAGTTTGCAGGAAAAAAGAGAAAATAAGACAGGAGAACAGGAAAGGCAGGAGAATATTACGGGGCAAGCCGAAATTTATCGAACGCTCCGGCAAGCTCCGCTCCAACACCTTAATTAATAACATCCACTTAATTAATAACATCCACGTCCCCCCAGGGCTGTCGCCCTGCGCTACAATATTTGTCTCCTAACGGAGACGCATACACCGTATAATTACGGTTTGACCCCGTAAAAGACAAGGTAGACCGCAGTTGCGGTCGAATACGGTAGGCACGGGCAATAGCCCGTGTTGTTAGTGCAATTTCGGAAGTTCGACTGCGGCCGCTGTCGAATAACAACATATCAAAAAAACATGGGCTTTCGCCCATGCCTATCGTATTAAGCGGCTCTGCCGCTTTGTGCATCGGAATCAGATTCTCCCCGCACTCCTGTTCTCCTGTCTTGAATTATTAAATCTTGACGGAGCCGGCGGAGTTTTTGCTTATGTTTTGCTTGGAGAGGGTGCTTTTGTCGACTTTGGAAGCGTCGATCGATGCTCCGGATGTGGCGGTGCAAGTGAGGTTCTCGACTTTGCCGGCAATGTCGATGTCGGCGCCGGATGTGGCCGATGCGGCGAGCGATGCGACGCGGGCGCATGTCACGTCGATGTCGGCTCCCGATGTGCAATCCAGCTCGGCGGCGGCAGCGGAAAGGTTGGCGATGTCGATATCGGCGCCGGATGTGCAGTGGGCGGAGATGGATTGGCAGTTGATCGAGGCTATGTCGATGTCGGCCCCGGATGTGCAGTGCAGGGTGACAGCGTCGGCGGTGTCGGAGCAGATAATGTCGAGGTCGGAGCCTGATGTGGCGGTGAAGGAGCCGGCCATGGGTGCTGAAATGGAGATGTCGACGCGGTTGGTGAGTCTGTAATTATGGCTGTTGTCAAGGCCGATTTGAAGGGCGCCGTCTTTCACTTCCATGACGAGATAGGGCATGAGCGAGGCGGGCGCGGAGATGTGGGCCGTGGGTTTGGAATCGGAAGCCGAGGCCGTGAATGTCACGTTCAGGCCTGTTGAGACGGTAAGCGATGAGAAGGGGTCTAATACGGTGTCGCGTGTTTCAATCGGGCCTTCGCCTGCGATTTGGGTTCTTGACTGAGACGAGCATCCGCAGAATAGGGCGGAAGCGGACAAAGCCGCGCAAGCAATGATAGATGAAAGTTTTGTAGTTTTCATAAAAATAGGTGTTTTTATAGATAGACGATATTACCTGCATTTTTGTGACACCGTGGGGCGATTTATTTCATAATAAATGTGGCAACGAGGGGGTAATGGTCGGAATAAGGGATGCGAGGGCTTGATATGGAATAAGGCTCGAGGTCGCCGCGGAAAAGAATATGGTCGATGCGGAAAAAGAGGTGGTTGGCGTGGAACGTGACGGTAGGGCCGAAAGCTACCAGGGGGTAGGTGCGTCGAAGCCGCGACTCATGGCAGAGGCTGTTGATGCCGTAGCATCCGTTCACATCGTTGAAGTCGCCGCACACAATCACGTTTTTGCCGCCGTATTTGGCGATGTATTTTTCGAGGGTCTTGATTTGGTCGGCACGGGCTTTTGCCGCTTCGGCAATTTTAGCCATTGCGTTGGCACGGAAAAAACGGAGTCCGTCGATATCGAGGGTGTCGAGCTTCACAATATCTTTTACTATGCCGGTGAATTGCTCTTTGTCGCCGGGGGTGAGATAGAGCGAGCGGAGGTGGAGGTTGAAAAGGTTGATGATGCGGTCGTCGTCGATGTGCACGCGCCAGGCCGCGCCCTCTCCGTTGTTGCGGACGGTGGTGTCGGAGTTGATTTGCAATGGGATAGGCTCGGCGGGAAATTTCGACAGGAGAGCCGTGTTTTTTCCACCTTGGTAGACGTAGGGGTAGCGGGCAAACACCGAGTCGATTTGCTCGGGCGTGGAGCGTCCTATGCGCGAGAGCGTGATGCCCATACATTCTTGCAGGCACACGATGTCGGCGTCCTCACGGAGAATGGCGTCGAGCGTTGGGTTGCCGTTGCCCTCGTAGGCGCGTGTGAAGTCGGAAAACTTGAACACGTTGTAGGTCATTATTTTTATGGCGTTGGCCTTTTCCTCGTCCGACATCGACAGGCGCGGATAGTTGAGAGGGCAAAAGTCGGCTATCGGCCCGGCACACAGCAGAAGGGCCACGCCCTGCATCAAGGCGGTGCGCCGCCACCATATCAGGTCTATGATAAATATAGCCAGCGAGACAAGGAGCACCACGGGGAATATCATTGGCACGAACACCCACCCGCCCCAGTTTTCGGGGTTGAACACGCCTCCGTAGCCGGTGAGCAGCAGAGCCAATGCCGCCACGACATTCACGACGAGCACAAAAAAGTTGACGCATCGCCGGAACCATCCGCGCCGCGGTCCGAAATCCCAGGCTATGCCTCTATGTGTCGCCGGATTTGCGTTAATATTGTATCTATTGGAAGGAGCAGCCACTAAACGATTAAAGATAGAGAGATGTTTAAACTATGTAGGGACGCACGGCTCGTGCGTCCGCGTAAATATTATTATTATAAT
>VSPD01000030.1 GCA_009775125.1 Muribaculaceae bacterium | reverse complement strand
TGAAGGGAGAAAGGATTGAGGCCGGCAAATGCAAGAGTGTGGCGCCGCCACACCGCCTGAGCATATTCTCGAGCCCCCACGGCTGAAGCCGGAGGTTACATAAGAGATTGTCGCCCTGCGACAATTTTAATGCAAAGCGACAAGGACTAAGGATGAGGGATGAGGAGGGTGCAAAAAAATCCCGGCTCGGAGGAGCCGGGATTGAGACGGGGGCTATTGTTGGGGATTATTTTCCGGATTTTTCCTGAGAGGGGATGGATACTATTTCTACATCGAAGATGAGCATCTGCAACGGGCCGATGTTGGCACGAGGGCTTCCATCGACGCCATATGCGAGGTTGCCGGGGATATAGAATGTGGCTTTGCCGCCTTTGCCAATGAGCTGGAGGCCTTCTTTCATGCCTTCGACGAGGGCGCCGAGGGGCATTACGCGGGGTTCGTCGGTGGTTTGGTCGAAGACGCGGCCGTTGATGTCGGCTCCTTTATAGTTAAGGAGAACACGGTCGGACTCTCCGGGCTTGGGGTCTTCACCGGGGGCTATTATCTTATAGGAAAGGCCGGATGCTGTGGTTTTGATTTCGGGATCTTTGGCTTTTTGGGCTGCTACATATTCTTCGCCGGCCTTTACGTTGGCAAGGGCCTCAGGTTCCTGAGCCTTGCGTGCATCATCGGCTGCTTTTTTAGCTTTGCGCACTTCGCCCATCAGGCCTTGGTAGACTTGCTGATAGAGCTGGGCTGCGGTAGCATCGACGGTGTCGGCAAGAAATGATTCTTTGAAGAAGGCAAGCATCTTGGCTTCGTCGACATTCACGCCCATTTGGGCAAACTGCTTTACTTGGTTCTTGAAGTTCATGCCGATGTTCATACCGTAGGTATATGCGGAGGCTGTGTCGGCGGCGAGAGCGTATTGCATTCCGCGAATGAAGTCGGCTTTCGAAAGGGTGGAGTCTTGCGTCATGGCTTGGTCGAACATGCTTGCGACCTGCATACCGGCCATTTTGCCGAAAATTTCAGTTATGGAGTCTACTTTTGACTGGGGCACGATTTGTTCGGCAGCGGCATTGTCCGAACCGGCATTGTTGCATGCTCCGAAAGAGAGAGCCACCGCAGAAGCGGCAATTACAAATAATTTTTTCATTTAATTCTAACTTTGTTAATTTGTGGCAAAGGTACGATATTTATTTATGCCCGTCAATAGTTTCACCGCTGTTTTTATCATTTGCATAACATTAAAAAAACGTAAAAAAGGGGGCGTGCCATAGTTGGCACGCCCCCTTTTTAATGATATTTCAAGGCAATCAGCGGATGGGCATGGAGTAGTCGCGAGAGTAGCGGAGCATCTGCATGGGGTAGTCCTCGGTGTAGGCTATGGTTACGTCGACAAGGTTGCCGTCGTTGTCGTAGACGGGAGTGTAGACGGGATTGACGAAGCCTTTGTAGGGGGCTATGGACAGACGGGCATAGCGGTCGAGGACCTCGCGGTGGATTTTGGGGTCGACTTTCACGGCATATGTCTCGACGAGATTGCGGCCGGCTTCATAGTCGCCTTCCGACTTGATGCGCTGCACCTCGGCGAGCAACTCGCCAAAGAGAGCGCGGAGGCGCTGATAGTCGTTGATGCGTATGAAAGTCTTGCCGTCGATTGTGACGTATTCAATCACGTTCTCGGGCTTGCCTTTTTCATATACCCACTCGGCAATGAGCTTGCGGTTGCGCATGTGCGCTTCCTCTACATCTTTGCCCGGCTCGATGCGCATGAGTTGTGTCATGAGGCCGTTGAGGATGTATTTGTAATATTCGGCTTTGTATGCCTCGGGATTGTCGAGCACGCCGAGCTCGACGAGTTTGGGATCGGCAAGGTAATAGAGCGCAAACAGGTCGGCGCGCGCTTCTTCGAGGGTGGAGCCGTGGGCTTTGAGGGCATCGGGGTCTACACCGGGGAGCAGACGGCCGGAACCGTGACCGAGACACTCGTGAAGGTCGGTGTGAAGGTTGTCGGTGATGAAAAGGTATTGGTCGAGAAGGTCGCGGGTGGGCTGGTCGATAACGAATTCTTCGTTGAAGCCGTTGCCGTGCGAAGCCTCGTCGTAAGCCTCGGTGATGTTTTCAAGGGTGACTGATTTCGAGCCGTGGGCGGCACGAATCCAGTTTGAGTTGGGCAGGTTGATGCCAATCGGGGTGGAAGGATAGGAGTCGCCTGCAAGGATGGCCGCGGTGATTACCTTGGCCGACACGCCTTTTACCTTGTCTTTGCGGAAACGCGGGTCGACAGGCGAATGGTCTTCAAACCACTGTGCCGCGTTGGAGATAACCTCGGTGCGGTGGCTTGCCTTATCATTTTTGAAGTTAACGATTGACTCCCAAGAGCCTTTCATGCCCAGCGGGTCGCCGTAGCTTTCGATAAAACCGTTGATAAAATCGACTTTCGAGGCTGTATCTTCGGCCCATTCGATGGAGTATTCGTCGAATTTTTCGAGCGAACCTGTGCGATAGAATTCGATGAGCAATTCGATAGTCTTGCGCTGGGCGTCGTTTTCGGCATATTTTTTTGCCTGCTCGAGGTTTTCGACAATTTTGCCTATATGGTTGGAATAGTAGCCGCCCATTTTGTATACTTGCTCGCGGATTTGTCCGTCGGAATCCTTTACAAGACGGGAGTTCAGTCCGTAAGAAACCGGGGTGAGGTCGGTGGTATCTTTCTTTGCATTGTAGAAAGCCTCGACTTCGGCCTGAGTGATACCGCCTCCATAGAAATTGCAGGCGGAGGTGGTGATAAGGTCGACGCCGTCGGCCTGGTTTACACGCTTGGCGACGCGGTCGGGGTTGAACACTATGTCTTCGAATATGGCTACGGACGAAGGTTGCAGCCCGATGCCGGAAAGCTGTTTGCGGAAAAACTCGCGCGAGAATTCGGGCACGAATTTATCCATCGAATAGTGGTGATGGATGCCGTTGCCGAACCATACTTGTTTGAGGTATTTCTCGAACGCGCGGTAGTCGGGGTCGTTGGGGTCGCCGTTGTAGCCGGCATAGGCCATTTCCAGAGCGTTGCGCAGCGGAAGATTGAAGATGCAATTTTGATCCCAAAGGATGTCGCGCCCCCATAGGGCTGCCTCGGTGAGATAATAGACCAACGCTTTCTGATTGAGCGTAAGGTTTTCGAAATCGGGCACTTTGTAGCGAAGCACCTCTATGTCGGCGAAACGGTCGACGACATAATCAAATTTTTCATTGTTTTCTGCCATGGTTGCAGGAGCGATGGCTGCGACGGCGAGCGCCGCGAATATTGTTTTTTTCATAATGGGAGATTATTCCATAATGGGAGATTATTCGACGTAGAGCACAAGTCCTTTGAGGTATTCACCCTCGGGATGGTAGATATTGACGGGATGGTCGGCCGGCTGTGTGAGCTGATGAAGGATGCGGACGCGACGGCCTGTCTGGGCGGCTGCCGAGAATACGGCCAGACGGAACTGCTCCTTGCTCACGGCCTGCGAGCACGAGAACGTGAACAGTATTCCACCCGGGGCAATCCGCTCGATGGCGCGAGCGTTGAGCCGCTGGTATCCGCGCAGGGCATTGCGCAAGGCGGTGCGATGCTTGGCAAATGCCGGCGGGTCGAGAATTATGAGGTCGTAGTCGCCGGGGCCGATGTTGTCGAGATATTTAAACGCGTCTTCGGCGAAAGATGCGTGACGCGTGTCGCCGGGGAAATTAAGCGCTACGTTGGCGTCGACCAGCGATACGGCTTTGGCCGAGGAGTCGACGGAATGGACAGCTTCGGCTCCGCCACGCAGGGCATATACCGAGAATCCGCCTGTGTAGCAGAACATGTTGAGCACACGCCGCCCGCGGCTGTAATGCTCGAGGAGGCTACGGTTGTCGCGTTGGTCGACGAAGAAACCGGTTTTTTGTCCGCGCAGCCAGTCGATGCGGAATTTAAGGCCGTTTTCTACCGCTATGTCGGTGGAGAAACCTCCGATAATGTAGTCGTTGACGGGGTCGAGGTGAGCCTTGTAGGGAAGCGTGGTGTCGCTTTTGTAATACACCGATGTGATGCCGGCCTCCGGGAGCGCCACAAGCGCGTCGGCTATGACATTGCGGGCAAAGTGCATGCCGGGGCTGTGGGCCTGCACCACGGCCGTGGGGCCGTAGATGTCGACAACAAGCCCGGGCAGAAAATCGCCCTCGCCGTGCACAAGACGGAAAGCGCCATTGTCGGGACGCACAAGCCCGAGGGCCTTGCGCATACGCCATGCCTGGGAAAGACGCGAGGCGTAGAACGCGGCGTCGACTTCGCCCTCGCCAAAAATCAACATTCTCACGGCTATCGAGCCAATCTGGAAATGGCCACAGCCGATGATGCGGCCGTCGGAGGCCGCTACCGACACCAGGTCGCCCTCCTCGATACCGTCGGGGAGATTTTTTATGGCGCCGGAGAATACCCATGGATGGAAGCGGTCGAGCGATTCCTCCTTACCTTTGCAAAGTTTTATGATTGGATACATATGTCAGAGTTTTATTTACCAAGGAAACGGAAAAGGTCGCTGCCGTTGGCATAAACAAGAAGGAGCAGCAGGAACGCGAAGCCTACCGTATTGGCAACTTCGAGGAACTTGTCGGACGGTTTACGGCGCGTCACAATTTCCCAAAGCAGGAAGAGAACGTATCCGCCGTCGAGTGCCGGGATGGGAATTATGTTCATGAATGCCAATATGACCGACAAGAAAGCGGTAAGGCTCCAAAACTGCTGCCAGTCCCATTTCTCGGGAAAAATACTGCCGAGCGTGCCGAAACCGCCAACCGATTTCGCGCCTTCTTTGGTGAAAAGAAGCCCGAGCGACGACACATAGGCTGTGAGCTGGCCCGTGCCAAGCTCCCATCCGCGCGGGATGGCGCCGAGAAGCGAATATTTGCGGTGTTCGATTTCATAAATCTTATCGATCGGACGGAGCATGATGCCCATCTTGCCGGCATCGGTGAGTTTTACCGGGACGGTGAGCTGCATGCCGTCGCGCAGCACGCCCACCTCTACTTCGCTCCCCTTGTGGCTTTCGAGCGCGGGATAGAATTCGCTCATCGACGGCGTAGCCACCCCGGCCACGCTCACGATACGGTCGCCTTTGACGATCCCGGCTTCGGCGGCAGGGCCGGCGGGCACATCTTCGACAAATACCGGGCAACGGAACGCCATGGGGAATGTCTGGCGTGCAAGCATAGAGTCGCGCACGGCGGCGGATACAGTCACCGTCACAGTGTCGCGGCGGTCGCGAAGCACCGTAATCTCGGTGCCGGCTTGAATCATATCAAGGCCAAGGCCGGTGTCTTTTGCGTCGGCTCGCTTGCCATTTACGGCAAGGAGGATGTCGCCGTTGCGAAGGCCGGCATCGAGCAGAGGCTCGGCATAGTTCATGCCTTCGTATGCTTCCTGATACACGGGTATACGCTCGCCCCAATGGTAGGCGATACCCGAATATATGACTATGGCAAGCAGGAAATTGAACACCACGCCGGCCACCATGACGCAAAAGCGTTGCCATGCCGGCTTGGTGCGGAATTCCCACGACTGCGGTTCGGCTTCAAGATCGGCCGCCGACTTGGTCTCATCGACCATGCCGGCTATGTCGCAATAGCCACCGAGCGGAAGCCATCCAAGGCCGTACATGGTAGCGGCCCACGACGGGCGTCCCTTACGGTTTGTGGCCGAGAATTTTTTTGTCTTCAATGTAAGGAGCGCACGCGGCTCTTCGGTGGTCTTGCCGTCGGCTTCCGTCTTGTGAGTCCAGGCTCCCAGCTCAATCTTTCCTTCCGAAGGATAGTATTTCAGCAGAGAAAACCAAGGATTGAAAAACAGGTAGAAACGGTTTACCTTTATGCCGAAAGCGCGGGCAAGCAGATAGTGGCCGCACTCATGAATAAACACAAGGATTACGAGAGCCGTGATAAGCTGCACGGCCTTCATCAGAAATATTTCCATCAGCGGGAGTTTTTAATACATTCGGCGGCGATGCGGCGTGATTCGGCGTTGGTGGCCACATAATCGTCGTAATTGGGGTTTATTATATAATGTACGCGCGCGAGCGTAGACATTATTGTTTCATAAATTTGAGGGAAAGCAATCCGGCCTTCGAGGAAAGCGGCCACGCCTATTTCGTTTGCAGCGTTTATCACGCAAGCAGTGTTGCCCCCTTTTTCAAGAGCATGGTATGCAAGGTTGAGAGCGGGGAACTTTTCAGTGTCGGGAGCGAGGAAGGTAAGTTGCGACATCTGCTCGAGCGTGAGACGAGGCAAATCATAATCGTCGCGTCGCGTGCAGCCGAGGGCATAGGCTATCGGCAGGCGCATGTCGGGAGTGCCCAGCTGGGCCTTTATGGCGCCATCGGCAAACTCAACCATCGAGTGCACTATCGACTGCGGATGCACCACGGCCGAAATCCGGTCGGCACCGACGCCAAACAGCCATCGGGCTTCAATAATCTCAAAGGCCTTGTTCATCATCGTGGCCGAGTCGATGGTAATTTTCGCGCCCATGTTCCAGTTGGGATGATGCAGGGCATCGGCAACAGTAGCCGTGACCATCTGCTCGCGGGTCCAGGTGCGGAACGGGCCGCCGGACGCCGTGATGATAAGCCGGCGAACATTTTCCGGGCTCTCGCCGCGAAGGCATTGGTATATGGCCGAATGTTCGGAATCGACAGGATATATTTTCGACGGCGATGCTTTCAGCAACTCATCAATAAGCGCGCCGGCCACAACGAGAGTCTCCTTATTTGCCAGGGCTATATCCTTGCCGGCACGGATGGCGGCAATGGTAGGCGCCAGACCGCTGTAACCGACAGTAGCGGTAAGCGCCATGTCAACATCTTCACGGGCCACGGCATCGACAAGCGCATCATCGCCCGCCGCAGTCTCAATTCCAAGCGGGGCAAGAGCCTCACGGAGCCGAGGATATGCAGCCTCGTCGGCTATAACGGCAAGCGCCGGCCGAAACTCGCTCGCGAGCGCAATAAGGTCGTCGACCTTTCGCCCGGCAGCAAGCACCGTCGCACGGTAAGCACCGCCGCTGCGACGTATTATATCAAGCGTCTGACGCCCGATGGAACCCGTAGCGCCAAGCACCGCTATATTTTTACATTTTTCCATAGTGCAAAGATACAACATTTCCTCTAATTTTGGAAAACTTGCCCCGATTTGTTATCTTTGCACCATTATACACCCATAGGAGGGTGTGTAAAAATACCAAACAGTAGGGACGTACGGCCCGTGCGTCCGGGAAATCATATTGGCATTTGATTAATAGTCAACTGTTCATCTGCGGACGCACGAGCCGTGCGTCCCTACGCTATCGGCGTAAACAGCCTTTTTGATACACCCTGATGCCTACCGTCGGCTTATCCGTCGAAGACGTATCACCTAAAACAAGTACCCCGGAGCTGCAACGCGGCTCACACTTGATGTTAACCTACGTATTTTCCATCAGACAGAATCAATCCAAAAGATACTTTATAAATCTATCCTAAATAATTCTATTTTAATGTTACGAAATCTTTTCGCAATTGCCATGGCGGCGGCCACTGCCATCTCTGCCAATGCCGCCGACGCCAAACTCACCGGCACCGTCATAGGCTCCACCTATTCTGTCGACTACCGTACAGGCCAAAAATCTACAACCGTCAACACCGCCGCCGATGCCTTCGACGGCAATCTGTCGACTTATTTTGCTTCATACGACCGTTCATACACCTGGGCCGGCCTCGACCTCGGCGAGAAGCATGTGATAACTCGCGTGGGATGGTCGCCGCGCAACGACGGCCTCGGACCGGGCCGCATGGTGTTCGGCATGTTCCAGGGCGCCAACAGCCCCGACTTTCTCGACGCAGTGCCCATTTATATGATTACCGAAAAGGGCACAATCGGCGTGACAGACTACGCCGACGTAGATTGCTCGCGTGGATTCCGCTACGTGCGCTATGTCGGCCCATCAGACGCTCGCTGCAATATCGCCGAAATCGAGTTTTACGGCCACAAAGCCGACGGCGACGACTCCCGGCTTTATCGTATCACCAACCTGCCCACCGTGTGCATCAACACTGTCAACGCCGAGGAGCCTTACGACAAGGAGCATAACATCATATCGCAGATTATCGTGCTCTCGGAGGAAAACGGCGAGCAATATGTGCTCGACGCCCCAGGAGAATCACGCCTGCGCGGCAACGCCTCGATGCAGTTTCCAAAAAAGCCTTACCGCATAAAATTCGATAAAAAGCAGCGAATCCTCCCCGACGCGCCGGCCAAGGTAAAGAAATGGACGCTTATCAACAACTACGGCGACAAGACCCTGATGCGCAACATAATCGCTTTCGAAGCAAGCCGATTGAGCGGACTTGAATATACGCCATACTGCCGTCCGGTCGACGTAGTGCTCAACGGCGAATACAAAGGCAACTATCAGCTTTGCGACCAGGTAGAGGTGAACCCGGGCCGTGTCGAAATCGACGAGATGGCGCCGACCGACATTGCCGGCGACGCCCTCACCGGAGGCTATCTTCTCGAAGTCGACGGATATGCCGACCAGGAAATTTCTTGGTTCATGTCCAATCAAGGCATCCCCGTCACCATCAAATCGCCAAAAGACGACGAGATTGTCCCCGAACAGAAAAAATATATCACCGACGTGTTCAACGACATGGAAAGCCGCATAAGCCGTGGCCAATACAATGACCAAACCGGCTACCGGGCCATCCTCGACGTGCCCTCGTTCCTGCGCCATTTCATC
Source organism: Muribaculaceae bacterium (assembly GCA_009775125.1). Lineage (GTDB taxonomy): Bacteria > Bacteroidota > Bacteroidia > Bacteroidales > Muribaculaceae > CAG-873. The sequence goes on along the minus strand of VSPD01000030.1, from coordinate 25,714 downwards.
GTGGGCGAGTTTTCCGGAAACACCGACACATATTGGAGCACATATTTCTACAAACGCCGTAACGACCCGCATCTCTACTGCGGCCCGGTATGGGACTTCGACATTGCCTTCGACAACGACAACCGCACCTATCCGGTAAATAATAAATCGACTTATCTGTGCCTCGACAACTCTGCCAGCGGAGCCGGCTCAATGGGCTCTTTCGTACGCAAAGTGCTATATTGGGACAGCAAGACCAAGACCGAGCTTTCTCAGCTGTGGTCGACTCTGCGCAACTCCCGCGATTTCACCGTCGACCATTTCAACACCTATATCGACGGCCTCGCCGCCGACATGGACGCCTCGCTGCGCCTCAACTTCATGCGCTGGCCCATCCTCAACCAATATGTGCACCAAAATCCCAAAGTTTACAACACCTACGGCGATGCCATTAAGGACGTGAAGAATTTTATCTCGACACGCATCGGCTGGCTCGACGACAAAATTGGCTACGACCCCGAGTACAATGCCGTGACCGACATCGAGGCAGACGCGCCCGCCCTCACCGTCTCTGTCATAGCCGGCCGTGTCCACGTATCGGCCGACGCCACCGTGTTCGACACCTGCGGTCGCACCGTCGGCACCGCCACCCCCTCCTCCCCGCTCCTCCTCCCCGCCCCCGGCCTCTACATCGCCGTCGCGCCCGGTCTTGCGCCCGCCAAAATAAAGTTTTAATAGCCGTCTCGAACCAAACTGCCGCCATGAATGTTGTTTATCACAAAATAACAACTTATGGACGACAGACTATCTTACCGCGAGAAAGAAGCGCTCCCCGACTCGGCGTTCGGCCTGCCCGAGCGCCGGGAATACCCGATGCCCGACGCCGCGCATGTCCGCGCGGCAGAAGCATATTTCCGCTATTGCCCCGAGGAATTGCGGCCAAAACTGGCAAGGGCAATACTTCAACGCGCCAAGGAATTTGGCGTCGATGTCGAATCTCCCGTTATACTCGGATATGCCGATCAATAATAAATTGGCGGTTTGCAATATTTTGATTACTTTTGCAGCGAAAATATGATGAACAATATCAGACATATTATCGCTGCATTTCTTTGCACGATTGTGGCCGTGGCGGCTTATGCGTCGCCTTCGTCGAAAACGCCGGAGGTGAGTTTTATCGTTGTCGAGCCGGGACCCGAGGTGTTCGAGCTCGAAGGCCATGCCGCCTTGCGCATCAACGGCGGCCCAATGTCCGATTTCATGGTGACATACGGCGTGTTCGACTTCGACTCGCCGAATTTCATCTACCGCTTCGTCAAAGGCGATGCCGAATATTCAATGGGCATCATCCCCTGGCGTTATGTCTCCGAGGCCTACCGCCGCGAGGGACGCACCCTCATGGAATACCCTCTCGCTCTCGACTCCGTGGCCACCGCGAGACTCATGGAAATGATTTACGACAATTATCGCCCCGAAAACCGCTACTACCGCTACAATTATGTGCTCGACAACTGCGTGACTCGCCCTCTGCGCATCGTGGAGCTTGCCATCGGCGACTCCATAATCGTTGGCGAACCGGCTTCGGATGCCGCCGCCGACCGCACTTTCCGCCAAGTCATGCGCCGCTATCACAAAAACTATCCCTGGTATCAGTTCGGCATCGACATAGCCCTCGGCTCGGGCATCGACCGTGAAATCAATCCCCGCGAAAAAACATTCGCGCCGGTAGTGGTAGCCGACCAGTTGCCCGGTGCCACCGCGGGCGGCCGTCCCATTTCCGGCGAAGGAAAAATCCTGCAACAAGGCAAAGAATCGGCCATCCTTGGCCCCACGCCTTGGTTTCTTACTCCCGATGCAGTTTTCTGGGCGCTGTTCGTCATTTGCACGGCCATCACCATCCGCGACATCCGCCGCGGCCGCTCCACGCGCTGGCTCGACACCGCGCTGTTCGGCACATTCGGCCTTGCAGGGCTTTTGCTCACATTCCTCATTTTCGTGTCGCTTCACGAAGCCACTTCGCCCAACTGGCTCTATGGGTGGCTCAACCCGTTCTGCCTCATTGCCGCAGTGGGAATATGGATAAAAAAATGGAAAAATGCGGTAATTTGCTATCAATTTATTAACTTTGCAGTGCTCATTGCGCTTTGTCTGCTCTGGCCGCTGACAGCGCAAGCCTTCAACACGGCTTTTATTCCGCTTGTCGGCTGCGACTTAATGCGCTCGGCATCATATATTTATGTCAATAAAATTAGGAAATAACGACTCCCTCGGTTCGCGTCTTGTGGTCGCCTTCATCGCTTCGATGTTGGGCGTCACTGTCGGCGCGCAGACGGTCGAGCGTCCCAAGCTCGTGGTCGGCATCGTAGTGGAGGGCTTGCAGGAAGAATATATCGACCTGCTCCGTCGTCATTTCTCCGATGGCGGATTCAACCGCCTTATAACCAACGGCGTGGTAATTGCCAACGCCGATTACGGCACAGCCGTCGACCCGGCCGCTGCCACTGCAATGATTTTTACCGGCGCGGCACCGGCTCGCAACGGCATCCCCGCCGCCGAGGTATTCGACCGCAATACTTTACGCCCTGCCGACGTGCTCAACGACCCGGCAGTCCTTGGCAATTTCACCGACATCACCGTGTCGCCACGGGCATTGGCAGTAACGACAATCGCCGACGAGGCCCGCATTGCCGGCTCCGGAGTGACCTACGCCTACGCCATCGCGCCCGACCCCACCCAGGCCGTGATTATGGCCGGACACGCCGGCAACTCCGCCATATGGCTCAACGACCGTAATGCCAACTGGGCCTCATCGTCGTTCTACGCCGAGACACCCACAGAAATCGGGCTGCGCAACCGCATGCACCCCCTGCGATCGCGCATGGACACAATGCAATGGACGCCCCTGCTCCCGGCCGACCGCTATCTGCTCCTGCCCGACCACCTTACGCACTATCCGTTCCGCTACGTCTACCGCCCCGGAACCGATACCGAAAAAATAGCCATGCTCAAAAATTCCCCGGCCGTCAACGCCGAGGTTACATCAATGGCTATCTCCCACCTCGACAATCTCAAGCTCGGCACTCACGAGGGCGGCTCCGACATTCTCTCGCTCGCATACACCGTAGAGCCGTTTGCCTATTCCAAGAATACCGACAACCGCTACGAGCTCCAAGACGCATATTACCGCCTCGACGCCAACCTGGCCCAGCTTTTTAATTCTATCGACACAAAAGTCGGGCTCAACAATACCCTCATTTTCCTTGCAGCCACACCTCCGCCGTCGACAAGCCGCCGCGACGACGAGCGTTGGAATCTTCCGTTCGGCGAGTTTTCCACACGCAAGGCCATGTCGCTCCTCAACATGTATCTCATGGCCATGTACGGCAACGGCGACTGGGTCACCGGCTACCACCGTGGCGATTTTTACCTCAACCATAAACTTATAAAGGACCGCAACAAGAACCTCACCGAAGTGCGACGTGAGGTGGCGTCCTTCCTCCAGCGCATGTCGGGCGTAAGCTCGGCCTTCACTATCGACGACATCCTCGGCGGTGAAGTTGGCACAAACGGCGACGCCGAAAAGCGCAACACCGATGTGGCCACTGCCGGCGACGTGCGTATCGCCGTGACTCCCGGCTGGAAAATAACCGACGATTTCAACAACCGGCCCGAACGGCCAAACCAAGTGGTGCGCGCAGCATCGGCCACAGCGCCCGTCTTTATCATGGCTCCCGATGTCGACCCCCGTCGAATCGACACCCCTGTCGACATACGCGTCGTAGCCCCGACGGTAACGCGCCTCATGCGCATCCGCTCGCCCAACGCGGCATCTCTCCCTCCCCTCAAACTCACGAGATAACCTCTCTCCAACTCCCATCTTCCCAACTTACAAACTCAAAGAAAACTCATGTCATTCACAGATATACTTAAAAAAATATTCGGTGACAAGGCCACACGCGACCGCAAGGCCCTCGAACCCATCGCAAAACAAATCGAAGACCTCCGTCCCGAACTCGAAAAACTCACCAACGACCAGCTTCGCGGCAAAATCGACGAAGTGCGCGCCGACATTGCGGCCGCAATCGCCGACGACGAAAAAGCAATAGCCGAAAAGAAAGAGGAAATCGAAAAACTTCCCTTCGACAAGCGTCAGCCCCTTTGGGACGAAATCGACGCCCACGAAAAATCCATCCTCGATATCCTCGAAGAACGCCTCAACCACCACCTGCCCGTGGTGTTCGCCACCGTGCGTGAAACCGCGGCGCGTTTCGCCCACAACGAAACGATAGAGGTAACCGCCACCCAACTCGACCGCGACCTCGCCGCACAAGGCCGCGACTTCGTATCCATCGACGGCGACAAAGCCCTCTGGAAAAACCACTGGATGGCAGGCGGCAACGAGATGACATGGGACATGATTCACTATCACGTCCAGCTCCTCGGCGGCATCGTGCTCCACCAAGGCAAAATCGCCGAAATGGCCACCGGCGAGGGCAAGACCCTCGTTGCAACCCTGCCGGTGTTCCTCCGCTCGCTCTCGCGCCGCGGCGTACATGTCGTCACTGTCAACGACTACCTCGCCAAGCGCGACTCCGAATGGATGGGCCCGCTCTATATGTTCCACGGCGCTACGGTCGACTGCATCGACAAGCACCAGCCCAACACCCCCGAACGCCGCGCCGCCTACCGTTGCGACATCACCTTCGGCACCAACAACGAGTTCGGCTTTGACTATCTCCGCGACAACATGGCCATGGACCCCGACGACCTCGTGCAGCGTCCCCACTACTACGCCATTGTCGACGAGGTCGACTCCGTGCTTATCGACGACGCCCGTACACCGCTCATCATCTCCGGCCCCGTGCCCAAAGGCGACGACCAATATTTCGACCAATACAAGCACAACGTCGAAAACGTTGTCAAGGCCCAGCAACGCCTTTTCGTGCAGACTTTCAACGAGGCTAAACGCCTTATCGAATCCGACGACAAGGACAAGCGCAAAGAAGGCGCCATGCTCCTCTTCCGCTGCTACAAGGCCCTGCCCAAAAACAACCAGCTCATCAAGTTCCTCTCGCTCGAGGGCATGAAAAATATCCTCCTCGAAACCGAGGCCTACTACATGCAGGACAACAACCGCGAGATGCCCAAGGTGACCGACCCCCTCTACTTCGTTATCGACGAAAAGAACCGCTCGGTAGAACTCACCGACAAAGGCATCGACGAACTCACCGGCTCGGCCGAAGACCCCCAATTCTTCGTCCTCCCCGACATAGCATCGCAACTCTCCGAGCTCGAGCACATCGAAAACCTCGAAGAGCGTCAGCAGCGCAAGGACGAGCTCATGCAGAACTACGCCGTAAAGGCCGAGCGCGTCCACACCGTGACACAGCTCCTCAAAGCATACACCCTCTTCGAAAAAGACGTAGAATACGTAATCGACGACGGAAAAATCAAAATCGTCGATGAGCAGACAGGCCGTATCATGGAAGGCCGCCGCTATTCCGATGGCCTCCACCAGGCTATCGAGGCCAAGGAAAACGTGAAAGTGGAGGCTGCCACACAGACATTCGCCACTATCACTCTCCAAAACTACTTCCGCATGTACCACCGCCTCGCCGGCATGACAGGTACCGCCGAAACAGAAGCCGGCGAATTCTGGGACATCTACAAGCTCGATGTTGTCACAATCCCGACAAACAAACCCATCGCCCGTGTCGACCTCAACGACCGCATCTACCGCACCCGCGGCGAAAAATACGATGCCGTAATCGCTGAAATCGAACGCCTCCACGCTCTCGGACGCCCCGTGCTCGTGGGCACCACATCGGTGGAAATCTCCGAGAAACTCTCCCGTATGCTCCAGATGCGCCGCATCGACCACAATGTGCTCAACGCCAAACTCCACCAGAAGGAAGCCGACATCGTGGCCCTCGCCGGTAAAGAAGGCGCCGTGACCATCGCCACCAACATGGCCGGCCGCGGTACCGACATCAAGCTCACCAAAGCAGTCAAGGAAATCAAAGACCGCGAAATCGAAGCCGGCAAAGAAGTCGGCGGCCTCGCCATCATAGGCACCGAACGCCACGAATCGCGCCGCGTCGACCGCCAGTTGCGCGGCCGTTCCGGACGTCAAGGCGACCCCGGCTCGTCTGTATTCTTCGTATCATTCGAAGACCCCTTGATGCGTATGTTCGCATCCGACAAGGTCATGAAATTCATGGACCGCATGGGCTGGGAAAAAGGCGAGCCCATCGAAGGCAAAATGGTGTCAAACGCCATCGAGAAAGCCCAGAAACGTGTCGAAGAAAACAACTTCGGCATCCGCAAGCGTCTCCTCGAATACGACGACGTGATGAACAAGCAGCGCACCTACATCTACTCGCGCCGCCGCCACGCCGTGCTTGGCGAACGTATCGGCATCGACATAGCAAACATGATCTACGACACCGTCGAAAACATCGTCATGACCTATGAGATGCCCTCCGACTTCGACGACCTCCGTCTCGAAATGGCCAAAGTACTCACCATCGAGCCGCCCTTTACCGCCGAAGAATTCCCCAACCTCTCGCGCGAGGAAAAAGTAGACAAAATCTACGCCGCCGCCATCGACACCCTCGACCGTCGCTCCGCCCGCATCCGCGAGATACTCGCCCCGCTCGTGGCCCGCGCTGTCGAAGCCGGCGAGACAGGCGTGCGCAACGTGCCCGTCACCGACGGCAAGATGATCTACCCCATCCTCTTCGACCTTCAGGAAGCCGCTTCCACCGAAGCCAACTCCATCGTCAAGGAATGGCACAAGAAAATAATGCTCGTCGTAATCGACGAACTCTGGAAAGAACACCTCCGCGAACTCGACCAACTCCGACAGTCGGTACAGAACGCTTCCTACGAGCAGAAAGACCCCCTCGTGATCTACAAGGTTGAATCTTTCCACATGTTCGAGCGCATGCTCTCCAACCTCAACAACCGCGCCGTTGCATCACTCATGCGTGGCCAGCTCTATATCCCGCAGCCCCGTCCCGAGCAACAGCAGCCCCAGCCTCAGCAGCAACAACAAGTCGACCCCGAAAAAGCCGAACGCAAAGCCGACCCCGAATTCGGCCGCGCCATGCCCCGCACACGCACCGGCGCCGACTACAAGACCTCGCGCGCCACACTTCCCAGCGAAGAAGCCGCTGCCGCTCAGCGCGCCGCGGCATCCGCGCCCCGTGGCCAGCAGCAACCTGCCACGCCCGTCAAAGCTGCTCCGCGCGTAGGCCGTAACGACCTCTGCCCCTGCGGTTCCGGCAAAAAATACAAAAACTGCCACGGCCGAGGCCTCTAATCACAAAAAAAACAATTCCATCCAAACAGGTCAGTCGCCACTCCGGCGGCTGTCCTGTTTTTCCTCCACACTCCCCAACTTCCAATCTTTCCAACTTCCCTACTTTCCAACTTCCCAACTCCCCCACAAAAAAACTTTTCGCCCAAAAACTTGCACATCTCGCAAATTCCCCTTACCTTTGCACCTGCAATGTCGAGCGCATTGTCACTGCCGCAATAGCTCAGTTGGTAGAGCATTTCATTCGTAACGAAAAGGTCGTGGGTTCGAGTCCCACTCGCGGCTCCACAAAAAAGGTAATTAATTGTCTCAATTAATTGCCTTTTAATTTTTTTGGAACAATCGTATTGCACAAAGCGTTATGTTTAAAAAACATACGCTGAATGGATAGATTTAAAGATAAAATCGTTTTTGTATCCGGCTCTACGGGAGGTATCGGATATGCATCGGCCCGACGGATGGCCGCAGAAGGCGCCACGGTAATAATATCGGCCCATAATATCGACCATGTCAATGACACTGTCGCCCGGCTTTCTGCCGCCGGCTTAAAGGCTTGGGGCGTATATTACGACGGCACAGACATGGTCTCCGTAGAAAAAGCGATCAACGACACCGTAGCGCGTTTCGGGCGCATCGACGTGCTCGTAAACAATGTTGGAGGCACCGATATGCGGCGCGACGGCCCGGTAGCCGGCCTCGACCCCGCCTATTTCGAAGCCGCCATGACCATCGACCTTAAAGGCTCGCTCCTGGCCACGCGCACGGCCCTGCCATATATGCCGGACGGAACGGCAATAGTGAACATTGCCTCTATCTCGGGCATGACCGGCGACTTCCGCGGCACTCTCTACGGCATGTCGAAAGCCGGAGTAATAGCCCTTACCAAATACACTGCCACCCAATACGGCCGCCGCGGCATCCGTTGCAACGCCGTCGCACCCGGCCTTATCCTCACCAAGGCTGCCACCGACAATCTCCCTGAGGATGTCAGGGCTGTATTTGCCTTGCAGACTCCGCTGCCATATCTCGGCGACCCCGACGACGTGGGCGCCACCGTGGCCTTCCTTGCCTCCGACGATGCCCGCTACATCACCGGACAGACCATCGTGGTCGACGGCGGCATGACCTGCCACAACCCCACCGCCCTCGCCCTCCAAGACAATCAAACCGCAGAATAATTTGCCGTTCATCCGCTTTATTGCTAACTTTGCACGCAGGAACGCGAGCCTCCGGCTTGCGCCTATCGCTTAATTTAGCTTACACCTTATGGCCGACAACTACCTGGAAAAGAAAATGGAGGAGCACCGCAACGGGTCGCGTCCCATGTTCCGTGCACAGAAAAAGAAAACACGCGCGGCGTTTATCACCGACGGCCTCTCGCCTCAGGGACGCGCCACTCTCCGCAGCCTCGCCGTCGAGGGCGACTGCCGCATTGCCTTCGCCGGCACCGATTACCGCGAGGGCAACATCCTGGCCCAGGCCACCGGCTCACGCTTCTACTGCCTTTCCCTGCGCCTCTCGCTCGACCAGGCCATCGCCGACGCCGCGGCACGATTCGCTCCCCTCACGCTCGAAGTCATCGGCTGAACTTTTACTCTCCATTGGCCGTTGTATCAATGCGCGCGTTGCTTTTGTCGGGAAAAAACGCACGCATAATTTTGAACAACCGCATAAAAGCGTTAACTTTGCACCGTTAACATAATTTATCAAAAAACGATGAAAAATTTCCGCCGTTTCCTTTTCTCGGCTGTGGCTATAATCGCAATGTCGATTTCTGCCACCGCCCAATTTTCTATCGGTCCGCGCGTGGGCATCAACGTAAACTCGATGCACTTCGACTCCGACCTGTTCAAATCTGAAAACCGTGCGGGCTTCACCGGCGGCTTGCAGGCCGAATTCATGATTCCCATGGTTGGCTTTGGCTTCGACGCATCGGTGATGTATGTTCACCGTGTCAACAATGCCACCATCGACACCAACGGCACTGCCACCGCTCCTCAAATCAAGGATAAAGATTATATCGAGATACCTGTCAACCTCAAATACAAGATAGGCCTTCCCGTAATCGGCAAAATCATCACCCCCTACGTATTCACCGGCCCCAGCTTCGCGTTCCTCACATCGCGCAAGGCTATAAACGAAGCCTGGAAAAACAAGTCGACAAGCGTGGCTTGGAATTTCGGTTTCGGCGTGCAGCTGCTCGGGCACTTGCAAGTAGGCGCATCCTACGGCATTGGCATGACAAAAGCATTTGAGAAAATAGGAGCCGTTGAAGGCGTCGACATCCAGGGCAAAAACCGCTACTGGACCGTGACCGCCGCCTACCTCTTTTAAAAGTATAAACTATAAGTGATAAAGCATAAAAGACAATACACACCTTATAAACTTATCACTTATACCTTATAACTAATTCGAAACCTTCCCAGATTCAAATCATATACATCATGGACAACAAACTTCTCACCCGCGCAGCCGACAACATCCGTGTCCTTGCCGCATCGATGGTCGAAAAAGCAAAGTCGGGACACCCCGGCGGCGCCATGGGCGGTGCTGATTTTATAAACGTACTGTATTCCCGATTCCTGGTCACCGACCCCGACGATGCCCACTGGATTGCACGCGACCGCATGTTCCTCGACCCCGGACACATGTCGCCTATGCTTTACAGCGTGCTCGCCCTCACCGGCAAATTCACTGTCGAAGAGCTCAAAGATTTCCGCCAGTGGGGCTCTCCCACCCCGGGCCACCCCGAACTCGACGTTGAACGCGGAATCGAGAACACTTCCGGACCTCTCGGCCAAGGCCACACCATGGCCGTGGGCGCCGCTATCGCCGAACGCTTCCTTCAAGCCCGTTTCGGCGACTGGATTGCCCACAAGACCTACGCCTTCATATCCGACGGCGGCGTCCAGGAAGAAATATCGCAGGGCGCGGGCCGCATCGCAGGCTTCCTCGGCCTGTCGAACCTCATAATGTTCTATGATGCAAACAAAGTGCAGCTGTCGACCGACGTCGACGAAGTGACCGACGAAGACTACGCCGCAAAATACCGTGCCTGGGGCTGGAACGTAATCGAAATCGACGGCACCGACCCCGAGGCAATAGCCGGTGCGCTTTCCACAGCTCATGCAGAGACAAAACGGCCCACACTCATCATTGGCCACACCATAATGGGCCGCGGATGCGTCACAGCCTCCGGCGAGAACTTCGAAGGCAAATGCTCCACCCACGGCCAGCCCCTCTCCAAATCCGGCGCCGACTATCCCGCCACCGTGCGCAACCTCGGATTCGACCCCGAAAATCCCTGGCTCATCGACCCCGAAGTGCAGGCACTTTACGACCGCCGAGCCGACGAGCTCCGCAAAATCGTGGCCGAACGACGCGCCGCACAACGCGCCTGGGCCGAAGCAAACCCCGAATTGCAGGCCATGCTCGACGATTTCCTCGCCGACCGCATCCCCGCCATCGACTACGAGCACATCGCCCACAAACCCGGCATCGCCACACGCACGGCATCGGCCGACGTGCTTAAAGTGCTCGGACAAAAAGTCAAGAATATGATTGTGTCTTCGGCCGACCTCGCCAACAGCGACAAAACCGAAGCCTTCCTCAAAGAAACCGGAGCCTTTGTCCCCGGCGACTTCCGCGGCGCATTCCTCCACGCAGGCGTATCGGAGCTTACCATGGCCTCGATCATGAACGGTATCGCACTCCACGGCGGACTCCTCTGCGCATGCGGCACATTCTTCGTATTCTCCGACTACATGAAGCCCGCCATGCGCATGGCCGCCCTCATGGAGCTCCCCGTGAAATACGTATTCACCCACGACGCATTCCGCGTTGGCGAAGACGGTCCCACGCACGAACCCGTCGAGCAAGAAGCACAGCTTCGCCTGCTCGAGGAACTCCGCAATTTCTCCGGCAAACCCTCGCTGCTGGTGCTCCGCCCCGCCGACTCCGAAGAGACAACCATCGCCTGGGAAATGGCCATGGAAAACCGCAATGCACCCACCGCCCTCATCCTCACCCGCCAGGACATCAAAGAAACCGTCCCCTCCGCATCCGGCAACCGCTACGCCGACGCCCAAGGCATGCGCCGCGGCGGCTACGTAGTAATCGACGCTCCCGATGCAGCCGCCACCCTCGTGGCCAACGGCTCCGAAGTGTCGCTGCTCTGCCGCGTGGCCGAAATGCTCCGCGAAGAAGGCATCGCAGTACGCGTCGTTTCCATGCCCTCAATCGGCCTTTTCAACGACCAGGACGAAGCCTACCGCCTGTCGGTGCTTCCCGCCTCGATGCCGCATTACGCCCTCACGGCAGGACTGCCCTCGACAATGCGCATGATTATCGGTTTCAACGGCCGCGTCTACGGACTCAGCAGATTCGGGGCCTCGGCGCCATTCCAGATTCTCGACCAAAAATTCGGATATACACCCGAAAATATCTGCGCCGATATAAAAAATTTCATTAAAAAATGAACTTTTTTGGATTTTTTTGCATTTAATTTAAAAATATCTAAAAAAAAGTAGTAAATTTGTCCCCGAATATTGTCTAAAATCCGGCATTGGGACTGCCCGTTGCCGGATATTCGACAATAAATAATGGACATTTAAGCCCACGAATCAATTATTTTAACTAACTATATCCAAAATTTTTCACCTATGAAAAGGACGAAACTTCTGGCCCTCGCAGCAGCAATGTGCTTCGGCGCCACAGCGTTCGCTCAAAGCAACCAAGAGGTGACCTACGTCGAAGATCCTTCGCAAGGCTATCTTTTCAACCGTTTCAAAGACAACTGGTTCATCACCGCACAAGGTGGCGCCAACGTAATGTTCTCACACGGCGACTCTGAACGCGACCTTCAGGATCGTTTCTCTCCCGCTGCCGACATCTACGTAGGCAAATGGTTCTCTCCCCTGCTCGGTTTCCGTGGCGGTATCAGCTGGGAATCTATCAAAGGCATGTCCGACCGTAAGGACGCTCCCGGCGTGCTCCTCGACAAGGCCCCCATCAACGGAAAATACAAACAACGTTTCCACAACATCGGTCCGGCTTTCGACGTGATGTTGAACCTCACCAACTGGTGGTGCGGATACCACCCCGGCCGTAAATACAACGCCATCATCTACGGCGGTATCGGCGCTTACTGGACATATGCCGCCAACTACCACGAAAAAGGCAACTCTTACGAACGCCACGGCTACAAGAGCCTCTCCGACCGCATCCTCGCCGGCCGTCTCGGCTTGATCAACTCCTTCTCGATCAGCAACCGCGTCGACCTCTTCCTCGACGTTCGTTGGACTCCCCAAGACAACAACCACCACGACGAATACGGCGACATCTACAACCGTACATCGCACAACATCTCCGCATTCCTCGGTGTTACCGTTAACCTCGGCAAGAACTACTGGAACGCTCCCGTGGTGCCCGTTTGCCCCGAACCCGAAAACTGCGACGCTCTCCGCGCACTCCTTGGCGCTGCCGAAGCACGTATCGCCGACCTCGAGAACCAACTCCAGGACTGCCTCAACCGTCCCGTTCCCGAAGCCGTTGTTGAACACGCTCCCCTCGCCACCATCTACTACCCCATCAACGTTTACCGTCTCACCCAGAAAGACAAGGTGCTCCTCAAAGGCATCTCCGATGTCATGAAGGCTAACCCCGACAAGACATACACCCTCACCGGCTGGGCCGACAACTACACCGGTAACGACCAAATCAACACCCGTCTCCGCAAAAACCGCGCTGCCGGCGTTGAAAAACAACTCATCAAATACGGTGTTCCCGCTTCTCAGCTCACAACCACAATCGACAACGGCAACCTCTGCCCCATGGGCGAAAAATACGTTGCCCTCGATCGTGCCACCACTATCAACGAGAACAACTAATAAGCTCTCCGGCCTCCGGGCCCTGTCAGCTTAATCCCCTACCGTCCGACGCCCAAGGCGTCGGACGGTTTTATTTTTCAGGAACATATTCCGGACGCACAAGCAGTGCAATGCGGTTCAAATAAGGGCGTATCACAGAATCGCGTAGCGATTTCCGACAATAGCCGTGGGTGAGGGCGTGGCGAAGCCTAGACCGAACCCACGGAAAAAGGTTGTCGGCAACCGGGGATTTGGAGCGGAGCCTGCCGGAGCTCCATCACCCTAATAAACGACGTTTACCCTTCCCAGGGCTGTCGCCCTGCGCTACAATATTTGTCTCCTAACGGAGACACTTGCACCGTAATTACCGCATGACCTTTTTTATACACACTATTGAAAAAAGTTCTAAAAATTATTGCGAAATCCAACGGCATCCTATAATTTTGCCCTTGAAAAACAAACATAACTAAATGGTACAATTCATCATTACTATCCGGAAAGCAGCCGTTATCGCAATCTTTTCAATAATCGGTTTCTTGCTCACACACGCCGAGACACTTGCCGAATATGAAAAAAACACATTCGCACTTGACATTGGTTTAGGCGCCAATTTCGACTTGTCGTCACTCAACGCAGAGCAAAAGGCCGTGTTCGACCGCCGCCCGTCGACAGTAGCACAAGTAGCCTTCCGCCCGAGTTACTTCTTCTCCTGCCACTGGGGTGCATACGCCGACCTGCGCTTCAACATCTTCCGCCTGCACGAGGCCGAAAAACTGATGGACATCCTTGTCCCGGGCCTCAGCGCACTTAAACCATCGATAACTCTTGGCGGCACTTACCGCCTCGAACACTCCCGCTGGCAAATACAGCCACGGCTCGGCATCGGCTATTCAAGTTATGGCCGGCTGAAAGGACATACGAAAAAAGGCGAAATCGAAACCTATCAAAGACGCACCGGCACAATGCTTTGCCTCGATGCCGGATTCTCCGTGGCCTACCGCACGTCAAGAGTGTGCGCCTTGTTCATCGACCTGAACACGTTGCAGCAATTGTCGCCCGCAAAATACACGCGCACCACAATCGAAGACGGCGCCGAATCCGGCCTTACGGTAAAATCTCACACCTGGGGGCGCACCATGAGCGTATCGGTCGGAATCCGCCTCCAAACATCGTCCAAATAAGACCATTTTTGGCCCGCGCAATGCCGACGTACAAAAAAAATGCGTAAATTTGCGTAGATAAATTTCACCATGGCCAAAAAAATTGTTGAAACACCGTTGATGAAGCAATATGTCGAGATGAAAGCAAAGCATCCCGACGCAATATTGCTGTTCCGTGTCGGCGACTTCTACGAAACTTTTTCCGACGACGCCATCACCGCATCCGAAATACTGGGCATAACCCTCACCCGCCGCGCCAACGGTTCGGCGCAATATGTCGAGCTTGCCGGTTTTCCTCACCATGCTCTCGACTCCTATCTGCCGAAACTTGTCCGCGCCGGAAAGCGTGTCGCCATCTGCGAGCAGCTCGAAGACCCCAAACTCACAAAAAAACTTGTAAAGCGCGGCATCACCGAGCTCGTCACCCCCGGCGTGGCCCTTAGCGACAATGTGCTCAATCATCGCGAAAACAATTTTCTTGCAGCCGTGCATTTCGGCAAAACAGCAATCGGACTTTCGCTTCTCGACATCTCCACCGGCGAATTTCTCGTAGGCGAAGGCACCGCCGACCATGTCGACAAACTGCTCGCCAATTTTTCACCGAAAGAATTGCTCGTCGAACGCGGCAACCGCCCCAAAGCCGAAGCCAACTTCACAGGACGCTACCTTATGTTCGAGCTTGACGACTGGATATTTACATCCGACGCCGCCAACGAACGCCTCCTGCGACATTTCAAGACGGCAAACCTGAAAGGATTCGGAATCCGCAAAATGGACGCCGCCATAGTTGCCGCCGGCGCCATACTCCACTATCTCGACATAACCCAGCATACCCAGACCGACCACATCACCGCCCTGCGCCGCATCGAGGCCGACCGTTTCGTGCGCCTCGACAAATTCACCGTGCGCAATCTCGAGCTCGTACAGCCCCTCGGCGACGAAGGCAAGAGCCTGCTCGACGTGATCGACCGCACCGTGAGCCCGATGGGCGCGCGCATGCTGTCGCGCTGGATTCTTTTCCCCCTCAAAGACCCTGCGGCCATAAACGACCGCCTCGACGTGGTGGAATATTTCTTCCGCAACCCCGACGAGCGCGAGTCGCTCAAAGAACACCTCGGCCACATAGGCGACCTCGAGCGTCTCGTGGGCAAAGTATCGACCCGGCGCATCTCTCCGCGCGAGACCATGCAAGTGGCCACAGCCTTGAAATCGCTCGCCCCGATACGCGACATGTGCTCCGGCTCCGGCATGGCGGCCCTGCGCGCCATCGGCGAGCAGCTCAACGCTCTGGAATCGCTCTCGGCGCGTATCGAACGCGAGATACGCCCCGATGCCCCCAACGCAATAAACCGCGGCGACGCCATTGCCGAGGGCATAAACCCCGAGCTCGACGAGCTGCGCCGCCTCGCTTACGAAGGCAAGGACTATCTGCTCCGTATACAGGCCCGTGAAAGCGAGGCCACAGGCATCCCGTCGCTCAAAATAGGCTTCAACAACGTATTCGGCTACTATATCGAAGTAACCAACACCCACAAGGACAAAGTTCCGGCCGAATGGATACGGAAACAGACACTCGTCAACGCCGAACGATACATCACACAGGAATTAAAGGACTACGAGGAAAAAATCCTCGGAGCGCAAGACCGCATACTCGTCCTTGAAACGCAGATTTTCAACGACCTGGTGGCCGAAATGGCCAAATACATCCCGGCAATGCAGCTCGACGCCACACTCGTGGCCCGGCTCGACTGCCTAAGCTCGTTTACCCGCGTGGCTATCGAAAACCGCTACAACCGCCCCGTGGTCGACGACTCGCTCGACATCCGTCTTGTCGAGGCGCGCCACCCCGTAATCGAGAAGCAACTGCCCGCCGGCGAGCCCTACATCTCAAACACCGTCGACCTCTCCAACGAGGCCACGCAGATTATGATGATTACCGGCCCCAACATGTCGGGTAAATCCGCGCTCCTGCGCCAGACGGCCCTCAACGTGCTTCTTGCCCAGATAGGCTGTTTCGTGGCCGCCGACTCGGCAAAAATCGGCGTGGTCGACAAAATATTCACCCGCGTAGGCGCCTCCGACAATATCTCGCTCGGCGAATCCACCTTCATGGTGGAAATGAACGAGGCCGCGTCTATCCTCAACAACATGAGCCAACGCTCGCTCATCTTGTTCGACGAGCTCGGCCGAGGCACATCCACCTACGACGGCATTTCAATAGCATGGGCCATCGTGGAGCATATTCACGAATACTGCGGACTCCACCCCAAGACACTCTTCGCCACCCACTACCACGAGTTGAACGAGATGGAGAAACTCTATCCGCGCATCGCCAACTACAACGTGTCTGTCACCGAATCCGACGGACGCGTCGTGTTCTTGCGCAAACTGGCCAAGGGCGGCTCGGAACACAGTTTCGGTATCCATGTGGCTCGCCTGGCCGGAATGCCGCCGGCGATAGTGAAACGCGCCGACGAGGTGCTCCGCCAACTCGAAGCGGCCAACGCCCGAGGCGAAGTGTCGGCCCCGGTCGCCGCCAAAGAAGACGACGGCATGCAGCTGCGCCTGTTCCAACTCGACGACCCCGTCCTGGCCCAGGTCCGCGACGAGATATTGAATCTCGACATCGACAACCTCACCCCCCTTGCAGCCCTGACGCGCCTGCACTCCATACGCCAAATCATAACCGGAAAATAAAACAGGAACACAAGCCTCCGGGCTTGTGTACATATTATTAATTTTCACAAGCCGGAGGCTTGTGTTCCCACAACCATGAAAAAACTCATTTTAGCACTCTCTCTCCTTTGCACGGCAGCCACCGCCGTGGCCGAAAACAATCCTGCATGGCAATATGTCGATGCAAAAGACCTGCGCGTTATCAACAAAGGCTTCGACGATACGGGCCGTTTCTATTCCCGAATCCCTGCGTCGCTCGCCGACAGCGTGCGCCCCGACCTGTGGGACCGCGCCCAATGCTCGGCCGGCATCGCCGTGCGCTTTGCCACCGACTCCCGGCGCATAGGCGTGAAATATATCCTTCGCTCCGACTTCCATATGCTCCACATGGCCGACACCGGCACCAAGGGCACCGACCTCTATATCTTCGAAGGCGACTCCGCATGGCGTCATGTCAACACCAACCGGCCACGCGTCAACAATGCCGAGGATCGCATCTGCGAGGCGCAGTATGTAGAGCGTCTCGACGGCAAACCCCACGAATACATGATATATCTTCCGCTCTACGACGGCGTGGAGGACCTGTGGGTGAAAGTCGACTCCGGCGCCACAATCACTGCCGGACGCCCCGAACTTATCGCGCCGCGCGGACGCATCGTGGCCTACGGCACATCTATAATGCAAGGCGGATGCGCCTCGCGCACAGGCAACGCAGCCACAAACATAATATCGCGCGAGCTCAACCGCGAGGTCGTCAACCTCGGCTTCTCCGGCGAAGGCAAGATGGATGCCTCTATGGCACGCGCCATGGCCCGGATTCCCGACGTGGCCGCCTATATCATCGACCCCGTGCCCAACTGCACCAAGATGATGTGCGACACCCTCACCTACGATTTTGTCAAAATCCTGCGCACGGCGCGTCCCGAAGTACCCATCGTGATGGTAGAAGGCCCTATCTACCCTTACGCGCGCTACGACTCCTATTTCGGCGCCTATCTTCCTGAAAAGAACGAGGCTTTCCACAAAAACTACCTCCGCCTCAAAGAAGAAAACCCCGACAACCTCTACTACCTCACGTCGAAAGACATGGACGGCATCGAGGACGACGGCACCGTCGACGGCATCCACCTCACCGACCTCGGCTTCCGCCACTATGCCGACCACCTCCTACCCCTCCTCCGCCAAATCCTTAGCCAATAAGATGCGCCCTCACCCCGCCCTTCTCTCCATCGTCGGGCTGCTGATACTGATTGTAGCCCCGGCAGCATGCACAGCCTCGGCCCACGCAGCCCCTCCCGGCCACAAAGAGGAGATGGCAAGGCTCAAACAAGCCTGCCAGGAGGCCACGCAACGGTCGGAACATCTTCGCGCGTTGATATTGTCGGAACGGATGCTCGATATGGCAAAAGCCGAAAACGACAACTACTACATGGGCTATGCCCTTTACTATCAAGGGCTGTCGAACGTTGTGTCCGGCAAACCCGAAGACGGCAAGGCCCAACTCGACAGCGCACTTGCATATGCCACGGCTCTCGACAACGACACCCTGCTGATGCAAATTCACAACGGCTACGGAATATATCAAGCCGACACACGCATAAATCCGGCCCTGGCCCAGCGGCATTTTTTCAAAAGCCTTGAATATGCCGTGAAAATCGGCGACGGATTCAGGCAGGCCCTCGTAGAATGCAATCTGGCGGAGATAGCCTGCATCCGCAAAGACCCGGAAGGGTTAAAATATGCCCGCAGCTGCTATCAGTGGGGGCTCGCCAACGACAACCCTCAGATGATTTTCTCCGGAGCATATCAATGCGCCAACCTTTACCGCATTACCGGCGACAACGACCGCGCCATGGAAAATGTGGAAATAGCCAACGACGTGCTCAAAAAATACGGGCATCAGGATGAAGAAAGCGCGTTGTACCGCTTGCGCGGATCCATCCTATTCGACATGGGGCGATATGACGAGGCCGAGCTATGGCTCGACAAGGCCCTGACTGCCGCCGACCGCGCCCAGGCCTCCAACTTGCCCGAGATTTACCTCTGCTATGCCAAAATCTACGCCCGCAGCGGCAACATATCCCGCTCCGACGCCATGATACAGAAGGGCTTGCGTGCATGCGACAGCCTGTCGACAAAATCATCACTTGCCGAACTTTACGAATTAAAATCTCAAAACAGAGAAAGAGCCGGCGACTACCGCATGGCTCTCGAAGCATACAAACTCTACAAAATCCGTTGCGACTCGATATTCGACGCGCAGGAACGACAGTCGGTAAACGAGCTCAGAGTGCAATACGACATCGACAAACGCGAGCGGGAGGCCGACCTGAGCCGGCTGATGCTTGCAAACGAGCGCAACCGCAACGCCGTGCTCGTTGTGTCGCTTTGCTCCGTGCTGTTGATTCTCATTATCCTGACATGGCACTATCAAAAGCTGCGCCGTCTCTACAAAAAAATCGTGATACGCCAACGGGAAGAAATGGAGTGTGAAAAAGCGGCGTCGATGCCACGTGAAGAAAGGACCGACGAGATATACGCCAACCTGTGCCGGCTTATGGAGGAGGAAAAAATATATACCGACAGCCACCTCACACGCGACAGGGTTGCGGAGATGCTCGGCACCAACCGTACATATCTCACACAAATTATCAAGACATACACCGGGAAAAGCTATCCGCAATTTGTAAACGGCTACCGAATCCGCCACGCGCTGCGTGTGCTTTCCGACGCCGAGTCTGCCGACTATCCACTCAAAGCGCTGAGCACAGACCTTGGGTTCAGCTCGCTGTCGACTTTCTACAAAACCTTCCAGAACGAGGTGGGAATGACCCCGTCGATGTACAAAAACATAGCCAAAGACATATAATTATTTTGTGTATTCAGCAATTTGTCGAAAGCGTAATACTTTGTTTTGCCGCAAAGTAGCCGATATTTTATATTTGCGGATATGAATACACTAATCCAACCTCATTACCTATGAAAAGAATCATTCCGATTTTTGTCGCAGCCCTGATCTGGAGCGTTGCCTCTGCCGAGAGCACCGCGCCAAAAACTGCAATGGGTTTCATCATCAGCGACGAGTACCTGCCGGTGGGATGGCACAGTTTTCCTTTGGATAATGCCTCTCAACCCACGACAATCAGCGCGACCGACGCCGTAAGCGCAGGAGCCATGGCAAAGGGAATCTATTATGCCCAGACCTACACACCGGGTCCAATAGCGAAAGCCTGGAACACACTCGATGTGAACACCGGCGAACTTACCCCGCTCGCCACCTGCGGCGACGACGCCCCGCTCTATGTAGACATGACCTACGACTACGCCGACAAGAAACTATGGGGTATTACACACTACGGCGGCAACTCGACCATGCTCTGCGAGGTGAATGTGGCCGACGGCTCCGTACTGTCGACAACAGACGTGGCCGGCAAATGGCTTATGACCCTCGCTTGCAGTTACGACGGCGACATCTATTCGCTGTGCAGCGACGGTTATCTTTATAAATTTGACAAGCCGTCGGAGCAATTCAGCAGCGTAGGCTTCACCGACTACGACATAGACTACATGCAGTCGATGGAATTCGACCACTCGACAGAAACCCTCTATTGGGCATCGTGTTCGTCTTATAACAGCGGCTTCTACACAATCAATCCCTCTTCCGGAGCATCTACCCGCATAAGCTCCCTCGGCACAGGCGGCGAGATGACCGGCCTGTATATTCCGTTCTCCCTTGCCGACGACAACGCGCCCGGCGAAGTGACAAAAATCACTGTGGATAACTCTGCCCACGACACTTCGGTGTCGTTCCGCCTCACCCTCCCTGCGGAGACGGCCGGCGGCAGTGTCCTCGCCGAGATAACCTCCGTGACAATAGAATGTGACGGCACGCCAATCAAGACCCTTACCGCCGAGGAGTCCGCGCTTTTGCCCGGAGCGGCAATAGTGTGCGACACACAAGTGGAGGAAGGCTTCCACACCTTTAAGCTGTACGCCGCAAATACAGCCGGCAACGGACTTCCGGCCACGGTGAAAACCTTTGTCGGCGAAGATATTCCCTCCGCGCCGGCATCCTTAACTCTAATTCCGGACGGCAATAATGTGACAATCAGCTGGGACGCCGTCACGACAGGAGCGCAGGGCGGATATGTCGATGTGTCAACCATGACATACACCGTGGTACGCCGCCCCGGCGACGTAACCGCAGCATCCGCGACAAAACAGACATCATGCACCGATCAAGTCGGCGCAATGGGCGTGTACCGCTACGAAATAACCGCCGCCAACGCAAAAGGCAGCAGCACGGCCACAGAGTCGGCTCCCACTGTGATAGGCAACCATATGAACATACCTTTTGCTGCCGGATTCGACTCCGACGACGAGATTCTCATGTGGTCCATAACAGATGCCAATGAAGACGGAGCCGTGTGGCAAAGAGTGGCGTCGTCGCAAAAAGGCAATTACATGAAATTTGGCGGCAGCCGGCGCGCCGCCGACGACTGGCTCATTTCTCCTCCGATACAACTCGAAGCAGGAAAATCTTACAAGGTGATTTACGACGACTGGTGTCTCGTGCCAAGCTACGCTCCGACATATGAAATAACGTTTGGACGCGGCAACACGCCGGAGGCTCAGCAAAACGTGCTCAAAAATGCCAAAACAGAATGGTTCGAAGCCGAGACCAACTATGTATATCTGCCCGAAATCACCGAGACCGGCACCTACAACATAGGTATACATGCCAAATGGGAACCCGGCTATCCGACCCTGCACATAGCAAACTTTAAAGTTGAGGAAAACCACGCGGCAACCCTCAACGCCACAGTCACCGACGGCACCGCGCCGCTTGCCGGAGCTGCCGTTGAGTTTGGCGAGGAAAAGACAATATATACAACTGATGAGAACGGACGTATCGAGGTGGTTGAGATTGAGGCCGGAACCTATCCCGTGACCGTGTCGCTGTTTGGCTTCGAACCGCAGACTCTCGACCTCACGTTTGCCGAACTTGAAAACAAAGAAGTGACAATCCCGCTCACTGAATATGACAAAGGCACCGTCTCCGGCCGCGTTTTCGGCAAAGACGGCCACGGACTGCCGGACGCAAGCATCTACCTGCATGGATATGCCGAATATAACGCAGTGACCGACCGCGACGGCAACTACACGATCGACGGCATATACCGCAAAGGCGAATATATTCTCGATGCCCACTGCATCAATTACGAGCCGGCTTCTGTCGCCGTGGGTGAAATAGCCGAGACAAACACCGCAGACGCTATCACGCTGAAAGAAAAACTCATCGCTCCCGACAATGTGGCCGATACCTACGACCGTATGAAGGTTGACCTCACATGGGACGCCCCCGTCGACCGCACCGCCACCTTCCGCTACGACGACGGCACCGACAACATGGTATTCAGCATGGAAATGTCGGTCGTTACCGACTACACGGCCGTTGGGGTGATATACGACACCCCGGCTGTGTTCACCTCAATGCAATGGAACGTATGGAACTCGGCGCAGAGCGGAGCCGATGTTGACGTGATAGTGTTCGATCTCGACGAAAACGGACGCCCCACCAATCATATCTTATATGAAGAAAACAATTTGGAGAGCAGCAACTACGACTGGATGGAATGTGTGTTCCGTCACCCGATTATAGCTCCTCGCGGCGCGCTCTTTACTCTACGCGGCGATGCCCGCCTGTGCATGGACGGAAGCTCCGACGATGACTTCAAGGGAGACAAAATGGTGTTCACGCACGACTACCGCACAGAACCATTCATGTCTGAACTGCCCGGCGGAACCTCCGCCTTCTACGGCAACCTTACCCTCCGGGCCGAAGGCCTGCCCTATGGCGCGCCACGTCTTGCCGCACGCAGCCGCGCCGCCGATGCCGATGCCAAATACGATGTGTTCCGCATGGCAGAGACCGACCGGCTGTCGGTCGACAAGTGGGTTCGCCTCACCGACACGCCCGTCGAGACGTGCGCCTTTACCGACACCGATTGGGCAAATGTAGAAAAAGGCCGCTATGTATATGCAGTGAAAGCCGTGTACTCCGACGGCCACAGCTCATTTGCGTCATTCTCGCCGATGGTGCCGCGTCTGCTCACCACCGATATCGTCCTCTCTGTCACCACCGACACCCCCGGAGAAACCGCCGAGGGAGCCACGGTGACGCTCACGGGCATCGGCAACTCCAACAGCTACACGACTGAGGTGGCTGCCGACGGCACAGCGACATTCGCCTCCGTATGGGAAGGCTCATATCGCGTGACCTGCGCCAAGAAAGGCTACGCCACCGTCGAAAAAGACATTGAAGCGAGCGGCGCGGCCGACTATTCAGGCGAACTCGCCCTTACAGAGACCACGCAAGCTCCGGCCAACCTGCTTGTGGAAGAAACCGACACGCCGACAGAGCGACTGCTGCGCTGGAACGTGGTGGATGGCATATTCGACGACTTCGAAGGCCACGAAGACTGGACGATAAACTCTCCCGGCGAAACAGGCTGGACCTATATCGACGGAGATGACTGCCGCACATATTCATCACCCAACTATGAATTCCCCAATATGTACGAAAAGATGGCGTTTATCGTGCTTAATCCCTCAAAGACCGATTACAGCATGGTCGACAACGACTTTATGAACGCGCACAGCGGCGAACGCGTGCTGGTGTCGTGGGCTACCAACAACGGCGAGCCAAACAACGACTTCATCATTTCCCCGGAACTCAACATGCCGGTTGATTTCGCAATAAGTTTCTGGGCCCGCTGCTATTACAGCCGCTATCCCGAGACACTGCGCGTCGGCTATTCAACCTCCGGCAACAACGCCGAAGATTTCGAATGGGTCGGAGATCCGATTACGGTCGATGACGAGATATGGAAACAATTCATTGTCAATATCCCCGGCGGAGCAAAATATGTGGCCCTGAATTATATTTCTGCCGACAAATATTATATCGCGCTCGACGATATCTTCATTGGCGCGGTCGACAAGATTCCGGCCCCCGGCCCCGACAATGCTCCTGCAAGAAAAGCGGGCAGCCCCATATCGTATGAGGTATATCTCGACGGCTCCATGACCGCCACCACAGCAGAAACACAATATCTGCTTCAAAACCTGAGCGAAGGAAGGCACACGGCAGGCGTGAAATCGCGTTTCGCCTCGGGCCTTACCGAGATGACCACTGCTGAATTCTCAGTCGACATGTCGGGAATCGGCAGCGTTGGCGACGCGGCAGAACGCATTACCGTCGACGGCCGCCGAGTCGACGTGGCCACCGCGCCGGGCTGTGTCACGATATACAGCGTCGACGGCCGGACAGTGTATTCCGCCCACACCGCCTGCGGCAATATCACGACCGAGCTTCCCGCGGGGGTATATATCGTAAAGACTCCGGTAGCCTCCACCATGGTTGCAATCCGATAAATAATCCAACAATACTATAACGGCGGCGCGTCCCGGGTGGGGCGCGCCGCTTTGTCATAATCAAAAGCCGAAAATGCGGTGCATAGAATCGCGTAGCGATTCGGAAATAAATTTGTGAAATTCGTGCAATATGTGAAATTTGTGTACCCCGGAGCGCGGTCGCGCTCTTTTTTTACCACAAATTACACAAATTTCGCGGATTTCACAAATTATTTTGAATCAATTATGTAGGAACACAATCCTCCGGATTGTGTTCCTACCGGGTGGATTCACTCCCTGCCAGTTAAATAATAATGCACCGTAATTACGGCTTGTGCCCATAATAACGCAAGTTCGGGAATTCCACCCGTTAGATTATGCTCCTGTCGGGCAAACTACTATAAAGGCGGCGCGTCCCGGTGGGGCGCGCCGCTTTGTCATTATCACAAGCCGGAGGCTTATGTTCCTGATGGATGCTTTTACACAAGCCGGAGGCTTATGTTCCTATATTAATAGACGAGGGTGCCGATGGGGTCGCCGGCAAGGACGCGGGCAAGGTTGCCTGGGGTGTCCATGTCGAATACTACGATGGGCATCGAGTTTTCCTTGCAGAGGGCGGTGGCGGTGAGGTCCATCACTTTGAGGCCGCGCGAGTACACTTCGTCGTAGGTGATTTCGGTGAATTTCTCGGCCGAGGGGTCTTTTTCGGGGTCGGCGGTGTAGATGCCGTCGACACGCGTGCCTTTGAGCATTACGTCGGCACGGATTTCAACGGCGCGGAGGGCGGCTCCGGTATCGGTTGTGAAGAAGGGGTTGCCTGTGCCTCCGGCTATGATAGCCACTTCGCCGGCTTCCATGGCCTCGATGGCTCGGCGGTTGGAGTAGTAGTCGCCGACGGGGTACATGTTGATGGCCGTGAACACGCGAGCGGGCTGGCCGATGCCCGAGAGGGCTGAGCCGAGGGCGAGGGAGTTGATTACGGTGGCGAGCATGCCCATCTGGTCGCCGGTCACGCGGTCGAAACCGCGCGAGGCGCCTTGGAGGCCGCGGAAGATGTTGCCGCCGCCAATCACGATAGCTACCTGCACGCCCGATTGCGCCACGCGAGCGATTTGCTCGGCATACTGGCCAAGGCGTTCGGTGTCGATGCCATAGCCCTGATGGCCCATGAGCGACTCACCGGAGAGTTTGAGAAGGATTCGATTGTATTTTGCCATGATTAAGTATATCGTAAAAATAAATTAATGTATTGATATGTTAAGCCGCAGGTCTACAGAAATTAATCATGTATCGTT
>VSPD01000003.1 GCA_009775125.1 Muribaculaceae bacterium | reverse complement strand
AAATAAATCATCGGTTGGCTCAGTTAGCGGCTTAGCCAAGGCTGAACAACCTCAAATTTTACCGAATCATTGTATTTGATTAGATGGAAAAAATAACGCTCCGTTGGGGTTGCGGAGCGTTTGGTATAGGTATGGGTTGAAATATCAGAATATCGGGAATGTGGAGGATGAATATACGTATTTCTGCTCGAATTCCTGCTGGCTCATCACAATCATCAAGATGCCTTGAATAAGCGTGATGATTCCCCAGAATCCGCACGTCACGAGCGAAAGAAGGATGCAGATGATGCCTCCGGCTGTTTTGCCGCAGTAGAAGTACTGGATGCCGAGCGTGCCGAGGATTATGGCGAACAAGCCTGCGGCGAGGCGGCTCTTGCCGCTTGTGCCCGTGTCGGAGAGGGTGTCGAAGCCGGTGCCCGGATGGGGCGGGGGCGTGTTGAGCGGGCGGGTGTTGATCACTTCCATCAATTCGGGGATGGTGTAGGCTGGAACCCATGCGGGCATGCCCTGGGCCCATACCTGGGAGTTGGGGTTGAGGCCGTAGTTTACGAGAGCCTCTTTCGACATGGGGCCGACTTGTTGCCCGTTATAAACGATGTAATATTCAGTCATAAATAAATGGAAAAATTGAGTTGAGAGTGTTTCTAAATTTTTGCAAATATAACTATTGTATTCGGATTATAGTTGAAAAGTATCGAAAAAAATGCGTATTTTTGCACTCCCGAAATAATTTCGTTAAATATCAGGATAAAAAAATGGATAATACAGAAGATCAGATGGCCTTTGGCGTAGCCGTTGAGCGTATAGATTTAAGTGGTGAGGAGATGAGAAAAAGACTCAATCCCGAGGAATTGTTGCTTTTGCCCACAAAGAACCTTGTTCTGTTTCCGGGGGTGACCACCTCGATTGCACTGCGCAGGGATTCGTCGGTGAAAATAGTTGAGTATGCCGAGAAGCACCGTGTGCCCATAGGCGTGGTGTGCCAGCGCGACTCCGACGACGACGAGCCCACCATACGCAAAGGCCTCTACCCTTATGGCGTGGTGGCCGATGTGATTAAGCTCCTCGAGCTGCCCGACGGGCAGAAGACGATGCTTGCCGTGGCCCGCGATCCATTTAGAATAATAGGCAAGAGCAAGACTCCGAAAAAAGTGGCCGGAGCCATAACGGCACGGGTCGAGATGCTTGAGGATTATTTGAAACCGGACGACAGCAAACGTGCCGGACTCACCGTGTCGGCCGTGGTGAAGACTGCCAACAAGATGTCGGCGCAGATGACCGACAGCCCGTTCTCGGCTATGATGCTCACGATGGACGGCAATACCGATGTGGCCTTGAACGTGAACACGATGCTCACGCATTTCCCCGAGGAGCCGTCGGTGAAAATTTCGCTTTTGGCCGAGCGCGACTTGTTCAAACGTGCCGTAGGCCTCCTTGGCCTGATAAAGAAGAAAGAGCAGGAGCTGGAAATGACCATGGATATCGTGCGCATGACCAAGAGCGACATCGACGAGCAGCAGCGCCGTCAGTTCCTGACACAGCAGGTCGAGACCATTCAGCGCCAGCTCTATGGCGACTCCGACGACGAAATCGACGCGCTCGAGCAGAAAGCCGCATCCATAGCCCTGCCCGAAGCGGCCCGCAAGGCCTTCGACAAAGAACTGGCCAAATTGCGCCGTCTCAACGCCACCACGCCGGATTATGCCGTAAGCTACAACTATATAGAGACATTGCTCGACCTGCCCTGGACCGAGAAATCAGACTGGGCCTCGACGCTCGAAGATGCCTCCGAGATACTTGATTCCGACCATTTCGGCCTTGAAAAGGTGAAAGAGCGCATACTCGAGCAACTCGCCGTGATAATGCACAACCCCGACGGCAAGTCGCCCATCATATGCCTCGTAGGCCCTCCCGGGGTGGGCAAGACCTCGCTTGGCCGCTCCATCGCCGCCGCCCTCGGCCGGGAATACCAGCGCGTGTCGCTTGGCGGCTTGCACGACGAGGCCGAATTGCGCGGACACCGCCGCACGTATATCGGCGCCATGCCCGGACGTATAATGGAGGCAATGCGCCGCGCCGGCAAGAAGAATCCGGTGCTTGTGCTCGACGAGGTAGACAAAATAGGCTCCGATTACAAAGGCGACCCGGCTGCCGCCCTTCTCGAAGTGCTCGACCCGGAGCAAAACTGCCATTTCCACGACAACTTCATAGACGTTGATTTCGACCTGTCCGACGTGCTGTTCATAGCCACGGCCAACACCACCAAGACCTTGGCCGCGCCGCTGCTCGACCGCATGGAGCTGATTGACCTGTCGGGCTATCTGCAAGAAGAAAAAGTGGAGATAGCGCGTCGTCACTTGCTCCCGCGCGTTGCCGCCGACCTCAATATCGAGGACGACGCGATAAAGATTTCCGAAGAGGCCCTCAATTCTATAATTGAAAACTACACATCGGAAAGCGGCGTGCGCCAACTCGAGAAGCAGATTGCCACAATCGGCCGCAAATATGTTCTGGCCCTGATGAGCGGCAAAGAATTTCCATCGCCCGTGGAAAAAACGCATCTTCACGACTTGCTTGGCATGCCCATGCGCAACCACGACAAATACGAGGGCAACGAGTTCCCCGGAGTTGTCACCGGCTTGGCCTGGACGCAGGTTGGCGGAGAAATCCTTATGGTAGAGTCCTCGCTTGCCGCAGGCAAGGGCGAGCGGCTTACCTTGACCGGCAACCTTGGCGATGTGATGAAAGAATCGGCCACCCTGGCCATGCAGTGGGTGAAATGCCATGCCGAAGAACTCGGCATCGACCCGGAGAAATTTTCTAAAAACGACGTGCATCTTCATTTTCCCGAAGGAGCCGTGCCAAAGGACGGCCCTTCGGCCGGCATCACGATAGCCACATCGCTTGTGTCGACATTCACAGGCCGTCTCGTTCGCCCGCGTGTGGCCATGACCGGAGAAATCACCCTACGTGGCCGAGTGCTCGCCGTGGGCGGCATCAAGGAAAAGATATTGGCCGCCAAGCGCGCGGGAATCACCACGATAATCCTCTCTGAGGACAATCGCCGCGACATCGAGGATATCGACGCCCGTTATGTCGACGGACTCGAATTCGTCTACGTGCGCACCGCCTCCGAAGTGATAGCCAACGCCCTTATATAATAGGCAGGAACACTCATCGCGGAGCGCTTTGCCAAAGGCAAAGCGCTCCGCGATGAGTGTTCCTGTAAAAAGTGATGAGGCCTTCCGCCTTGTCACTTTTGTTTAATCACGGCGAAGCCGTGTCGCTTGATGTTAGCCCCGTATGGCCGGCGCAGCCGACATGCGGGGTTGGGTGAAATATAATCAATCTCGGTATTGGAGCGGAGCCGGTCGGAGCGTTCGATTATGCCAAATCCGGTGCTAAACACAGCTTTGATTAATTTTTTTTTGAACGGATTTTGGTGTCACAAATGCGGCGCATGGCCGTCTTAATAGTGAATCGACAAAAAAACAATAGAGATGACAGCCGAAGAATTCAAATCCACTATCCTCGCCAATTATCGGAGGATGTATGCCGCGGCGTTGGCAATGCTTGCCAACAGCGACGACGCTTCCGATGCCGTGCAAGACACGGTGGCACGGCTGTGGGAGCGACGCGAATCGCTCGGCGACGTTGATTCACCTGCGTCTTTCTGCATCAAGGCTATAAGAAACGCCTGTATCGACAGAATCCGCAGCCGCGCGGAAGCGAATGTGCCGATTGATGCCGATTTCCGGCATCCGGCATCTGCCGAGCAGGCCGACGACGAGGTGTCGCTGCAAATGTCGCAGTCGGCAATCGAGCGAGCCATAGCCGCGCTTCCCGCCCCGCAGCAGCGTGTGATACGCCTGTCGGCATATTCATGCTGCTCCAACGACGAGATTGCCGCGCAGACCGGCTTCTCTGATTCAAACGTGCGCCAACTGCTCAGCCGGGCGCGCAAGACATTACGAAATCTCCTCTTAAATAAAAACGCATTATGAACGACCAGGAACGCATATTAAAAATTCGCCGCTTGCTCGACCGCTTTTACGACGGTACGGCCACGCCCGAGGAAACGGAAGCCCTCTCCGAGCTTTTCGCCGCCGGCAATCTTCCCGCCGACCTCGAAGCCGAGCGCAAGGTGTTCGAAATGATGGCCGAGCCCGACACCGACGGCGTCGAGATACCCGCCGGCCTTGAAGACAGCCTCATGGAGATAATGGCCGAGCCGCGTCCGTCGTTTATGGCGCGTTTCCGTCCCTGGGCCATCGGAGGCGCCGCGGCCGCGGTGATTCTCGCCCTTATCACGGTGATAAAGTCGCCGAGCGACAACGAGCCGTTCTCGGTAGGCGAGGCTACGGCCACAGTGGATAAGCCGGCAGATACGGCGCGATGCGACACCGTTGTGGTGCATTCGATGCCGATTCCCGATGTGGAGCCTGCTCCGCTTGTGGCAGAGCAAGTGAGAAGAAGCCCGAGCCCGGCCAAGGCCGCTCCCGAGCCTGCCGACCCCTACACCGAAATCACCGACCCCGACGAGGCCGCACGCATAGCCGCCGACTTGCTGTGCATGGTGTCGGAAAAAATGCGCTCGTCGCTCGACAAGACAGAAGAAGTTGCAACATCCCAAATAACATCAGTACAAACAATTTTATCAAAACTCCAATGAAAAGTATAGCATCTATTATCGTGGCGCTCCTCGCCTTTGTGCTCACCACAGGTTGCAGTGCAAAAAAACAGTTTGCCGACATCGCCTCCAACGACGACGTGACATCGGTCTACATCAGCAAGACTATGCTCAAAATGGCCGGTTCGGTGGGCGGAGATTTATCCGACGACATCAACGTAAAGGCCCTGATAAAAGACCTTGACTCCATCGAGATTCTCACCTGCGAGAATGCCTCCAAGGTAAAGAAAATCGCCCCCGTCATCGAGCAGCGCATAGCCGCGCTCAAAGCCGACGTGCTCATGGATGCCAACGAGGACAACGAAAATGTAATAATCTACGGCACTCCCGACCCTCAGAACGAGAACAAAATCTCTAACCTCATTATCTACACCCGCGAGTCCGGCGAGCTCAACTTGGTGGTGCTCAGCGGCACCATCGACATGGCGCAAGTGTCGTCGATGATTTCAAAAGAAAGACTTCAATAAATTAGATTTGGTTTAAAAATCTGATATTTCTAAGATTTCTAAGGTTGCGGTGCGCCGGGAGGCGTGCCGCATCGCCGTATGGATTATTTTTGACACACCCTCTTTTATGTTTTTTTTTGTCACAAACCGAAAATGCGGTGCAATGAATCGCGTAGCGATTCAAGAGTGTAGCCGGGGGTGGAGCGATAGCGGAACCCCCGGTGTGTTGAGTTGGTCCATCTCGGTATTGGAGCGGAGCCGGTCGGAGCGTTCTGCACCACTGTTGGCGTTTTCGAACGCTCCGGCAGGCTCCGCTCCAACGCCATAATAAATAACATTCACGCCCCTCCCAGGGCTGTCGCCCTGCGCTACAATATTTGTCTCCTAACGGAGACGCAATGCACTGTAATTACGGCTTGACCCGAAATAGCCGTGTTCACCATTAATGATTTTTGACGGGAAATACAATAAACAGGCACGGAGCGCGTTAATATAGACATATTGTATCAATTTGGAACCAATCAGAGTGAAACTCCGTTTTTTGAAATTTGCGTTTGTGGTCGTGGCGTTGCTCGGATGCGCCGTGGCGTCAAGCGCGCGCAGTTTTAACGATAAATTACTCAACCGCCCGTATGCCGACCTCCGCCGCTGGCATCTCGGGTTTTCGGTGGGCGTGCACACGCAAAATGTGATGTTCACCCACAACGGCTTTGTGACCGACGACGGCGAGTCGTGGTTTATGGAGCAGCCCTCGTATTCGCCGGGCTTTTGCGTCAACGGCCTGGTGTCGTTCCGTCTTAACAATTACTTCTCGGTGCGATTCACACCGGGCATGTATTTCGGCAACCGCGATGTGCGTATGCGCGAGATGAACACCGGGGCCGAGGAGCGGCAGAATATAAAGTCGGCATATGTGGTGCTTCCGCTCGACCTCAAATATGCGGCCTTGCGCTACCGCAATGCCCGTCCGTATCTTGTGGGCGGCATTATGCCGGCGTTCGACGTTACGAAAAAGAACAGCGACATATTCAAGTTCAAGTCCGCCGACATGTACCTGTCGATAGGCTTCGGATGCGACTTCTATCTGCCATATTTCAAGCTGATACCGGAGCTGAAATTCTGCTTCGGACTGTCGGATATATTGCAGCACGACCGTCCCGACCTTGCCGACGATCCGGGAAAATACAAGTTTACGCAGTCGCTTGCGAAAGCTACGTCGAAAATGATAGTACTCACCTTTTATTTTGAATGACACCCTTCATGGCTATCGACATAAGAAGAAAAATAATGCGGGTTGCTGTCGCGGTGGCGGCTGTTGCCGCGATGGGCGCCGTTCGCGCCACGGCGCAGACCGACGCGCAGCTGTCGCAGTACTATGAGGTGACGACATTTTACAACCCCGGCGCAATCGGCGACACCGACCTGCTACGCATCCGCGGCGGCTCGCGCCTGCAATGGGTGGGAATCGACAATGCCCCGAAAACCTTTCTCGGCACGGCCGACATGCCCCTCAAGCTCATGGGCAAGCGCATAGGCGTGGGATTGGTGGCCGCCCAGGAAAGTCAAGGCCTGTACAGCTCTCTCAACATAGCCGCCCAGGTGGCATATAAATTCCGCAAATTTGGCGGCGAGTGGTCGGTCGGCCTTCAAATCGGCATGTACGACCAGAAATTCAAAGGCTCCGAGGTGTTTATCCCCGACGGCGACGATTTCCACCAGGGCAGCGACGAAGGCATCCCCATGCAGGATATCCACGGCATGGCCCTCGACCTTGGCGCCGGCATATGGTACCGCCGCAAGAACATTTGGGCAGGCATTTCCTGCACCCACCTCACGTCGCCGGTGATAACGATGAAAACCGACGGTTCGGAATCGTCGGATGAAAAAAACTTCGAGTTTCAGGCCAATCGCACGCTTTATTTTATGAGCGGGTGCAATATTCCGATAAAAAACACGTTATTTGAATTGATGCCGTCGGTGCTCGTGAAATCCGATTTCACATTCACCACAGGCGAAATCAACGCCCGTTGCCGCTACAACAAATTCCTGTCGTTCGGCGTGGGCTATCGCTACGACGATGCGGTCATAGCCACGGTCGCTGCCGAGCTCAAAGGCTTCTACTTGGGGTATTCCTTCGATTATTCCACTTCGGCCATAGCCAAAGCCTCGTCGGGAAGCCATGAAATATTCTTAGGTTACTCGCTCAAACTCGACCTCTCCGACAAAAACAAAAATAAGCATAAAAGCATCCGAATAATGTAACTTATATATGAAGATGAAGAACATAAACCATATAATACTCTCATTTGCCGCGGCGGCCACCATGGCGTCGTGCGCTTCGGGCACACGCGGAAGCTCGGCAGGTGGAGAAGTGACCGGCGTTGGCGGCACCTCTTGGGCCGAGCCCACTCCTTACGGAATGGTGCTGGTCGACCGTGGCTCTATGGCTGTGGGCGTAAACGAGGCCGACAGCGCGTGGAACCTCGCCGCAGATGCCCGAGGCATTTCTGTCGACGGCTTCTGGATGGACGAGACAGAGATTACCAACGGCAAGTATAAGCAATTCGTGTTCTGGGTGCGCGACTCCATAATCCGCGAACGCCTCGCCGACCCCGCTTATGGCGGCAACGAGGAATTCAAGATTGAGGAAGACAAAGAAGGCAATCCCGTGAAGCCCCACCTCAACTGGAACAAGCCCATACCCTGGCGCAACGCCAATGAGGACGAGCAACGCGCCATCGAGTCGGTCTACCGCACCAACCCCATAACCGGCGTGCGCGAGCTCGACCACGAGCAGATGAACTTCCGCTACGAAGTGTATAACCACACCGAGGCCGCAAAGCGCAAGAACCGTCTGAATCCCCGTCGCCGTGAATACAACACCGACCGCCCCGTCCCGACAAACGTGCCCATGATTTCGAAAGACACGGCCTATATCACCGACGATGGCGAGATAATCCAGACCACCATCACACGCGGTCTTACCGGGGAATTCGACTTCCTCAACACTTATATTGTAAATATCTACCCCGACACCACGGCATGGGTCAACGATTTTGAAAACGCCTACAACGAGCCCTATGTGCGCATGTATTTTGCTCACGGAGGCTACACCGACTATCCCGTCGTGGGCGTGAGCTGGGAGCAGGCCAACGCTTTCGCCGCTTGGCGCACGCTCTTCCTGCGCCGCTCGCTCGGCAAGGACGGCATCTATGTCGAGCCTTACCGTCTGCCCACCGAGGCCGAATGGGAATATGCCGCCCGCGCCGGTGTAAACGAAAATAAATATCCCTGGGAAGGCGACCTCACCCTAAGCGAGGACAAAGGCTGCTTCTATGCCAACTTCAAGCCCCAGGAAGGCAATTTTGTGAAGGACGGCCACGTAATCACCTCGCGTGTGGGTACGTATGCCCCCAACGATTTCGGCCTTTACGACATGGCCGGCAACGTGAGCGAGTGGACATCGACGGCATTTACCGAGTCGGTGGGCAAACTCACCTCCGACCTCAATCCCGAGTACCGCTATGACGCCGCTCCCGACGATCCCTACAAGATGAAGCGCAAGATCGTGCGTGGCGGCTCGTGGAAAGACGTGGCCCACAACATCCGTTCCGACCTCCGCATGTGGGAGTATCAGAACGAGCAACGCTCATACATAGGCTTCCGCTGCGTACGCTCGCAGATAGGCTTTGCCAAAGGCACCAAATCGAAAAAATAAACCAAATTTTACTTAGACCAAATGGGAAAAGTACAGCAATATCGCAAAGGCATATCCGGATTCATAGCATCGGAAAACGGCCAGCGCTTTTTCAACTTCGCATACTCAATCGGTGCCGCCATCGTGATCTGGGGCGCCCTGTTCAAGATACTCCACCTCCCCGGCGGCAATATGCTTCTTTCGATAGGTATGGGCACCGAGGTGCTTATGTTCGTGCTCACGGCTTTCGACCGTCCGCCCAAGGAATATAAATGGGAAGACGTGTTCCCCGTGCTCGACAGCCACTCCGACGAAGACCGTCCCGAGTTCCGCGGCGGCGCAGGCGTGGTGATCAACGGCGGCGCGTCCGCAGCCGGAGCCGCGCAGGGCGTGCAGGCTCAGGCTCCCGTGGTGCCGGCTTCCGACCTCTCCGGCGCTTCGGCTCAATATCTCGACCAGATGAATCAGATGGCCGCCGAGCTTCAACACCTGCGCGAAACCACGGCGCAGCTCAACCAAGTGTCCGACGTGCTGCTCCAATCCTACGCAGCCATCACACAAAACTCCAACGAGATATCGGCGTCGTCGACCGGCTATGTAGAGCAGATGCAGGCCCTCAACCACAATATCGGAGGCCTCAACACCATATACGAAATCCAGCTCAAAAGCGTGAGCTCGCAGCTCGACGCCATCGACCGTGTAAACCGTGGAATCAAGGAAATACGCGACATGTTTGAGCGTTCGGCCGCCCAGTCGGCGCAGTACTGCGAGGAAACCGAGAAAATGGCCCGCTATATGCAGCAGCTCAACAGCGTGTACGAGAAGATGATCACAGCCATGACCATCAACATGCGCCCGATGATGCCCATGCAGGCTCCCGCCGACGCCACACAAACCGAAAATTGATTCACCGCTGAGAATCAAACCGAATATCGAAAAAAGAATCTATAAATAAATGGGATCTAACAACACAAGGCTGTCACCGCGTCAGAAGATGATAAACCTGATGTATATCGTCTTGACTGCCATGCTTGCTCTCAATGTGTCGAGCGACGTCCTCGATGGATTTACCCAAGTCCACGATGGCCTCAACCGTTCGAATAGCAATGTGGGCCAACGCAACGACGTGATTTACAGGCAACTTGAAGAATTCGCCCGTACCAACCCCGATAAGGGCCTGTCGTGGTACGACAAGGCATCCGAGGTGCGTAAAACCACCTCCGGCCTTTATGCCTATGTCGATTCGGTGAAACTCGCCATTGTGCGTGCAGCCGACGGCAAGGACGGCGACCCCGAAAATATCAAGTCGCGCGACGACCTCGAGGCCGCTTCCGTGACTATGCTTTCCCCCGCCACGCTTCGCGGCGAGAAACTTCGTCACCGCATCGACGATTACCGTTCGTATATAACTCAACTGCTTCCCGATTCGCTCAAACGTGCGAATATATCCGCCGCATTGTCAACCGACCCGATTCTGCTCAAAGGCACTCTTACTCCGCAGACTTGGGAAGAAGCGCAGTTCGACCAGAAACCCGTGGTGGCAGCTGTGACGCTGCTCACCAAGTTGCAAAACGACATTTTATACGCCGAAGGCGAGGCCCTGGCCACGCTTTATTCGCAAATCGACGCCGGCGACGTGCGTGTAAACGAACTGAACGCGTTCGTAATACCGCAGTCGCGTATCGTGATGCGCGGCGGTAAATATCAAGCAAATATCGTGCTTGCCGCCGTAGACACCACGCAGCGTCCCGAGATATTCATCAACGGATCGAAGCTGGCCAACTCAAACGGCATCTATGAGCTCGGCGCCAATTCCACCGGCACGTTTGACTATAAAGGCTATCTCGAAGTGCAGCACGGCGACGGCTCCACCACGCGCCACGATTTCTCGTCGGCCTACACCGTAATCGAGCCTATGGCCACCGTATCGGCCACGATGATGAATGTGCTCTATGCCGGTATCGACAACCCGGTGAGCATTTCGGTGCCCGGCGTGCCGATGTCGGCCATCTCTGCCTCGATGACCAACGGCACCCTTACCCGCTCCGGCGACCACTGGGTGGCGCGTCCGGCCACAGTGGGGAAGGAAGCGGTGCTCTCCGTCACTGCCAATATCGACGGCCGCTCCACTACGGTGGCAAACTCCACATTCCGTGTGCGTAAATTGCCCGACCCCACGGCATACATAGCCTTTACCGACCAAAAAGGAAATGTCGACCATTACAAAGGCGGCCGTCCGTTTGCCAAGACTCTCCTTATGCAGGCTCCCGGGCTTGAAGCCGCCATCGACGACGGCCTGCTCGACACCAAGTTCAAGGTAGTGGGCTTCGAGACGGTGTTCTTCGACTCTATGGGCAACGCCATTCCCGAAGTGAGCGACGGCGCTAATTTCTCTCAACGTCAGAAACAATCGTTCCAGCGTCTTTCGCGTGGCAAGCGATTCTATATATCCCGTATCCGTGCAATCGGTCCCGACGGCATCACCCGCGACCTCTCGCCCATGGAAGTGATTGTAAACTAAAAACAAGAAATCCAGCGATATGAAACTTATATCCCGATATACATTTGCGGCATTGCTTCTGGCAGCCGTAGCGTTCGACGGGTCGGCCCAGGACCAGAGCTCGAACTCCGGAGTGCGTCGCCGCGAGGCCCGCTCCGAACGTAACGCAAAGGCGCAGACCGGCGTGACCGACCGCATGCAAAATTTCTACGATGCCGACGGCAGCTCTATCGGCGACGCCGATGTGCAGTGGATGCGCGTGATCTACCGCCAGATCGACCTTGAAAAAGACAAGAACGCTCCCCTCTATTTCCCGGAAGACCCTGTCGACGGGCAGGAAAACATGTTCCGTATAATCATGCGCCTCATGGCCGAGAACCAAATTCCGGCATATGAGTATCTCGACGGACGCGAGATTTTTACCGACCAATACAAGGTGAAGATGCGCGACGTGCTCGACCGTTTCCATATCCTCTACACCGAGGGAAAAGGCT
The DNA here is from genome assembly GCA_009775125.1 of Muribaculaceae bacterium. Classification (GTDB taxonomy): domain Bacteria; phylum Bacteroidota; class Bacteroidia; order Bacteroidales; family Muribaculaceae; genus CAG-873. The sequence continues at coordinate 121,477 of VSPD01000003.1, read as the reverse complement.
CCACCGAGAAAAATCCCAAGTTTGTAATCGAGGAGTCGGATGTGCCCTCCAACGAGGTGCTGTCGTATTACGTGGTGGAGCGTTGGGAATTTGACACCCGTCATAACCGCATGAAAACCGTAGTGGAGGCAATCTGCCCGGTGCTTCATCGCTCCGGCGACTTTGGCGGCGAGGCCGTGAAATATCCCATGTTCTGGGTGAAGTTTTCCGACCTGCGTCCTTATCTCGCCCAGCAGCAGATATTCATTTCCGACGACAACAACCTGCCCACCTGCACCTACGACGACTTTTTCAACCTCACCATGTATGAGGGCGACATCTACAAGACGCGCAACCTTCGCAACCGCTCGATGATGCAGATGTATCCCGACCCCGACGATATGAAACGCGCACAGGATTCAATCCAGAGCCGCCTCGACAAATTCGAAGAAAAGCTTTGGGTGCCCGACCGCGAGGAAATAATCGCCGCCCGTGAGGCCCGCGAGCGTATGGCCGCCGGCGACACCACCGCGGTGGTAACGGATGACAAGGCCGCAAAAGCCGAACGACGCAAGTCGGCACGCTCCACTTCGCGGTCCAAGAAAAAGTCGACAAAAGTCAAGGAAACAAAAATAAAGACCGACAATTCTTCTTCGGCGGCAAAATCAGTGCGCCGTCGCAAAAAATAAAAAGCTCACCATGAATTTCGTAGAAAACGGATTTTTGAGAGTAGCGGCATGCGTGCCCTCTGTTAGCCCCGGCGATGTCGAGGCTAATACTGCTTCTATATGCGAGCAAATAGCCCAAGCGGCTGAAAAAGGCGCGCGCCTGGTTGTCTTTCCCGAATTGTGCGTCACCGGCTATACCTGTGCCGACCTTTTTCACAACGACGCGCTGCTCGCCCAGGCCGACAAAGCCTTGGCAGTGATTCAGCGTCAGGCCGAGAATTGCAATGTCGTCGCCGTGGTCGGCGCTCCCGTGGCTGTCGGCTCCGCGCTTTATAATTGCGCCATTGTAATGTCGTACGATGTGGTGATGCTCGCCATTCCCAAGACTTATATCCCCAACTACAACGAATTCTACGAAAAGCGGTGGTTCGCCTCCGCTCCCGATGCCGCGTTGGATAATAAATCCAAGCAAGTGGGTCCTGTTGTGTCGCGTTTCGGCACCGACTTCCTCTTTGGCCGCAACATGGTAATCGAATGTCCGGGCGTCAAAATCGGCTTCGACATATGCGAAGACCTGTGGGCGCCGATTCCTCCGAGCACCTATGCGGCTTTGGCCGGCGCGCAGGTCATAGTCAACCTTTCGGCCTCCAACGACCTTATCGGCAAATATGCCTATCTCCGCAGCCTGATAGCCCAGCAGTCGGCCCGCGCAATCTGCGCCTATGTCTATGCCGGAGCGGGCTACGGCGAATCGTCGACCGACCTTGTCTTCGACGGCAAGGCCATAATAGCCGAAAACGGCACAATCCTCGCGGCAAACCAACGCTGGCAGAGCCAACCTCAAATATCAGTGGCCGACATCGACATCGATGCCATCGACCGCGACCGTATGCACAACACCACCTTTGCCGACTGTGCCCGCCGCAACGCCCCTGATTACTACCTTGCCGACTTATATTATCGCAAGAAATTCGACGATTACGAAGGCGACAACGCCCGTCTTCTTCGCTCGGTGTCGCCACTTCCGTTTGTCCCTCGCGACCAAGAGCACAAAAACGAACGCTGCTCCGAAATAATCAACATACAGACAGCCGGCCTTGCCCGCCGTCTTGACGCTATCCGCTGCAAGAGCCTCGTCGTAGGCATTTCCGGCGGACTCGACTCCACTCTCGCCTTGCTTGTAGCCGTGAAGGCCTTCGACCGCCTTGGCCTCGACCGCAAAGGCATTGTCGGAATCACCATGCCCGGATTCGGAACCACCGGACGCACCCATAGCAACGCCGTCGACCTTATGGACGCTCTCGGCGTAACATCGCGTGAGATTCCAATCGGTCCGGCCGTAGAACTGCATTTTGCCGACATCGGCCACGACCCGCAGGTGCGCGACGTGACCTACGAGAATTGCCAGGCCCGCGAGCGCACGCAGATTCTGATGGATGTAGCCAACCAAGTCAACGGAATTGTCCTCGGCACCGGCGATCTGTCGGAGCTGGCCCTCGGATGGGCCACCTACAATGGCGACCACATGTCGATGTATGGCGTAAACGCCGGCGTGCCAAAGACGCTTGTGCGCCATCTCGTGCGCTATTTTGCCGAACTGCCCGAATTTGCATCCGTGCGCTCCACGCTCCTCGACATTGTCGACACACCGATAAGCCCCGAGCTCCTTCCCGCCGACTCCAACGGCGAGATAGCCCAGAAGACCGAAGACCTCGTCGGCCCCTACGAACTGCACGATTTCTTCCTCTATTATATGCTCCGCTACGGATTCTCGCCCCGCCATGTCTTCGCTTTGGCGCAAAAAGCTTTCGACGACCTTTATTCCGACGAGGTGGTGCTCCGCTGGATGAGAGAATTCTACCGTCGCTTCTTCCAGCAGCAGTTCAAGCGTTCTTGTCTGCCCGACGGCCCGAAAGTCGGCTCCGTGTGCCTGTCGCCTCGCGGCGACTGGCGAATGCCCTCCGACGCCTCGGCCCGCCTGTGGCTTTCTGAGATCGATGAAATGATTCAAGATTTATAAAATGCGCCCCTGCACTGCGATTTAACGCTTATGATAAAAAATATTATCACCGCCATATTTCTTTGCTCCGCGGCCGTTTCGTTTGCCGCGAAGCCTATCGACGAGGCCAAGGCCGCTTACAATGCCGGCGATTATGCCGATGCCGCCGCGCGCCTTGAAGCCATCCTCAAGAAAACGCCCAAGGACGCCACGGCCAACTATTACATGGGGCTTACGCAGCTTGCCCTCGACAATGCTGACGAAGCCGCGGCTGCGCTTCGCAAGGCCGAGGATAGGGGAGTGGCCGACGCGTCGCGCCTGCTCGCCGACATAGCCCTTGCCGACTATGATGTGGATGCCGCCGAAGAGCACCTCGACACCTGCGAGGCCCTCTTGCGCAAGAGCAAAAAAACTGCGCCAGAATCGCTTGCCGAGACGCGCAGCCGCCTTGTCACGATAAAGAATATGCTCGAGCGCGTGGAAAAAATAGTGATTATCGACTCTGTCGTGGTCGACAAATCAGATTTCTTCAAGGCCTACGCCCTGTCGCCCGAGGCCGGACGCCTGCTCGAAGGCTCGTCGCTTCCTCCGCAATATTCCGAGTCGGAGCCAAGCATGGTATATCGCCCCGAAAACGGCAAGGAAGTGTTTTGGTCGATGCCCGATGCCGACGGCGCGTTGCAGATAGTGTCGGCCGGAATCCTCGACGACGGCACAATGGAAGCCCCGCGCCCCCTCGGCGAAGAACTGTCGGAGGGCGGCGATGCCGATTTCCCCTTCCTCATGGCCGACGGCATCACGCTGTATTTTGCAAATAACGGAGAAAATTCACTCGGAGGCTACGACATATTCCTCAGTCGCCGCGACACCGACGGCTCGGTGTTGCAGCCGCAGAACATAGGCATGCCCTTCAATTCGCCTTACGACGACTATATGCTCGCCATCGACGAGACCCGCGGGGTGGGCTACTGGGCTACCGACCGCAATCAGATTCCGGGCAAAGTCACAATCTATACTTATCTGCCTTCCGATACCCGCGTCAACTGCTCGCCCGACGACCCCGACATCGCCGACCGCGCATTCATCCGCTCAATCAAAGCCACGCAAGAACCGGGAAAGGACTATTCGGCCTATCTCAAAGCCCCGGCACAGTCGGGCACGGCTAAGGCAGAGTCGGAATTTTCCATGTCGATGGGCAACGGTAAAGTGTACACCTCGCTCTCCGATTTCAAAAATCCGCAGGCACGCGAAGCCATGGAGCAATATCTCGACCGTCGCGCCGAGCTCGCCCGAATGGAGCAACGTCTCGCCGCATTGCGAAAATCGTATGCCGACGGCAACCATAGCGCGTCGTCCGACATCCTCGAGCTCGAGCGTCGCACCCTCGCCGCCCGCTCAATGCTCACCCGCCTGCGCAACACCGTGATTCGCACCGAAACAAGATAGCGTCGGGTAAAATTTTGTCAAAAAGGATTAAAAAAATTTGGAAGATTAAAAAAAAGGTTATAACTTTGCATCGTCAAACCAATAAAACATCTTTCTGAAGCAAAAAGTTGCTTGCAAAGGCAAAAAAATATAAAGCCGTTGACAAATAGTTGTAAAAGGAAAAAAGAAACGGCTTACCAAATCATTATCACAAACGCTTCAATAGCTCAGTCGGTTAGAGCATCTGACTGTTAATCAGAGGGTCGTTGGTTCGAGTCCATCTTGAAGCGCTCAAAATCTAATCCGTCAAGATAGTTCCGGTCAAAAGCCGGAACTATTTTTTTGCACTTTTAAGGAGGCCAGGAATTCACCCGGCAGGAAAAGAATCCACCCGGTAGGAACACAATCCTCCGGATTGTGAAATATAATTATTGGTGTACGGTAAAAAATGCAACCCTTTATCGGCAAGTCGAAATTCAGGAGCACGAAGCGGCAGAGCCGCTTAATATGGTAGGCATGGGCGAAAGCCCATGTTATGATGAATAGCAGATATTCGACTGCGGCCGCAGTCGAACTTGCGTAAACCAACTAAACACGGGCTATTGCCCGTGCCTACCATATTCAACCGCGACTGCGGTCTGCAATTTTTTTTCAAATATGTAATTATATCTCAAATAGCCCAGAAATTTGAGTTGATTTATCAATCAGCAGATCAATTCCTGAAATTATAGGGCTTATCAAGGTCTAAAAGCCATTATAAAAGCCGGTTAACTACTTTTATCGGACAGCAATAATTATATTTCACAATCCGGAGGATTGTGTTCCTACAATTTTGTGAAATTATTTGCATTTTGCAAAAATATATATTATATTTGCAAACATAAAAAATAAACATATAATCTATATCACTATGACAACACAACCTGTAATTAAACTCGAATGGCTCGAAATGATCGAATGCTGCTCCGCGAAAGTTCAAATGGACCTTATCCGCGCCATTGTGGCGTGGCAAACCGAAGGCATTATTCCCGAATTCCGTGGCACCAAAAAAGCCATCTTCCTCATCATGGTGCGCGACCTCGACCCCGAAGCCGCCGCCCTCATAGCCGCCGCCACCGCCAAGCCGCCCAAAACGAAAAAGACAAAACCGCAACAGGAAGCCGACACACCGCACGATGATGCCAAATCGACGACCGAAACGGCAGAAACGACCGAAACGACTGCACCACAACCCCAGCCCGCAGAACCTCAGCCCGAACCGACGCCGAGCCCCGCGCCCGCGTCTGCCCCGTTCCGCAAGCGTAAAAACTCTCCGCGCTATTTCTGCGGCCGTCCCCTCTATTAGTTGCATAAGCCGTAACCCCGTTGCATTATTTATAAAAACAGGTGGACCGCAGGGCGGTCTAATACGGTAGGCACGGGCCAAAGCCCGTGTTTATTTGCGAGACGAGGAGGTTCGACTGCGGCCGCAGTCGAATAATATTACATCCCCAATACATGGGCTTTCGCCCATGCCTACCATATTATGCGGCTCTGCCGCATCCGTCGTAAAGATATACACCGTGAATTTGACTTGCCCTCAATTAACGGGTCAAGCCGTAATTACGGTGCATTGGGTCTCCGTTAGGAGACAAATATTGTAGCGCAGGGCGACAGCCCTGGGGGGCGTGGATGTTATTTATTATGGCATTGGAGCGGAGCTTGTCGGAGCGTTCGAAAATGTCAACCGTGGTGCAGAACGCTACGCTGTCGCTCGCTCCAATACCACTTATGATGCCAATGCCGATACCCGGGGTTCCGCTATCGCTCCACCCCGGGCTACATTCTTGAATCGCTACGCGATTCTATGCACAGCATTTTCGGCTTGTGCCAAATTAACCAACCTATTGGGCGCGATTTTGTGAAAAAGTTGTAAAAGGGCGAGTGTGTAATTTGGAATTTGGGGATTTTTTGTTACCTTTGCATAATTTTGACAGCGGAAAGCATCATATTTAGCAATGATTTCGGTTAAGGACATACACAAAAGTTTTCGTGCGGCAGGCAAGGATGCCACACCGGTGGAAGTGCTCCGCGGTGTGTCGTTCGACATTGCTCCGGGCGAGGTGGTGTCGATCGTTGGCCCGAGCGGGGCAGGGAAGTCGACCCTGCTTCAAATCATGGGCACGCTCGACCGTCCCGATTCCGGAACCGTGCTTTACGACACAACTGACACGTCGCGTCTTGCCGACCGTGCGCTGTCGGCGTTTCGCAACCGCCATATCGGCTATGTGTTTCAGATGCACCGCCTGCTTCCCGAATTCTCGATGCTCGAGAATGTGGCTTTGCCGGCCCTTGTTGGCGGCGCAGGCAAGGCCGAGGCTTTCGACAAGGCGCGCCGGCTCATTGAATACATGGGCCTGTCGGGACGTGCCGACCACCGTCCGGCGCAGCTCTCGGGAGGCGAGTGCCAGCGCGCGGCTGTGGCCCGTGCCTTGATCAACAGCCCCGAGACCGTGCTTGCCGATGAGCCTTCCGGCAGCCTCGACTCGCAGAACCGCGCCGAGCTCCACCGCCTGTTTTTCGACTTGCGGCGCGACATGGGCACCACCTTCGTGATTGTGACCCACGACGAATCGCTCGCCGCCGACTCCGACCGTATAATTCATTTGCGCGACGGACTTGTCGAGCAATGAAAATGTTTAACAAACGATAACTTAGCAGTCTGATGAATAAGATTATCTCACGCTTGATTTTGCTTTTAGCCGCAACAATGGCGTTGACGGCGTGCAATAAAAATTCCGACTCCCCCTCGCCGGTCGTGCCCACCGACGCGCGCTACGACTATGTTACGCTCGTGTCTACCGGAAAGGCCATGACCACATTCTCGATGCAGCAGTCGGCCGACTCCGAAGTGCTCACCTTCGTTGCAAACACGTCGCTTGCCGACATACAGACCTTGAAAGCCGGCGACCGTCTCATCATAGCGTACAAGCCCGTGGGCGCACCCGGAGCCGAATTGGCTTCCGGGCAGATCACCCTCTACGGCTACCGATTGCTCAACTCCACCGACCAGCTTTTGCAGACGCCCTCAGCCGACGATTTCGCGCAGATGCTATCCGTGCCTGTGGAGATGAACACGCTTTTCCGCACCGGCCAGTATATCAACACGCAGTTGGAAATTTATGGCCAGCGTCCGGTCGACCCGTCGAAATTTGTCCTCGTGCTCGACCCCGCTACTAAAAACGACGATTATCCCTCGCTCGAGCTCATCGTCGAGCCCGGACCCGACAACGCGGGCGAGAACCGCTTCACCTATTACGGCTCGTTCGACCTATCGCCGGTGTGGAACCGTGCGTCGGTAAAGGGCGTGCGCGTGTCGTATGCCACCAACCAGGGTATGCGCACCTCCACATTCTCGCGTGGCGGCCAGGAGACAATCCGCCCTGCGGAATAATTTGAAACTATAAACATTAAAGATATACCGAAAATGGACAACAACAAGAAAAACGAACTCAAAATCGAACTCTCTCCCGAAGTGGCTCACGGCCATTACTCCAACCTCGCCGTAATCTCTCACTCGCCCAACGAATTCTTCCTCGACTATATCGCCGTGGTGCCCAACATGCCCCAGGCAAAGGTGCAGGCCCGCATCATCATGGCCCCCGAAAACGCCAAGAACCTTCTCTTCGCCCTCCGCGACAATATCGCCAAGTATGAAGCCACATTCGGCGAAATCGAACACAAAACTCCCAAAAACGGCCAAAACGGCAACTTCCAGGCATGATTCGCCCCAACGACCTGACAATATATAACTCGATGTCGCGCACAAAAGAGCGCTTCACGCCCATCCATCCCGAAAGCGTGGGCATGTATGTGTGCGGCCCCACGGTGTATGGCGACGGCCACCTCGGCCACGCCCGCCCCGCCATTACTTTCGACATCGTGTTCCGCTATCTGCGCTATCTCGGATACAAGGTGCGTTACGTCCGCAATATCACCGACGTGGGCCATCTCGAGCATGATGCCGACGAAGGCGAGGACAAGATTGCAAAGAAAGCACGTCTCGAGCAGGTCGAACCCATGGAAGTGGTGCAGTACTATCTCAACCGCTACCATCATGCCATGGACGCGCTCAATGTGCTTCCGCCCTCTATCGAGCCTCACGCCTCGGGCCATATCATCGAGCAGATTGAATATATTAAGTCGATTATCGATGCGGGATATGCCTATGTGAGCGAAGGCTCGGTCTATTTCGACGTGCCCAAGTTCAACCGCGACTTCGGCTACGGACGCCTGTCGGGCCGAAACATCGACGAGTTGCTCGCCACCACGCGCGAGCTCGACGGACAGACCGAAAAGCGCAATCCCACCGATTTCGCCCTTTGGAAAAAGGCAGCTCCCGAGCATATCATGCACTGGCCCTCGCCTTGGAGCGAAGGCTTCCCCGGATGGCACCTTGAATGTTCGACAATGGGCGAGAAATATCTCGGCGCCGAATTCGACATTCACGGTGGCGGCATGGACCTGAAATTCCCCCACCACGAGTGCGAGATAGCGCAGTCGGTGGCCCACCAGGGGCACCAGGCCGTGCACTATTGGATGCACAACAATATGATCACCATCAACGGCAAGAAGATGGGCAAGTCGCTGGGCAACTTCATCACCCTCGATGAGTTTTTTACCGGCAGCCATCCGCTTCTGGCCCAGGCCTACTCGCCGATGACCATCCGTTTCTTCATCCTTCAAGCGCACTATCGCGGCACTGTCGACTTCTCCAACGAAGCGCTCCAAGGCGCAGAGAAGGCATTGAAGCGTATGCTCGAAGGCTATCGCCGCTTGCAGAATCTCAAACCCTCCGACACGTCGACAATCGAGGTGTCCGACCTCATGGAGAAATGCCAGGCCGCCATGGACGATGATTTCAACACGCCCATTGTGATCTCGCATCTTTTCGACGCTTGCCGAGCGATAAATGCCGTGAACGACGGCAAGGCCACCGCCACTGCCGCCGACCTCGATGTGCTCCGCCGCGCTTTCGACACCTTCCTTGTCGAAATCATGGGCGTTCGCACCGAGATAGCTGCATCCGACGACAATTCCGAGGCGATTCGCCCGTTTGAGCAGGCTGTCGACTTGTTGCTCGAGCTGCGCAAGCAAGCCAAGGCCAACAAGGACTGGGCCACATCCGACCGTATCCGCGACCGTCTTGCCGAAATCGGCTTCTCTGTCAAGGACACCAAAGACGGTGTGGAGTGGAGCCTTAAATAATGCACGATGCACAATGCACAATGCACAATGCACGATTCACGATTCACAAATTATGATTTGAATGACCTCGGCTGAGTTCTCGGAAATCATATTAAAGCATTTGCCTTACGCCCCTAACGACCAGCAATTGGCTGTCGTAGGGGCGTTGGCCCGCTTTTGCTCTCCCGAGGCTCCGCAAGAGGCCGTGTTCGTGCTCAACGGATATGCCGGCACGGGCAAGACATCGCTTAGCGGCGCCCTTGTAAAGGCTCTCGAAGAAGTGAAACGGCAGGTCGTGCTCATGGCTCCGACCGGTCGCGCCGCCAAGGTGTTCAGCGCATATTCCGGCCGGCGCGCTACGACAATTCACCGTAAAATCTACCGATATCCCGGCGCCTCGTCGGGAGGGTCGGGATATTTTCCGGCCGACAACACGGCCACCGACACGCTCTTTATCGTGGACGAGGCTTCGATGATTACCGGCGCCGAGACATCGGGCCGCAATCTGCTCGAAGACCTTATCCATTACGTCTACGCCCAGCCCGGATGCCGCCTCCTGCTCATTGGCGACACCGCGCAGCTTCCGCCCGTGGGCTCTCCGCAGTCGCCGGCCATGTCGGCCGACGTGCTCCGAGGCTACGGGCTTCGTGTGAGCCGCGCCACCCTTACGGCCACGGCGCGTCAGCAAGCCGGTTCGGGCATCCTCTACAATGCCACGCAGATTCGCCGCGACATGCGTCTCGACCCGATTCCGCTTCCTCATATCGTGACGGAAGGGTTCAGCGATATTTCCGAGCTTGCCCCCGAGGATATGCCCGAGGAACTGTACACCGCTTACAGCCGCGACGGAATGAACGAAACCATCGTGATCACACGTTCAAACCAACGTGCCACCGGGTTCAACCGCGAGATACGCGCGTCGGTGCTTTATCTCGAAGAAAGCCTTAGCCGCGGCGAGCTGCTTATCGTTGCCAAGAATAATTATTTTTGGACGAAGAAGATAAAAGAGCTTGATTTTGTGGCAAACGGCGACTCGCTCATTGTGGCCGACATAAATTTTACGGAAAAGAAATACGGATTCGAGTTTGCCGATGTAGAGCTATCGCTCCCGGAGTCGGAGTTGCGCTTCAACGCCAAGATAATCCTTGATTCGCTCACGTCTGACACCCCGGGGCTGCCCCACGAAAGCCTTTCAAAGTTATATTACGATATCCTCGAAGATCCGGAATTGTTCTCGCCCGATACGCCGGCCGACGTCCGTCTTAAATCGCTTGCCTCCAATCCGTATTGGAATGCACTCCAAGTGAAATACGGATATGCCGTGACCTGTCACAAGGCCCAGGGCGGACAGTGGCGCAACGTGTTTGTCGACATGGGCTTCATCCCTCCCGAGGCCATGGGGCTCGAATTCTACCGTTGGCTATACACAGCCGTGACCCGTGCCCGCTCGCGCCTCTTCATCCTGAAATAACAATTGAATACTCGAAAAATCGAGCAATCGAAAAATCGAATAACTCCCCAACTCCCCAACTTCCATGTCGCCTCGTCTAATCCTTTTCCCCGTGCCCCTGAGCCAGGCCCCCGGCTCGCCTGCCGATGTGATGCCCGCCCGCAATATCGAGCTGCTTTCCGAAGTACGTCATTTTGTGGTAGAGAATCTGCGTTCTGCGAGGCGGTTCTTGCGTTCGGCAATACCGGATTTCCCTATCGACGACTGCACTTTTTCCGAACTCAACCGGCATACACGCCCCGAGGACATAGCGGCAATGCTCGAGCCAATGAGCCGAGGCTTCGACATGGGCGTGATTTCAGAGGCCGGATGCCCGGCCGTGGCCGACCCCGGAGCCGATGTGGTGGCGCTGGCGCAGCGCAAAGGCTATGAAGTGGTGCCGCTTGTAGGGCCGTCGAGCATCCTTATGGCCTTGATGGCAAGCGGATTCAACGGACAGTCGTTTGCCTTTGCCGGTTATCTTCCCGTCGACGACGCTGCCCGGGCTTCACGGCTAAAAGAAATGCAGCGGCGCATCATACGCGAAGGGCAGACACAGATTTTCATCGAGACGCCGTATCGCAACAACCGGCTCATAGCGTCGCTGTGCGAGACCTTGCCCTCCGACATGCTCCTTTGCGTGGCCTCCGACATCACCGGTCCCGACCAAAGCATTGTCACATTGCCGATAGCCCGGTGGCGGGGACGCAAATATAACTACGATAAAATCCCCACAATATTCCTTCTTCATAAAAACTAATGCCAATCCGACGAAAAAACAAACCGGGCCTCGACGACCTGCCGGGACTCTTCGACACCATAGATATAAATCTTGATGGCGCCTCCGATCCATATTCCGAGATAATAGCCACGCATCGTACCGGGCAAAAAACGCCGGAACGTAACATGGCGCGCGAATATGCGATAGACCCGGCTTCGTTGGTGCCGCATCGGGAATTGCAGTATATGTCGTTTGGCAGCGGTTCGTCGGGCAATTGCGCCTATGTCGGAATAAAAAATGAAGGCGGAATTATCATCGACGCCGGTGTCGATGCCGAGAATGTTCTCAAAGAGCTGAAACGCAACAGCATACCCGTCGATAAGATTGCCGGTATAATCCTCACCCACGACCACACCGACCATGTGCGCTATGCCTACAAGCTGCTGCGCGCCGTGCCGTCGATGCGGCTTTACTGCACTCCGCGCATAATCAACGGAATCCTCCGTCGCCACAGCATATCCGGCCGCATCAAGGACCGCCATACGCCCATATTCAAGGAATTTGAATTTGCCGCCGGCCCTCTCGTCATCACCCCTTTTGAGGTGAGCCACGACGGCAGCGACAACGTGGGCTTCCATATCCGCGCCGCCGAGAAAACATTTGTGGTGGTACCCGACACGGGCTATATCACCGAACGTGCCGACCACTATATCCGCAAGGCCAATTATCTCATGATCGAGGCCAACTACGACCGCGCCATGCTCGACACCGGGCCATACCCTTACTATTTGCGCGCCCGCATAGCCTCCGCCACCGGGCACATGGATAATAAGGACACCGCCGCATATCTTGCCGGAATATATACCGAGGCCCTTACCGACGTGTACCTTTGCCACCTGTCGCACGACAACAACACGCCCGCCACGGCGTTCGACACCATAGCCGCCGCGCTTGCCGCCCGCGGCATCACCGTGGCCGACGCCTCCGGCTCGGTAGAGTCGCGCGCCGCCTCGCTGCGCCTCTACACCCTTCCCCGCCACGACCCCTCGCCCCTCTTCGTCCACAGACTTTGACAATGCACAATTCACAATACACGATGCACAATTGGCTTTCAGCGCGTAGCCTGATTGTGCATCGAGAATTGTAAAAAAAGTTAATGCTTGAAAAACCTTTGTTTATTTGGTATTGTTATATAAATGAATTTCAGAAAAGAGATTCAAATAGTGAAAAAATCTAAAAATTAACCAAATAAACTATTTGATTTATGAAAGCCTTTAACGTCTCTTATTACGCACAGACCCGCTGGTGGTGGGTAGTGCTCATTGTCGGTATCCTCTTGGTGCTCGGCGGTTTCACATATTGGTTCTGGCCTGCTGCCGGATATGCAGTCGCCTCCCAGATTTTCGGATGGCTCCTTATCCTGGCCGGTATCGTCCAGCTATGTGTTTCATCGGGTGAAAACCGACCCCGCGGATGGGGCTGGTGGCTCGCCGGCGGCGTGGTGAACATGTTCATCGGTTTCATGCTCGTCCGCAGCATAATCCTCTCCGAGATGGTATTCCCTTATTTCCTTGCATTCCTCTTTATTTTCTGGGGCATCGAGGCGCTCGTGTCAGCATCGTCGGGCCGAAAGAAATACTGGTGGCTTGGAATCGTCAACGGCATCCTTCTCTGCCTTATCGGATTCTTCTTCCTTGAAGCAGGCTGGGTATCCAACATGTTCATGATTTCATTCCTCACCTCCATCGCCTTCATTTACTGGGGCTTCACCATCGCCATGGCAGCCTACGAAATGAAACCTGTCGAATAAACAAAAACTCCCGTCATGGGAATTAAAGAAAAATAAAGTCGAGCAATCGGGCTTTCGAGCAATCGAAGCGCTCCATTGCCCGGCTTTTTTGTTAAAAAAGTCGTTTTTGTCGCCTATTTTAGTATTTAGTGGTCGTAATTCGGAAAAAAATGATTACCTTTGACTAAACTTTTAGAGCAATTAAACGTCTAAAAGATAAAGCAATACAAGCATTTAAAAATTTCAAAGCCATGTTGTCTCACAAAAAATCTCTTTTCAGGCTCGTAGCCGCGGCAGCGGTGGCGATACCTTTTATGGCATCGGCTCAGAACTATTACGACGACGATATATATTTCAACGCCGACAAAGCAGCCAAGCAGAAGGCCGAGCGGCAAAAAGCCGCCACTCAGGCCGCTCAGGGCGCATATTATGTGCCTAACACAGCGTCTGACTTCCCTGCTGCCGACACATATACGTTCAATTCCGGCTCTACGCGCGATGTCGACGAATACAACCGTCGCGGCCAGTTCCTTGTGTCGGCTGCCGACACGCTTGCCGTGGACTCGCTCGAAAGCAGCGACACGTTTGCCAACACCCGCCGCATCGAGCGGTTTCATAATTCCGACATCATCTCGCAGACAGGCGACGATGACCTTGCCTCGTATTACTATTCCCAACAGCCGCAGACTGTGGTGAATGTCAATGTCGTGTCCGATCCCTGGGCATGGCGCTACGGCTCGCCCTGGTATGTGTGGAACTGGGGAATATACGACCCCTGGTATAGCTGGAACTTCGGTCCGTCGTGGGCCTGGGGCCCGTCGTGGTCGTGGGGTCCCGCTTGGTCATGGGGACCGTCGTGGGGATGGGGTCCGTCATGGTCGTGGGGACCCGGCTGGGGACCCGGCTGGAATCATGGCTGGGCGCCTGCGCCTCCTCGTCCAATCACGCCTTCCGGGTCGTCGCGTCCTCACTCACCGGCATATGCAGGCGGCGGCCGACGTCCGTCGGCAGGCAGCGCAGGCACAGCCAACGGTTATCGCCCCGGCGCATCCGGCACGGCGACACGCCCCGGCAATATGGGACGTGGCCGCACAGGAGCCACCGGCACGGTTACAAACACCGGCACCGGCACATATCGCCCCGCCTCGTCCGCACCGGCATCGCGTCCCGGCAATATGGGCCGCGGCAGAGTAGGCTCGACCGGCACTGTCAACAATTCCGGCACATATAACACCGGCACACGTGGCCGCCAGATGGGCACAGGCTCGTCGTCGACGCGTTCGTCGGGCTACAACTACAACCGTGGTTCTTCCTCGTCGCGCTCGTCCGGCTCGTCTTATAACTCCGGCCGTTCCACCGGCATGGGCCGCAGCACAGGCGGCGGTTATAACGGAGGCGGAGGCCGTGGACGCCGTTGATTTCAAAAGATAGAATAATGTAACAGCAAAGCCACCGTCGAACAGTCATCGCCATGTATCTGTTGACGACTGCCTGACGGTGGATTTTTTCCATTTTTCAGCAAAATCATGAAAAAAGTTTACGTTTCAATATTGGCGGCGGCCATTCCGGCAATAGGCCTTGCCCAAAGCGCTGTCGACGCTTACACACTCGGCAGCAACGAAATGCGCGGAACAGCGCGGTTCATGTCGATGGGCGGCGCATTCACCGCTCTTGGCGGCGATCTCTCGTCGCTCAACCAGAACCCGGCCGGCATCGGTGTCTACCGCTCGTCGGAAGTAGGAGCCACGCTCGACATCAACTTCCAAAGCACCAAGACCGACCCCGCCTTCGACGGTTTCCGCTCCAAGGAGTCGCAAACCAAGGCTTACTGCAACAACTTCGGCTATGTAGGCACAGCCTACCTCGGCGGGGCCATGCCCACGTTCTCGTGGGGCGTGACTTATAACCGCACGGCCTCGTTCGACCGTCTGTATTCGGGTTACAATCCGTCGACCGACGTGTCGCTCTCCGACTATATTGCCGCTTACACCACAAACGACGGCGTGAAATATACCGACATGGACTTTGCCTCCGACTACAATCCATATCTTGATTCGGGCATCGACTGGCTGAGCACGCTCGCATATAATTCATGGATGATAAACCCCACCGGCCTTACATCATATCAAGGCCTGTCGGGCAACGGCACTGTCGGCGACGCCCTTTTCAATGTGCGCGAGCGCGGTTACATCGATGAATACAATATCTCGTTCGGCGGCAATGTAGAGAACATTGTGAACTGGGGTATTTCTTTCGGCATCACCGACCTCGACTATACCCGCCTGACATACTATTCCGAAAGCATGGAAAACGCGCTTATCCCCAACGCCACTGCCGAGCAGCCGCGCGGCAACGCCGGTTTCGAAATGTCGAACTACAAGCACATTTCCGGTTCGGGCTGGAACATCAAGGCCGGCGTGATCGTGAAGCCTATCAATGAATTCCGTATTGGTTTCGCCGTACACACCCCCACATGGTACCGTCTCGACCAGTCTTATGAGGCAAGCGTCGACTATTCTTATCTCAATCCGGCTCTTGCCGAGGACCGCAACAATCCTCTTTCAGGAAGCAAGAATACAGAAAACGCTTTCCGTCCCTGGCGTCTCAACTCGCCGTGGAAGCTGATGTTTGGCGCGGCAGCCGTAATCGGCTCGCAAGCCATTGTCAGCATCGACTATGAATACGACGCCTACGGGTCGATGAAGACAAAGACTCCGCGCTTCGACTCCTACGGATATATCAGCTCGTTTGAGTCCAACGACTATCTCAACGACGATATTTCCAACTATTTCAAAGGCTCGTCGATGATACGCCTCGGTGTTGAATACCGCGTGACTCCCCAGTTCAGCCTCCGTGCCGGTTACAACTACCGGACTACCAACGTGAAGAACGACGCTTACGACAACAATATCGAGATTTTCACTTCCGGCACCGATCCGAGTTATACTTTCGACAAGGATATGTACGCCATATCGTTCGGCCTCGGCTACAAATACAAATCGTGGTATATCGACGCCGCCTATGTCTACCGCCACCGCGAGTCGAAATTCTCGGCCTTCACATCTTACGGCGAATTTAACGCGCCGTCGTGGAAAGTGCAGGACAACAATTCCTCGCTGGTTCTCTCCACCGGTTTTAAATTCTAAAATCAATATTTCAATCGCCCCGGGCAATCACAGCCCGGGACGATTGTGTAATTTTTAATGCCAATGCGAATTACATCTCTTATTCTTGCATGTGCAACAGTGGCCTCGGCCTATGCCGCCCCGTATAAAGTGTTGCATCCCGCCACCGACCTCGATGAAGGAGCGGTGGTGTATCTTGTAAATTACGACACGACCGACAAAATTGACTCTACTCTCGTAAACGACGAGGGCGCGGCCCTGTTTAAAGGCGAAATCGACGAGCCGGTTATGGCCCGCATCATTGCTTCCGACGGTTCGCGCCTCGGCGACCTGATTCTTGAAGACGGCTCAATCGCCATCAGCGAGAAATCGCGTCGCGCGGTAGGCTCGATGCTCAACGACCGTTTCAATGCGTTTGTCGACTCGCTCAACTCCATTGCCGTTACATACGACAGCGCCACCGAAGACGCTGCCCGTCAGGCCGTAATCGACCGCTACAATGATTTCGCTCTCGCCACCGTGGCCGAGAACGCGGACAATCCCGTAGGATATTATGTGTTCATGAACATTGCCTCGGGCTGCTTCCCCACGCTGCCCGAACTGAATGCTTATCTTGCAAAGCATCCCGAGCTTGCTTCTTACAAGCGCGTACAGCGCATGGTCGATTCCATGACAAAGAAAGACAATACCTCGGCCGGCAAGATGATGACCGATTTCGAGTTCACCGACCATGAGGGCAACACGCATCGCCTGAGCGACTATGCCGGCAAGGGCCGCTACACGCTTGTCGACTTCTGGGCAAGCTGGTGCGGGCCGTGCATCCGCGAGATTGCCGTGCTCAAAGAAATACAAAAGCAATATGCCGACGCTCCGCTCGACATAGTAGGCATTGCCGTGTGGGACAAGCCCGAAGATACGCTGCGCGCCGCCACACGTCTCGAAATACCCTGGACCGTGGTGACCAATGCGCAAAACGTGCCCACCGACGCTTACGGCATCCTCGGCATCCCCTGCATAATCCTTTTCGGTCCCGACGGAAAAATTATCTTCCGCGACCTCCAAGGCGACGACCTCCGTGCCGCCGTGGCCGAGGCATTGAAATAAACAGGCAGGAACACTTACCGCGGAGCGCTTTGCCACAGGCAAAGAACCCTCCGGCTTGTGAATAAGCAGGCCAATACGGCTCAAAAAAGGGTTATCAAATAATCGCGTAGCGATTTCCGAAAGTAGCCGTGGGTGAGGGCGTGGCGGAGCCTCGACCGAACCCACGGAAAAAGGACGTAGGCAACCGGGGATTTGGAGCGGAGCCTGCCGGAGCGTTCGACTATGCCAACCGTGATGCAGAACGCTACGCTGTCGCTCGCTCCAATACCGCGGATGATTCCAATCCGCATACCGTGGGTTACGCTATCGCTCCACCCACGGCTACTATCTTGAAGCGCTACGCGCTTCTTCCCCACAGCAATTCTTATTTGAATCGCATTGCACGAGTCGTGCGTCCCTACATTGTTGACAATATCATAAGAATATTCATCACCATAAAACAAACAAAATGATTACACAAGAACAATTAAAAGAGACGCAAGAGCGCATGTTGGCGCTGAGGAGGTATCTTTGACATCGACAGCAAGCTGATCGAAGTCGAAGAAGAAGAACTCCGCACGCATGTCCCTGACTTCTGGGAGGATCCCGACCGGGCGCGTGCACAAATGAAAAAGGTATCGGACATACGCTCGTGGATCACGGGCTACAACGATGTGGCTTCCGCCGTCGAGGAACTCGCCGTAGGCTTCGACTTCGTAAAGGAAGGCCTCATCGAGGAGCCTGAACTCGACGCTCTCTATGCCCGTGCCATGGAATTGACAGAGGCCCTGGAATTGAAGAATATGCTCCGCCGCGAGGAAGACAAACTTGGCGTGGTGCTCAAAATTAATTCCGGAGCAGGCGGCACCGAAAGCCAGGACTGGGCCGAGATGCTTATGCGCATGTATCTGCGCTGGTGCGAGAAAAAGGGCTACAAGACGTCGGTGGCCAACTTGCTCGAGGGCGACGAGGCCGGCATAAAGTCGTGTACCGTGAATGTCGAGGGCGATTTCGCCTACGGCTATCTCAAAAGCGAGAACGGTGTGCACCGTCTGGTGCGCGTATCGCCATATAACGCCCAAGGCAAGCGCATGACATCGTTTGCCTCGGTATTCGTGACGCCGCTTGTCGACGACACTATCGAGGTGAAAGTCGAGCCGGCATTGCTCTCTTGGGATACTTTCCGATCGGGAGGCGCCGGCGGCCAGAATGTGAACAAGGTGGAGTCGGGCGTGCGCCTGCGCTACCAGTTCACCGACCCCTATACGGGCGAGAAGGAGGAAATCCTTATCGAGAACACCGAGACGCGCGACCAACCCAAGAACAAGGAGAACGCCCTGCGCCAACTCCGCTCTATCCTTTATGACAAGGAATTGCAGCATCGCCTTGCCGAGCAGGCAAAGGTAGAGGCCGGCAAGATGAAAATAGAGTGGGGCTCGCAGATTCGCTCCTATGTGTTCGACGACCGCCGTGTCAAGGACCACCGCACGGGCTACCAGACCTCCGACGTAGGCGGTGTGATGGACGGCGACCTCGACGGTTTCATCAAGGCATACCTGATGGAATTTGCCGGAGCGCAAGAGGAATAAAATTTAATGCACAATTCACAATGCACGATGCACAATCGGCTACGCGATGTAGGCCGGTTGTGCATCTTTTTTTTGGGGTGGAACACAATCCGGAGGATTGCGTTCCTAACGGGTTGGTGGTTCTAATGCACGATGCACAATGCACGATTGGCTACGCTATGTAGGATAATTGTGCATCGTGCATTGTGAATTGTGAATTGATTAGGTTGTTTTGATTTTCCAGATGGCGGCGCCGTAGGGGGGGACGGCGGTGGTGAAGGGGGTGTCGGCGGTGATGTCTTTGGCTTGGCGGGTGCCGGAGAGGAGCTCGGTGGCGCGGTAGCGTCCGGGTTTGATGCCGAGTGCTTCGAAGGCGTGGGTGGGGATGTTGATGCCCATTTCGGCAGGCGTTGAGGAGAAGTTCACGGCTATGATGAGGGCTGAACCGGCACAGGAACGGATGAAGGCGTAGTGGCGGTGGGGGTTGAAGGCCGGGTTGTGGTAGTTGACGTACATCAGGTCGAAGAATGAGCCTTCGGTTATGGCGTGTTCGCGTGTGCAGAGAGTGAGGACACGGGCATATTGCTCGCGCAGTTGCTCGTCGGCATATGTGAGGGGGCCGTCGCAAGAGCCGTTGTTGAGCCACTTCTGCACTTTTGGCATTATGGTGTAGTCGAATATGGATGTGCGTCCGTCGTCGCCGGAATAGCCGGGTGCTCCCGCGGCATCTTCGCCGAGTTCCTGGCCGCCGTAGAGCATGAACGGGCCGGTGTTGAGCATGGCGCTTACCACGAGCGAGGGCAGTACTTTTTGAGCGTCGCCGACGTAGAAGCGCGAGGCGAAGCGCACCTCGTCGTGGTTTTCAAGGAAGTTGAGCATGTGAGGAGCGATGCCTTCGACGGTCTGCCAGCATGATGTGATGGCGGCCGCAGAGAGGTTGTGGCACTGTATGCCCACGAGCGTGTCGTAGAGGTTGACCTTGTCGTAGAGATAGTTGAATCCGGCGGCGATGTAGGGCCGGTAGAGGCCGGTGTCGTATATCTCGGCGATGAAAATCATGTCGGGATAGTGGGAGCGGACGTTGGGAATAGCCCACTGCCAAAATTCGACAGGCACCATGTGCACCATGTCGCAACGGAAACCGTCGACGCCCTTTGAAGCCCAATAGCGCAGGATGTGGAGCATTTTAAGCCATGTGGGAGGGATAGGGTCGAAATGGCGGGAGCCGTTCCAGGGGTCGATGCCGTAGTTGAGCTTTACGGTGTCGTACCAGTCGTTTACGCCGGGGAAGGCTGTGAAGCAGTCGTTGCCTGAGGCGCGGGCGGGGAATTCGACGTAGGCGTCGGGGCCTTCGCCGAGGTCGACACCTTCGGGGGCAAATTGCTGGCGGGTGATGTAGTAGAAGTTGTTGGACGGAGAGAAGAACATGTCGGTGTTGTCGCCGTCGCCGAGGTCGGCAATGCCTTTGGGTTTAGCGTCGGAGTGGTATTGGCGGGCGACGTGGTTTGGCACGAAGTCGATTATCACTTTTAGCCCGGCTTTATGCGTGCGCTTGACCAGGGCCTCGAATTCGGCGATACGGTTGTCGACGTCGACGGCGAGGTCGGGGTCGATGTCGTAATAGTCGGTAATGGCATAGGGGCTTCCGGCATGGCCTTTTATTACGTGCGGGTTGTGGCGAGGGATGCCGTGGGCGGTGTAGTCGGTGTCGTGGGCGTGCTCGATTACGCCTGTGTACCACACATGTGTGGCTCCCAGGCGGCGTATTTCAGAGAGGATGCCTGGTGTGATGTCGTTGAGCTTTCCGCATCCGTTTTGGCCGATGGTGCCGTTCTTTACTTGCTCTTTGCAGTAGTTGGTATAAAGGCGCGGAAGGAGTTGGTATATGATTGGCTTTGGAGTGGATGACATTGTGTGATGAATTAAGAATTAAGTAGAAGAAAAGGATTATTTTGTGTCGGTTTGCCACCATCCGGCGTCGCGCAGGGTCTTGCGCATGTTTACGTAACCGGAGGTGAATACTTTGTTTATTTCTTTGAGGTCGAAAACTTTGCGGTGGGTGAGCTCGCGCGTCTGCACCACAAGGTCGCACACGTCCATGTCTTGTTTCTGGTTTGCTTTTGCCAGCAGGGAGTAGGAGCGCATGGCTATCTCGAAAATCGACGGGTCGGTTTTTACTCGGCCCAGGGGGCTAACGTTGATGCCGATGAGGCGTTCGCATTTGTCGCGTATGGTCCAAGCCGGAAGGTTGCGGAGCACGCCTCCGTCGACGTAGGCTGTGCCTCCGATTGAGACGGGCGGAAACACCACGGGTATGCTGCACGATGCCTTGATGATGGGGTTTATGTCGCCTTCGTGAAACTCGACGGCTACGCCGTGGTCGAAGTCGGTGGCACCGATGAATGTTGGGATTGGCAGTTCTTCGAGGCGTTTGTATGCTCCGAGCGATTTGGCTATGACCCGGATGAAACGGTCCATTTTGAGCAGTCCGCCCTTGCCGATGCTGAATTCGGCGAAGTCGCTGAAACGGCCGTTGGAGAAAAGTTCGAGAATCCTGTCGGGGCTTATGCCGGCGGAGTACATCACGGCCACGATTGAGCCGGCGCTCACGCCTGCAATGATGTCGGGGCGCAGACCGGCTTCCTCGATGGCTTTCAGCGCACCGGCATGAGCCAGGCCGCGGGCTCCGCCGCCGCTTAGCGCCACACCTAATTTATATTTGTGTCCTTGATCGTATGCCATGTGGGTGTGTCAGGAGTTTTCGCCGAGGTCGTCGTAGCGTTCGAAGAGAAGGTCGTTGTAGGGGAAGCGGGCCATGTGTATTTCCTTGGCGCGGTCGTAAATCAGCTGTTTCAGTTGGGGTATGTTGGTGCCTTTTTTTGCTGAAATGAACACGGCGTTGCCACCGGTGCGCTTTTCCCAGGCTTGTTGCAGGCCTTCGAGGGTGCGGATACGGTCGGTGTCGGCCATGAGGTCGTCGGGATCGGCTTCTGCGGGACGGAAAGCGTCGATTTTGTTGAAAACCATTATGGTGGGTTTGCCATCGCCGTCGCAAAGCTCGCCGAGAGTGCGGTTAACCACCTCAATCTGCTCTTCGAAGTTGGGGTGCGACACATCCACGACATGAACAAGCACGTCGGCCTCGCGCACTTCGTCGAGGGTCGACTTGAAGGCCTCGACAAGGTGGGTGGGGAGTTTGCGGATAAAGCCTACGGTGTCGGTGAGAAGCAGGGGGAGGTTGTCGATGGTGATTTTGCGCACGGTGGTGTCGAGAGTGGCAAAAAGTTTGTTCTCGGCAAATACTTCGGACTTGCTCAGGAGGTTCATCAGCGTTGACTTGCCCACGTTGGTGTAACCCACAAGGGCCACGCGAGTGAGTTTGCCTCGGTTTTTTCGCTGGATGGATTTTTGGCGGTCGATGCCTTTGAGCTCTTCTTTGAGGCGCGAGATGCGGTCGAGGATAATACGGCGGTCGGTCTCGATCTGAGTTTCACCGGGACCGCGCATGCCGATACCGCCTCGCTGGCGTTCGAGGTGGGTCCACATTCGTGTAAGTCGCGGCAGGAGGTAGCGGTACTGAGCGAGTTCTACCTGTGTTCGGGCAGTGGCCGTCTGGGCGCGGCGGGCGAAGATGTCGAGGATAAGGCTTGTGCGGTCGAGCACCTTTATTTTCAATTCCTTTTCGATGAAGGACACTTGCTTTGCCGAGAGGTCGTCGTCGAAAATAGCCATGGCGATGTCGCCGTCGGCTTCGACATAGGCTTTTATTTCTTCAAGTTTGCCTTTTCCGACATACGACGTGGAGTTGGGGCGGTCCATGCGCTGAAAGAAAGTCTTCACGGCCGTAGCTCCGGCTGTGTCGGCCAGGAAAGCCAGTTCGTCGATATATTCGCGGGCTTTCTGCTCGGGTTGTTCGGGAGTGATGAGGCCGATAAGAACGGCGCGTTCCTCTCCGGTTATTATATTTTCAGTTTTCATATTATTTTAACAATCCGAAATCAAATTTTGATTCAAATTTAACAAATCGGGCGCGGCGAAGCCGACATGCAGGGTTTATGATGGAGATAAAAGACGCGATATGGTTGGCATTATCGAACGCTACGCTGCCGCTCGCTCCAATACCGCGATTGAATCCCGTCGATTCCACCCCGCATGTCGGCTTCGCCGGCCATACGGGGCTAACATCAAGCGTCACGGCTTCGCCGTGAGTGTATTCCATCGTATTGTATTTCAGTGATATAGGCATTGGTCGGATTAATTTATTTTAGGTTGACCACGGTGATGCCGGCGCCGCCGAAGCGGACGTCTTCGTCGGCGTAGGATTCGACGGAAGGGACGGTCGAGAGGTACTGGCGGATGTATTGGCGCAGGGCGCCGGTGCCTGTGCCGTGGAGGATGCGCACGCGTCCGGCTCCGAACTGCACGGCATCGTCGATATAGTAGGTAACGGCTTGCACGGCCTCGTCGGCGCGGTAGCCGCGCACGTCGATTTCCTGCTTGAAGTTGAGCTGACGCTCGCGGGAGCTGTCGGCAGTGGTTGCCGACACGAAGGTGGCCGCTTTCGAAGCCTTGGGAATCTGGCGGTCGGTGTGGGCGAGACGGTCGAGGTCGACACGCGTCTTAATGGCGCCGAAGGCCACGGTGGCTTTCTTGCCGGATATTTCGAGGACGGTGCCCACGGTTTTCGAGCCGTCGGCGAGCACCACGTTGTCGCCCACGGCAATGGGGCGTTGCGCCGCGGAGACAGGCTTGGCCGGTTCTTTCTTTTTCTTTTTGCGGGTCTTGCCAAGGAGCGGGTGCTGCTCGTCGGTGGCGGCTTCGAGGACGGTGCGTTCTTGGGCAAGCCTCCGGCGGGCTTCGAGGGTGGCTTCGCGGTCGGCCTGGGCGCGGCGTATGTCGTGGATTGTGCGCTCCACGGCGGCGTTAGAGCCTTCGATTATTTCCTTGGCCTGACGGCGGGCGTCGTCGAGGATTTCGCGGCGCGAGCGGCGCAGCTCCTCGGCATCGGTCTCGGATCGGGTGAGCACATCGTCGATTTTCTTCTCCTTCTGGCGTATCGCCATGCGCTTGTTTTCCCAGTAGCGGCGGTCGCGGGCTATGTCGAGCAGGTATCGGTCGAGGTTGACGAGGTCGCTGCCGGCTATTTCCTCGGCTTTTTTCACAATGGCGTCGGGAAGCCCGGTGGTGCGGGCTATTTCAAGGGCGAACGAGCTGCCGGGCGAGCCGATGGAGAGGCGGAAAAGGGGACGCATCTTCTGGCGGTCGTACTGCATGGAACCGTTGACGAGGCCGGGGGTCTCGGAGGCGAACTGTTTGAGGTTGTGGAAGTGTGTCGTGGCGATGCCCCACATGCCTTTGCGGTTGAATTCTTCGAGCACGGCCTGGGCTATGGCGCCGCCCATCTGCGGCTCGGTGCCCGAGCCGAATTCGTCGATGAGCACGATGGTGCGGTCGGTGCCTCGCAGCAGGAACTGATGGAGGTTGCGCAGGTGGGAGCTGTATGTGGAGAGGTCGTCCTCGATGCTCTGGTCGTCGCCTATGTCGACCATTATGCCGTCGACAATGCCGAAATGCGAGTTTTCGGCCACTGATGGCATCAGTCCGCATTGGAGCATGTATTGCACGATGGCCACCGTTTTGAGGGCCACGGATTTGCCGCCGGCGTTGGGACCGGATATAACGAGTATTCTTTGCTCGGGGGTAAGGCGTATGTCGAGCGGCACTATCTCTTTGCCTTGACGGCGAAGCGAGGCTTGCAGCACGGGGTGGCAGGCGCGGTAGAGTTCGAGCTGCATACCGTCGATGATATGTGGCACGGAGGCGTCGGTGTCGATGGCAAACCGCGCTTTGGCGTGGATAAAGTCGAAGTCGGCGAGGGTGTCGACGGCGTCGAGCATCTGCGGCATATAGGGGCGCAGCACGTCGGCGAGTTCGACGAGGATGCGCAGGATCTCGCGGCGTTCGTCGAGCTGGAGCTGGCGCAGGCGATTGTTCACTTCCACCACTTCGGCCGGCTCGATAAAAACAGTTTTTCCTGATGCCGACTCATCGTGAACAATGCCGGGGATGCGACGCTTGTTCATCGGAGCCACGGGTATGACCAGTCGGCCGTCGCGCACCGAGGGCGAGGCGTCGGCTTCGAGATAGCCTTCGTTTACGGCGCGCGACATCACCCGGCGCATCACCGAGTTGATTGTGCCCGACATCGAGGCTATTGCCGAGCGTATGCGCCCGAGTTCGGGGGACGCCGTGTCCTTGACAATGCCGGTGCGGTCGACGATGCGGTCGATGGCCGCCACGGGGCGGTGGAGTTCGCCAATGCGAGATGCCGTGACAGCGAGGCGCGGGAATTCAGGAGTGCCGTCGTCGGAAGTATGGGTTGCGAAGAAAGATGCTATGTCAGATGCCGTAGCCAGCGAGTTGCGCAGGCGCAGGGCGTCGGCCTCGCCGATATGGCTGCCGGCGGCTCGGAGCGAGCGTATCTGCGGCTCGAGGTCGTAGACGTGATTTAGCGGGAAGGCCTCTCCGGAGGTAATAATAGCCATCATCTCGGCAACGGCGCCGATGCGTGAGTCCACAGTGTCGAAGTCGGGCGAGAACGTCATTTCCTCGACACGCCTGCGGCCAAGCGGCGACACACAACATGCCGCCACCATCTCCCTCACGGCCGAAAAGCCAATTTTTGCCTCAATCGAGGGGGGATATGTCGTAGTTTTTATCATATTTGCCAATTCTTCTGCAAAATTACAAATAATAGTAAGAATAATCAAATATAAAGCCCTCCGAAAGACGGGCACCCGGTGAAAATGTGATTATATTCGACTGCGGCCGCAGTCGAACCTCCGTGATGCGTTAGAAACACGGGCTTTTGCCCGTGTCTACCGTATTCGACCGCGTTGCGGTCCGCCAGGCAGGGGGTAAATCCACCCGGTAGGAACACTATTCTCCGGATTGTGAAATAATAAAATGATGGTGTGTCAAAATACCAAAGGTAGGGACTTACGGCTCGTGCGTCCGAAAATGTCAACCGTGACGCAGAACGCTACGCTGTCGCTCGCTCCAATACCGGTATTTATTTCATTCCGTGATACCCAGGGCTGTCGCCCTGCGCTACATTATTTGTCTCCTAACGGAGACGCAATGCGGCGTGAGCGTATTAATGCATTAATCGGCTGTGTCTGAATTGTGAAATGTGTATAAAGCCACATGAAAAAGGGACGCATGGTGGTGCGTCCCTTTGGGGTATTATGTGATGGGTATCAGTGCTTTACGGTGAGGGTGAGGGGAGCGGAGCATTTGGCGGAGGGGGTGGCTACGACGAGGGTGCGGGTGGCGGGATCGTAGGTGTATTTGGAGGCGTCGATTTTCTTGCCGGAAATGGCCACGCTTTGGGGACGGTCGGTGTTGTAGATGCGGAAAGTGTAGGAGCGGGCGTCTTTGAGGCCGTTGACTTTGCCGGTGATTTGGCGCGGAGCGATGGTGTATTCGTCGGTATTGCCCGAGGTTTTGGATTCCATCTTTGTGGTGGCGAAATTGTCGGCGTAGTCAGGGGTGTTTCCGCCATCTTCGTAGATGAGGCCGGAGCCGTCTTTACCTGCCACGGCGTTGATAATCATGTGGTCGGGATGCTCGGTTACATTCTTCACCGACTCGGGGTTGAACGGAATCATTGCTCCTTGCTTGAAGAAATAGGGGATCTGTTCGGCGGTGAATTTCATCGTTTTTATGCACGGGCCTTCGATGAGCTCGTTTGTCGACGCGCTCCACCATGCGCCTTCGGGGAACCATATTTTTGCGGTGCTGATTCCGTCGACGGCAGGTTCGGTGATGGGGGCTACGAGTATGTCGTTGCCGAACATGTATTCGTTTTCGAAGGCGTAAGCCTCGTCGTCTTCGGGGTAATCGTAGTAGAGCGGACGACAGAGCGACACGCCGGTGTCGTAGGTTTCGCGCGCCATGGTGTAGATGTAGGGGAAAAGAGCGTAGCGGAGTTTCACGGCCTCACGCATGGAGGGGAAGTTGGGGAATTTCCAGATTTGGCGTTCGATGCGGTTGTCTTTGGTGGCATGGGTGCGGAAAATGGGGGTGAACACGCCGAACTGGAGCCAGCGCAGCACGAGTTCGGGGTCGTTGGCGTCGACATTCTTGGTCATAAGGTGTCCGCCGAGGTCGTGGCCCCAGTAGCCGTAGCCCACGTTGGAGGCTGTGGCGGTGAAATAGGGCTGGAAGGCGAGGGTGGGGAAGTTGATTTTGGCGTCGCCGGAGAAGCCGATCTGGTAGCGGTGGCATCCCAGGCCGCCCCAGCGGTGGAAGATTACAGGGCGCACGTCGGGGCGGTTCTTGGCCATGTCGTTGAAGAACACATGGTTGCACCAGAAAGTCTCGCCGAGGCCTTCGGTGAATTTGCTTGTGAGGTGTTGCTGCCAGTCGAGCCACCAGAAGTCGACGCCTTCGCTTTCGTGGTCGCGGAGGATGGTGGAAGTGAATGCCTTGGTGAAATCGGTGTTGTCGAGCACCCAGGGGATGTTATTTTCGTCGCCATATTTGCCTTTGAGCGATTCGTTCATGGCGGCGAAATATTCGGGCGATTCAGATTTGGTGACGCCGTCGGCAGGGTGAAGGTTGAGGCCTATTTTGAAATTTTTGGCATGAATGTCGCCGAGCAGGGTTTTGGCGTCGGGTATGAGGTTGGTGTTCCAGCTCCAGCCGGTCCATCCGCCACGGCCGCCGGACTCGGTTTTGTCGCCGTTCCAGTGCCAGTCCATGTCGAGAATCATCACGTCGCAGGGGATGTCGTTTTTCTCAAGGTCGGACATGATGTTGCGATAGTCGTCAGACGTGTACGAGGCGTATTTGCTGTACCAGTATCCGAAAACGTAGGCGGGAGGCAGGGGAATTTTTCCTGCTATTTTTGTGAAATCGGAAAGCGCTTTCTTGTAGTCGTGGCCGTAGCCGAGGAAGTAGATGTCGAGGGCGTCGGGGTCGGTACGGCCGGTTTGCCAGTCGTAGCCGATTTCTTCATTGGGCGCGAGGGCGAACGAGTGGCTGCCGTCGGCGCGTTTCGTGGCCCAGGAATCGTCGATTACGGCCCATCCGGAGCGCGACACAAGGCCATTTTCGAGTTCCTTGCGCTTGTTGTCGCCGTCGCTGCGGTCGAGAGTGCGGGTGGTGCCTTTGAGGTTCATGGAGTCCGGCTTGCCGGGATACCATACGGTGCCGTTATTATTTAATGTGATAATCAGATTTTGCGACGATGCCGGGTCGGTTTCAATCTTCGAATCCTTGCGATATTTCAAGGAAAGTTTGTCGGTGTTGATGTAAAGGAAAGTGTCGTCTTCCTTCTTCTCGAACGCCGGCACGTCGAGATTGCGGTTTACCACGGCGAACGTGGCTTTATCTTCAAACACGCCCTTGTCGCTGTATTCGATACGAATCATTTCGGGGGTGAGTACGGTGAAACGGGCGTTTCCCGACACAACCGTTGCGTCGGGATTTGCCTGCGGATTAGTTTGGGCATACGCGCCGCATCCCGCGAATAGAATCGACAGCGCGGCGATGCTTTGTTTTTTCCAGGCAGAAATTTTTGGAGTCATGATTATGATTGGATTTAAGATTTTGCACAAAGATAGCATAATTTATAAAAACAGCAACATGTCGAGACCGGGAATGTAGAAATAAAATTATAATATAGTGTTGACATGCAGCGAATTGAGTATTTTTATCTTTTGAAAAATGTAGATATTCGACACCATGGAAATGGAAAATTCAGAAAGAGTAAAGATTTGATAAAGCATGAAATTAACATATATTTATACACAAATTTAACTATTAACAATTTTTTTGATGAAAAAATATTTATTATCTTTGCCTTCGGAATGATACATCGCTTGTTTGTCCTTATATTTATTACCATTGCTTTTTCACCCGCTTTTTGGGCCGTTGGGCATAATTCGACTGATTCATTGCTGAACCGGTTGGATGAGGCTATATCCGACCGTGAAATGTATCTCAAACAGAGAGAGACGGTGTTGAAAGAATTGCACGACAGCCTGTCGAAGGCAACGGACGACAGGGCCAGATTCGATATTATGGGTGAGCTATTTGGCAATTATCATTCTTTCAACTCCGACTCCGCGTATGTAATGGCTCAGCGCCGGTTGTCGCTGGCTCATAAGATCGGCGACAATAACCTGGTGTTGAACGCGATGCTGAACAAGGCCAACATATTGAGTCTGGTGGGCATGTATCACGAGTCGCTGGCTGTTGTCGACTCGGTGTCTTACGACGCGCTGCCCGATTATCTTCACGCATATTATTTCCATACCAAGCGCAATCTCTACGGAAATCTCGAAGATTTTGCCGTGTACCCTGCCGAGAGAGAGCATTACGGAAGGCTTACCGACGAATTCCGTGATTCGCTTCTTAGCGTCAACGACCCGTCGTCGGTGTTCCATGTCCTTGTCAAGGCCGACCAGTTGAATGTGCACGGCCGTCCGAAAGAGGCCCTGACATTGCTTGAAGGATTCATAAAAGAGAACAACCTGTCGGAACACGAACTGGCCATATGCGCCTATACGCTGTCGGAATCCTATGAGCGGCTTAACGACCGTGAGAACCAAAAGAAGCAGTTGTTGATTTCGGCCATATCCGACATGAAAACGGCGGTAAGGGAATATGTGTCGCTTCGCCAGTTGGCCCTGTTGCTCTATCAGGAGGGCGACCTTGAACGCGCCTACCGTTTTCTCACAATAGCTGTTGACGATGCGGCAAAGAGCAATTCCCGGCAAAGGACCATAGAGCTCAACGACTCCTATCCGATGATAAACCGGATATATGTCGAGACCGTTCACAATCAGAAAAAGACATTAGAGCGCACCATATTAATTATAACAGTATTGTCGGTGGTGCTTATTCTGCTTTTGTTCTATATGCGCAAGCAGATGCTGAAAATCGCCGACGGCCGCCGGAAAGTGGAGGAGGCCAACAACAAATTGAGCGAGCTGAACACACAGCTCACCGCCTCAAACAATCGCCTCAATGAACTGAACCTGCGCCTTACCGAAACCAACGACAAGCTGAACGAGCTGAACCGCCAATTGCTTCATTCGAACAATAAATTGCAGGAGGCTTACAGCGCGATTGCCGAGATTTCGGAATTGAAAGAGGTGTATATATGCCAGTATATGGACCAGTCGTTGCAGCACATCGAGATGCTCGAAACCTACCGGAAGTCGATAGCCAAGCTCGTGAACAGCGCAAAATACGACGACCTTAAAAAACTGGTGAAATCGACAAAAGCCGTCGAGGACGAGCTTAAAGCATTTTACGACCAGTTCGACAAGACATTCTTGAACCTGTTCCCGACGTTTGTCGAGGATTTCAATGCTTTGCTTTTGCCCGAGGAGGCCATCGTGCCGAAGAAGGCAGGGACGCTCAACACCGAGTTGAGGATTTTTGCCCTTATCCGCCTTGGAATCACCGACAGCGACATAATAGCAAAATTTTTGAGATATTCCCTCACCACCATATATAATTATCGTACGAAAGTGCGAAATAAAGCCAAGGGCGACCGCAACCGGCTCGAATCCGAAGTTGCCAAAATCGGACGACAGTCGTAATCAATAATTACGTCAAGTATTTCGTAATAAAAAAATGTATTGATAGCCGGGATTATATGGTATGTATAATCACGGCAAAGCCGTGACGCTTGATGTTAGCCCCGTATGGCCGGCGAAGCCGACATGCTGGGGGGGCAGATGCAAATCAAACGCGGTATTGGAGCGTAGCGTTCTGCACCACGGTTGGCATAATCGAACGCTCCGGCCGGCCTCCGCTCCAAATCCCCGGTTGCCGACAACCTTTTTCCGTGGGTTCGGTCGAGGCTTCGCCACGCCCTCACCCACGGCTACTCTCTTGAATCGCTACGCGATTCTGTGATACACCCTTATTTGAACCGCATTGCACGAGCCGTGCGTCCATACGCTCAAAGCATTAACATTCTGATGAGACATACATATTGTCTCAAAACGCACTACATTTTTCACCGTGAGACCAGTCTAAAATCACTATATATTTCGACCGCTATTTTTGAAGCAAACTGCTGATTTTCAGTGGTGTTATCGTTGAAAATCACTACTTTTTGAGTACTTGGCATTGACATGTGTGCGACATGAACATAACTTTGCGGTCAGAAACCAATTAAAAAACTAATATCACGAAAATGGAAAAGTTAACTCTACCATTGAAAATCCGTGCTTTTATGCTGCTGGCGCTCTCGACACTCACCATGTCGGCGCAGCAGATAAACGTTACGGGTACGGTCAGCGATTCGACAGGAGAGCCGCTGATAGGTGTCAGTGTCACGGTGGCCGGAGCCAAAACAGGCACGATTACCGACATTGACGGTAACTACGGCATCGCTGTCGACGCCAAAGCCACACTCCGATTTACATATGTGGGCTACAAGCCCGCCGATGTGGCTGTAAACGGCAGAAAAAACATCAACGTTACACTTGTTGAAAATTCCGAGGTGCTCGACGAGGTAGTAGTGATCGGTTACGGCACTATGGATAAGAAAGAACTCACCTCGGCTATATCGCACGTGAGCGAAAAAGACTTCCTCACCGTAAGCTCGCTCGACCCGTCGATGATGATTCAAGGCAAGGTGCCCGGCGTGTCCATCACCAACACCGGAGCCGGCGACCCCAACAACCAGGCGAGCATCCAGATTCGCGGCGTGTCGTCGCGTTCGGCCGGCCTCGGTCCTCTGATTGTGATCGACGGCGTGCCCGGTGGCAACCTCACCAACATCAACCCCAACGACATCGCTTCTTTCGATATCCTTAAAGACGGCGCGGCATCGGCCATCTACGGCACGCGCGGCTCAAACGGCGTAATCGTTGTCACCACCAAAAAAGGCAGCAAGGACGGCAACACCCACACCTCCTATTCCGGCACCCTGGCATGGGACGTGGTGAAAAAGGAACTCGACATGATGAGCGCGCAGGACTTCCGCGACGTGCGCCTCGGCTGGGGCGACCGTGGCGTGGACCTTGGCGGCAACCTCGACTGGTTCGACGCCGTGTCGCGCACCGGCTTTACCATGCAGCACACACTCACAGTGAGCGGCGGCAATGACAGAAGCAACTATCGCGTGAGCGCCGACTACCGCGACGCCAACGGTATCGACCTGCGTTCCAACCGCGAGGAATACGGCGCGCGCGCCTCGGTGATGCACACCACCAAAGGCGGCCTGTTTACAATCAACCTTAATGTGGCTCCGCGTATCATCTACCGCGACAATGCCGACTGGAGCGTGTTCAAGGATGCCCTCGAAGCCAACCCGACCACTCCGCTCATGAATCCCGAGAACCCTGCCCAATACTATAATTTCTATGGACAAATCGTGGGCAGCAACCCCGTGGAGCGTCAGAAACTCGAAAAAGACCATGCCGACACCAAGCTCCTCGACTGGGACGGCACCCTCAAACTCAATCTCCTTCCCCTCCTTGCCAAAGATGGCGAAAGCAACCACCGCCTCACAACCCAGGTGATGTTTGCCGACCACCAGTACAGCAACAACAACTCTTACTTCCGCCCCTCCACGAGCACCAACTCCATCAACGACGGCCACGACGGCGTGGCAAGCCGTTCGTACTCGAAAGAGCGCCAATATGTGCTCGAATGGCTCACCAATTACAGCACCACCATTGCCGACAAGCACAACATAAAGGCTATGGCCGGCTACTCCTATCAATACTCGCAATACTCCGGATTCAATGCCGAGAATAAAGACTTCCCCAACGACGGCCTCGGCGCCGACAACCTCGGTTCGGGCGAATGGGCCAAGGAAGAAGGCGAGGTGATGATGGGCAGCTACAAGAACGATGCCAAGCTCATCGCGTTCTTCGGCCGCGTAAGCTACGACTTCGACGGCAAATATCTTTTCACAGCGTCGCTGCGCCACGAGGGTTCGTCGAAATTCGGACAGAATCACAAATGGGGTAATTTCCCCGCCGTGTCGGCCGGCTGGCGCATCTCCCAGGAATCATTTATGAAAGACATCGACTGGATCAACGACCTGAAAATCCGTGCCGACTACGGCGTGACAGGCAACCAGGATTTCGGAAGCTATCTTTCCATCAACACCATGAGCGGCTTCGGCTACTATTTCTACAATGGAAAATACTTCCAGGTGTGGGGGCCCGGCAAAAACGTCAACCCCGACCTCAAATGGGAAAAAGGCAAGAACTGGAACGTGGGCCTCGACTTCTCCGTGCTCAACAATCGCATATACGGTTCGTTGAACTATTTCAACCGTCGCCAGCAGGACCTCCTCGGCAACTACAAGGTGCCCGTGCCGCCGAATATCCACGACGAGACCTTCGTAAACGTGGGCACGATGAAAAATACCGGTTTTGAATTCGACGTGAACTTCAACGTGGTCGACACCAAAGACTTCTCTTACAGCTTCGGCGTGGTGGGCACGGTGATGAGCAACAAATTCGTAGAGTTCAGCAACTCGCAGTATGTCGGACAGGATTATTACAATGTGTGCGGCACCGAAGACCCCTATCCCTTCTACAATCTCCAGCGCATCGAAAAAGGCAAGTCGCTCGGCAACTTCTACATGTGGCGTTATGCCGGAATCACCTCCGACGGCAACTGGCTCGTCTACGACAAGGATGGCGACATAATCCAAGCCTCGCAGGCCACCGACGAAGACCGCACAATCGTAGGCAACGGCATGCCCAAGTTCACAATGTCGACCAGCCACAACTTCCGCTACCGCAACTTCGACCTCTCGCTCTTCTTCCGCGGAGCTTTCGGCTACGACATCTTCAACATCCACGACTTCTATTACGGAACGCGTAACTTCAACGGCAACGTGCTGAAAAAAGCCTACGGCAAAAACTTCGACATCTCGCCCAACACTGCCCCCGTTGTTAGCGACTACTTCCTTGAAAAAGGCGACTATTTCAAACTCGACATGCTCACGCTGGGCTATACGCTTCCGCTGCGCAATTGCCGCTTCCTCGACCGTGTGAGAGTATTCGGAACAGTGAAAAACGTGTTCACCATCACCAAATTCAGCGGCGTGGATCCGTCGTCGTATCAGGTAAACGGCCTCGAGCCCGGAGCACAGGGCGGCCGCTCCTACTATCCCTCTACCCGCCAGTTCATTGCCGGCGTGCAGGTTGATTTCTAATCCTTAAATCCCATCAGAAATGAAATTTCTTAAAAATATAGCAGTGGCAGCAGCTGCGGCAGTATCGCTCGGAGCCTGCACCGACCTCGACGAGACGCTCTACGACCAAGTCGGGTCTGAAAACTACTACAATACGAAAATGGACGTAATCCGCGCCACGTTCCGCCCCTTCGAACATGCGTTCTGGAGCATCGGCAGCCGCCACGTCCTCAACGAGCTCACCGCCGACCAGCTCATCACCCCCACGCGCGACGGTTGGTGGTACGACGGCGGCAAATGGGAACGTCTCCACTATCATACATGGACCGTCGACGACCTCGGCGAAGCCCAGACCGAATGGAACGGCTGCTTCCAAGGCATAATGCAGTGCAACCTCGTGATCGAGGACCTCAACAAATTCACTCCCGAACGCTTCGGCTTCACACAGCTTGAATTCGACAACCTCAAAGCCCAGTGCCGCGCTCTGCGTGCATGGTTCTATATCCGCTTGCTCGACGCATTCCGCAATGTGCCCCTGGTGACCACTTACAGCGACATGCCCAACAATCCGCAGGCCGCTCCCAAAGATGTGTTCACCTTCATCGAAACCGAGCTTAAAGACTGCACCGGCCTGCTCATCAAGAAAACCGGCCTCGGCACCAACTCGTCGATTCAAGGCCAGTGGACTCAGGCTGCCGCCGCCGCTTTGCTGGTGCGCCTCTACCTCAATGCCGAGGTGTATGTGGGCGAAGACCATTATGTCGACTGTGCCGCCGTGGCGCAGGATATCCTCGACGGAGTGTATGGCGACTATGCCGTGGCCGACCGCTGGGACGCCGCCTTCGACTGGGACAACGACAACTGCGACGAAGTAATCTTCGGATTCCCCGCATCCAAGGGCTACACCCACTGGCAGTACGACGGCGACACCTATGGCTGGACCGTGCCCGCCAAAGCCGCCGATTTCTTCAACGATACCAAATCGGGCGTGGGCCACAACACCAAATATGCCGCTTCGCCAAGCTACGACCTCGACGGCAACCTCTACGATTACGAGCTCGGCATGCCCGTGCAGAATTTCCGCAAATATCCCGGCGACGAGCGCATGAAACTCTATGCCAACCTCGGCAAGAGCCGCCGCGAGGGCATGTTCCTGTTCGGATATCTTGAATATAAGGACAAGGAAACCGGCGCCACCAAGCGTCTCCGTGCTCCCGAGCAGCCCTACGACCTCTATATCCGCGACGCCGTGGGCAAATTCCAATCTATGGCTCCCGACAAATGGCCTTCCGACAAAGATAGCAAGCTGATGAACGGCGACCACAATTCAGGATGGCATTTCGTGAAATATCCTTTCTACGACGACAACGATGAAAATCAGCTCGAAAGCGACTATACCGAAATCCGTCTTCCCGAAGTGATCTACTCCTTGGCCGAGTGCAAGCTGCGAGCCGGCGACCGCAACGGCGCGGCAAAACTGCTCAACTCCGTGCGCAAGCGCAACTATCCCTCCGACGCGCTCGACGACGTGCTCTACTCGCCAGAAGGCAAAGTACGCTTCGACGAGGCCGAGATGCTTGCCGAATGGGGCCGTGAATTCTTCGCCGAAAGCCGCCGCCTCATCGACCTTGTCCGCTTCGGCAAGTTCAACACCGGCCGCTGGTGGGACAAAAATCCCGATGCCGACAATCACACCGCTATATTCCCATCACCCGCACAATCCTCAACTCCAACCCCATCCTTGTGCAGAATCCGGGTTATGGCCGATAATAACATCAAAAAATAAGAAACCATGAATTTTAAAAATATATTCTCAATCCTGTCGGCATTTATCATGCTTGCCGTCCTTGCGGGATGCGACGGGGAGAAAGAACTGATTATAATCGACGGAAATCTGCCCATCAAGACATCCACGCTCTATATGGTGGGCGACGCCACCCCCAACGGCTGGAGCATCGACGCGCCCACTGCTCTGAACCCCACCGACGAGGACCCGCTTGTGTTCACATGGGAAGGTCCGCTCAATGCCGGCGAGATGAAACTTTGCCTTGCAAAAGGCAGCTGGGACAATCCCTTTATCCGTCCGCTCAATGCCGGCCAGATAATAGGCAAAGAAGGATTGACCGACGAGACATTCAAGATGCACGCCGGCGACCCCGACGACAAATGGAAGGTGTCGGAAGCCGGTGTCTACAACCTGCGCTTCGACCTGCGCAACTGGACCATGAGCGCCGCCTTTGTCCGCGACCAGGACGCTCCCGTGATTGAGCCCATCGTCACCGACGAGCTTTACATAGTTGGCACATTCTCCGATTGGAATTTCTTGCCCATGGAGAAAAAATCCGATTTCATCTTTGTCTACGAAGGCGAGATCGCAGCCGGCGAAATCAAAGTGTGCACAATATCCGGCTCTTGGGACGCACCTTTCATCCGTCCGGAATCCAACGGTGTCAAAATCGACAAAAATGGTGTCGAATCCGATGCCTTCGTTCACTCCGTAAGCCCCGACAACAAGTGGGTGGTTGCCGAATCGGGCATCTATCGCCTTACCTTCGACCTTGAAAACTGGACCATCGCCGCCGAATACATCGGCGAATTTAAACCCGCTGCGCGCCTGTTCATGATAGGCGAGGCCACCGACGGAGGCTGGAGCTGGGATGCCGCCACCGTGATTGAAGCCGCCGCAGGCAACGATAACCTTTTCGTGTGGGAAGGCGAACTCGGCCGTGGCACATTCAAGGCAAGCGAGGTGAAAGATTTCGGCGCGCCGTTCTATCGTCCGTCCACGCCCAATTGCGAAGTGTCCGACAAGGGTGTCGCTTCACACGAGATGGTGTTCACCGAGTCGCCCGACGACCAATGGCTCGTGACCGTGGCCGGTAAATATCGCCTCACATTCAACACCGCCGACATGACATTCGACGCCGAATTCCTCGACAATGCCCCCGAGCTTCTGCCCTCGCTCTACATGATAGGCGAGGCCACCGCCGGCGGATGGAGCCTCGACGACGCTACCGAGATTGCCACCGACACAGAAAACCTCTATGTGTGGGAAGGCGTCCTCAAAGAAGGCACGATGAAGGCTTGCGTCACAAAAGATTTCTCCGCGCCCTTCTATCGTCCTGCATCGGCCAACTGCGAGATATCAGAGAACGGGGTAGCCGACCACACGATGGTATTTACCACCGACCCCGACGACCAATGGAAAATCGTAAAAGCCGGCAAATATCGCCTCACCTTCAATATGGCCGACATGACATTCAATGCCGAATATCTCGAAAGCGCCACTATCGTCGCTCCTCTCTACATGATCGGTGACGCCACCGCCGGAGGCTGGAGCCTCGACGATGCCACGGAGCTTACTCCGGTCGACGGTGTCGACGGTGAATACACCTGGACCGGCACTCTCCGCCTCGGCGCCATGAAGGCTTGCACCAAAAAGGACTTTTCCGCGCCTTTCTATCGCCCGTCGGCCGCCGATGTGGAAATATCGGAAAACGGCGTCGCAGCCCCCGACATGGTTTATACCGCCGACCCCGACGACAAGTGGAAAGTGGTGAAAGAAGGCAAATACCAAATCACCCTCAATATCAAGGCCATGACCATCAAGGCCAAATATCTCGACTGAAAATCTTTTATCCATAGAATATGAAAAAAATGAATATACTTGCAGCCGCTCTTTCGGCTACAATCCTCGCCGGTTGTGCCAACGACGACTACTACGAAATGCGCTATCCGCCCAAATACGAGCTTCCCGAGCTCCCCGAGGTTTCAGGAATACACAAATACAAGGCTCCGCTCTACTGGAGCGTGTATGAATACTGCTACACCCGTGAGCAGCAGGGTATTGCAAATGCCGACATGGATATCACGGCCGAAGAATGGGACAAGATAATCGACTGGGTGGCCACCGACCTCAAGCCTTATGGCTACGACATGGTGTGCACCGACGGATTTATCCCCATGCTTGCCAACGACGCCACGGGATATATGACCCACTACGGCTCCATGGCTCTCAAAGACCTTGTGGCCAAATGCAAGGAAAGAGGCCTGAAAGTGGGCGTGTACGACAATCCCCTCTGGCTTCATGGCCCGCGCGAGACCAAAATCGAAGGCACGGAATTCACCTTCGGCGGCCTTTACTGGAATGGCTCCACATCTATAATGAACCCGTCCACCGACAATATGTGGTTCAACTGGGCCGTGGCCGAAAACCCCGGTTGCAAGGAATATATCGACGGTTTCTTCAAGCATTACAAAGAGCTCGGCATCGAATATATCCGCATGGACTTCCTTTCGTGGTATGAAGATGGCAAGGACCGCAATATCGGTGTCGTAGGTCATGGCTATGGTCGTGAATCATATGCCCGCGCCCTCAATTACATAGCCGAGGCCGCCAAAAAGTACGACATCTTCACCTCGCTTGTAATGCCCCATCTCTACAACGATGCCGAAGTCGAGGCAAAATACGGCAACATGGTGC
The DNA here is from genome assembly GCA_009775125.1 of Muribaculaceae bacterium. Classification (GTDB taxonomy): domain Bacteria; phylum Bacteroidota; class Bacteroidia; order Bacteroidales; family Muribaculaceae; genus CAG-873. The sequence goes on along the minus strand of VSPD01000003.1, from coordinate 82,735 downwards.
GCATCGTAGCCGATACGGCAGGCGGCGGCTGGTGGCACTGCTCGGCTGCCGACAAAGGCAAATCTTATACCACCTGGCCCAACTGCATGAACATGTTCGACGGCTTCACCTACTGGTCGCACATCGCCGGACGCGAAAATGTGATACTCGACGGCGACTTTATCCGCCTGAACACTTTCGGCTCCGACGCCGAAAAGGAAACGGTGGTGTCGCTTCAGCTCATGGCCGGTGGCCCCGTCACTGTTGCCGACCAGTACAACACCATCGGCGACAATGTGAAATTCTACCAAAACGCCGAACTGCTCGCGCTCAACACCGACCGCTTCGTGGGCAAGCCGCTAAGCGACAAACTCAATGATCCCGACAACCAGATTTGGTACGGCCAGATGTCGAACGGCGACTATATCGTCGGCTTCTTCAACCGCGACGACAGCGCCAAAGGCATGTCGGTGGATTTCGCCGACCTGGGCCTCTCGGGCGAGTACAAAGTGCGCGACATGTGGAAACACGCCGACGAAGGCACAGCATCGTCGCTCACAGCCAATGTTGACGCTCACGGTTGCAAAATAGTAAGGCTTTCGAAATAATAAACTAATAATCAATGAAATATAACGCTTTGTCTGCCATGGCTTTTGCCATGGCAGGCGTGAGCCTCGCCTTTTCCGACGCTCATGCCGCTCAGATTTCCTCGCCATCGGGCGTGATAACCCTCACCGCCGAGGTGGTCGACAGCATCCCTGTCTACTCTGTCTCATATAAAGGCAAGCCCGTAGTACTTCCGTCGAAACTCGGCCTTGAACTGGCCGACGGCCCCGACATGATGGACGGTTTTTGCCAGACCGGAGTCGAGACTTCGTCATTCGACGAGACTTGGCAACCCGTGTGGGGCGAAAACAAGGACATACGCAACAATTATAATGAATTGCTTGTGAAGATGGACCAGCCCCGATGCTACCGCAAGATGAATATCCGCTTCCGTGTATATGACGACGGCATCGGCTTCCGATATGAATTTCCCCAGGATGGCGTGCTCACCTATTTCATTATCAAGGACGAGCACTCGCAGTTTGCCATGGCGGGCGACCATATTGCATGGTGGATTGCCGGCGACTACGACACTCAGGAATACGACTACACCGAAAGCCGCCTCTCTGAAATACGCGGCAAGATGGCCGGTGCGATATGCAGCAACGCCTCCCAGACACAGTTCTCTCCCACGGGCGTGCAGACTTCCTTGCAGATGAAGACCGACGACGGCCTGTACATCAATATCCACGAGGCCGCGCTGGTCGACTACTCGTGCATGCACCTCAACCTCGACGACAAAAACATGGTGTTCGAGTCATGGCTCACTCCCGACGCCCAGGGCAACAAAGGCCATCTCCAAACACCCTGCCATTCGCCATGGCGCACTGTGATGGTGAGCGACGATGCCCGCGACATGCTGGCTTCCAACCTTATCCTCAACCTCAACGACCCCTGCGCCTACGACGACACTTCGTGGATCAAACCCGTGAAATATGTCGGCGTATGGTGGGAAATGATTGCCGGCCCGCAAGAATGGAGCTATACAAATGCTCCGTCGGTCAAGATTGACAATCATGACTACTCGGCTACGGGCTGCCATGGCAAGCACGCCGCCAACAACGAAAATGTGAAAAAATATATCGACTTCGCCGCCGAGCACGGCTTCGACCAGGTGCTTGTCGAGGGCTGGAACATCGGCTGGGAAGACTGGTTCGGACATTCCAAGGACTATGTGTTCGATTTCCGGACTCCCTATCCCGACTTCGACATCGAAATGCTCAACAACTACGCGCAATCCAAGGGCGTGAAACTCATGATGCACCATGAGACCTCCGGCTCTGTCCGCAACTACGAGCGTCATATGGAAGCCGCCTACAATCTGATGAACAAGTATGGCTACAACTCCGTGAAAAGCGGATATGTTGGAAATATGATTCCGCGCGGCGAGCACCACTACGGCCAGTGGCTCAACAACCACTATCTCTATGCCGTGATCGAAGCCGCAAAGCACAAAATCATGGTAAACGCCCACGAGGCAGTGCGCCCCACCGGCCTTTGCCGCACCTATCCCAACCTTATCGGCAACGAAAGCGCGCGCGGCACCGAATACGAAGCCTTTGCCGGAAACAAGCCTTTCCACACCACCGTGCTCCCCTTCACCCGCCTGCAAGGCGGCCCGATGGACTACACCCCCGGCATCTTCGAAATGGATATGAAAACCGTCAACCCCGACGGCAACGGACATGTCAACAGCACGCTTGCCCGTCAGCTCGCACTGTATGTCACGATGTACAGCCCTCTGCAAATGGCCGCCGACGTGCCCGAGGTGTACAACCGCTATCTCGACGCCTTCCAGTTTATCAAGGATGTGGCCGTGGACTGGGACGAGAGCAAATATCTGGAAGCCGAGCCGGGTCGCTACATCGTGGCCGCCCGTAAAGCAAAAGGCACCGACGACTGGTTTGTAGGATGCACCGCCGGCGAAGACGGCCATGAATCGACCCTCGACCTCGCTTTCCTCGACGGCGACAAGAAATACGAGGCCACGATATATGCCGATGCCCCCGACGCCCACTATGCCACCAACCCCCAGGCCTACAAAATCACCAAGAAAAAAGTGAGCGCCAAGACCAAACTCAAAATGAAAGCTGCCCCCGGCGGCGGCTACGCCATCTCCCTGAAGCCAATCATGTGAAAAAAGAGAAAAAATAGGTAGCAATGTGAAAAACGTGATGATTCCCTGAATCCTCCCCGACAGGCACAATTTCTAAGCTAAATACTCTGTTTTAGATAAGGTGAGCAATATTTTTGCTCACCTTTTTTCAATAATGGACACCATCCTCCCGGCAGGAAAACTAATCGCAAAGCGCTTTGCCAAAGCAAAGAATCCTCCGGATTGTGAAATTGCACGATGCACAATGTGTTTTTTGACAGAAGCGGCATATGGTAGGCATGGGCGCAAGCCCATGTTATGATGAGATGTTTTTATTCGACTGCGGCCGCAGTCGAACCTCCGTGATGCGATAGAAACACGGGCTTTCGCCCGTGCCTACCGTATTAGACCGCGTTGCGGTCCACCTATTTTAATCAATAATGCGCCGTAATGTACCGTAATTTCTGTATCACGGTTAGCATTATCGAACGCTCCGGCAGGCTCCGCTCCGACACCATAATAAATAACAATTCATGCCCACCCAGGGCTGTCGCCCTGCGCTACAATATTTGTCTCCTAACGGAGACGCAATGTACCGTAATTTTGGCTTGAGCCAATTTTTACACCGTATGGTAAAAAAATAAAATGAGTCTGCCGTTTGGCGCAGGCTCATTTATTGTTTTAGGGGTTGGTGAGTTTGGGGGTGAGGATTTGGGGGATGATGTTGGCGGCGATGTATTGGGCTGTGTCGATGGTGCCGTAGGGGGGGAGGGGATAGCGGCCGGTTTCTGCCATGGACCCGTCGGGTTGGCGGGTGAGGACAAGCACGGCGTCGCGCTTTGTCGCGTCGATGAATGTGTCGGAGTCGTCGACCTGAATGTTGTCGAGATATTCACCGAGGCTGAGCCGCGAGCCGAGGCCTGCTTTCTCGCAGGCTTGCATCACGGCAAGGTGCATTATAGCCGAGTGACGTCCCGGTTTGAATCTTGTGTATAAGGCTATCCATCCCATTTCGTCGTTGAAATAGAATTTGCCGTATTCCGACTTGGACAGTATCGACGAGTATCTGATGAGGTAACTGATATGGCCGAAATGGTCGGGATTGTATTCTGAAATTATTGCTTTCAGGATTTCTGTGTGCTCTTTTCCGCCCTGAGCCTTGGCTGCGTAGTCGGTAAGGAACGCGGGAAGCACGTCTTTTATCTTGGAGTTATCCTTGTTCACAAACAGGACTGCGCGCCACAGGTTTTCGCCGCCGTTCTTGCCTACGCCGATGCGATAGCGCCACCAGTTTTCCATGCTTGCGATGTCGCCGTGGCAAAGGATGGCGCGGGTCAAAAGCGGCGAGTGGGCAGGATAGTCGGTGAACGCGTCGCGGAATGTGCCGAAAAGTTCGGGTTTTGTCCAGCCGATAGCGCTTAGCGCGCCAAGCAGGAGGGGATGGTTTTCGATGGCGGCGATATTCTTTTCCGCTTCCGGATTTTGGCTTATATATTCCGCTTTTGCTATTTCTTCTTTCTTTTGGTTTTCGTTGAGAGCCGTGCGCGATTCGTTGAGGATGCCTCGGAGAATGAATTCTCCCACTTCGCGGAAGATGGCCCTGTATCTTTCGGGGCGTAATTGGTTGGGAGAGTTTTTTAGCAGGTTGCGGACAACGCGCATGCGGCTTCGCATCGTCCGTTCGGTGATATATCTGCTGTCGGATGGGTCGAAAGAGTTATGGTTGGCCAGGTAGAGCAGTATTGAGTAAAGGAGCAGGAGTTCGGCATAGCCCATGCCGGCGCCGGAGATACATGCGGTGTCGAGAAGGTAGATATTTATGTTGTCGAGATTTATTTTTTCGGGGTCGCTGTCGTCGTGGCTGAAAAAATTCTCAAACACGCCGTCGGCCTCATCGGTGCAAATAGCGTCGAAGGCGCGTTCGAGCATAGTCACCGCCGAGGGGTGGGAATATATATCCGGAATCCAGTCCATGGGGCTTGCCGACGGCTCGGTGCCATATAGCGCGAGAGTGATGCATCGGGCCACGATGTTGATAAAATTCAGGAGATAGCGGTCGACATCGGGTATGAAATCGGGATTTTTGGCGCGAAGCGAGGCTGCGAGCGGGCTTGTGTTGCCAAGACGCCACATGCGGTCGGTGTAGGTTGTGTCCATCTTTGCGGCAAGACGAGACGACGATGCCTTGTCGAACTCAGCCTTGAAGTGCTCGAAACTCGTAAGGGGTTTGCCGCGGGAATTCATCTTGATGTAGATGTCGTCGGTAAGCCCGAGATTCTCGATGTCGAAGCAGTAGAATTTAATGTTATCGAGTTTATCCCATATTGGATTTAAGTTATCCTTGTCGGGATAGAACCGGCTGTCGAGATATTGGAGCATACGCAGCATGCTGTCGACCGTGGGGTCGTTGTTCCATTCCAGGCGATACCATTTTTGGCTGCGTATGTCGTGGGCTATGTCGTCGTCGGCGCTTGGCGTATGGGCAAAAAGGTGTTGGCAGAAAAATTTTGAATTGGGGCGTGTCTGATATGAGAACCGTTTCAAAAAAATGTATTGAGCCTCATCTACCGACTCTCTCTTGGCCGCGAGCCAATATAGCAGATAGAGGGTGGTGAGCCTTTGCTGGCCGTCGAGAGGAGTAAAAATGCCGTTGTCGAGTGCTCCGTAGATAAAGTCGAGCGAACCGCCCTTTCCGTCGATCAAATCTTCAAGCGATTTTACAAAGCCTTCGCGTATCTTCAACTCCTTTTTGCGACCTTGCGCGTAGTCGCGTTGAATCATCGGGATAGTCACCTTTTTGTCATCGTCGAAAAGGCGTCGGAATGTATTGAGTGGCATGTCTTAATCGTTTTTGATGTTGAAGATGGTTTCCAGGATGCGGCCCAGGTAAGCGTCGCGGTCGGGCGCGCCCCAGAAATGTGGCTGGTTTGCTCCGGCGGGCGTGTAGTATTTCATGAACACGTTGCGTGTGCACACCGGCACATATACGCCCGAGCGGTCCATGTCGATAATTTTTTGCCGTTTTGTCTCGAAAAGCGAGTTGCTGAGCACGATATTGTCCTTGAATCCGAGCAGGGCGAGGTTTGCGATAGAATGGAGGTCCTCATCGGGAATACGGTCGGCCGACAGGGCGTCTGTAATGCGTCCGCGCAGGCGGTCGAACGCATCCTGGGTTAGCCGGTATCCGGCAAGGCCGTCGGAATTCTTTTCCACGGCAGATGCTATTTCTGCCAGCAAATCCGCCGCTTTGTCGTCGGAGTGATTTATCGCTTCAAGGCCCTTGGCGTTTTCCTCGAGCCACTGCACCCATTGCTCGCGTTTGTTAAGGCCTTCGGAGTGTTGGGCGTGGATGTGTTCGAGGCTCCACCCTTCATGACGTTTCTTGTTTTTGTAACGTTCGAACGGGAATCTCGACATGTCGCTTGAATTGGCCATGGTGCGCACGTTGAGCAGCAGGAGTATTTTTTCAATACGTTCCTTGTCGGCGAAGTTCAGATATGATAATTCTTTCAATTCGGTCACCGTGTCGGCGTCATTGTCGGCGAGTTTCACCTCCGCGGCAATCAGAGAGTCGAGATACGCTATTTTTTGGTCATAGCCCATGTCCTCGGTATCGTTGATGAGCCTTGAAAGCGGATACTTGCCGTTGACAGATGATATGAATCCTGCGCGGTGATAGAGCTTGTTGTCGTTGAACCATTCGCGCAGGCGCAGGAAATATTCGTAGATATCGCGCCAAAGCTCGTCGTTCGACCCGGAATATTGCTCTTTGAGGCGTGTCGACAATTCGAAGAATATTGCATACTTGTCGGTTTTATTGTCGCGGTCGGCGGTGAAGAAATCGAACAGGAGGTCGAGGCGAGTGTCGTAGTCGTCGGGGTCGGCATTTGAGAGGAAACCCCAGAACGCCTCGTTATGCAGTTCGCGCTCCATATTGTCCCACTGTGCTGCGATCTGTTCTTGCAGCGAATTGGGAGTGTTTGCGTCGGCCTTGGCTCCGCGGTTGAGGAAAAGAGCCTTCACCAGTTCCGCGTTGGTGAGAGGAATCTTGCCTATGTTGAGGCGGGAGAACAGTTTGCGGCTGTCCTCGCTGTCGTCGGCCTCATACCACAGCACCTGCACCTGCTCTTTCAGAAGGCTGAACACCTTCCAGCGTTTCATCATCGAGTCGTTTCTGTCGGAGCCGAACCAGTCCATGATATATCCAAAAGCGTCGTGGATATATCTGAAATCGATATATTCGTTTTTTCTGTCGGCGTCGAGCGAGTCGAGATATGCGGAAGATTCGTTTCGTGTTTGGTAATCGATATTGTAAGGGAGCTGAATCGACAGCTCTTTTTGGATTGCTTTCAGTATAAGGTAAAGGGTTGTGAGCCGTTGCTGACCGTCGATCAGCTCGAAGCGGCCGTCGTCGATACGTTTCACCACAATCGGTTGCAGGCAGTAATTCTGCCCGGTGTTCACGCGTTCGTAAATATCGTCGAGCAGGCGTGTCACCTCCGCTTTTCCCCAGCGGTAGCCGCGCTGGTATGCCGGGACAAAAAACATCCCTTTGATATCAAGTACAAGTTTCGGGTAGAAATCCATGGATTATCATTTTAGTATCACAAAAATACTAAATAAACTTTGTTTGGGCAAATAAAAAGAGGCGACAGTTTTTGTATCGTCGCCTCTTTTGGGAGTTTTTTTCGATGGGTTATCGCACGAGTACTTTCTTAGTAATGGTGCTTGTCGATACTATGTAGATGCCGGGTTGTGTGGCTATGGTGTGTTTCGGTGCCTGCGCATGTGAATAGATAAGTTTTCCATCGGCAGTGGATACTGCGACATTTCCTGTTGCGCCTGTCACAATAATGGAACGTCGGTCTGTGGTGATACTTGTTGCCTGTTCGCCGGTGATGCCGGAAGCGCTCATTGTGCACATGGCGGGAGCAGAAGGCGCTGACTCGCCTACGGGATACACGACAGTGACCATATATTCATCGTTTACCGCGCCGTCGGGGTCGGAATATTGGGTTGCAGATACGGGTGTGTCGTTTATTTTTTCTCCATTTCGATAGATATTGTAACCAAGAATGGTGAGATTGAGAGATTCAGCGTTGGCCGGAGTGTAGGTCACGTCGTCGACAAAGAACATGAAAGCGTTATCGGAATCGCAGAATATGGCGAAATAAACCGACCCTTCCGGCACGGGGAATGTATATTCTGTCCAAGCGTCGGGAACATTGCTGTATGAAGCCACCTCGATGAAACTGTCGGGGTCGTTGTCGGTTGTGGAATAAAGCACTTTAAAAGATTCGGGATAGTTGACGTTGTAACTTTTGGCATAGAAAGAAATGGTCTGAGCCTCGCCGCTAAGCATGGGCGAAATCATCCAGTCGGCGACTACGCCTCCGACATATAGGTAGGTCGACACCATGTATTGATGACCGGAATGTGCGGCAAAAGCCTCGGGCAGGCCATTGTCGTTCATGACATAATAGGCACATTTTGTCTCTCCGCGCACAATAGTGCCGAATGTGAGGTCGGCTATGCCGCCGATGGGCACGCCGTCGCCGTCGACAAGGGTCCATTCGCCAACGTTTGTATAACTCCAAGGCGCATAATCTTCGAAGTCGTCAGTTACCGAGAGTTTTGGCAGCTCGGTCATTTCGGGCTCTTGCCATTCGAGCGCAACCCCGGTGCCGTTATGTTCGGCAACAAGGCCTGAGGCTACGGGATATGACGGCAAGGTCATTTCGATGGCATGTTGCGCTGAATTGTTGGAAATATCCTCGTCTTTGTCGAAAGCGATGTTGACGGTAAAAATGTTTTGCTGAGGGGCGGCGATATTTAGCGAGTGCTCAAAAGAGAAAGTCTTTTTGTCACCCGGGTTGAGTTCGACACCGGCCTTTTCTTCAATGAGAACATCGTTGGCGTAAAGTTCGACCTTATAGTCGGAAACGGCAAGAGCGCCGGCATTGCTCACAGTAGCCGAGAGCGAAAAAGCCTGATCGGGAGTAACCTGCGACGGCCCGTTGATGCCGGAAATGCCAAGGTCGTTATCTTTCAGTTCGCCGACATATATGGCATCTATCATAATAGTCTGATATTCGACTACCGTACCAAGGAAATTAATCTGTACGGTCTGTCCGGCAAAATCCGAGAGACTGAGGATAACATAGTTCCAACCGAGTTTTCCGTCGTTTTGAACATATGTGGCAAGGGGATGCTTTTGACCGTCGGCGGTGATGACGCTAACTTCCAAGGTGTTTGTATCGTCTTGCGAGTTTAGATTGTAATATGCAAACGAGAGTGCGGGCTTGGCGGCATTGAGAGTAATCTTCCCGGTAAACAGGTTGGAGAATGAGTCGATATACGGACCATTCATCATGGCGTATCCGTTGGTGCCGTCAAAGTCGGTCAATGTTACATAACTGTCGTCGGTGACTATGCTCCACGAGGCATCCTCGCCTTTCATGCCGAAAACTGTTGATGTATCGCCATTGTCGAATGATTCGGCAAACGGCAGGGTGTAGGGAGTGCCAACGGCAATAATGTCGCTTGTTGCGCCTTGTGATTGTCCGGCCGATGTCACGGCTACGACCGTGTAGTAGGCGAGAATCTGACCGTCGGTCACGGCCTGATGCGTGAAGGTACAGTCGGGGAGGTCGCGTGCCACGGTGTTGCCATTTTTGTCGAGCACGTTGTATTTAACAAACGAGGGGTCTATTTCATTTCCGTGGACTGTTGTCGTGGCGGCATCCCAAGTGAGGGTGATTTCCCCCGGGTTTTCAGTTTCTGCAATATTGACATTGGCCGGCGGAAGCACCAACGGCACGCCTATATAGGCTGATACTGTGGCATCGAGTCCGGAGCCGCTTTCATTGGAGGCCACTACGCGATATTTGTATGTGCCGGATTCGGTTAGAATATCAGCGCATGAGTATTCCTTTCCCGGGGCGACATCGGTGAGAGTCGTGATTAACTCTTCATTGCGATATACATCGATTTTGTCGATTGCCGTAAGTTCAGCGCCATTGATAGCCTTAGCCGGGGCCGTGAAAGAAACTGTGGCTTCGAGCGGATTCTTTGTGCCGGGCGTTACTTTCAGATCGGTCACTGCGCCCGGGGCGTAAGTGGATTCACCGGCGCTTATGGATATTTCCCTTATATAAAGGTAATATTGGTCGGGGTCGGAAATGGCGTGTATGCCGAAGAATACATCGCCGGTTTCGTCGGAAACGATCTTTGCGGTGAATTTCATGGGGGTGTTGTCGAATACCTCCACCGGCTCAATGATGGTCTTCACCATAGCGGCAGCCGTAGGCGCTTTGCCCATGCACACTTCGAGGCGTTCGGTGTAGCTTGTGGAGTTGTTTTGTGCTTCGACTGTGAAAGTATAGATTTTGTCCTTATATAGCTTTATAGCCGGAGAAATAAACCAATCGTCCAAGGGGCCGGTAGAGGAATTGGAGTAAGAAATCTGCACGCCGGAATAGCTCGAGCCCCAAGTGCGCTCGTCGTCGTTGACGTCGATAATTGTATAGCCCGTAATGTCGGCGTTGTCGAGAAATTTTTTATTATATGGGGGAATAATCGAGCCTATGGTGATGTGATTGGATGGCGAGAACGCAGATGTGAACTCGTGCACGGATGCTCCCACCGTGTAGTACACTTCTGCAAGTCCTTCGCTGGAATATGGTTCGGAGAAAGAACATTCGGTAATGCCTGATGCCACAGTTTCGGGTGCGCCGTCGTTGACAATTCGTTTGACAGTGTAGGTCACATCGGCTATATATCCGTCATGCTCGGCCTTTGCCGGAGCCCAGGATAGTGAGAAAACATTGTTGGCGTAGGTGAGGATAACGTCGGAAGGCGCGGTCGGATTGTCGATGCCGAGATACAGGTTTAGTTTGGCAGAGGGCCCGTCGCCCTCGGAGTTGGAGCAAGTTGCTTCAAATGTATAGTTGCCGGAAGTCGGGGCAGTATATTCAAGTGTGACATTGTCGCCGGGAGCGGTTTTGCCGGATGCAATCTGCTCGCCGTTGCATGTTATTGTATAATCGACATCGTTGTTGAGCGGCGATCCGTCGAAACATGTCGAGGGAGCGTCGAACGAGAGATTCACATCGAGCGACCCTTCAGAGAAATCGCCTTTGAAATTGGCGGCGATATCAGGCGCTTTATCCGATGCTTCGGGAACCGGCACATACATGCCGGTGATTTCTTCGTTGTTGGGACATTGATATAGCAATGTTGCCTCGGCTGTGGCAGGATTCACCTCATAGATATAACCCTTGTTGTCGGCGGTGGAAACACTCCAATAGAACCGGCCTGTGCGTTGGTCGATTGCAGCCGACGACATATATTCGGGACGGATGCCGGTGTCTCCAATTCGGGTAGTGTTGCCCGATGCCTTGTCGACGGAGAGCAACACGCCGTCGTAGTCGATAGCATATAAAATGCCGTCGGGCGACACGGCCATCGCATTCCACATCGTGCCGGATATTTCATTGATATACACGGCCCTGTGTTCCTCTGCGTTGTATGTGCAGAAATTATATCCGTCGCCGTCAAAATTATAGAATTCACCGAAAATTTGATCTGTTGTGGCATCGTAGGTGAGAGCAAAGGCGATGTTGCGGTAATTGTTTGTACCGGCGTCTTTCACTTCTATTGTCTCCCATGTATCCATATCGAAGACATAGTGGTCGTTATAGTATATGTAGCCCAAAGACGATTCTTCATAATAGGTCATATAGTAGCGGTTGCCTACGGCTACGCCGGCCTGTCCCTTCATATTTTTGTCGAGGGCGACAATAGAAGGTTCGGCCGAAGACCCGTCGGTAGGCCATGAATACATGCCGTATTTATAATCTCCATTCCAATCGTCGGAGTAGATTACAATGCCGTTGAGCGGGGTTGATGCTCCGGCGCGCGACCGCGGTCCGATATTTTGTGATACGGGCGGCAATGAAAACGAGGGCGGTGTTATTTTTGTGATTTTCGCGGTGCCCGGAGTAGACGAAGTGCGGGCTTTTGGTGTTTTTGTCCGGGTGCGTCTTGGCGCAGGTACGGCTTTTGACACGACATGCTGTTCGACACGAGAATCGAATACACGGTCGCCGGTGATATTCTGTTGCGGACTTGCTTGCGCGGTTGCCGACGAAAGGAATGCAGCGGCACCCCACAGCAGAAGGGCGAATTTCAATCTGTTTTTCATATCGGAAAAGTTAATTGATGACAAATATTCTAAATTTTGGTCTATTAATAATCGTGTGCCTGTATGTTGCAAAAATAAGTTAAATAGTGTAATTTTGCAATATATATACGTGTTTTATAGTTAATTTGCGAATAATATGCCAATAAAACAGCCATTATGTATAGGAAAAACTCAGGGCATGCCACAGATTTATTTGCTGAATGATTTAAAATAATTAACTTTGCAGAGTAAGCATATTAAAATGGAAAAAGAGATTTATAAATCGGAAATAGACTGGTGGGTATGGGCAACGCTTGTGATTTGTGTAGTGGTGTCCGTCCTTGTTATTGAAACCACGCCATGGGTGGTTTGCCTGCCTGTTGTAGGCTCGATGGCTATGTGCGTTTTGCTAATGTTCGGATGCAGGTATGAGATTGACGGCGACGACCTTGTCGTGTACCAACTTTTCAAGCCCCACCGTTTCCCCATCGGTAAAATCGCGGAAGTGAAGAAAACAATCGGTTATCTGGCCACGGCGGGAATGTCGCGGAAAAGAGTGTCGATTAAGTTTACCGACCGCTCGGTGATGAAGAGCGCGATGCCGTTGGAAATATCGCCAAAAGACCGCGACGGCTTTATCGCCCGACTTAAAGAAATAAATCCGGCGATTATAGTAAAATAGTGTAGGAACACTAATCGCGAAGCGCTTTGCCAAAGCAAAGAATCCTCCGGATTGTGAAAATACACTCACAATCCGGAGGATTGTGTTCCTATGTATTCCTACCTGTATAGCTTGAATTTACCGACTACTCGCGCTTGGGCGTCGATATAGCCGTGGATTATTATTTCATCGTCGTCGGTCATGCCATAGCCGTCTTCGTCGGCATAATATTGTCCGTCGGGCTGCACGGTCCATTCCACGCGGTAGAGTCCGTTCTTGTCCTTGAATACCCATAGGCGGAATTCTGCTTCGAGGTTCCATGTGGGCCATTCGGAGCGGATACGGGCAAGCGCGGCCTCGTCGATGTCGTCGATTGTGCAGAAGACGGCTTTTTCATTTTTGACGAGAGGGTAGAGCGTGAGTGTTTGCTTGTTCCAAAGCCAGCAGTCGTGGCTTCTATCGTAGGTGACATAGTCTATTTTATCGTCGAGTGCGTGTCGGTCGAATCGCTCGAGGTTGTTGAGCACGGTTGAAATATCTATCATAAGGAGATGTTAAAGAATAATTTATAAGTATATCTGATTAAAAGGTCAATGTAATCGCGGTGTAGGGACGCACGGCTCGTGCAATGCGGTTAAAATAAGGGCGTATCACAGAATCGCGTAGCGATTCAAGAGAGTAGCCGTGGGTGAGGGAGTGGCAAAGCCTCGACCGAACCCACGGAAAAGGTTGTGGGCAATCGGGCATTTGGAGCGGAGGCCGGCCGGAGCGTTCGATTATGCCAACCGTGGTGCAGAACGCTACGCTGTCGCTCGCTCCAATACCACGGATGATGCCAATGCCGATACCCGGTTACGCTGTCGCTCCACCCCGGGCTACATTCTTGAATCGCTACGCGATTCTCCTACATAGCGATGGCTTATTTGAGCCGTGCGTCCCTACACTCGAAACATTAACTTTTTCTTGTGACATACTTAATTTATATTTGCATCAGCATGTCTCTAACAGCCATGAGGGCGAAGCCGAGCAGGTTGGTGCCTTTCCATTTCGAGGGGTCGGAGGCGTCGGGGTGAGAGGCTTCGAGGCCGATGCCCCAAATATCGTCGTAGGGGCTGGCTTCGACAAGGACTTTGCCGGCGGTGGATATAAGGAAGTCGCGCATCTCGGGGTTTTGGGAGAATTTGTGGTAGTTGCCATTGACCACGATGTCGAATTTATGGCTATCCCAAAGGCGCGAGTCGAAGTTGCGGACCTTTCGGCCAAGTTTTTTTATTTCACGAGGGTCGTCGGTAGCCAATATCAAGGCCCGAGTGTCCGTATCGCCCATCAAACGGGCTTTTTCTGCCATCATGAATTGCTCGGCAGAGGAATAGATGTCTTCGCCGACGGTAAAAACACATTCATACCACTGGCTAAGGCAGGCTTTGGTTATATGCCACGGGGTGGGCTTGTGGCCCCAAAAATGCAGGAAAGAGTATGGCCCACCCTCTGATATAAGCGTCTTTACGTCCATTTTATCACAGGTAGATTTGTGTCGAGAGGTCGCCGACAGATATGGTCCATGTGCCTTCGGGCAGTTTCCATGTCTGCTCGAATTCGTCGAAATAGCGGAGGTCGGATACCGGGATTTCCATTTTCACGGTTTGCGATGCTCCGGGTTTGAGCAGGGCGGTCTTGGCAAAGGCGCGCAGTTCTCTTACGGGCATTGCCACGTCTGATTCCGGCGCGGATGCAAAAGCAAGGATGGCGTCTTTTCCGGCTTTTTTGCCTGAGTTGGCGACATCGACCGAGAGCGTGATGCTGTCGCCGCTGCGGGCGGCGTTAAGATTGGAGTATGTAAAATCGGTATAGCTCAGGCCGAATCCGAACGGATATGCCGGAGCGGTGGCCGATGCCTCGAATCCGCGATAGCCCACAAAAATATCTTCGTCGTAGTCGACGCTGCCGTCGACGCCGTCGGAGCTGGGGAAGTTGGCGCTTGACGGATAGTCGGTGTAATTGTAGGCGACGGTCATGGGCAGGCGTCCGGAGGGGTTTGCCTTGCCCGACAGAACGTCGGCTATGGCATTGCCGCCTTCCTGGCCGGGGAGCCAAGCGTGAAGGATGGCGTCGGCCTGCGTGTCCCATTTCATGTCGATGATATTACCCATGTTGAGCACCACGACAACAGGTTTGCCGGCGGCGCGGAACGCTTTCGATATAGCGTCGAGGTTGGCTTTCTCCGTGTCGGACAGGTACCAGTCGCCGGCTGTGGTGTGGCGGTCGCCGCCCTCGCCGGCCATGCGGCCGATGGTGAGGATGGCCGCGTCGTTGGCCCGTGCGCATTTTGCAGCCTCGGCTTCGGAGATAGCCAATTCCGGCACGACAGGCACGGTCCAGAAATTTTCCTCGGTCTTGGCTTTGTGCTCGGCCACATGTGAGGTGTATTTTTCCGAAATATTTTTGTCGAGTTTGAATCCGGCGTTTTGGAGGCCTTCGTCGAGCGAGACCTTGTATTTGCGGTTGACATTGCCCGAGCCGGTGCCTCCGACAAGGATGTCGTAGCTTGAAGTGCCAAACAATGCAATTTTCGATTTTGGTTTCAGGGGGAGAGTCCGGTCGTCGTTTTGCATAAGAACCATGCCTTCGGTCGCGGCCTTGCGGGCTATTGCGGCGTGGCCTTCGAGGTCGGGCGCGTCGGAGTATTCGTAACGGTTGTAGGTGGGCGATTTGAAAAGCACGTTGAGGATACGGGCCACGCACGAGTCGAGGAATCTTTCGTCGAGACGCTTTGATGTAATGGCGTCGCGTATCTCGTCGGCCTGATGCACCGAGCCGGGCATGAGCATGTCGTTGCCGGCCTTGATTTGGCGCGCGCCGTCTTGTTCGGCCCACCAGTCGGTCATTACAAAACCGTCGTAGCCCCATTCGTTGCGGAGCACATCGGTGAGCAGCCAACGGTTTTCCGAAGCAAGCACACCGTTTATTTTATTGTAGCTCGACATTATGGTCCAAGGCTGCGCCTCCTTCACGGCAATTTCAAACGGACGGAGGTAAATCTCGCGCAGGGCGCGATCGCTCACGTTGGCGTTCACGCCGTTGCGCATCGTCTCCTGATTGTTTACGGCGAAATGTTTCAGGGATGTGCCCACGCCGTTGCTTTGGATGCCGCGGATATATGCCGCTGCAATTTTGCCGGCCAGAAGCGGGTCCTCGCTGTAATATTCGAAGTTGCGTCCGCAAAGCGGGGAGCGCATAATATTTATGGCAGGAGCAAGAAGGACGTCGACGCCATATTCCTTGACCTCGTTGCCCATGGCCTTGGTCATGGACTCCACCATATCGGTGTCGAAAGAAGCCGACAGCAACGAGCCGGTAGGGAAGGCAGTGGCGTAGTGGCCGTCGACAGGGTCGATTCTCACTCCGGCGGGGCCGTCGGCGAGAATCATAGTGGTGAGCCCGAGCCTTTCAACGGGAATAAGCTCGCCGGCCGCTCCGGGGACACGACCCTCGGTGAAAGCGGTGACGACGCCGGGTTTCACTTTTTGGCTTTGAATCTTGCCGATGGCTTCCCAGTCGGGAGCAGGGCGCGCAGGCATGCCCGGGGCGGCATCCGGCGGAAGTTCGAAAAGACGGTTTGCGCCCACCACGATATTTATTTTCTCATCGAGAGTGAGTTGGCTTATTATATTGTCGATTTGCGGAGTTTGCGCCGACACGGACAAGGCTGCGGCAGCAAGAAAAAAAGGATAAATTTTCATGGGTTAAGGATTTTCTGCAAAAATACAAAAAAAATATGATAATATGGCGAATAATAAAAAATCAATTTTGAGGACCGGCTATTGCCACGGAATTGCTAACTTTGCAATAAAAATATCTAAGTAGATGTTAAAAATTAACAGACAATATATTCGAGATGATTTTTGAGGCGATTTCTTCCGAAGAGGAAGGAGCGTAGTGAGCTACGTGACTGACGATGAGGGAGAAAGCGTCCAAAAAGCATCCGAAGATATGGCTGTTGAAATGAAACAACATCTGCTTGTAAATATAAATTAATTTTTAACATCTACTTAATATGGATAATAGCAAACTTCATTTCGAGACACTGCAACTTCACGTCGGGCAAGAGCATCCCGACCCCACGACCGATGCCCGCGCCGTGGCGATATACCAGACCACATCCTACGTATTCGATTCGTGCCAAAGCGCGGCCGACCGTTTTGCCCTGAAAGAGGACGGCAACATCTACGGACGCCTGTCGAACCCCACCCAGGATGTGCTCGAGAAACGCATGGCAGCCCTTGAAGGAGGCGTGGCCGCCTTGGCCGTGGCATCGGGAGCGGCTGCCGTGACATATGCCCTTGAAAACATTCTGCTGCCCGGCGACCATATCGTTGCCGCCAACAACCTTTACGGCGGCACATTCAATCTCATTGTAAACACCCTGGCCGAGCGCGGAATCACACATACGATAGTCGACTTTGCCGACCTCGACGCTCTCGACGCGGCAATTCAGCCGAACACCAAGGCGGTGTACGGCGAGACGTTCGGCAACCCCAATTCCGAAGTGCTCGACATCGACGCTGTGGCCCGAGTGGCTCACAGCCATCATGTGCCGCTCATAGTCGACAATACATTCGGCACGCCCTATCTCATGCGCCCGATTGAGCACGGAGCCGACATAGTGGTGCACTCGGCCACGAAATTTATCGGCGGCCACGGCACATCGCTCGGCGGCATCATCGTCGACGGCGGCACATTCGACTGGAAAGCCGAGCCCGAGAAATTCCCGACACTCGCTCTGCCCGACCGCAACTACCACGGTGGCGTCTTCGCCGACATGGCTCCCGAGGCTCCGTTCGTGACCCGCGTGCGCTGCGTGCCACTGCGCGACACCGGCGCGGCCATATCGCCATTCAACGCCTTTTTGCTTCTGCAAGGATTGGAGACCCTGTCGCTGCGCGTGGAGCGGCACGTAGAGAACGCGCTTAAAATCGTGGATTTTCTCTCGCATCATCCCAAAGTGAAGAAGGTGAACCATCCCGCCGTGCCGTCGCATCCCGACCACGACCTGTATCGCCGCCTTTACCCCCGTGGCGGCGGATCGATATTCACAGTTGAGCTCAACTGCACCTCGGAGCAGACCATGAAATTTATCGACAGCCTCGAAATATTCTCCCTGCTTGCCAACGTGGCCGACATGAAGAGCCTCGTAATCCATCCTTATACCACAACTCACTCGCAGATGACACCTGAGGAACTTGCCTCGCAGAACATAACCCCCGGCACCATCCGCCTCTCCATCGGCTGCGAGCACTCCGACGACCTTATCGCCGCCCTCTCCTCCGCCCTCGACAAAATATAAAGGTGCCAAATTTTCGCATATTTATTTTGTTTATTCAAGAAATTTTTCCTTAATTTGCACATCAATCCACCAAATTCTTTAATAAGGATGAAAAAACATAACTTTTACGCCGGACCCTCGATCCTGAGCGAGTACACAATCAAAAACACTGCCGATGCCGTGCTCAACTTTGCCGACATGGGCTTGTCGCTGCTCGAAATCAGCCACCGTAGCAAACAATTCCAAGTCGTAATCGACGAAGCATCGGCTTTGGTTAAAGAATTGCTCGAAGTTCCCGAAGGCTACTCCGTGCTTTGGCTCGGCGGCGGTGCATCCATGCAATTCTGCATGATTCCTTATAACTTCCTTGCCAAAAAAGCCGCATATATCGACACCGGCACATGGGCTCACAACGCTATCAAAGAAGCACGCCTCTTCGGCGATGTCGACGTTGTGGCATCCTCGGCCGACGCCAACTATACATTCATCCCCAAAGGATTCACTGTGCCGGCCGACGCCGACTATTTCCACTATACGTCGAACAATACTATCTACGGTACTGAAATCCGTCAGGACCCCGACGTGCCCGTGCGCCTTATCGCCGACATGAGCTCAGATATCTTCTCGCGTCCCATCGACGTGGCTAAATATGACGCCATCTATGCCGGCGCACAGAAGAACCTTGCTCCCGCAGGCGTCACCCTCGTAATCGTGCGTGATGAAGCTCTCGGACATATGGAACGCGCTATCCCCACAATGCTCGACTATCGCACCCACGTAAAGAAAGGCTCGATGTTCAACACGCCTCCGGTACTCCCCATCTTCTCGGCCCTTCAAACCCTCAAATATTACAAGCAACTCGGCGGTATCCGCGCAATCGAGAAAATCGACCTCGAAAAAGCCGGTATCCTCTACGATGCCATCGACAACAGCAAAATGTTCACCGGCACAGTCACCGACCCGGCCGACCGCTCGATCATGAACGTTTGCTTCGTAATGACACCCGAATATAAGGAACTCGAAGCCGAATTTGTGGAATTTGCCACTGCCCGTGGCATGGTCGGCATCAAAGGCCACCGTTCGGTCGGCGGTTTCCGCGCATCGCTCTACAACGCTCTCCCCGTAGAAAGCGTCCGCGCTCTCGTGGAGTGCATGAAGGAATTCGAAGCAAAACATTGATACGCCTCGCCCGATGAAAGTACTCGTTGCAACAGAAAAGCCTTTCGCCGCAGTTGCCGTCGAAGGCATCCGCAAGGAAATAGAAGGAGCCGGCTACACGCTCGACCTGCTCGAGAAATACACCGACAAAGCCCAGCTGCTCGCAGCCGTGGCCGATGCCGACGCTCTTATCGTGCGCTCCGATAAGGTCGACGCCGAGGTGCTCGACGCCGCCCGCCAGCTCAAAATCGTGGTGCGCGCAGGTGCAGGATACGACAATATCGACCTCGCCGCCGCAACCGCCCACAACGTCTGCGTAGAGAACACTCCCGGACAGAACTCCAACGCCGTGGCCGAACTCGTGTTCGGCATGACCGTAATGGCCGTGCGCAACATGTACAACGGCACATCCGGCACCGAGCTTAAAGGCAAACGTCTCGGTATCCACGCTTTCGGCCAGGTAGGCCGCAACGTGGCCCGCATTGCCAAAGGATTCGGTATGGAGCTATCCGCTCTCGACCCCTATTGCCCCGATGCCGCTATCGAAGAAGCAGGCGTGCGTCCCGTTCATTCTGTCGAAGATCTCTACCGCGACAATGAGTTCGTGTCGCTCCATATCCCCGCCACCGCCGAGACTCGCGGCTCTGTAGGCTACGACCTCATCACCCTCATGCCCAAAGGCGGCGTGCTCATCAACACCGCCCGTAAAGAGGTGATCGATGAAGACGGCCTCACACGTGCCCTCGAAGCCCGTCCCGACATCAAATATGTTGCCGACGTGCGTCCCGACTGCGCCGACGCCCTGATGGAACGCTTCCCCGGCCGTGTATTCTTTACCCCCAAGAAGATGGGCGCCCAGACAGCCGAAGCCAACATCAACGCCGGCATCGCTGCCGCGCGTCAGATTGTAGCCTTCCTTCGCGACGGCATCGACCGCTTCCGCGTAAACAAAGCATAAATTCCATACCCACCGATAAAGCAAAAGCGGCTCCCTTGCGGGGCCGCTTTTATTTTTAGCGTTAATTATCGTTAATTAATCGTAAATTTTAAATTAAGTATGTCACAAAAGAAAGTTAGTACTTTGAGTGTAGGGACGCGGCTCGTGTAATGCGGTTCAAATAAGCCATTGCTATGGAGAAGAAGCGCGTAGCGCTTCAAGAATGTAGCCCGGGGTGGAGCGATAGCGTAACCCCGGGGTATGTGCGTTGTAATCATCCGTGGTATTGGAGCGAGCGACAGCGTAGCGTTCTGCACCACGGTTGGCGTTATCGAACGCTCCGGCAGGCTCCGCTCCGATACCCTAATAAATAACGTCCACGTTCCCAGGGCTATCGCCCTGCGCTACATTATTTGTCTCCTAACGGAGACCCAATGCACCGTAATTACGGCTTGACCCATTTAACCCTGAATTAACGGTTGATTTGCGGCCATTAACGTGAAAAGTATTTGCGGTTATTCGTAGCGGATGGCTTCGATGGGGTCGAGGTTGGCGGCTTTACGGGCCGGGAAGTAGCCGAATACCACGCCGATGAGGGTGCACACGATAAATGACACTACTATACTCCACAGCGGTATTGATGCCGGGAATCCAATCATGTGGCAGCCTATGGTGCCGAGCCAGCCGGTGAAAATACCGAGGATGCCGCCCGAGAGGCTGATTATGATGGATTCGATGAGGAACTGGGCGCTGATGTCGAAGCCTCGCGCGCCCACCGACATGCGCAGGCCTATCTCGCGGGTGCGCTCTGTAACGGATACGAGCATGATGTTCATGATGCCTATGCCGGCCACAAGAAGCGAGAATCCGGCGGCGACGACAAGGATAAGCGTGATTGTATCCATTGTCGACGACATGGTTTCCATCATTTCCTGCTGGGAGCGGACGGTGAAGTTGTCGTCTTCGCCGGGCTTTATCTTATGGTTCTCGCGCAGAATCTGCGATATTTCGTCGATGGCTTGGTCGGAATATTCCTCGGCGATAGCAGATGCCGATATTGATTGCAGATAGTTCTGTGCCAGAAGGCGTTTCATCACCGTGGTGTATGGGGCAATGATGAGATTGTCCTGGTCCATGCCCCATGTGTTGTAGCCTTTGCTTTTGAGGGTGCCGACAATGCGGAAGGGTATGGATTTGAAGCGTATCACCTCGCCGATGGGGTTAGCGCCCTCGCCAAACAGTTCTTTGACGATAGTCTGCCCCACGACACACACTTTTGCGCTTTTCTGTATGTCCTCGTCGGAGAAAATGTCGCCTTCGTCGATTTCCCACTGGCGTATGTCGAGATAGTCGGGCGTCTCGCCGTAGACGGTGGTGTTGGTGTTGTTTGCTCCATAAATAACCTGCCCGGCTGTGGTGACTTCCGGCGACACTTTCGACACATATTTTTTGTTGGCGAGAATTGCCTCGTAGTCGGCCACTTTCAGGGTCTGCATTTCCGACGGGTCCTGGCGCACGCCGCCCATCATGCCCGAGCCGGGGTGGATGTTGAGCATGTTGGTGCCCATCTTGGAGATGCTGTCGCGCACGCTTTGCTTGGAGCCTTGTCCTATTGCCATCATGATTATCACGGCTGCCACGCCGATGATGATTCCGAGCATCGACAGGAACGACCGGAATTTGTTGTTGTTGATGGCCTTAATGGCTATTTTCAATAGATTTGTTAAATTCATACTACACGATTTTAATCGCCGGCGGCGGCCTCCATCTGGGCGTCCTCGATTATTTCTTCCACGGGAAGGTTGGCGAGGGCTTCTGCTGCCGAGAGGATGTTGGTGTTCACGGTGTCGTCGACAATGCGGCCGTCGCGCAGGAATATGTTGCGCGAGGAATAGTGCGCTATGTCGGGGTTGTGGGTCACGAATATAATGGTGCGCCCCTGGGCGTGGAGTTGCTGGAACAGGACGAGCATCTCGAATGATGTGCGTGTGTCGAGATTGCCGGTGGCCTCGTCGGCAAGAATCACGGCGGGGTTGTTGACCAGGGCGCGGGCTATGGCCACACGTTGCATCTGGCCGCCCGACATCTGGTTGGAGCGGTGCTCGAGGCGGCTGCCGAGCCCAACTTGCTTGAGCACTTCGATAGCGGCCTCGCGGCGTTGCTTTGCCGAGTATTCGGAATTGTACATCAACGGCAGCTCGACGTTTTCCACGGCTGTGGTCTTTGGCAGAAGGTTATAGTTCTGAAACACGAAGCCGATTTTGCGGTTGCGCAGCCGTGCGCGTTGATTTTTCGACATTTTGCGCACCGACACTCCGTCGAGGATGTATTCGCCCGAGGTGGGAGTGTCGAGGCAGCCGAGCTGGTTGAGCAGGGTCGACTTTCCCGAGCCGGATGTACCCATTATGGTCACGAACTCGCCGGCATGGATGTCGAACGACACTCCGCGCAGGGCATACACCGTTTCGTCGCCCACGATGAATTTGCGCTTTACGTTGCGCAGCGATATTACAATGTCGGAGTCCATTATTTTTTATCTTTTTTGCGTCCGGGAGGACCGGGCATGAACGGATTTGATTCGCCTTCTTCTTCGGCGGGGAAATTGTCGAGTTCGGCCTCTACGATTACTTTTTGGCCGTCGGTGAGTCCGGCTGTGACTTGTGTGTACGAGCCGCCGGTGGCTCCGGTCTCGACAGGGATGGCTTTTACGGTGGTGCCTTCGAGGGTCCACACCTTGTGGGGGGCATCAGAAGGGGCGATTGTGTAGTCTTTGGGTAGCATCATTTCCGACGGTTCGTATTTGAGCGCTTTGGAGGGAATGCAGAGCACATCGTCGCGTTCGAGGGTGAAAATGGTCACGTTGGCTGTGAGTCCCGGTTTCAGTTTCAGGTCGTCGTTGGGAGCGGAAATCACCACTTCGTAGGTCACGACGTTGCTTTCGGTTGTGGCTTCCTGGCGCACTTGCGTCACTGTGCCTTCGAAAGTGTCGTGGGGGTAGGCGTCGACAGAGAATGTGACGCGCTGTCCGTCTTTCACCTCGCCTATGTCGGCTTCGTCGACGTTGGCTATCACGCGCATGTCGGTGAGGTCGCGGGCTATGATAAAGAGGGTAGGCGTAGTCATGGCCGATGCCACGGTCTGCCCTTCTTCCACTTCTTTCGACAGGACAACGCCGTCGATCGGGGCGGTGATGGTGGCATATCCGAGGTTGGTCTGTGCTTTCTGCACATTTTGCCGCTCGATGGCGAGTTGCTGCCGGGCCTGTTCGTAGCTTAGGCGCGCCTGCTCGAAATCGTTGGCGGAGACGAGGCCTTTGTCGAAAAGCGTTTTGTAGCGTTCGTAGTTGGCTTGCTGATAGTTGAGGGTGCTTTGCGCGTTTGAAAGCGAGCTTTGAGCGTTGGAGAGTTCCGACAGGAGATTTGTCTTGTCGAGCTCGGCAATCACCTGGCCTTTTTTTACAACGCTGTTATAGTCGACATAAATCTTGTCGATGATACCGGAAACCTGTGTTCCGACTTCTACTGATGTAACCGGTTCGATTGTGCCCGTGGCGGTGATGCTCACGGACAGATTGTGCGGTTCGGCGGTGGCGAACCGTAGCACCGGTTCCGGTTTTTTGCCGCAGGAGGCCAGTGCCAGTGCAGCGGCGGCAATTATCGCTATGTTTAGAGTTTTCATATTCCGTTAGAGAGTTAAGGGTGAGCCTTGATAGAAGAGGAGGAGGGCGCGGTTGAGCACTGCGGTGTATTTGGCCTGGAGCATTTGCTGCTCGGCCTGGATGAGGTTGTTTTTGCCTGTTTGCAAATCGACGATGTCTTTCAGGCCGACTGCGAATTGCTCGGACACGAGGTCGTAGCTTGTGCGCATGCTTTCGACCGAGGTTGTGGCGTTGCGGAACTGCTGCTGGGCGTTGACGGCGTTGAGCCAGTAGGTCTCGATGTCGGAACGCAGTTGCTTTTCTTCAAGTTCGAGCTCGATTTGTGCCGATTCACGGGCAAGGCGCGCGGTGGCCACGTTTGTCTTGTTTTGCTTCTGGTCGAAAATGGGAATGGAGATTGAGAGGCCTATGTTGTTGTTGAGGTTGGTCTTCAACTGTGTGCCGAAACTTTTGTCGAGGCCCGACATGTTGGAGGTGTTGATGCCGGCCGACATGCCGAGGGTGGGATAGTAGCCTCGTTTTGCAATGTCGATATCCATTTCAGCCGATTCGATGCCGAGGCGGTAGTAGCGCAGCTCGGGGCGTGTGTTCAGCGCCATGTCGTAGACGTCGGCGGGCGTGGGCAGGATAGCCAGGACATTGTCGGGATTGATTTCGGGCACCGCCACGTCGAAGTCGGGGCTGTCGACAATTTCGAGCAATTGTTTGAGCTGGAGTTTGAACGAGGCAAGCTGGGTCTCGGCGTTTGTCACGTTGTATTCTTCCTGGCTCACCTGCGCTTCCATCTGGGCATAGTCGGCGCGCGACATGTTGCCCACCTCGTACATGGCCTTGGCACGGTCGGCCTGGATGCGTGTGTTGGCAAGGATTTCGCGGTTGACGCGCACGGCCTCGGTCTGGTAAAGAATCTGCACATATATTTGCACAATCTGCTCTTGCAACGACAGGCGCGTGGATTCGATGTCGACTTCCGACTGCTCTTTGGCGAGGCGGCTTTTTTTGAGCTGTTTGCGGTTGCGTCCGCCGTCCCATACGGTCCAGTTGGCCGACAGGCCGTAGGAGCCGTTGTAGTTCACCTCCGACGATGTGGAGTTGAGGTTGCCGTCCGACAGGTTATAATAGGCTTCCGACCAGGGACGCCAGCTTGCACTCTGGTTTGTGGCAAACGACAGCGAGGGGAAGAGCGCGCCCTTTCGGGCCTCGACCTGCACCTCGTTGCGGTCGACCGTCACTTGCTTCTGGCGCAGTTGCAGACTGTGGTCCATGGCATAGTCGATACACTGCTGCAACGACCATGTTCCGGAGACAGTCTCATCGGCCGAAGCCGTAAGCGCGATTGCCACGGCGCACAATGCGATGATTTTTCGATTCATAATATAACTTTCTTTTGTGATATATTTACGATTGCAAAAGTAGATATATTATACAAGGAGAGAAAGCATGTATCGACCAATCCCCCTTGTTTTGTCGACAAACGGGGAATCGGTATTGCTAATGTTAATGGATTTAACGGTTACACGGCCGAGGCCTTGTCGCCGTCGACCTTGATGGCTCCGCGAGCTTTCAGCTGTTCGACAACGGCGGCGGTGATGGTTTCGATTACGGTGCCTTTGCGAGTGTAGCCGAGCTGGTAGGCGGTGAGGCGTTTGAGGTCGTCGGTGGAGAGCGATATTTGCTGGCCGATGACATAGAGCATGGCGTTTTCCACCTCGACAAGAGGCACGTCGGCAAAATCGCGTCCCGAGTCGGTGCGATAGCGGTCGTAGCCTTCGGGGCGCACGGTGTCGGACCAGTAGGTGCGTCCCGACTCGCCGTTGGGCGTGCTTATGGCATTGGCCAGCAGCAGGGTGGTGTCGACAACGGCTTGCAGGCGCGGGCTCACGCGCGTGAGCCCGTAGGCGCGGACGACGCGCTTGTAGAGTAAGTCGGATGTGATGGGCGCCTCTGCGGCGATTATGTCATGCAGCATGTCGGAGAGCCCGAGCGAGATGAGCGAGTTTATGTCTTTTGTCTGATATGGGGATATGAACGTGGCCGCAGGGTAGGGCTCGCACCGGGTGTTGACCGGCTCGGGCTGTTTGAGTTTGGTGTCGGTGCTTTCAATGTTGTGCAGTTTCATTGAGCAATAGTCGTCCTGAGTCTCAATCTCCGGTTCCGGTTCTGCGGCAATCTCGGGTTGGACGGGATTGGCAGCACATTCGGCCAGATGTGTCTCAATAATGGCGAGGGTGTCGGCAGGATGCTCGTAAAGGTCGAGCGTCCACACGCGCAGCACGGTCCATCCCAACGATTCGAGCACCGACGGCTGCACGATCTCGCGGTCGCGCACGGTCTTTGTTTCGTAGTAGCGGCGACCGTCGAAGATGATTCCGGCCATATATGCCGATTCTTCGCCGGGGGTGCGCACGGCTATGTCCACCTTGAAGTGGGAGCATCCGACATTGGTGTCCACCTCATAGCCTTTTTGCCTTAGATATTCGGCCACGGCCTTGACGGGAGCGGATGTGGCCGACGTGGCGGCAAGCATTGCGCCGCTTTGTCCGTCGCGGGCATATTCAAGAAACCGGCGCAGCCCGGCCACGCCCCGGGCGCCTGTGCGTTGCAGGTCGATTTGCTTTGGGTCGATGGATGAGAATACAATCATCTCGAATCGTGCGCGCGATACGGCCACATTGAGCCTGCGCTCGCCGCCGGCGATATTGAGAGGTCCGAAATTCATCGACATGCGACCTGTCGGGTCGGGTCCGTAGCCCACTGAAAAAAGTATGACATCGCGCTCGTCGCCTTGCACGTTTTCAAGGTTTTTCACAAATATCGGCTCGGCCGATTCGTAGGCCTTTTCCTGCAAGCCGGGGCGCGAGGCGAGGGCGGCGTTGAGCATGTCCTCGATTTTGTCCTGCTGCACTTTCGAGAAAGCCACGATGCCGATGGATTGGCGCGAGAGCGCGGGGTGGGCGAGGCGGCGGAGCACTTCTTCGACCACGGCTTCGGCCTCGACGCGGTTGCAGCGCGAGCGGCTGCGGTCGTAGATGCCGGCAACGCGTCGGAGCACGACGCGCGACGAGAGGTTGTCGGTCGACGGAAATGTGGTGAGGCGTCCGTCGTAATAGTTTTGGTTGGAGAATGTGATGAGGCTTTCGTGGCGGCTGCGGTAGTGCCATGTGAGGTGGCGCGAAGGCATGGAAAGAGCCATGCAGTCGTCGAGGATGCTCTCCATGTCGTCGATGTGGGCTTCGTCCTCGCCCACGGCCTGGGTTGAGAAGAAGCTCGTGGGCGGCATCTGCATAGGGTCGCCCACGACGATGAGCGTTTTGCCGCGGGCTATCGCGCCTACGGCTTCTGATGTGGGCATCTGCGAGGCTTCGTCGAAAATTACGATGTCGAATTTTTCGGCGTCGATGTTGAGGAACTGCGCCACCGAGATGGGGCTCATCAACATGCAGGGGCAGAGTTTAGGCAGCAGTTCGGGGATAGCGTCGATGATAGATCGTATCGAGCGGCCTCGTCCGCCGTTGCGTATGTTGCGGCGGAGGATACCGATTTCCGACGATTCGTGGGCGAGCATTGTGAGCGAAGGCAGTTTCGAGGCCAGGCGGAAGAAAAGAGCATCCTTGCTCAACTGCTGCATTTGGCGTGTGAGCGAGCGGTATTTTTTTATTATGTCCTCGAAAACAAGGCCGTTGAATAGCATAAGCCGCCGGTCGGCGTCAATGATTCGTCGGGCCGAGCCGGTGTAGAAAGCTCGCAGGTAGGCGTTGGCCATCTCGTCGGGATTCCTGCCGGCGTCGAGCATCCGCGCCACATCCGCGCCGCATTTTTCCACTATTTCCGTGCGTGTGTGCTGCCACATGTTCCAGCGTCGGAGATTCGCCTCGTTGCGGAGCCATTTGTCCGCTTCTGCCGTCACCTCGCCAAGCGTAATGTCGGAGCCGGCAATCAGAGTGAAAAATTGATTGTATCTCAGCAGTGTGCCGGGCAACAGGTCGATGTAGTCATTATCGGCTTGCAGGGCCTTTTCAAGGTTTTCAATCAGGGCCGGGACATTGTCGCGTGAGAAATTGTCGATAAAGGTAATAGGGGCTAATTCCTTCACGATGGCCTTGGTGGCGAAATAGCGTGGGATGAACCATTTGCGCCGGGCTTCGGTCCAGCGGCTGCGCAGCGAGGAGATATATCCCGATTCGATTCTCATAACAGCTCCTTGGCCATACTGTTTGCGGAGAAGGAAGCGTTGGCCGCTCGATTTTCTGAAAGCGGCCACAATCTTTTTCCTCTCGTCAGAACCTGAATCCCTGTCGAGAATTATGCTTCCGAGGAATGAGGTGAAATTGCCGTTGCTTTTGAATACGTCGATTTCCGCGGCTTTTTTGTCCGTGCCGTATTTCAGAAGCAAATCATCCATAAAAGAGGAATCAGCAAGAAAATCGCGGATTATGCGGATGGTCTCGATTTCGGAGTTCGCTCCATCGTATTTTATTGGAAGCCGTGCAAAAGGATGATTGTTTGGAGTGCCGATAACTCGCATTACGGTGCCTGCGCCGCGTATCAGCTCTGCATTAGCCTCGGCTTGGGCAGGAGTGGGGAAGAGGGGAAGTTGGGGAGTAGGAAGTTGAGAAGTTGAGAGAGCCATTGCGCGCTCGATGCAGTCGTAGAGCGAAAGCCCCGACGGCTGAGTGGCGTGGAGAGCCTCTATGGTGTCGAGAAGGTCGCGGCGGCTGTCGAATACTTGCGAGGCCATGGAGGCATAGTCCACATCGGCTTGTGTGCGCTCCACGTCGAGGGCGCGGGCCAGCTGGCTGAGAAAATGCTGCTTGGAGGCCTTGTTGGAGTGGAGTTCGAGGCAGAACGGAGCAAGCCCGATTTTTTCAAGGCGCGACTGCACCACTTCGAGCGCGGCCATTTTCTCGGCCACGAAAAGCACCCGCCGGCCTTGAAAAAGGGCGTTGGCTATTATGTTGGTGATGGTCTGTGACTTGCCGGTGCCGGGAGGGCCGTGGAGTATGAAACTTTTGCTTTCGGCAGAAGCGATGATAGCTTCGAGTTGCGAGGAGTCCACGTCGATGGGTATGGCATATTCCGCCGGATTCATGTCGGCGTCGGCGGCCTTGGCATCGGTCACGCTGTCGTCGTCGGGGGCGGTGTGCAGCCGTCCGTCGACGAGGCTCGCTATTATTTCGTGACTGTGCAGGCTCTCGGAGTTGGCGTGTATGTCGCGCCACATCACAAATTTGTTGAACGAGAAAATGCCGAGCATCGATTCGTCGAGCACGTTCCATCCTTTTTTTGTGCGTATCTTCTCGCGTATGAAAGCGAAGATGCGTTTCACGTCTACGCCCGACTCGTCGGAGGGAAGCACGTTTATGGCCGAAAGGTCTATGTCGTGTTGCTGGCGCAGGAGTTCGGAAAGGGTGATATTGAGCGACACCTCCTCGTCGCGCGCGCGTATTGAATAATTGTTTATGCCCGACGACCGCACAATATCGACAGGGATAAGCAGAATCGGGGCGTAATGAGCTTCGGAAGAATTGTCGGCATCGAGCCAGCGAAGAAGCCCGAGGGCAAGGTAGAGGTTGCTCGCGCCGTTTTCCTCGAGCGATGTGCGGGCGGCTCGATATAGATATTTCAGGCTGTCGCGCAGTCGCTCGTCGGACAGAAAAGAATGGAGGCGGCGTTGCGACATTTGCTCCACGACCAATGGCTTGAGCATCGGGTAGCGCGTCGAGTCGTAAATGCCCCGTTCGCTCGGTTGCGGAGTCTCGTCGAGAGGAAACTCGCGTATGGTGAAAGTCTTGCCGTCGGCGAGGTAGTTTTCGAGGCTGTCGATGGCAAACGAAAGCAGAGGTATGGTACGCCGGCCGGTGCGAATGTTAAGCAGGGAGTTCCGCAGGGTAAAGTCGAGCAATTTTCGCTCCCATACGGTATATTTTGTCACGGCCGAGGTGTCGCGGTCGTAGGCCGACAGGTCGTAACGGTCGAGCAGGCGTACTTCCGTGCCGGCCGTATGCGTGTCGGTATCGGTGGTGTGGAATTTCTCGTCGGAGATGCGCAGCGGTATCGGACGCACGTTGTTGACACGGGCACGGGCAATATCGACAAAACATTCAAAAGTGTTTTCATCGGCCAGTTGGGCGCGCGCCTGCGTCACGGCGTCTTCAAAAGAAGGATGTGCCGGGGCTGTGACGAAAGTGGTTTCAAACGCCACGATGTCGTTCACGCCGTCGGCCAAGCCTTTCAAAAGGAAGCCGGCGTCGTCGCCCACGCTTTGAAAATAAGAATCGCGCACAAGCCAAGCCCCGGCAAAGCTGTGTCCGGAAGTGAAAATTATGATTGGGCGTATGCCTGCCGCTTCAAGCACCGAGGCCATGAGCAGCGACAGGTCGATGCACGTAGCCATTTTGTCGGAAAGCACTTTGTCGGCAGTGCGAATCCGCTGGCCGGCGGCCTCGAAACTTGCCGGGGCGGTTACGTATGATATGTTTTCGTCGCGTATGGCCTCGAAAATCGCCGCCACTTGCATGCGCACCCGGTTTGGATCGCCACTGTGATAGGCATTAAGGGAGCCGTCGCCGGTTGCGGCGGCGAGTTTCTGCGATGCCGATGCTGCAATACGCGCCACAAGCGGATGGTTGGGCGTGACAAACGCGGCGGTGAGCTCGGGGCGTATTCGCGTGCCCATCCAATGGTCGTAGGCCGTGAGCATCAGCGCGTATTTGCGCGAGAACGCCTCCGTTTTCCCGATTTCCACCGTAATGGTAAAAAAGATGCCGTCGCTCTCTGTGAGCTGCATCAGCCGGGCGTGGTCGAGAGTCACCCTTATCCTGTCGGAGAGGTCGACGCTGTCTCCGGCTCCGATGGTGTCGAATGTGGCCGACGATTGCAACAGCAGGTCGCCCGACAGGGTCACTTTCGTGTCAGTCCAGGCATTTGCGCCGGTGTTGGAGAGTGTGAGTCGGCGTATTGTGTCGAAGCCGTTCATGTTCAGCACATAATTGGCCACGGGAAAATACTCGAGGGCTATCATGCCCTCGGGCGCGGAAAACGTGTCGGCGTGTACGGTCAAATCCATTAGAAATGTATCAGAAAGAGAAGGAGAGTGGATACCCCTCGAAGGAGAGATGCAAATTTATGAAATTTTTACAAGATTTTATGCCGATATAAGCCGAATTTTAGTAATTTTGCAAAAAAATTCCGAACTACAATCAAGTTGTATAGCATGCAAAACATCGATTTAGACATCAAACATGTTTACGGCACAGTCTCCGAGGCTGCTGTCGACGCTCTTATGCCCGAGGCCAAGGCCGGTCTGGCTCATCTTGTGAATGCTGATGCCGCAGGAAACGATTTCCTCGGTTGGCTCGACCTCCCTTCACGTACCGACGAGGCTCTTACCTCCGACATTGAAGCCGCTGCGCGTTCGCTCCGCGAGAACTGCGACGTAGTTGTTTCTATCGGTATCGGCGGTTCTTACCTCGGTGCCAAAGCCGTAATCGAATCCCTCAGCAACGCTTTCTCTGCCTACGGCGCAGACGCAAAAGGCCCCGTGATGCTTTTCGCAGGCCAGAACATCGGCGAGGACTACCTCAACGAACTCATGGCTTATCTCGAAGGCAAACGCTTCGGCATTATCGTAATATCCAAATCGGGCACAACCACCGAGCCCGCAATCGCTTTCCGTCTGCTCAAAGCCCGTCTTGAAGCCGAAATCGGCAAAGCCGAGGCCGCAAAACGCATCGTAGCCATCACCGACGCCAAGCGTGGCGCACTTCGCCAGCTCGCTACCGAGGAAGGTTACAAGACATTCGTTATCGAAGATTCCGTAGGCGGCCGTTTCTCTGTGCTTTCACCCGTAGGTCTTCTTCCCATCGCAGTGGCTGGATTCGACATCCGCGCGCTTCTCGACGGCGCACGCCACATGCAGGAAAAACTGCAACAGCCCACGGAAGAAAACATCGCCCTGCGCTATGCTTCCGCCCGCAACGCCCTCTACCGCGACGGCAAGAAAATTGAAATTCTTGTAAACTACAATCCCAAGCTCCACTACTTCGGTGAATGGTGGAAACAGCTCTACGGCGAAAGCGAAGGCAAGGACGGCAAAGGCATCTTCCCCGCTGCCGTCGACAACTCCACCGACCTCCACTCCATGGGCCAATGGATTCAGGACGGCGAACGTTCGATCTTCGAAACCGTGCTTTCCGTAGAAAATCCCGATAAGACCGTGGTGATTCCCTCCGACGAAGCTAACCTCGACGGCCTTAACTACATTGCCGGCAAGCGTGTCGACGAAGTGAACAAGATGGCCGAACTCGGCACACGCATCGCCCACGTCGACGGCGGCGTGCCCAACATGCGCATCACCATCCCCGCCCTCGAAGAACGCTACCTTGGCGAGCTTATCTATTTCTTCGAAATAGCTTGCGGCATCTCCGGCTACATGCTCGGCGTGAACCCCTTCAACCAGCCCGGCGTTGAGGCTTACAAAAAGAATATGTTTGCCCTTCTGGCCAAACCCGGCTACGAAAAAGAAACCGAGGCCATCAAATCGCGTCTCGGCTAATATCCGGCAATACGAATAAAATGAACAACGGCGAATTGATATATTGCGACGGAACACCCGGCGACGAACTATCAGTTCGCCGTTCTTTTACTCCTTCCGGCCCGATCGGTGTATTCGACTCGGGCTATGGCGGCTTGACGGTGTTGAAAGAAATACGCCGCCGCCTGCCACAATACTCTTATCTTTATCTGGGCGACAATGCCCGCGCTCCTTACGGCACACGCTCGTTTGAATGTGTGTATCAGTTTACGCGACAGGCCGTGGAACATCTGTTTGCCTGCGGATGTCCGTTGGTGATTCTTGCCTGCAACACGGCATCAGCCAAGGCCTTGCGCAATATACAGCAGAACGACCTCCCTGATATGGACGACCCCACGCGTCGCGTGCTCGGCGTGATACGTCCGACGGTGGAGAAAACCGGAGAACTTACGGCTTCGCGCCACATCGGCGTGCTTGGCACGCCCGGCACGGTGGCATCCCGGTCGTATGAGCTTGAACTGGCCAAACTGCACCCCGACATATATGTCACTCAACATGCCTGCCCGATGTGGGTGCCCCTTGTCGAAAACCGCGAGTCGGCAGGTCCCGGTGCCGATTATTTTGTAAAAAAGGAAATCGACGCTCTTTTTGAGGCCGATTCAGATATAGATACGGTGATTCTTGCTTGCACCCACTATCCGCTGTTGCTCGATAAAATCCGCAAATACATGCCCGAAGGCGTGCGTACTGTGGTGCAGGGAAATATAGTGGCCGAAAGCCTCGCCGACTATCTTTCGCGCCACCCCGAGATGGAGCGGCGCCTGCTGCGCGGAGCTTCTGTCGACTATCTCACAACCGAGCATCCCGACAAATTTTCCGACCTAGGCTCGCTGTTCCTTTCCGAGCCTGTTTCAGCCCGGCATATCGACTTCAACTGAACTGCGACAGCAGGTCGGCTACAATAAACGTGCTTCCCCCGACAAATACCACATCGGCATCGGTCTGCGCCGCTGCCAAGGCTTCGGCTACCGTGTCGTATGCCTGTGCGTCGAGTCCGTGGCTGTGAGCCAAGGCAAGGAGCTCTGTCGACTTACGGCCACGTGGCACGGAGGGTGTGGCAAAGAAATAGCGCACCGAACGCGGCAGACGCTCGAAGATATGGCTTACGTCCTTGTCGTTGACAAATCCCATCACGGCGTGGGTGCGTTCTGCTTCGGCCATTTCGCCAAGGCGCGGAGCCAGATATTGCCATGCGCCTATGTTGTGGCCGGTGTCGCAGATGATACGCGGCGAGGAGTCGCGCAGGGTCATCCATCGGCCCATCAGCCCGGTGTTTTTTACGGTATTTGCCAATCCGCCGGCTATGGCGTTGTCGTCGACGGGAAGATTGTGAGCCAGCTCGATCACGCCGCGTATATTCATGGGCTGGCAGTCGCCGTCGAGGTCGCATACCACCCAAGGCTCCTCGTCGGGATGCAGGGCGAATATCCATTTGCCGTCGTCGCATCGGCGATAGGGCAGGGGCCGGTCTTGCACAAAAGTAACAGGAGCGCCTGTCGTATTGGCCGCTTCTTCGAATACCTTGCGCACTTCGCCATCGGCCTCAAAGACAAATGCTTTGACTCCGGGCTTGAAAATACCCGCTTTCTCACGGGCAATTTCCGGCTCGGTATTGCCCAGCAGAGCCATATGGTCGAGCGATACATTGGTCACGGCCGTGAGGCACGGTTCCATAATGTTGGTGGTGTCGAGGCGTCCGCCAAGGCCAACCTCTATCACGGCATAATCGACGCCCGATTTCTTGAACCATTCAAACGCCATGATTGTCGTAAGCTCGAAAAACGACGGACGGCACGGCAGATTCATGGCGCGATAACGCTCCACGAAATCGACAACGGCTTCGCGCGGCATCATCTCGCCGTCGACGCGGATGCGCTCGCGGAAATCGACAAGATGGGGCGACGTGTACAGTCCGGTCTTGTAGCCGGCTTCCCGGAGGATGGCGGCTGTCATGTGCGAGGTAGAGCCTTTGCCGTTGGTGCCTCCGACATGTATTTTACGGTAGCCCTCGTGGGGATTGCCGAACGCTTCGGCGAGAATACGGGCAGTGTCAAGTCCCGGTTTATATGCTCCCGGACCTTGTGACTGGAACACCGGAAGGCTGTTGAACAGAAAATCTGTCGCTTCTTCGTAAGTCATTGTCTTAAAAAATGAAATAACCGCAAATGCCGGCGCCTACAATCACTGCAATAGGATGTATTTTGGTGAATTGCACCACACAGAACGATGCCACGCACAGAGCGATGCTCCACAACACGTCGCGTGTGTCGGTGCCGAAGTTAGACGAGTTCATAAGCAGAAGGGCCGCCGAGGCGATAAGGCCTACCACCACGGGGCGAAGCCCCATAAAAATGCCTTTTACCGCCACGCTGTCCTTATGCCGGCGAATGAGGTGGCTCGTATAGAACACCAGAAGTGCCGATGGCAGCACTACGGCGAGCGTGCATATTATCGACCCGAGGATACCCCATAGAGGCGAGGCAAACATCGGCGACGCTTGCTGAGGGGCGACATATCCGATATAAGTGGCGGAATTGATGCCGATAGGACCCGGGGTCATCTGCGAGATAGCCACAATGTCGGTAAACATCTTTTCGGTAATCCACCCGGAGCCGACAATCTCATTTTCTATGAGCGCAAGCATGGCATATCCTCCACCGAACCCGAACAGCCCGATTTTCAGATAACTCCATATCAATTTAAGGTAAATCATAAAACAAACTAAACGTTATCCCGGCATATTTCGTCGGCAAGATACTTGTCGCTACGACAGTATAAGTCGCCTACGTTAGTGTCGATTAATTCAAATATAGCGGAATTATAAAATTTATCCATAGCTTCGCTAAGCGAAATATGAAGTTTTTCAGAAATTAATTCTATAATTCTGGCATATTTCATATCCAATAATGTTCTGTCAATCTTCTCCATTTGCTTCCGGTTTTATTTTATAGCACCCTATAAATTCCAGGCATGTGTCTATGGCATCCTGATTGACAAAACACACTTGATGATTTGGCTTTTGATATATTAACTGTTGCAATGCTTGTTCTGCCGTATATATGCCGCTCATGAATAGTTCGACCGTGCGAAAAACCTTATCGTTGGCCACTCCGCCTTCTATAATGTCAAAAGCGGCATAATCCTTTTCTCCGCTACGGCAGTTGCAAACAAATTTTAGCCAATCGGCGCTGTATGAATCAAATGTTAATGTCTTGAATTGGGGATATAGGTTAAACTCATAGGTATGGATGTATGCCGTTTTCCCCAAAGCTGTAAATCTCCGTGCGTATTTTACCGCCTGGTCTTCCATTCGGGTAAGATAAAACCCTACGCCGAAATCAAGATTATGCCTGGAATGAAAAATATCCGGCTTCTCAATTAGAGTGTCAGAGGCATGGAAGAGTTTCATAATGAGATTTTTCTCCGTTTCAGGATGTTTAAAATATCTTCAGCCACATATTCAAGGCTGAATGTATGGAGCACATCAAAGCATTTGACGAGATAGCCATTGATTAATCCGGCATTATTTATCGCTCTGTATATTTTACTGCACGAAATCCCGGTTTTCCAAGAAATAGAACCGATTACGGCGGTTATATATTCTACATGCTTTTTTGTCATTGCTATCCGTTTTGGTTTTTGAGGCTTTGGCGAAGGACGAGGTAGCCGCCGAGGCCGCCAAGTACAATCCAAAGGATGGGGTTTGATACCACGGGCAGTTTCGACCATATCAGCAGGGCCACAACTACGGGTATCAACGCTGTTTTCCAGTTGAGTTTGGCCGCTTTGGCCGATGAGAGCACAGGCGCGATAATGAGGGCCACCACCGCAGGGCGGATTCCTTTGAACACAGCCGACAGCACCGGATTGTTGTTAATCAGGTCGGGGGTAAGGAATATGGCTATGGCGAGTATCATCAGGAACGACGGCAGGATTGTGCCCAGTGCGGCGCACAGGCATCCGCGGCGTCCGCGCAACGAGTCGCCTACGGCCACAGATATGTTCACGGCCAGAATACCGGGCAGCGATTGCGCCACGGCGAGCAGGTCGAGGAAATCCTCTCGGGCGAGCCATCCTCGTTTGTCGACAAGTTCGCGCTCCATGATTGAAATCATGGCCCAACCTCCCCCGAAGGTGAATGCCCCGATTTTGAAGAATGTGGCAAAGAGTTGGAGAAGGAGTCCGCGCTTAGCCGGAGATGTTTCAGCCATATTGTAATGCGGGTTTTAAGCGAAATAATTCGATTTAATTCGATCTAAATCGACTTAAATCGAATTATCTCGTTTTATCTGTTATTTCAATGCTTCGAGCGAGGCGCGGAGATTGTCGATTTTTGAAGTGGCGTCGGCAAGTTTGCGTCTTTCGGTGTCGACCACGGCTGCGGGAGCATTGGCCACGAAGCGTTCGTTGCCGAGTTTTTTCTCTACCGATTTGCGGAAGCCTTCGAGGTAGGCTATTTCTTTTTCCAGACGCTCGATTTCGGCGGCAACGTCGATGTTGGAGGCCAACGGAACATTATATTCGGCGGTGCCTACCATAAACGATGCGGCCGCGGGGTCTTTCTCGGCTCCAAGTGCAATGTCGGAAAGGTTGGCGAGTTTACGCACCAATTCGGGATTGGTGACTTTGGCCGTGCCGATGGCGCGAAGTTCGAGCGTGTCCTTGTTGGGGATGTTCTTGGATGCGCGTACGGCGCGGATGCCGGCTATGATCTGCTTGGTTATCTCCATGTCGGCAATGAGAGCCGTGTCGGCATCTTTTTGGGCAGGGAGAAGGGCATACATGATAGATTCCTTTTCGCCGCGTGGTGCGAGATGCTGCCAGAGTTCTTCGGTGATGAAGGGCATGAACGGGTGGAGCAGACGCAGGAGCGAGTCGAAGAATCGGCATGTGGCATCATATGTGGCTTTGTCGATAGGCTGCTGATAGGCGGGCTTCACCATTTCGAGATACCACGACGAGAAGTCGTCCCAGAACAGGCGGTAGATTGCCATCATGGCCTCGTTGAGGCGGAACTTCGAGAAGGCATCTTCTACCTCGGCGAGCGCGACGTTGAGTTTGGCCTCGAACCAATCGATGGCAGCGCGCGCGCTTTCGGGCTGGGCGATGGCGTCGCTCACTTCCCAGCCTTTTACAAGGCGGAAGGCGTTCCATATCTTGTTGCAGAAGTTGCGTCCCTGTTCCACGAGTTTGTCATCGTACATGATGTCGTTGCCGGCGGGAGCGGCCAGCATCAGGCCCATGCGCACGCCGTCGGCGCCGTACTGGGCGATAAGGTCGAGCGGATCGGGTGAGTTGCCGAGCATTTTCGACATCTTGCGGCCGAGGTTGTCGCGCACGATGCCGGTGAAGTAGACGTTGTCGAACGGTTGCTTGCCCACATATTCATATCCGGCCATGATCATGCGTGCCACCCAGAAGAAGATAATATCGGGGCCGGTGACGAGCGTGGCGGTGGGATAGTAGTAGGATATTTCTTTGTTGCCGGGGTTGCGGATACCGTCGAAAAGGGAGATAGGCCAAAGCCACGACGAGAACCATGTGTCGAGAGCATCCTCGTCCTGACGCAGGTCGGCTGCTGTGAGATTCTCGTTGCCGGGGATTGCGCGGGCTTTTTCAAGAGCTTGTTCGATGGTTTCGCCCACTGTGATGTGCTCCTCGCCGTCGGCTCCGGTGTAGTAGTAGGCCGGGATGCGGTGGCCCCACCATAGTTGGCGGCTGATGCACCAGTCCTGGATGTTTTCGAGCCAGTTGCGATATGTTGTCTTGTATTTCTCGGGAACAAATTTGATTATGTCGTCGAGCACGGGCTTGAGCGATATCTCTGCGAAGTGCTTCATGTTTATGAACCATTGCAACGACAGGCGCGGCTCGATGGCAACATGGGTGCGTTCGGAGAAGCCAACCTTGTTCTGGTAGTCCTCGACCTTCTCCATAAGGCCGGCGGCTTCAAGATCCTTGGCGATCTGCTCGCGCACGGCAAAGCGGTCCATGCCGCAATATTTGCCGCCGTTCTCGTTGAGGGTGCCGTTTTCGTTGAAAATATCGATGGTCTCGAGATTATGCGCCTTGCCAAGAGCGTAGTCGTTCTTGTCGTGGGCGGGTGTCACTTTGAGGCAGCCCGTACCGAAGTCGATTTCTACATATCGGTCCTCGATTACGGGGATTTCGCGGCCAACAAGAGGCACAATCACGCGCTTGCCTTTGAGCCACGCGTTTTTCGGGTCCTTGGGATTGATGCACATGGCGGTGTCGCCCATGATTGTCTCGGGGCGGGTAGTGGCCACAACGGCGTAGCGGCGACCGTCGGCGTCGCGATGCACCACTTCTTCCTCGGCGCCGGTTTCGCCCGAGAAGTCGTCGTTGGCGACGTAATATTTCAAATAGTAGAGTTTCGAATTCTCAGCTTCGAAGTAAACCTCGTCGTCGGAAATTGCAGTGCGGTTCTCGGGGTCCCAGTTCACCATGCGTAGGCCGCGATAGAGCAGACCCTTGTCGTAGAGGTCGCAGAACACCTTGATAACGCTTTCGGAGCGCACGTCGTCCATGGTGAAGGCTGTGCGTCGCCAGTCGCATGAGGCTCCGAGTTTGCGCAGCTGCTGAAGGATGATGCCGCCGTGCTTGTGGGTCCATTCCCAGGCATGTTCGAGGAATTGCTCGCGTGTGAGGTCGGTTTTCTTGATGCCCTCGTTTTTGAGCTTCTGTATCACCTTGGTCTCGGTGGAAATCGAGGCGTGGTCGGTACCCGGCACCCAAAGGGCGTTTTTGCCCTGCTGGCGGGCGCGTCTCACCAAAATATCCTGGATTGTGTTGTTGAGCATATGGCCCATGTGAAGAATACCGGTGACGTTTGGCGGCGGAATCACGATGGTATATGGTTCGCGGGAGTCAGGGTCGGAATTGAACAGGCCGTTCGATTCCCAGAACGAGTACCATTTCTCCTCAACTTCGGCAGGATTATATTTCGGTGCTAACTCTTTCATATCAAGATGTTTATATATAGTTTTCGATTGCGATTGGCAAAGATTTGCCTATTAGGTTGCAAAATTAGTTATTTTTTTTAAATTAAACCGATTTAATCCAAAATAAATCAATTCCTATCGATTAATCCTCATTTGCCCAATAACGCATTGACTATTCTTTCTTCTTCACTATGCCCAATAGTAGATAAGCGAAGCATAGGTAAAGAATACAGTTCAAGTATATGGTCTTTAATGCGGTCTCGATGATATTGTGCTGTTGTTTCGTTGTGATAGGCATATCCGTCTGTCTCGATGGCCAGGAGAGGCTCTTTGCTGACACGGTTGATGATAAGGAAGTCAATATGGGTGGCCGGATGTTGGGCATATTGAATTTCTCGAGCCGATAAACCGGTCGTATCTTTTATTAAATTGCGCATTGGGTAATGGCAAAGTGCTTTTATATGTGAAAGTTGTGGGTAGGTGGTGCGAATCCGTTCTATTAATTCGAATGTCAGATTTTCTGAGGAAAATTCTGAAATATTGTTTTGGTTTTGTGCGTGGATTTGGCTGAAAAGATAATCGTATATGGAATGAAGACGGCTTTTTATGATAGTTCCGTTTTGGTAGTTTATATACATTAAAAGATCATGTAAATTGCCGTTTTGTTCCGGGCAATTACTTGTTATTACAAGACAGAATTTCTCTTTTGCCCGCGATACGGCAACATTCAATAAATTAGCATTGTCTGCAAATTCAGTAATGGTATCGTCGGTGACGCTCAAAATAATAATATCTTTTTCCCGACCTTGAAATTTATGAACGGTTGCTGCTTCAATTTCGGGAATTTGTGCGTTGAATTGATTGACCTGTTGATTATAGGGAGCAATAATTCCGATATCCGATGTGTCATTAAGAAGTGGTAGGAGTTCGGTTTTGACGGAGTCTATTTCGCGTTGGTTATAATGTCCTCGGCTATGTTGTCCTTCGGCTGTTTGTATTGCTATGAGCGGTTCATCTCCATCATGACGTTTTGTCATTATTAAAAGATTGCCGCCATAAAACTTTTGGTTGCAGAAATTGATTATGTCGGGATGGCATCGATAGTGCTCACGTAATAAAGTTTCAGGGACATTAGGTATGGAGGCAAGGATAGATGCTAAAAAACTGTTTTTTTCAACATCATATGATTTTGGTATATCGAAGCAATCTTTAATTGCTCTTAATTTCTCTGCATCATTGTCGGTAATGACATTTGGCAACTGCATTGTGTCTCCAACGATTACGGCATTTTTTGCGCAAGTAAGGGCAAGGAACCCCGTGTCTACTGATACTTGCGAGGCTTCATCCATGATTACATAGTCAAAGATGGTGTCGCTATCAAGACATAGTTTTGAAGAAAACGTTGTGCTTAATACAATAGGAAAGTCATGCAGGAACGTCTGCCCTCCGTGAAATAAGTCATGTAAGGAGCTTACTTTTTTTCGCTCGGTTTTGTATCGATTGGATAAAATAGCTTTGAGCGCCGCTAAGGAGTTTTGTGTCAACGATTCTGTTAAAGAAGCAGCGTCAAATTTGGTTAATTGTTCTTCTATTGAATTTATCTCATCGTTTAGTTCTGAAATCCTTGTCCTGTAGAAAAGTAATTCCAGTAATGTGATAGTTTCAGACATGGTGTTGTCCGAAAATTGTTTTTTAATTTTGGTCCTGAACCGTAAGCGAAGTTTTAAAATTATTTTTTTTATTGCAAGTTTAATTC
Organism: Muribaculaceae bacterium; assembly: GCA_009775125.1. Lineage (GTDB taxonomy): Bacteria > Bacteroidota > Bacteroidia > Bacteroidales > Muribaculaceae > CAG-873. The sequence goes on along the minus strand of VSPD01000003.1, from coordinate 41,823 downwards.
TTTCAAATAAGTTTGAATTGTTTTCGCTTCTAACTGATATATCCTCAATAGTCTTTATCTGGTGTAATATTTCCTTAGATTTTAATGAAATGATATTGGCCGGCGGTGTAGTGGGGTTATCTTGTTCAAAATGTCGTTTCTCTACTTCTATTGTGGCCAATTCCTGTTTCAATGAAGACAGTCGGTCGTTCATTTCATAAATCAATCTCAACCGGGTGAGGCTATCTTGTGATACAGCGAGTGCTTGTTCTAATTCCGGCCGGGATTTGCTCCAAGAAGGGATATCCGGATTAAGTTTAGGTTGATTGGCAAGAAACGCTTCTTTATTTTCTTTTTTGCCGAGAGGTGCAACAAGAAATCCAAAGCCATATTTATTTAATTTCTCCAATATATTGTTTGTAGCAGAGTTGTTGTTGGAAACGACCAATATGGATTTCTGTGCCATTAATAAATTTGCAATTATGTTCAGGATGGTCTGTGTCTTGCCTGTGCCGGGAGGGCCTTGTATCACGCTTATGCGGTTGGCTAATGCTTCTTTTACGGCTTTTTCCTGACTTGAATTGCATCCAAAAGGAAATATGATGGTTTTTCCGGCTTTTTTATTACATGTTGATGTGGGGTTAAGATAGATTGCTGCGGCAGTTATATCATCTATGAAATCTATTTTCGAGTATATAGATGATAGTAAGCCTTTTTTAGCAGAATTTTCATCTATGGTGTCGTCTGTTTGTTCGGCAATGCCAATAGGGTTGATTTCTGCACATTGTTCCATGTATTTGAAAATGGTCGCAGATTTGTCGTGCAGACATGTTGTGCGTATTTGCACCTCTTTTTCGGGATGTTGCGAAACGAATCCGTTTTCAAAAACGATAGCATAATATTTCTTTTCGATTATAGAGAAATATTTAGTTATTTTCGTAGAAAACAGACGCACGGATTCCATATTCTTGCGAATACGTGTGCCATTTATCAAAACATGGATGTTGGCAGGGTTAAGGATATCCGGGTTTGACATCCAAATAACATTGTCTCTGCTATAAGAGTATGTCTTTGCTGAATTAATAAATTTAATGATATATTTATCGCCATCAAGTTTAATAGATTCAACTTGGAATGTTTTATTTTCGCCATTTATTATAATGACATGTTTCTTTAAATCCATTTTTGCCGGAGGATGAATAAAATAATCGGGCATCACATACTGGATGCCCGATAAAATTCTAATTTATGGGAAGAGAATATTAGATGGCGTTGGGGATTTCTTCTTCTTCGACGGGGATGTCTTTGTTGACGTTTTTGGAGCCGATTATGGCGTAGAAGAAGAGGTAGGCCATCACGGCCACTACTATCCAGTAGCTCGACATGTAGCCTACGTGGCGGGCAACCCATTCCATGATGAGGGGGAGGATACCGCCGCCAACGACCATCATCATGAAGATGCCGGATGCTTTTGCGGTGTATTTGCCAAGGCCTTCAACGGCGAGGTTGAAGATGCCGCCCCACATCACTGAGGTGCAGAGGCCGCAGAGCACGAGGAACAGGGCGGCTGCGGGAACTTGGGCGAGGGTGAAGCCGTCTTCAACGGAGTAGGCGGGTACTTGCATCGAGAAGCTGTTGCCGATGGTGATGGCGAGGATTACGAGGATAATGCCGGCAACGGTGACGGTGGTGAGCTGGGCGCGGGAGCTGACTTTGCCGGAGATGAACGACGATACGACGCGGCCAACGAGCATGAGCAGCCAGTAGACAGCGGCGACGGCGGTGCCGATTGCCACGCCATTTTCGGTGATGCCGGATGCGGCGGGGTCGGAGAGATAGAAGATGAGCACTGCGGGGATGCCGACTTCCATACCTACGTAGCAGAAGATGCCGATTACGCCGAGCACGGTGTGGCGGAAGTTCCAGGGGGAGTGTGCGTCTTTTTTACCTGTTTTGGCGGGTTGGGCGGGCTCGGAGATGTTGAGGCGAGCGATCACGAAGAAGGAGATGAGGAAGATGGCCATGCCGATGAGCACGAGCGGGGTCACATTGGAGATGTTGGTGTCTTTGGTGATCTGGCCTACGAGCATACCTACGACAAACGGGGTGAGTGTGCCGGCGAGCGAGTTGAACGAACCGCCCATCTGCACGAGCTGGTTGCCGCGGTTGCCGCCTCCGCCGAGGAGGTTGAGCATGGGGTTGACCACGGTGTTGAGGATACATACTGAGAAACCGCAGATGAAGGCGCCGAGGAGGTAGACCACGAGGGCTGCCATGCCGGTGCCGCCGCCTACGAGCGAGCAGAGGTATTGAAGGGTGAGGCCCACGAAGCCTACGCCGAGTGCCCAGAGGGCTGTTTTCTTGTAGCCGATGCGCGAGAGCATGTTGCCGGCGGGGATGCCCATGAACAGGTATGCGGCAAAGTTCATCAAGTTGCCGAGCATGCCCGACCATTCATAGGAGTTTTTCCAGATTGTGCCCACGGGGGCGGCGAGGTTCGTCACGAACGAAACCATGGCAAAGAGGAAGAACATTGTGACTACGGCCACCATATTCGACCCTTGCTTAGCGGTTGAATTAGTTTTCATAAAATGATTTTAAGGTGTATTATTGGGTTAAGAATTAGCTGTAAAGTATAAGTTATAAACTATGAATGGTTTAGTATTCGCGGTGGCCGAAAATGGCTGTGCCTATGCGCACGAGCGTGGCTCCTTCTTCTATGGCTATGGGGTAGTCGCCGCTCATGCCCATCGATATTGTGTCGAATCCGCGCAGGTCGGGCGCGGCTTCGAGTATGCGGCGGTGTGTGCGCGCTATCTCGGCAAAGTCGGCGCGGACGCGGGCTTCGTCGTCGGTGTTCGAGGCCATGCCCATGATTCCGCAAATGTGTGTGGCTTGCAGTGATTCGAAGCCTCGGCGTTCGAAATATCCGATGAGTTCGTCGGGCGAGAATCCGAATTTTGTTTCTTCTGCGGCCACGTGCACTTGCATGAGCACGCGCGACACCACTCCGGCCCGCAGGCTTTCGCGGTCGATAAGCTCGAGGAGCCTTTCGGAGTCGACGCTCTCGATCATGGATGCGTGTCCGACGAGGTGGCGCACCTTGTTTGTCTGCAAGTGGCCTATGAAATGCCAGCGGGTGTCGGCGGGCATCTGCGGGATTTTGTCGAGCAGCTCTTGCACGCGGCTTTCTCCGAAGATGCGCTGTCCGGCTACGTATGCGGCTCGCAGACGGTCGACAGGGTGAAATTTCGACACCGCCACCATCTCCACTCCGGCGGGGATTGTGTGCCGGATGGCCTCGATGTTCTGTGCTATGTCAGCGTTTGCGTCCAATTATTCTCCTCCGAGTTTTGCCGGATACACGTCGAGAAGCATGGTCTCGCTCACGGCCACAATATCGTAGTCGGCGAGGGTGCCTTTCATGTTTTCGTTAAATGATTTTACGGCGTCTTCGAAGTCGGCGGCCTGTTGCAGGGCAAGGATGGTTATTTTCTTTTCCTGTGCAGGCTTGCCGGCGGCGGCTCCGCGGTCGTCGATAGTCGTTATCTGATATTTTACCTGATAGAATTTGTCGGCGGCGTCGGATTCGTCGAAAAATATTTCTGCAAGTTTGGTACGCTTTACGGCGGAAACGGAAAATTCGCCGGAAATGAACGGGGTGCGTTCCTCTATGATGCGGGCTTCTGCTTCGGTAAACGACAGTGCGTCGACAAGAAAGGATTCCGTCACTTTTTTCACTGCGGCGGTGTTTTCCTGTAATTTATCGTAGCGCACCTTGCATTCAAACCATGTGGCCATTTTTTATTAAAGTCTTTAAAAGTTGGATTTAGAGTTTCTGTTCACGAGGGGAGAAGCGATATTTTTTGCAAATTTAGCAATTTATTTGATACATCCAAAATCTTTTTTTTGCGGGCAATAAAAAAAGCCGCGAGGGTTAGTCGCGGCTTTTGCGGTGTAAAAAGTTGAAATTTATTTTACTTTTGCTGTAAGTTCTGCACCGGCTTTGAATTTCACAACTTTGCGGGCTGCGATTTCAATAGTCTCTTTGGTGCGGGGGTTGATGCCTTGGCGGGCGGGCTTCTCGCTAACTGCGAAAGTACCGAAACCGATAAGGGCTACTTTGTCGTCTTTTTCAAGTGCTTCGCCGATGGCTTCGATGGCAGCGTCGAGGGCTTTTTTAGCGTCGGCCTTGCTGAGCTGAGCTTTTTCAGCAATGGCGTTGACGAGTTCGGTCTTGTTCATGGAAATGAATTTTAGAATGATTGGATAATTTTTGGCAAATATAAATGATAATTTTCGAATTATCAATTTTTTTTGTTAAAAAACGCCGTTTTCGATACAATTGCTCCTTAAAAAGAGGTTAAATTTGCATCTTTTCCATTTTTTTTGTTACTTTGCATTAAGATTACACATTATTAAAATATATTCTGTCGGAATTTAATATACCATGTCGGACGAGATAATAGAAGAAACAGACATGCCGGGAATGCCCGGCGATTCATCATATGACGAAAGCAATATCCGCACGCTTGACTGGAATGTGCATATACGCCGGCGCCCGGGTATGTATATCGGGCGTCTTGGCGACGGCTCCGGCAGCGACGACGGCATATATGTGCTGCTCAAAGAAGTGATCGACAACTCAATCGACGAATATGCAATGGGCTTCGGAAAGCAGATTGTGGTCGACATCACTCCCGAAGGCCGCGTCACAGTGCGCGACTACGGCCGAGGTATTCCCTTAGGCTCGCTTGTGGTGGCGTCGTCGATGATGAACACATCCGGAAAGTTCGACGACAAGGCTTTCAAGAAATCCGTAGGCCTCAACGGCGTGGGCATCAAGGCGGTAAACGCCCTGTCGACAGAGTTTGAGATAACTGCCTCGCGCGACGGCATGACCAAGACCGTGCGCTTCTCGCGTGGCGAGCTTGTGGCCGAAGGCTCCGTAGAACCCACCGACGAGCCGTCGGGCACAACCGTAACGTTCTTCCCCGACCCGGAAATATTCGTCAATTTCGCCTACCGCGACGATTTTGTGATAAGCCTGCTGAAAAAATATACGTTCCTCAACACCGGGCTCGTAATCGTGTTCCAAGGCAAACGCTACTCATCGCGCCAGGGACTGCTCGACCTCCTGAACGAAAACATGGACAAGGACCCGCTGTATCCCATCATCCACCTCAAAGGCGACGATATAGAAGTGGCCATAACTCATGCCAAACAGTATGGAGAGGAATTCTATTCTTTTGTCAACGGCCAGTACACCACCCAGGGCGGCACGCATCTTGCCGCTTTCAAAGAGTCGGTGTCGCGCACGATAAAGGAATATTTCGACAAAAATTTTGAATATTCCGACATACGCAACGGCATGGTGGCCGCAATAGCCATAAAGGTGCAAGAACCCGTGTTTGAGTCGCAGACCAAGACAAAGCTCGGTTCGCGCGATGTTGGCCCCGAAGGCCCCACCGTGGCACGTTTTGTGGGCGACTTCCTCAAGCACGAGCTCGACAATTACCTCCACCGCAACCTTGAAGTGGCCGATGTGATGCGTGAAAAAATCCTGCAAAGCGAGAAAGAGCGCAAGGCCATGTCGGGTATTACCAAACTTGCACGTGAAAAGGCCAAAAAAGTGAGCCTCCACAATCGCAAGCTGCTCGACTGCATCGTGCATTTCAACGACGTGAAAGGCGACGAGGAAGCTCGCGAGGCCTCGTCGATATTCATCACCGAGGGTGACTCCGCAGCCGGCTCAATCACAAAGATACGAAACGTAAAGACCCAGGCCGTGTTCTCGCTCCGAGGCAAGCCGAAGAACAGCTACGCCCTCACAAAAGAGATACTTTACCGCAACGACGAGTTCAACCTCCTCCAGGCCGCCCTCAACCTTGAAGATGGCCTCGACGGTCTCCGCTACAACAAGGTGATAATCGCCACCGATGCCGACGTCGACGGCATGCACATACGCCTGCTCCTGCTCACGTTCTTCCTCCAATTCTTCCCCGACCTCATCAAGCAGGGCCATGTCTACGTGCTCCAGACCCCGCTTTTCCGCGTGCGCTCGCGCAAAGCCCAGAGCAAAAAGAAGAAAAAAGGCGAGAAAGAAGACGTGCGCTACTGCTACAACGAGCAGGAACGCGTGGTCGCGCTGGCCCATTTTGGCGACGATGCCGAAATAACCCGATTCAAAGGCCTTGGCGAGATTTCGCCCGACGAATTCGCCGGATTTATCGGCCCCGACATACGCCTCGACCGCGTTTCGCTCCGCAAGGAGGACCATGTGGCCTCCCTGCTCGAATTCTATATGGGAAAAAACACAATGGAGCGCCAAAATTTTATTATTGACAATCTTGTCGTAGAAGATGACACAGAAATATCCTGAACAGATAGATAAGACTCGCGGCGCATTGTTCGCCGGCACGTTCAACCCGTTCACCATCGGCCATGCCGACATAGTGAGCCGTGGAGTGGAAATGTTCGGACGTGTAGTAATATGTCTGGGCATAAACATCGACAAGCCCGACGTAGAGGCTCCTATGAGAGCCGTGAGACTCAAAGAACTCTATGCCCGCGATCCGAGAGTGAGCGTGATATGGTGGGCCGGACTCACCACCGAGGCCGCGAAAGAGCACGGATGCCATGTGCTGCTGCGCGGCGTGCGCTCGGTCAAGGACTTTGAATACGAGCGCGACCTTGCCGACATCAACCGCCGCCTCTCGGGCATCGACACCGTGCTGCTTATGGCCAAGCCCGAGCTTGCCTTCGTGTCATCGTCGATGGTGCGCGAGCTTATTCGCCACGATGTCGACCCTTCGCCATATCTTCCGTAAAAAAGCAGGAACACAAGCCGGAGGCTTGTGTTCCTGCATACATGCTCCTGCCGAACAAAACAGGCGCGATGCTTGTTGCAGAATCATCAACTATTTTGAAATGAAACGTACCTCTATAATATCTATTCTTGCCGGCGCGGCCATTTGTGCCGGCGCACAGATGCCACGGGAGTTTACACCCGACCAGAAACTTCGCTATGCCGAGGCCGTGATAGAAAACTTCTATGTCGAGGATGTAAACGCCGACTCTATCGTCGACGAAGGCATCATAGCCATGCTGAAAACCCTCGACCCGCACTCGTCGTACACCAACAAACAAGAGACAACCGAGCTCACCGAGCCGCTCAACGGCAAATTCTCCGGAATAGGCATCCAGTTCAACATGTCAACCGACACCGTGTGCGTGGTGCAGACAATCTCAGGCGGCCCGTCGCAGCGTGTGGGCATCCTGCCCGGCGACCGCATCATCTCGGCCGACGACTCTGTTATAGCCGGACGCAAGCTCCCCAATTCGGCAATCCTCAAAACCCTGCGTGGTGAGAAAGGTTCGAAAGTGCGCCTTAAAGTGAAACGCGGAGCCTCCGACGAGCTCATCGATTTTGTCGTTACCCGCGACGAGATACCCATCCACAGTGTCGACGCCGCTTACATGGTCACCCCCGAGGTGGGCTACATCTCCCTGTCGCGCTTTGCCGAGGAATCCGGCAAAGAAGTGGCCGAGGCTATCATGAAACTGAAAAAACTCGGCATGCAGAAACTTATCCTCGACCTCGAAGGCAACGGCGGAGGCTACATGCAGCCCGCCGTGGAAATTGCCTCGCAGCTGCTCGCCAACGGCTCTCCGGTGGTATTCACCAAAGGCCGTCGCACCGACCCGCAATATTTCAATGCCGAGAATCGCCGTCCGCTTTTCGACGGCCCCGTAGTGGTGATGGTCGACCAGTATTCCGCCTCGGCCTCGGAAATCCTCTCCGGAGCATTGCAGGACAACGACCGCGGCATAGTCGTGGGCCGTCGCACCTTCGGCAAAGGCCTCGTCCAGCGTCCGTTCCCGTTCCCCGACGGCTCTATGATACGCCTTACCATCTCGCGCTACTACACCCCCACCGGCCGTTCTATCCAGAAACATTACGAAAAAGGCAAAGGCGAGGAATACTACCTCGACATGCTCAACCGCTACGAGAGCGGCGAGTTGATGAGCATCGACTCCATCCACCTCGACAAGTCGCATCCCTACAAGACCCTGCGTTCGGGACGCACCGTCTATGGCGGCGGAGGCATCATGCCCGACGTATTCGTCCCTGTCGACACCACCTACAATTCAAAATACTACCGCGACCTCGTGGCCAAAGGCGCCATCCAGAAATACACCTTCGACTTCTGCGACCATAACCGCGCCGATATGCTTCAACGCTATCCCACCGAAGATGCCTTCTTTGCTCCCGAAGGCGGTTTCGATGTTTCGCCCGAGATGATTTCCGCACTTGTCGCCGTTGGCGAGAAAGACGGAGTCGAGCCCAATCCCGAGCAGCTCGACCGGTCGCTGCCCATAATCAAAGCCGTGATTCGTGGCCTTATAGCCCGCGACATCTACGAAAACGGTACCTATGTCCGTGCCACCAACTCGCTCAACCCCGTGTTCATCGAAGCCCTCGGCATCATCACCGACCCCGACCGCTACTCATCGCTTTTGAATTAGGAACACAATCCTCCGGATTTTATTCCTGCTATATATCCATTTTTGCGCAGATTTTGTCCTTTTTGGACGGCAGGCGCAAAAATGGATAATTTTTTCGCAAAAATGAACACAACAGGCCGGCAGGAATTGGTTAATTTTGCATCAAATAGTAAAATATTATATGCAGAAATACCAACCAATCATTGCTTTCTTTCTGTCGGTTTTCTTCTTTTCGTGTCAAAATTTCGAATATCACCCGTATGCCGCCGATATTGACGGGCCTGGCAACATCAATGAGGACAATATAAAACGAATTCAGGCCGAGGTAAGGACGCTGCCTGTGAAGTTCGCGTTCATAACCGACACGCAGGGCGCGTACAATGAGCTTGACGAAGCCATGCGTCACATAAGCGCGAACGACGGCATCGATTTTATAGTCCATGGCGGTGACATTTCCGATTTTGGTCTGCCGAAGGAGTTTGTATGGTGCCGGGACATAATGGACGGATACAATATTCCGTATTTCGCGGTAATAGGCAATCACGACTGTCAAGGCAGCGGTGAGAACGCGTATGAGTATATTTTTGGCTTGAAAAACTACTCGTTCAATGTAGCGGGAATCCATTTCCTGTGTCTGAATACCAACGCGCTGGAATATGATTATTCAAATCCGGTGCCCGACCTTAATTTTATAGAGGCTGATGCGGAAGAGGTTGTCAGCCTTAACAAAAAGTCGCCCGGAGCCGTGACACACACAATTGTGGTGATGCACTCGCGGCCCTACGACCGACAGTTCAACAACAATGTCGCCAAGCCGTTTATTTACTATCTGAAACAATTTCCAGGCATGGGCGAGAGCGATCCTGTTATTGAAGACGGTACTCGCAGATTCGGATTCTGCCTCAATGGCCATAACCACAGCACGGCCATAACCGATATCGACGACGAGGGAATCCTGTTCTATCAATGCGCCAACATCGGAAAGCGCAATTATTTCATAGTGACGGTAAAAGAAGACGGATATGATGTTGAGGTTGTCGAATTTTAGATTTTTTATAGCGCTCATGTTTTTTCTTGTGCCTGTGGGCGCGGTATCGCAAGACAGCCTCGCAAATGAAAAATACGAGCGGCGGATGCAGACACGCGATAATATGTGGCGAAGTCTTATTCCGGACATTACAGTCCTGCAATTTGCCGGTGGCACCGGGATGTTTTCTCTCGGCACCGGATGGGTATATGGAAAGTCGGATAATTGGGAGACTACGGTAAATCTTGGCTTCATCCCGCGCAAATATAACGACCGTCCGTATTGGGTGTTTTCCGTGAAGGAAAATTACCTGCCCTGGCGCATTGCGCTCGGTCGTACGCCTCTCGAGGTGCGTCCGCTCTGCGTCACATTCGGGTTGAGTTCAATCCTTCACGGCGATTTCTGGACCAGCGAACCGGACCGTTACCCCAAAGGCTATTATGGCTTTTCTTCAAAGATAAGGGCGCATATCGGGGTGGGACAGCGTTTTTCGCTGAACATCCCCTATGAGCGTCGACGGCTTGGCCGGCAAATATCATTCTACTATGAAGTTTCGACTTGCGAATTATATATCCGGCAGAAAATCATGAGCGGCAAAATACCTCTTAAAGATATAATAATCCTTGGAGTGGGATTGATTTACACGATTTAACGGTAAATAAATTTGTTTGAGAAGATAGAAATTATTTGTAATTTTGCCCGACTAAATCAAACGATAATGAAGATAAAACAAATCCCTGTGCTGCTGCTCACCGGCTATCTCGGAAGCGGCAAGACCACATTGCTCAACCATATCCTCAACGGAAGCCACGGCATACGCTTCGCCGTAATTGTAAACGACCTCGGCGAGGTAAACATCGATGCCGACCTTATCCAAAAGGGTGGGGTGGTAGGCTCCGAAGGTGCCGACGACCTTGTCGCGCTTCAAAACGGATGCATCTGCTGCACATTGAAAATGGACCTTGTGAAGCAATTGATGGACCTTGTCAACTCCGACCGTTTCGACTATATCGTGATTGAGGCCAGCGGCATATGCGAGCCCGCGCCGATAGCGCAGACAATATGCGCCATCCCGCAGATGGCAGGAGAGAATCCCGTGGCGTTGCCCGTGCTTGATTCGATAGTGACGGTGGTCGACGCCCTGCGCCTGTGCGACGAGTTTGGTTGCGGTGCGGCCTTGGCCGTGCGCGACATTGCCGAGGAAGACATCGAAAATCTTATCATCGAGCAAATCGAGTTCTGCAACACCATCCTTCTTAATAAGGTGTCGGAGGTGTCGCCCGAGGAAGCCGAGCGTATCCGTGCCGTGATCCGTGCCCTCCAGCCCAAAGCCCGCATCATCGACTGCGACTACTGCGACGTGCCCCTTTCAACCCTGCTCAATACACACGAGTTCGACTTCGAGGCCGTGGCCACCTCAGCCGCCTGGGTGCAGCACCTCGAAGGCCACGACGATGACGACGACAATACCCTCGCTTATGACGCTTCTGTCGCTTCTGTCGCTTCTCACCACCACGACGACCACCACCATCACGACCACGACCATCACCACCATCACGACCACGAGCATGGCGAGGCCGAGGAATACGGTGTACAGACTATGGTCTATTTCCGTCGTAAACCGTTCGACCTGAACAAATTTGACTATTTCCTCGACAAGAAATGGCCCTCGAATATTATCCGCGCCAAAGGCATCTGCTATTTCAGCCACAATCTGGCCATGTCGCTTCTGTTTGAAACTGCCGGACGCCAGAAAAGTATCCGCGAGGCCGGATATTGGTATGCCACGGCCCCGAAGGAGGAACTTGAAATATTCATGCAGCAAGACCCCTCGATACTCCGCGATTGGGACGAGACCTACGGCGACCGCATGTGCAAAATCGTGATAATCGGTCAAAACCTCGACCGTCCCGCAATAGAAGCCGCCCTCGACGCCTGCCTCGCCGACTGATATATTATATCAAATCGAGGTCGCGCGCTATGCGGATGGCTTCCGTTGAATTGGCCGCCTGCAATTTATACAGTATGTTCTGGCGGTGTCGGTTCACGGTGTAAGGACTGATGCAGAGAATTTCGGCTATATCCTTGCTCTTCATTCCATTTGCAACCAACGCGAGCACCGACCGCTCCCTTTCGGAGAGCAGTCGGTCGCAGCCTTGGCTGTCGACGTGGATTGTCTCGCCGGTCACAGAGTTTATTATCAAGGTGGAGTCTATGCCCGGGTTGATTCCGTAGAGGCAAAGCGCAAGCCTTATGGCATTGCCGGAGGTGAAATAAAAAATCCGGTGGAGCATCTTGGCGTATTGTCCCGATTTTGTGCGCATCCGCAGCGGGCTGGCGAGGTAAAACCGTTGCTGCCTGTTGCGCGGTTGTCTTGATATGAAATGGAAAAAATTTAGTTCCTCGACATGTTTCCGCCGCAAGTCGTCGGGATGTATGATCGAGAAAATCTCGGTTTCCCATACCGAGCCGGTCTCATGTGTCAAGGTGGCGGCATCCAGACCAAGAATAGCCGCCGCCTCGCCCGGGCATATGTAACTGCGGTCGGTTCTCAGGTCGCTGAGCACTGCGATTGCACACTCTGTCGAGGCGTATATTCTTGCGGCAAGAAGGCCTTCCTGCAAGATGTCATGATTGATGTCGCGGTCGAATTGCTGGGCGGTGAATTCCTTGTAAAGATTTTTTTCGGGATTCATAAATGGTTATTTTTTGCTATTGCGTGCCGTAAACGCCGTTGTTAACTTTGCAAAGATAATTATTAATAGTTGCAAACCCCTAAATAAAGTCATTTTCAATGAAAAAACTGCTTTTGTTTGCTTCTGCCGCCGCCCTGTCTTTGGGCGTTTCGGGGCAATCGCTCGAAAAAATGAACTGGTTCAACGAACCTTCCGGATGGAATATCGACGGCAATGTCCTTACCATGGACGTGACGCCACATTCCGACTATTGGCGTATATCGCACTATGGATTCACTGTCGATGACGCGCCTTTCTATTATGCCGAATACGGCGGCGAATTCGAGGCAAAGGTAAAGGTCTCGGCCGACTATAAGGTGCGTTTCGACCAGGCCGGCATGATGCTTCGTATCGACCCTCAAAATTATATCAAATGTGGCATCGAGTATGTCGACGGAAAATATAATCTGAGTGTTGTCGTAACCCACACCACTTCCGATTGGAGCGTGATAGCCCTCGACCGCCCCGTGGAATACATCTGGCTTAAAGCCGTTCGTCGGCTCGACGCTGTGGAGGTGTTCTACTCGTTCGACGACAAGGAGTATGTGATGATGCGTAATGCCTGGATGCAGGACAATATCCCCATGCGTGTGGGTGTAATGGCGGCAAGCCCCGATGGCGAGGGTTTCAAGGCTCGTTTCGAAAATTTCACAGTGAAACATCTTCCCGACCAACGCCGCCTCCAATGGTTGAAAAATAACGCAGAATAACATTCTGCCATACTGTGACAAAAAAATCTGCGAAAACCCGGGTTTTCGCAGATTTTTTTGTTAGGTCAAGGTCGGTTTATCGCACGACGATGCGGACGGAAGCGCCGGCAGCGCGTACGATATATACGCCGGGATGAAGGCCGGTGAGGGGCATCTCGGCGGCATTGACGACGGTGCGTGTCATTTGGCCGGAGGTGGAGAACAGGTCGGCGCGGTCGACGCGCTGGCCGAAGCATACTTTGTCGGCTGTTACGGTGAATGTGCCGTTTTCTATATCGGAGATTCCGCTGTTGATGTCGGCAATCTGACCAAAGTTCTTCCATTGCGAGGCATCGGAATAAGCCGCTTTGGATTCGGCCGGAACATAGAGCGTGGCCGAGGCCTGGGTGGTGTTGGCGAAGGCAGCGGAGCCAAGAGCGGGAGGAGTCGTGGCCTCGCAGTAGAAGGCTTCGAGAGCCGTGCATCCCTCGAAGCAGCTTGCGCCGAACGACAGGGCTTCTTTACCAACCTTTACTGTGCGCAGGGCCGACATGTCGCTGAACGAGTAGTCGTCGACTGTTAGCAGCGATGCCGGGAGATTGAGTTCGGTGATGGATGAGCAATCGGAAAACACGTTCCAGTCGATGGCGGTGAGTTTCTCGCTCCATGTAATGTCTGTGAGCGAAGAGCATCCGAAGAAGGCTGTATTCTTTATTGTTTCGACATTGCCAAGGTCGAGCGATTTAAGCGATGTGCAGTATTGGCACATCTTCACGGGCACCTCCGTCCAGGTTTCGGGGACGGTGATGCTTTCGAGTGCGGAGCAGTAGACAAAAAGGGTGTTGCCGCCGGTGAGATTTGCCGGAAGGATGGCAGATTTTAGCATTTTGTTGCTGTCGAACACGTTGAAGCCGAAATATACCTCGTCGGCAATGGTGCTCATGTCGATGTTTTCAAGACCGGTTTCGGCAAACGCACGAGAATTCACTTCGGAAAGGTCGGCAGGGAAATTAATGTTTTTCAGCCCCGAACATTCCTCGAAGGCCGACGGGCCGATGATAGTCAAAGTCTCGGGCAGGCTCACAGTGGCGAGCGACGTACATTCGGTGAAAGCCTCTTCGCCAAGTTCTGTCACGCCTTCGGGCACCGTTATGGCTGTCAAGGCCGAGCATTGTGCAAAAGTTCCAGAGCCAATCTGTGTAAGGGTCGACGGCAGTGTCACCTCTGCAAGCGAGGAACAGCCGTAGAAAACTGAATTTTTGAGTTCTGTCACCGATGCGGGGATGTTGATAGACGTTAAAGCGTCGCAGCCGGAGAAGGCGGCATTGTCGAGAAGCGACAGCGTGGAGGGGAGTGTGGCGGAGGTAAGTGCGTAGCAGTCCATGAAGGCAAATTTGCCGATCGATGTCACTTTGTCGCCCACTACAATCGATGTTACGTTTTTGTTGCCATTGAACGCGTTGTTGTCTATGGCAGTCACGGCGGCGAGCGCCGGGTCGGAATTCATGTCGATGGCTGTCTCGGTGCCGGTCCATTTCACAAGGGTGGTTCCGTCGTCCGACAGCGTGTAGGAAGAAGCGGGATACTGTGCTGCGGCGGCCAGCGATGCGGAAAGCATCACGGCGGCGGCAGTCCATTTTGCAGCTGTAAAAATATTCATAAGCAAACTAAAATAATTAATCGTAAGAATAAAAGATGACTTTTGTCTCGGAGCAAAGATAGCAAACATATCTCATATGGCAATAACTATGGTGGCGTTTTTTGCCTGTTTCAGGGCAATTTATTAACTTTGCATCATGACAGACGAATATTACATGACCATGGCTTTGGCCGAGGCCCGGCAGGCTGCCGACTGCGGAGAGATTCCGGTCGGGGCCGTTGTGGTGCTTGGCGGCAGGGTGGTGGGGAAGGGCCACAACCTTACCCAGGCTTTGGGCGACGTTACGGCCCATGCCGAGATTCAGGCCATTACAGCCGCCGCTTCGCTCACCGGAAGCAAATATTTGCCCGACGCCACGCTATATGTCACGGTAGAGCCGTGCCTTATGTGCGCCGGCGCGATAGGCTGGGCGCAAATCGGCCGTGTGGTAATTGGGTGTGACGACGACAAACGTGGCTATCGGACCTACACGTCGAAAAGTCCTTTTCATCCGCGTTGCCAAGTGGTGCGTGGCGTGTGCGAGACGCAATCACGCGCTCTGATGCAATCTTTTTTCAAACAGAAACGCAAATGAAATATTTCATCATAGCCGGCGAGGCTTCCGGCGACCTTCATGCCGCCGAACTTATCCGCGAACTTAAAAAAGCCGACCCCGATGCCGATTTTCGCTTTCTTGGCGGCGACCTCATGGCCGCCGAGGCCGCGGCCGACCCCGTGATTCATTACCGCGACATGGCATTCATGGGATTCAGCGAGGTGCTTCGCAATCTGGGCCGAATCCGTCGCAATTTCAAGACGGCGCGTGCTGCGATTGAAGAATATGCCCCCGACCGCCTGATACTGGTCGACTATCCGAGCTTCAACCTTAAAATGGCCGCCTTTGCCAAGAAACTCGGCATCAAGACAGTATATTTCATATCGCCAAAAGTATGGGCCTGGAAAAAATGGCGGGTGCGCACTATCCGCAAAGTTGTCGACCAAATGCTGTGTATATTCCCCTTCGAGGTGGACTTTTATCGCAGCTACGGCATGGAGGTGACTTATGTCGGCAATCCCTCGGTAGAGGAAGTGCGCAGGCATCTTGCCGAGGCTCCCGATTGGGCCACGTTTGCAGCCGCCCGCCGCTTGCGCCCCAATCGTCCGCTTCTTCTGCTTATGCCCGGCAGCCGGCTTGGCGAGATTAAGAACAATCTTCCGGTCATGGCCGAAACCGCCCGTCGGTTTCCGCAATACCAGGCAGTGGTGGCCGGCGCTCCGGGTGTCGATGCCGATTATTACAGCCAATTCACCCGTCTTCCCGTCCTACACGACGCAACCTGGGCATTGCTTCGCCATGCGCGCGGCGCGCTCGTCACATCCGGCACGGCCACGCTCGAAACGGCCATAGCCCGTGTGCCGCAGATAGCAATGTATCGTGCCAACGGCTCGCGCCTGTCATATAATATAATGAAAAATCTCCTCAGCGTGCGTTTCGTCACCCTCCCCAACCTTATTGCCGATTCGGCCATAATCCCCGAAATGCTCCTGCACCTTTGCACCCCCGACGCCATCTACCCCATGCTCGCCTCCATCCTCCCCGACGGCGAATCACGCTCCGCCATGCTCGCCTCCTACGATGCCATGCTCTCGCGCCTTGGCTCCTCCTCAGCCGCCGCCAACGCCGCCTCCGCAATCGCAAATAGCCGGTAAGATGCAAGTTAATCTTGTAAGAGGGTGTATCAAAAAGGCTGTTCATGCCGAATTTGTAGGGACGCTCGTGCGTTCGCAGATTAACAATTGATTATCAATCAATTACCTGCGTGATTTCTCGGACGCACCAACCGTGCGACCCTACTGTTTGGTATTTTTATACATTCTCGATTTTGAATCCAATTTTTTTGAAAAAAAGTGCTCTAAAATTTGGTTTATAAAATAAACCGTATTAAATTTGCAACTGAAATAGAGCGGAAACGCGCGACCGCTCTTTTTTTTGAATAGATAAGGTTTATAAAATAAACCGATTTGCAAACCCTTTTAAAATTCCAAAATATGGAAGAAAAAAGAATTAACGAAAGAGAAAGCATCGAGATAATAACCTCGATGATAGCTCGCACCAAGAAACGGTATAGTCTTGGCGATGGCAACATCATGCTTATGTGGGGTTATCTCACGCTTTGCATAAGTGCGCTTGTGTGGACATTGCTTGCGCTCACTCATAATCAGGCGGTAAACTGGCTGTGGTCTCTAATCTTGGTAATCGGAGGAATTGCCACTCCTGTTATGGCTAAGAAGGAAGCTATAAGCAAAGGTGTTAAGACCTATACCGACAAAATCATATCCCGCCTGTGGACGGTAGTTGGGTTCGGTGCCGTGGCATGTACTCTTGTATGCCTTGTCCTTACCCTGTTTTGGGGAATAGACGGATGGAGCGCCATGTTTGTGTTCGCCCTCATTATCGTTCCGTTTGCTGAAATTGCAAACGGGATAGTCCTGAATGAATCCTCATGTATATGGGGTGGCATGCTTGGCTTATCTGCCGGCATTGTTTTGACATGTTGCATCGCGGGCAAAGTGGTGCTGGCGGCCTCTTGGGTGATGCCTCTGTTTATTGTGGCGTTTATCTGCATGATGATTATACCCGGTCATGTTGTAAACTATAAAGCGAAAAAGAATCTATGAAAGAACTTGATCCGCTGTTGCATTCGCAACTACGTCTTGCGGTAATGTCAATTCTTATGAATGTCGACGAGGCGGATTTTGTCTTTCTAAAAGAAAAAACCGAAGCAACCGCAGGTAATCTTAGCGTACAGCTCGACAAACTTTCAAATGCCGGATATATCGCTATGGAAAAGGGATTTGTCGGCAAGAAAACCAGAACCGTCTGTCAAGTAACAGGACAAGGGCGCAAGGCATTTGAAGAATATGTCGAAGCCCTTAAAGAATATCTGAATCTCTAAACAGATGCAACCTATATGGCAATGAGGGTGTATCAAAGACTGTTTATGCCAAAATTGTAGGGACGCACGGCTCGTGCAATGCGGTAAGCCATAGCTATGGAGCAGAAGCGCGTAGCGCTTCAAGACATTAGCCGGGGGTGGAGCGATAGCGTAACCCCCGGTTAGGCGATTTGATTCATCTTTGGTATTGGAGCGAGCGACAGCGTAGCGTTCTACACCACGGTTGGCATAATCGAACGCTCCGGCAGGCTCCGCTCCAAATCCACGGTTGCCGGCAACCTTTTTCCGTGGGTTTGGTCGTGGCTTCGCCATGCCCTCACCCACGGCTATTGTCTTGAATCGCTACGCGATTCTGTGATACGCCCTTACTTGAACCGCATTGCCCAACCGTGCGTTCCTACTTTTTGCAATTTTGACACATCCTCTACATTCTTGAATCGCTAATGCGATTCCATGCGCCTGCTTTTCGGATTGTGCCGAAATTTTCTTACCTTTGCATTGAAATTAATTATGGAAGCAGAATTGACGGAAAATAAGGAATTGAAGGCGCTTTTTCACACGTTTGGATGCAAACTGAATTTTGCCGAGACGTCTACTGTGGCGCAGATGTTTGCCGACCGTGGCGTAAGCCGTGCCGCGAAAGACGAACGCCCCGATATAATAGTTGTGAACTCGTGTTCGGTAACGGCTGAGGCCGACAAGAAATGTCGCCAGCTCATCCGTTCGCTTCATCGCCGCTATCCTGTCGCCCCGATTCTTGTCACAGGTTGCTATGCGCAGCTCAAACCCGAGGAGGTGGCCGCGCTCGAAGGCGTGCGAGTGGTGGCCGGAAGCAATCAGAAGTTGCAGTTGGTGCAGTTTCTCGACCGTTGGATGCAAACCGGCGAGGCTGTGACGGAAGTTACGCCCACGCCCGCCATCCGCGACTTCTCCCCGTCGTGCTCGCGGGGCGACCGCACACGCTATTTCCTGAAAGTGCAAGACGGATGCGACTATTGGTGCACCTACTGCACTATTCCGCGGGCACGCGGCCGCAGCCGCAGCGGCACAATAGACCAGGTTGTGAGCCAGGCTCGCGCCGTTGCCGCCGAAGGGGGCAAGGAAATTGTGATAACGGGCGTGAATATAGGCGATTTCGGAAAAGGACGCGACGATACATTCTTCGACCTTATCCGCGAGCTCGACGGCGTCGAAGGCATCGAGCGTTACCGCATTTCTTCGATAGAACCCAATCTGCTTACAGACGAGATAATCGACTGGTGCGCCGGTTCGCGCGCCTTCATGCCTCATTTTCATATTCCGTTGCAATGCGGCTCCGACGAGGTGCTCCGGCTTATGCGTCGCCACTACGACACGGCTCTTTTCCAATCGAAAATCGAGCGGATACGCGCTGCAATGCCCGATGCTTTCATCGGTGTCGACCTGATTGTCGGCGCTCGCGGCGAAACCGACGAGCTGTTTGCCGAAAGCGAGGCATTTGTGCGTTCGCTCGACATCTCACGCCTGCATGTGTTCCCTTACAGCGAGCGCCCCGGTACGCGTGCGCTCGAAATCGGACATGTAGTGAGCCAGCACGACAAGCACGTGCGCGACCGCCGCATGATAGCCGTGAGCGACGAGAAATTGCTCGATTTTTCCCGTCGCTTTGTAAGTACAGTGCGCCCCGTGCTTGTAGAGCACGATGGCTCGGGATTCACCGACAACTATCTGCGTGTGCATCTGGGAGCCGACGCTCCGATACAAGATAACACAATAGTGAACGTGCGCCTCGACTCGCTCGATGAGGCCACGCTCGAATTTAACGGAACCGTCGTAGAGCCATGAAAAGCTTAGTTGCTAAATTGCCGGCTATGTTTGCCGCTGCCGCTGCAAGATTGCCGTGGTGTGTGCTCTACGCGATATCCACATTCGTGTATTTCGTGCTTTGCCATGGCATCGGCTATCGACGCAAGGTGGTGTTGAAAAACCTTCGCGAGTCGTTTCCTGAAAAATCGGAGCAAGAGATTAAGAAAATATCCCGGGAGTTCTACCGCAATTTCGCCGATATGATAGTAGAGACGGTGAAACTCCTGCATGTGTCCGACGAGGAGATGCGCGCGCGCTTTACCTTCGAGGGCGTTGAGATTATCGACGGCTTTATGAAGCAAGGACGTTCTGTGGCCGCATATTTCTCGCATACATTTAATTGGGAGTGGGCGCCGTCGGTCACGCTGTGGAGCGCCCTTGCGCCCGACCGCGACGCGGCTTTCTGCCAGGTCTACCGCCCCCTGCGCGACAAGGCCATGGACGCGCTTATGCTTCGCATCCGGGGTCGTTTCGGCGCCCGGTCGCTGCCTAAGAAAAATACTTTGAGGGCTTTGCTCGCCTTGCGGCGCGATAAAATGCCGTCGGTCACGGGCTTTATGTCCGACCAGAAACCGAGCCACGGCGACCCTGCCTATATCACAACTTTCCTCTCTCATCCCACGGCGTTTATAACCGGTACGGAGACCCTTGCCCGCCGTCTTGGCATGGCCGCCGTATATTGGGACATAGCCCGTGTAGGCCGCGGACGCTATCACCTTACGGTGCGTCCCCTCTCCGGCGATGTGGCTTCCACCGAGCCGATGGCCGTCACCGCCGAATATGTACGCCTGCTCGAAGCCACGATACGCCGCGACCCGGCCAACTGGCTGTGGAGCCACAAACGGTGGAAAATACCTGTAACGCTTCCCGAAAATGACAAAGCCTGATACTGCGATAATAATACTGAACTGGAACGGCGAGCGGTTGCTCAATGAATTTTTGCCAAAGGTGATTGAGAACACCGACCGCGCCCGTGCCGATATAATTGTGGCTGACAACGGCTCCACCGACCGCTCAGTGGAAATAATAAGGCAATTTGAACCCGATATCAAGCTGCTGATATTAGACCGCAATTATGGTTTTGCGGGCGGATATAACCGTGCAATAGAGCGCACACGCTATAAATATACCATCTTGCTTAATTCCGATGTGGCTCCTGCGCGGGGCTGGAACTCGGCGTTGCAGGATTTTATGGATGCCAATCCCGATGTCGGGGCCTGTCAGCCTAAGATACTGTCGTACACGGCGTTGCCTGAGCGTGTTTTCGAATATGCAGGCGCATGTGGCGGTTTCTTGGATAAAAACGGCTATCCCTATTGTCGTGGGCGCATTTTTGCCACGACTGAGCCGGATAAGGGGCAGTACGACACTCCGATGCCTATCTTTTGGGCCTCTGGGGCCGCGTTGATGATACGCACCGACCTGTATCTTTCTGTCGGCGGTCTTGATGAAGATTTCTTCGCCCATATGGAGGAAATCGACCTTTGCTGGCGTGTGCTTCTTTCAGGCAGCAAGGTTATGGCCGTGCCGGCGGCCGAGGTGTATCACCTTGGCGGCGGCTCCTTGCCGGCGTCGAATCCGCGCAAGACATATCTCAATTTCCGCAACAACCTGTTGCTGTTGCACAAAAATCTTCCCGATAGTGTGCGTGGCCGCAAACTCCTTGTCCGCCGGCTTCTCGACACCCTGGCCTGGGCTCGCTTCGTGGCCGCGTTCGACTTCGCCAACGCCAAGGCCGTATTCAAGGCTCACCGCGACTTTGCCCGTATGCGTCGGGCTTATTCAGACCATCCCGCAGTCAGCCTCCTCGGCTCATATCCCGGCACGGAAAGAAATATCCTCACAGACTACTATCTGCGAGGACGCCGCACTTTTTAACACATCGAAAAAATGGTTAATAAGTTAGTTGCTTTGTGCTTGATGCTTTCGTGGGTCTTTTGCGGGTGTTCCAAAGGAGACTCGGGCGGCAATGACATGTTGAGGCGTGAATTGCAGGCTATTGCAGATTCGGTGCCCGGAAAGGTCGGGGTGGCGGTTATAATGCCCGACGGCGATACAGTAACGATAAACAACGACGCGGATTACCAAATGATGAGCGTGTTCAAGCTCCATGAGGCACTTGCCGTGTGTCACGCTCTCGACCGGCAGGGTGTTTCCCTTGATACAATAATTTCATTTCCACGCTCGGAAATGGACCCTGATACATGGTCGCCGATGCTGAAAGAACATGCGGAGGAGAATCTGAACCTCTCTGTCGAGGAATTGCTTCGCTATATACTCCAACAAAGCGACAATAACGCAAGCAATCTTCTTTTCGACCGAATTGTTTCCGTGGAGGATTGCGACCGGTTTATCCGCGAATCCACAGGCATAGACGATTTTAGAATCTCATATACCGAGCGACAGATGCACCGCAATCACGCATTGGCCGACGGCAACCGCAGCACGCCGCTCGCATGCGCGCGATTGATCGAGAAGGTGTTTTTCGATTCAATAGTTTCTCATCATAAGCAACGTGTTGTGCAAGAGATACTTCTCGATTGCCAAACGGGACTCGACCGCATATATGCTCCGCTGAAAGACAAGCCCGGCATTGCGCTTGCGCACAAGACGGGGAGCGGATTCCGAAATTCAGAAGGCATCCTCATGGCGCACAACGATGTAGGGCGGGTAACGCTTCCGGATGGCCGGACGTATGTGCTTGCAATAATGATAAAGGACTTCAACGGCTCCGAGGACGAGGCTTCTGCCGTGATGGCCAAAATCTCTATGACAATTCACAATGCACTTTAATTAATGCACAATTCACGATTCACGATGCACAATTGGGCTATGCGCTGAAAGCCAATTGTGCATCGTGAATTGTGAATTGTGCATTGGATAATTATTTTCCGAACATTCCGCCGATTTTGCCTTTCACTTCTTCAAAGAAGCTTTCTTGCACACCGTCGCCGTCGAGGTCGCCGACAAGGTTGGAAAGATTAAGTTTGTCGAGAATTTCGTTGAAGTTGAATTTGCTCAGGTCAACGTCTTTGAGTTTTTCCGTTATGGCGGAGATGTCTACTTTATCGCCGAACTTATCTTTGATTTGGGCGATTACTTCTTGAATTTCCATATCTGTATTATATTTTTGGGGGTTCAAGAATATAACAAGGACATGGTGTTGTTGGTTCGTTCAGCGTCCGTTGGAGTCGATGGCGGCGAGCAATGCCGACAGTTGGCGGCGTATGTCGCGCAGTCGCTCGATAGCCACAAAACGGCGTGACACACCCGAGCGGTTGATGCGGATTTGCTCCTCGGCGGCGTCAAGTTTCAGTCCGCGTTCCTTTACAAGGTAATATACCATGCGAATTTTTTCGATATCGTCGGGGGTGTACATCCGTCGGCCGCTTTCGGTGCGCTTGGGCTTGATTATAGTGAATCGTTTTTCCCAATAGCGCAATGTCGATTCCGGGATGTTGAGAATCTCGGCAACTTCGTTTATTTTGTAATATTTTTTAGATATGTCGGTCATAAACGTATCAGAATATGATGCCGAGGCGCAGGGTGGCAAAGTGCAGGTCGGGAGCGTGAAGCACCAAATCGCTGCCGTCGTTGGCGGTAGTGGTAAAATCGCCTTGCGAGGTGAACGTGTAACCCAGGATAAGGTGCGACCGGAACGAGCGCGTGGATGCAAGCTGGATACCCACGCCGGCGCTGATATAAGCGCCGGTCTGTTGGCGTGAATCAATGCGGTTGTTTACCGATATGCCGGGGCGCAAGTCGAGGAAGCACAGGGTGGGGCGGGTTTTGAAGTTGGTGCGCAAGATGGCAAAGATAGGGTATGAGTAGCGCGAATTGCTCACGGGCACGTTTGCGCCCACGCCCACGCCAAGCATCTCCACTGCCGGAAGGCTTATGCCGAAGTAGGCGTCGATGCCGATATTGGTCATGTCGTTTTGCGACAGGTCGACCGAGCTGTTGAGGTCGGCGCCCCAGGCAAACCGCAACGCTTTCGGCGTGTCTTCTGTGGCCTCCTGCGCGCTCGTCGACAGTGTTGCGGACAGTGCAAGAATGATTATGGCTATAAGGTGTTTCATCTCTATGCGTTTGTGAGTACAAGGCAGGCCCATGAGTCGCCTTTTTCCGAGTGTGATATTTCGTGCAGGCCCAGGGGTGTGGCGGCGGCGAGCACAACAGGGATGTCGGCGGTGTAGAAACCCGACAGAATCATCACCGCGCCCGGGCGCAGCGTAGCCGCATATGCCGGAAGGTCGGCGGTGATAACGTTGCGGTTGATGTTGGCAATGAATACGTCGGCTTCCTTTCCGGCGAGAGCCGAGGCGTCGGAGTTGATAAGGGCTATTTCCGCATGGCCGTTGAGCGCGACGTTGTCGATGGCATTGGTGTAGGCGAACTCGTCGATTTCGATGCCTGTAACGGGCGAGGCGCCACGCATGGCTGCAAGAATGGCAAGAATGCCGGTGCCGGTGCCCATGTCTATCACAGCTTTGCCTTGGAGCGTAAGCGTGAGAAGCTGCTCGATAATGAGCGATGTAGTGGCATGGTGGCCTGTGCCGAATGCCATTTTCGGGTCGATGGTAATGTCGAATTCACAGGCAGGGATGTCGGTGTGAAACGATGAATGAATCACGCAACGGTCGCCAACGACGATGGGTTGGAAATAATTCTGCTCCCACTCGGCATTCCAGTCGCGTCCCTCGACCTTTTCTGTGGCAACGTCGATAGACATGGCGAAAGGAAACTCGGCGATAGCCGAATTTAGGGCTTGCGCGTCGAAAAGCGGCTCTTGGATGTAGGCGTCAAGCCCGCAGTCGTCGGGCACGAATGATTCAAAGCCAATGTCGGCCAGCAATGCGGCCATTATATCTGTGGCGTCCTCGGTGCAAGGCGAAAGGTCGAGGCGCACTTTGCGGTAATCGTTCATATTTTTATCGGGCAAATGAATTTATTATCAAAATGCAGGGACGCACGGCTCGTGCGTCCGTGTAACAATATCAAAACAATTGGTTGGAGTCAAGTGGCATCGGACGCACGAGCCGTGCGTCCCTACACACTTTGTATAACCATATTTGTACGACATGTTTTATAAGGACTTCTAAATGTGGCAAAATTACTAAAAATCTCTGGAATAACCTCGAAAAACGGGAGAAATGACGCTGAATGGCTTGACGTCAATGTCGTTACGGTGTCAGATGAAGCCAAACCGGAAAAGCTGAAAATGCAAAGAAAAGGGTGCAAACCGAAAATGCGGTGCATGGAATCGCGTAGCGATTCGGAAAGAAATTTGTGAAATTCGTGCAATCTGTGAAATTTGTGTACAACGGAGCGCGACCGCGCTCCGTTCTTACCACGAATTACACAAATTTTGCGGATTTCACAAATTATTTTGAATCAATTATGTAGGAACACTGACACTTAAATAAAAATGCACCGGAATTACGGCTTATGCAAAGAAAAGCAGAATCAAGCAGGAGCACGGTTTGCAAATCATTAGAAACGCAACGTTCCGTATGCGCCATCAAGGAGTATGAAAACGGCAGATTCGATTTCAAGATTGACAGAGTATCACACGTAAGCCGGTTCAGAAAGAAGATGAATGAGTTTAGGAAAGCCATGGGAATACCGTATCCAAGACAAATCCCCAATAGAAGTATGAAACTATAAAACCAATAAAAAAACTGTAATAATCTGCCAATATTGAGCGGGTTATCACGGCTTTTTTGTAAGTTTGCGGTATACTTTTATAAGTGCATAGAATTTATAGTCACGCTATGAAAAAAGAGTTGAAAGATTTGGCTTTGGAAGAACTATGGATACTGTTTCCAATAGTTCTTGTGCCGCATTGTTCTTTCTGGAAAGAATGGGCAGATGATGAAATAAAGCAACTCCAAATAATCCTTGAGGAATTTTGCCCTATAATCAACCATATAGGCAGCACTGCGATTTCGACAATTCAGGCCAAACCAATAATAGACATATTGGTGGAAGTATCGACAAGACCGGATTGGATTAAATTACGCGAAGTCATGGAGTCGTCCGGCTATATATGTATGTCTGTTTCAAGAACACGTATGAGTTTCAATAAAGGATACACGCCGTCGGGATATGCCGATAGAGTATTCCATATACATATTCATCCGATCGGCGACAATAAAGAGATATTTTTTCGTGATTTTCTGGTGGCTCATCCCGATACGGCTAAAGAATATGAGACTCTGAAATTGAGCCTCTTGCCTAAATTCAAGCATAACAGAGATGGCTATACCGAAGCCAAAACCGAGTTTATAGAAAGGATTCTTCAAAACGAGTAATTCTCCCAAAGGCCCTTGTATAAGGCTTTATGAAAAGTTTTCCAAGATTTACGAAAATTCTCTGATTTCCGTGTTTAAATTGTTTCAAAAAGTTCTTTTTGGATTTTCTTGGGGAGTTTGTCGATGACGAGCCGGAAAGATTCGGCAATAAGTTCCTTGACCTTGGCTTCGGGCAATTTGTCGTATCGTATTTGATTCCAGTATTTTTTGTTCCAGTGCCAAGCCGGTTCGATAATTCCGGGATATTGCTCGCGTAATTCCAGTGCACGGCCGGGGTCGCATTTCAGCACAATCAGATTTGATGTGCCCACATGCTCGCAACTCGGAGCATCCGGCATACATAGATAGGCGAATATTTTGCCTGCTATCTTGAACGCGATGTCGGGATGTCCCAGAGACTCGAAGGGGCAGCCTTCTTCTACGTTCGGGTGCATCGCCAGACAGGTTTCTCTCGTCTGTTCGATATTCATGGTTGAAAATGTTTTCGTGTTATTGAAAAATCCCCCGCCGGAAACTCCGGCGAGGGATTATGGATATGGATGTCTGCCGGGATTTATTCGGCGAACTTGGCGTTGAGGTATTCGCGGTTGAGGCGTGCGATGTTGCTCAACGGAATGTTCTTGGGACATTCGGCGGCGCAGGCACCGGTGTTGGTGCAGTTGCCGAAGCCGAGTTCGTCCATCTTAGACACCATTGCGCGGGCGCGGCGTTTGCGCTCAACCTGGCCCTGGGGCAGGAGTGCGAACTGGCTTACCTTGGCAGATACGAAGAGCATGGCTGAGCCGTTTTTGCAGGCAGCGACACATGCGCCGCAGCCGATGCAAGTGGCGGAGTCCATGGCCACGTCGGCCACTTCTTTGGCGATGGGTGTGGAGTTGGCATCGGGAGCGCCGCCGCAGTTGAACGATACATAGCCGCCGGCCTGCTGGATTTTGTCGAAAGCGGAGCGGTCGACCATGAGGTCGCGGATAACGGGGAAGGCGGCCGAACGCCAGGGTTCGATGGTGATTTCCTGTCCGTCGTGGAATTTACGCATGTGGAGCTGGCAGGTTGTGATGCCCTGAACGGGACCGTGGGGGTGTCCGTCGATATAGAGCGAGCACATGCCGCAGATGCCTTCGCGGCAGTCGGAGTCGAAGACTACGGGTTCTTCTCCTTGTTCGACAAGACGCTGGTTGAGCATGTCGAGCATTTCGAGGAACGAGCTGCCGGTGGATACATTGTCGAGGTGGTATTTGACGAACTGTCCTTTCTCTTTGGGACCACGTTGACGCCAAATTTTGAGGTTTACACTTATATTTGTTTCCATTTTAGAAATCGTGGTTGAAAGGGTTAGGACTTGTAGTTACGTGTCTGAACCTGGATAGCCTCATATTTGAGGGGCTCTTTCAGGAGGATGGGCTTTTCGGTGTCGCCGGTGTATTTCCAGCAGCTGACGTACATATATTTTTCGTCGTTACGGGCGGCTTCACCGTCGGCTGTCTGGTATTCCTCGCGGAAGTGAGCGCCGCAAGATTCGTTGCGGTTGAGGGCGTCGATTGCCATCATCTTGGCTATTACGAGGAAGTCTTCGAGGCGGAGTGCTTTTTCGAGCTCGGTGTTGAGGTCGTCGGCACGGCCTACGACGCGAAGGTCGGAGTAGAATTCCTTGCGGACTTCTTCGATTTCGTCGACGGCTTTAACGAGGCTTTGGAGTGTGCGGCCCATACCGACGAGGTTCCACATCACATGACCGAGACGCTTGTGGATTTCGTCGGGCGATTTTGTGCCCTTGATGTTCATCAGGCGTTCGATGCGGGCGCGTACTTCCTTCTCGGCTTGGTCGAATTCGGGCGCGTCTGTCTTGAAGTGGGGCACCTTGATCTGGTCGGAGAGGTAGTTCTGCATGGTGTAGGGCAGAACGAAGTAACCGTCGGCGAGACCTTGCATAAGGGCGGAAGCACCGAGGCGGTTTGCACCGTGGTCGGAGAAGTTACATTCGCCGATAGCGAAGAGGCCCTTGATTGATGTCTGGAGTTCGTAGTCGACCCAGATACCGCCCATGGTGTAGTGGGAGGCGGGGAAGATCATCATAGGAGTCTCGTAGGGGTTGTCGTCGGAAATCATCTGGTACATGTCGAAGAGGTTGCCGTAGCGGTCGCGCACGGCGTCTTCGCCAAGACGCTGGATGGCATATTTGAAGTCGAGATATACGGCGTTGCCTGTACCTACGCCGAAGCCGGCGTCGCAGCGTTCTTTTGCAGCACGGGATGCGATGTCGCGGGGGCAGAGGTTACCGAAGGCGGGATAGCGGCGTTCGAGGTAGAAGTCGCGGTCTTCGTCGGGGATGTCGGTGGGTTTCTTTTTGCCGGCGCGGATTGCTTCTGCGTCTTCTTTTTTCTTGGGCACCCAGATACGGCCGTCGTTACGGAGCGATTCAGACATAAGAGTCAGTTTCGACTGGTCTTCGCCGTGAACGGGGATACAGGTGGGGTGAATCTGTGTGAAGGCGAGGTTGGCGAGGTATGCGCCTTTTTTGAAGGCCTGTACGGCAGCGGAGCCGTTGCAGCCCATGGCGTTGGTGGAAAGGAAGAATGCACGACCGTAACCGCCGGTGGCGAGCACCACTGCGTGTGCTGCATAGCGTTCGATTTCGCCGGTGATGAGGTTGCGCACGATGATACCGCGAGCGCGTTTCACGCCGTTTGCATCGGGGATGAGAACCACGTCGAGCATTTCGCGGCGAACGAAGCTTTTAACGGTGCCTTTCTGAATCTGACGGTTGAGCGAGGAGTATGCGCCGAGCAGAAGCTGCTGGCCTGTCTGGCCTTTTGCGTAGAATGTACGGCTTACCTGAGCGCCGCCGAAAGAGCGGTTGGCGAGAAGGCCGCCGTATTCGCGTGCGAAGGGCACACCCTGGGCCACGCATTGGTCGATGATGTTGTTGGACACTTCGGCAAGACGGTAAACGTTGGCTTCACGCGAGCGGAAGTCGCCGCCTTTTACGGTGTCGTAGAAAAGACGGTACACGGAGTCGCCGTCGTTCTGATAGTCTTTTGCAGCGTTGATACCGCCCTGTGCGGCGATAGAGTGGGCGCGACGGGGGGAGTCCTGGATGCAGAAGTTGAGCACGTTGAAACCGAGTTCGCCAAGAGTGGATGCTGCGGAAGCACCTGCGAGGCCTGTACCGACGACGATTATGTCGAGGTTGCGCTTGTTGGCGGGGTTGACGAGTTTCTGGTGAGCCTTGTAATTGGTCCACTTGTCGGCAATGGGACCTTCGGGAATCTTCGAGTCGATCTGGAACTCGGGGAGAGCGGAGGATTCGACATCGGCGAAATCCTTCATGATGGGGGATGAGTCAATCATTCCCTCGATTTTTTTAGGGTCGATCATGTTCGCAGTGGATTATCAATTGTTGGAATTTTGTTGCATGTACATTTCGAGTTGCTCCTTCAAGCCTTTGGCCTGGTTGAGGGGGTCGCTTACGGCATCGGGGCACATTGTTTCACGTGCTTTGTCGATAACATTGATGCGGTCGATGAACTGCTGGCCGTATTGGTTGATGAAGTTTTGCTGTGCTGTGGCGAAAGTAGCCTGGTCTTTGGCGTCTTTTACAGCATTTGCAAAAGTGGTGTTGAATTCGGTGAGTGTTTCTTCGGCCTGTTCGCCCCAGTATTCAGCATACTGGTCTTGGAGGGCGGGGTCGTTGAGGAAGAATTTGTTGTTGGCCTGAACGGTGAAGAGCACGGCCTGGGCTACAAAGAGAAGCACCACGATGGATGTCCACCAGTTGGCGATGCATTTGAGGCGGGGGAGCCAGTGGTTGTTGTCCCAACCCACAGAGTGGAGCATCGACCAGAAGCCGTGTGTCATGTGGAACCAGAGGGCGATGAAGCCAACGATGTAGATTATCGGAGTCCAGATGCAGGAGAAGGCTTCTTGAAGGAAGAGTGTGCCGAAAGCGGGAGCTGCGGCGGCGCCGTCGATTTCAGTGAAAGCGGCGGGGTTTCCTTCGGAAAGGATTTCGGTGAGCTGCATCTTAGCCCAGAATTGGATAAGGTGCACGATAAGGAAAGCTACGACTACGAAACCGAGCACGAGCATGTTCTTCGACGACCATTCCACTTGGGGAGGACGAGAAGTTACGGCGTAGCGGTCGCTGCCGCGGGCAGCGCGGTTTTGCACTGTCAGCCATACTGCATAGATGATGTGGATGATGAAGAGCACAGCAAGGCCGATAGAAGCCACGAGTGCATACCAGTTTGCGCCGAGGAACTCGCAGATGGAGTTGTAGGCAGCGGGCCAAAGCAGGGCCACTGAGTTCATCAACACGTGAAAAGTTACGAATAGGACGAGGCAGATACCCGTAAGGGCCATCACGAACTTACGTCCTATAGATGAGCTTGTTAACCACATAAGATGATTGTTTAAGAATTTGAATTATTTGAAATTGTTTTTTCAGATTCAGGATATGCAATATGCACTTTTGGCTTGTTAAGCCGTATTTTGGTGCAAATTTAGTTAAAAAATCATAGCAACCCAACAATTAACGAAAAATTTCTTTAAAAAAAGCGCATAAAAGTAAGTTTTATCAGTAATTTTGCGAATCCGTCAGGAACACAAGCCTCCGGCTTGTGCATTTATTTCGCAAGCCGGAGGCTCGCGTTCCTATATAATTTGCTTATGCCAAATAAAAATAATCGCGATAATGGCTTCAACGCATCGGCATCCGGTCGCATCGAGATATTCGATGCGCTCAAAGGCATTGCCATGCTGCTTGTGGTGGCCGACCATTGCGGTATGCCTCTTCTTACGGTGTTCGACTATTTCGAGGTGCCGGCTTTTTTTGTAATTTCCGGTTTTTTCTTTCGCCATAAGGACGGTCTGTTGATTGAGAAGTTGAAGCGTCTGATCGTGCCCTATATTATATATAATGTGGCGTATATGGCGGCTTGGGCGTCGGTTGGCGGTGAGATTACATTGGAATATGCAGTGAATGGCCTGATGTGGTCGGCAAATTTTCCGCTTTGGTTTTTCAAGGCTTTGTTTTGGACGTTTGTCCTTGCTTTTGTGGTCACGAAGGGTGGCCGAAACCTCTCGATGAGGCATGTCGCGGCCATGACTGCGGTGTTTGTCGCGGCCGGAGCGGGGTTGACGCTAATCGGAATTCCGGGCAAGGCGCTTTTCTTGGGTCTTGCGCAGGCCGTAGCAGTGCTTCCGCTTTTTTTCTTTGGTGCCTGTATGAAAATAACGGGGCTTGCCGAGCGTGTAAAAGGATGGTTTTCCCGGCGGTGGACGGCGATGACGGCCGGTGTGGCGGCTCTCGGCATATGCTCGTTGCTGTGGCACGGAGCTTTGGGGCTTAATGACGCCAATATCGGCAATCCTGCCGTTTTTTACTTATACACCCCGGTTGTGTTTTTCGGTTTCTATCTTATAGCCATAGGCTTGTGGAAGCGAGTCGCCGACGCGCTGGCATATGTGGGCCGGTGTTCGTTGTTTGTGTTCTGCGTCCATGCTATTTTCATATTGTATTTGAGGCAGATTGTCGACGATGAGATTGTGCTGTTTGTCGTAACGGCAATTCTGTCGATATTGACGGCATCCATCGCCGGGCGAGTACCTTGGCTTCGGCGGCTTTATTTGGTTTGACCGGCTCTGATAAAACGGCACGTCCCGCAACGATTGTTACGGGACGTGCGTGTGTATTGATGTGAAATTACTATTCAAACAGGGTGGAGTAGCGTTGGATGAGGTTGAGGAAGCGGAGGTCGTCGCGGAGATTGGCCACGTTGATGGGCTCGTCGGCGTTGAGCATCCAGTTGAAGTAGTTGGCATATCCGCGTTTGAGCGATTCCTCGGCGCAAGCGAGTGCGCGGTCGTTGTCGTCGATACGTGAGTAAAGGCAAGCGGCATAGTAGTTGGCCAGGCCGTCGGAGTCGCCATTGGCAAGGATATTGTCGATCCAAGCGCGAGCTCTGGCCACATCGCCGCTTTCGAGCAATGCAAAACCTTTGAGCGATTTCACGTTATTGTCGTTGAAAATCTCTATTTCGGTGGCCTGTTGGCGGAATTGATTGGCAGCAACGGGCTGGTTAAGATACTTTTCGAGCAGGTGGGCGCGCAGAAGGTAGACATAGGGGTCGTCGGCATTGGTGAGCGTGGCTTCGCCAAGAAGCGCGTTGGCCTGGCTGTAATCGCCCTTGTCGATATAGCATTTGGCCATCTGCACCAGAGCGTCGGTCGACGACATGTTCACTGCGTGACCGGCCGCTGCCGCCTCGATAGCCTCGTCGTCGCGGCCAAGCGCGCGCAGGGCCTTGGATTTGAGAATGTAATACTGAGCGTTGTTTTTTATAGTTTGGAGGGCACGGTCGACATTGTCGAGAGCCTCGGCATATTGGCCCATGTTGTATTGACATTCGGCAATCGAGGCATACAGGCCTTGATAGGAGTAGAGGCGGTCGTCGATAATCTTGCGATAGTCGGAAAGGGCGTTGGCATAGTGGTTGTGAGCGGCGGCAATCTGGGCGCGAAGATACCAGTAGAGGGCATTTTCGGGTGCCTGTGCAATAGCGTTCGACAGCGAAGACATCACTGCGGGATAGTTCACGTCGGCATAAGCCACGATGGCGTTTACCGCGCCCGGATTTTTCGACGAGTTGAGGCTGAGCGATATGATGAGGTCGTCGACGGCACCGTTGTCGTTGCCCATCATCTCACGCACTTTCGCGCGGCGGAGATATACTTCGGGGTCGTTGGGCGACATTTGCACGGCCGATTCGAGATAATCGTTGGCAATGCCAAGATTGTTTTCCTTCACGGCCACGCGACCCAGGCCGATAAGGGCGTCGGAGTTGCGGGGATTCAGACGGTGAAGTTTCTGGTATCCCTCCTTTGCGGCGGCATAGTTGCCAAGCTGGAAGTCGGTGTTTGCTTTGAGGTAAAGCGTGGAGAAGGATTCAGGGTCGAGGGTCAAAGCAATGGTGAAATCGGCGAGTGCGTCTTGCAATTTGTTTGTTTGCAGGTAGATGTTGCCACGAAGCCAGTGTCCCTGGAATTGAAAGGCGTCGTCTGACTGCGGGGTGAGCGACAAAGCCTTGTTCACGTCGTTGAGGGCGAGAATGTATTCGTTGTGGTTGTAGTACTCGGCTCCGCGATTGAGATAAGACTCGTAGTCGGCCGGGTCGGACTGGATGAGTTCGGTATATGCGTTAAGTATGGCGCGGGTCATCGGATGGTCGATGCCTCTTTGGTTTTGAGCCGATAGGGCCGAGCAAGCGAGAATGGAAACGGAAAGAGCAAAAATACGTATAATTTTCATTGGATCAAGAAAACTTAAAATTCATTGATGGTGCGGCGTATGGCCACAAGCCTTGTGAGCAGGTTTTCGAGCAGGTCGAGCCTGAGCATGTTGGCTCCGTCGCTCTTGGCAACCGACGGGTCGGGATGCGTCTCGATGAAGAGGCCGTCGGCGCCTACGGCTATGCCGGCGCGAGCTATCGTCTCTATCATGTCGGGTCGTCCTCCGGTAACGCCCGAGCCTTGGTTTGGCTGCTGGAGCGAATGGGTAATGTCGAGTATCACGGGGCATTGGCATTGCTTCTGCATCTGCGGGATGCCGCGGAAGTCGACAATAAGGTCGCCATACCCGAATTGTGAGCCACGGTCGGTAACGGCCACATCGGCGCATCCGGCAGAACGGACCTTGTCAACGGCAAACCGCATAGATTCGGGGGCGAGGAATTGTCCTTTTTTGATATTCACGGCTTTGCCGGTGCGTGCCGCGGCCACAAGGAGGTCGGTCTGACGGCAGAGAAATGCCGGAATCTGGAGAATATCGACGTATTCAGCAGCCATTTCCGCTTCGGCGCTTTCGTGGATGTCGGTCACGACGGGAACGCCAAGTTCGCCGCGTACTTTTGCAAGAATTTTCAGGGCTTTCTCATCGCCAATGCCGGTGAAGGAGTCGAGACGCGAACGGTTGGCTTTGCGGTATGAGCCTTTGAACACAAAAGGTATCGAGAGCCGTGAACATACCGATTTTATTTTTTCGGCAATATCGAGCGCCATTTTCTCGCCCTCGATTACGCAAGGTCCGGCGAGAAGGAAAAAATTGTCGGTATTTGTCAATTCAGAGTAAATCATATAGGGTTGTGAGGTAAATATTTTATCGGGGGGCTTTTGCGGAATCGAGGATGTGGAAGGCGGTGGCGGAATAGAGGGCGGCGGTTTCGGTGCGCAGGCGGTTGTCGCCGAGGGTGACGGGGATGAAGCCGGCGGCAAGGGCGGCGTTGATTTCTTCGGGCGAGAAGTCGCCTTCGGGGCCAATCAGTATTATTTTGTCGCGGCCGGGAATGTAGGCCTCGACGATGTCGCGCCGGGGAATTGACGGGTCGCAATAGGCTATGAATTTTTGCCAGCCTGCATATTCGTCCGACTTTATGACCGACATGATCGGTGTCATATCGTCGATTTGCGGAAGGGTGGCTTTGAGCGATTGCTTCATTGCCGATACGGCGATTTTTTCAAGCCTTTCGCGTTTTATGTCTTTGCGTTCGGAGAATCGGCAACGCAGGGGGATGAACCGGTTGAATCCCACTTCGGTGAGTTTTTCCACAAGCCATTCCATGCGGTCGATGCTTTTTGTCGGAGCCACAGCCACGGCAATATTGTTGCTCCATGGCAGGGGATGGTCTTCGGACGATATAATTTCGACGAGTGCATGTTTGGGATGGGCGTCGATAAGCCGGCAGGAATAGCGGCGGCCGATGCCGTCGACTGCAACAAGGGTGTCGCCTTCGGTCATGCGCAGCACTTTCACGCAGTGTTGCGACTCGCTTTCGGGCAGGGTGGGGTTGGATTCTATGTCGGGACAATAGAATTGAATCATATCATGCCTTCGGGGTTATCGGATGCGTTTGACTCGATTTCGGCTTTCCGGATGTCGCCGGTGGAGTTTTTGGCGGGTTTGTCGTGGAATATCAAGAAGAACAGCACTGCCACAACCAAGGCATATGCGGCAAATATGAGCCACGATGTGCTCCATCCTTCGATACGTGCAAGTCCGGCGGGCTGCGAGTTGACGAAATGGTTGATTACCTGCTGGGCGCAGAGTGTGCCGATGGTGGCGCCGACGCCGTTGGTCATGACCATGAACAGGCCTTGTGCCGACGAGCGGATGTCGGGCGTGGTCTGCTTGTCGACATATAGCGAGCCGCTGACATTAAAGAAGTCGAAGGCGATGCCATAGACAATCATGGAAAGAATAAACATCCACACGCCCGAGCCCGGGTCGCCGAGTCCGAAAAGACCGAAGCGGAACACCCATGCAAGCATAGCCATGAGCATCACCACCTTTATGCCGAAGCGTTTCAGGAAGAAGGGGATGAGCAGGATGCACAGTGTTTCCGAAATTTGCGACAGGGAAATCAAGGCGTTGGCATTTTCTACGCCCCAGTTGCCATGAAACTCGGGGATGTCGCCAAACGACTGGATGAACGGGTTGGCGAAACCGTTTGTGATTTGGAGCGCAACGCCGAGGAACATTGAGAACACAAAGAATGTGGCCATGCGCGGATTCTTGAAAAGCGAGAAGGCTTTAAGGCCGAGGGCATCGCTGACCGATACCTTTTCGTTGGTTTTGTTGACGGGGCAGTTAGGCATTGTCAAGGCATAAGCGGCAAGCACGATGCTGAGGACACCGGAAGTGAAAAGCTGTCCGTAGGTGTTCTGGAATCCGGTGAAGTTGACAAACAGCATGGAGATGATAAAGCCGATTGTACCGAATATGCGTATTGGCGGAAAATGCTTCACGGTGTCGAGGCCATGTGAGGTGAGCACGCTGTAACCTACCGAGTTGCTGAGGCCAATCGTGGGCATGAAGAACGCTATCGACAGGGTGTAGAGAGAGAACAGCGGGGTGAATTCGAGTGTGGCGGCGGTAGAGGCATACCATCCGGCGCACAGCATGAACGCGCCGGCGAGGAGATGGCATATCGACAGCATGCGCTGGGCGGGCACCCACCGGTCGGCAATGATGCCAATCAATGCAGGCATGAATATGGACACGACGCCTTGCACGGCATAAAACCAGCCGATGTGTTCGGCCTGTCCGTTTTGAGCGAGGAAACTGCCGAGAGATGTGAGGTAGGCACCCCACACGGCAAATTCCAGGAAATACATCAGGATGAGCTTCAGTTTTATCTCCTTCATTTCGGTAATTCGGTATTGTTTATAGATTTAAGGTATGTCTTAATTGAAACGTACTTCGGCCGGTTATGGTTTATTCTTGTTCGCGGCGGCGGATTATTTCGTTAATGCGGGCGGCTTCCTCGTAGTTCTCATCGTCGATCATGCGGGTGAGACGTTTGTGCAGGTCGTCGAGCGACATTGATTCGTATTCGTCGGCATCGTGGCGTGGCATGGCGGCTTCGTCGGCGTGAGAGGCCGAGGCGGATTCGTCTTGGTTGCCGTTTTCATCCATTATGGTGCCGGCTTGATTGATAATCTCGCGAGTCGTGTATATGGGGGCATTCATGCGCAGCGCAATAGCCACGGCATCGGATGTGCGAGAGTCTACCGTTACTTCGCGCTGGCCGTAGGAAAATGTCATTTCGGCAGAGAAGATGCCGTCTTCAAATTTATATATGAACACGCGTTGCAACTCTATTGCAAAAGAAGCGGCGAAAGAGGCGAACAAATCGTGGGTCATGGGGCGGGGGGGAGTCACACCTTCGATTTTTATGGCAATAGCCTGAGCTTCGGCCGACCCGATTACCACCGGAATACGGTAGGGGCCGTCGATTTCTGCGAGCAGCATAGCGTAGGCTCCTGATTGCAGTTGGGAATATGAGATGCCGAGTACTTTCAGTTCTACTTTATCTTTGGCAAATTCTTCGTTGCTTACTGACATATGCTTTTATATTTTGGAGGGTTGATTATTCTACTTGATTCGTTGAATCTAATCGTCGAGTTCGCGCCCGGTAATAATTCCTGAGCCGAAGCAAAGGTGTGCCGCCGGGTCGTAGATCACGGCGAACTGTCCCGGGGCTATGCCCTGCACGTCTTCCGACGAGTCGATGCGGTATTCTCCTGCGCCGAGATTTGTAAGCCTGGCGGGGATA
This sequence comes from Muribaculaceae bacterium, assembly GCA_009775125.1. Lineage (GTDB taxonomy): Bacteria > Bacteroidota > Bacteroidia > Bacteroidales > Muribaculaceae > CAG-873. The sequence continues at coordinate 5,022 of VSPD01000003.1, read as the reverse complement.
AACGCCGGCATGTGGCGGTTTTTGAATGTAATGTCTACGGTGGTGAAATCGTCGCCCCACGGATTGCCGGAGATGAAGTGCATCTCGTCGAGGTGAATCGTGCGGCCATATTGTTTCTCCGTGCCGTAGCCGTTGGATACGTATATCACGTTTTCCACCGTGTCTTTTTTCACGACATACCAAGGGCCGCCGCTGAGCCCGAGACCTTTGCGCTGGCCTATTGTGTGGAACCAGAATCCGCGGTGTTGTCCGAGCACTTTCCCGGTCTCGATTTCCACGATGGGCCCGGGGCGCTCGCCGAGGTGGCGGCGGATAAAATCGTTGTAGTTGATTTTGCCGAGGAAGCAGATGCCTTGCGAGTCCTTGCGACGGGCATTTGGCATATGCGCGGCGATGGCAATCTCGCGCACGCCCGATTTGGGGATGTCGCCGATGGGGAACATCAGGTGGCTCACTTGCTCATAAGAGATGCGGGCGAGAAAATCGGTCTGGTCTTTTACAGGGTCGACGGCCGTCGACAGATATATGCGTCCGTCTTTTTCAGTGGTGGTGGCGTAGTGCCCGGTTGCGGTTTTGTCAAATTCGTGTCCCCAACGCTGCTCGAAGAATCCGAATTTTATCATCTTGTTGCACATTATGTCGGGGTTGGGCGTCAAGCCTTGTCGCACGGTTTCGAGGGCATATTCCATTACGTTGTCCCAATATTCTTGGTGCAGGTTCACCACGTCGAACGGGAGCCGGTACATATTGGCGATATATCGGCACATTTCGATGTCTTCCTCGGCAGAGCAGTCGCCTTCGCCGTTGTCCATGCCGATGCGTATGTAAAAAAGGTGTACGTCGTGGCCTTGCTTCACAAGGCGATCCACGGCCACGGCCGAGTCCACACCTCCGGATATAAGAGCTGCTATCTTCATTTATTCAGTTGCGGATTCGGGATTTGCGGGTTGGGTGGCGGCCTGTTGGTCGTCGAGAAGCTGGATGGCGTGGAGAAGGTTATCCACAATTATATTTTTAGCTTTGACTCTGTGGCGGCTGGTAAGATAATATATTGCCGGCATTTCTTCGAGGTCGAAATACTCGTCGATGCCGTCGCATGCGCCTACTGTCCAGTTTTGCGGATAGCGGGCTGCCTGCTCGCGCCATTCGGCGGTGGCTTCGCCGGGGTATATGCTTATTATTTTCAGGAGGCCTTTGTCGATAAGGGAGTTAACATGGAAGTCGGCCGAGAAGCGAGTCTTTGCCATGATGCAATCCATGCAGTCGGGGTCGTTGAAAAAGAGAATGATGCTGGGAGCGACTTCGCCGTAGAGGTTCTTTTGTTCTCCGTCGGGAGTGGTGAATCGGAAATCGGCCACGCGTTTGCCCACGCTGCTGTTTTCGAGAATCTTCAATTCGGCGCGGAAGCGGGCGCGTTCGGCCGAGGGCACTTTTTTGTTTTCGGCCACGGCGCGACAAAATGGCAGGTAGAGTTCTTCGGAAGAATACTGAGCCGTGTCGCAGGCAAACCAATTTTGCGCAATCTTGCCCATCTCCAATGTGTTGTCGCCGCCGGTCTTTACCACGGCCGCGATATATTTGTCGATGGCGGCATGCACGGTGTCGGCCGTGCAATATGGCATAAGCTCGGCCCAGTCGCCGAAAGCGGTGTTGAGTTTGGCAAGAGTGGAAAAGGATTGTTTTATGTTGGCGCGGTCCCAGAAATGCGTCACGAAATAGTCGGCGCGTTCCGTAAGGGTGGTGCGGCTGTCGGGCACGGTGGGATAGGGAAACAGAGTTGTCGGCGCCTGTGCTCCGGCAAAGAGAACTGACGCAGTCATGGCCAATAAAGCAATGGCATATTTGATTGTAAGTCTTGTCATAATGTCATGGATGAAAGCGTTGGCATGGAATTTGCTCTATGCTGATTGAACCGACAAAGGTAACAAATCCTTTCGAAATACGCAAACCTTTGTCCTCTATCATTTGTTAAAGTTAATAAATTTAGAATTTCAAAATAGTTTCAGCTATGAATTTCAATAACTTCACCATCAAGTCGCAGGAGGCAATCCAGAAAGCCGTGGAAATCACGCGTTCTGCCGGCCAACAGGCTATCGAACCTGTCCACCTGCTCAAAGCCGTGATGCAGGAAGGCGAGTCGGTGGTCAAATTCATTTTTCAAAAAATAGGGGCTTCGGCTCCGCAGGTCGCCGGGCAGGTCGACAAGGAAATAGCCACCCTGCCGAGAGTGTCGGGTTCAGAGCCGTATCTTAGCCGACAGTCCAACGACGTGCTTCAGAAATCGCTCGACATTGCAAAAGCCGACGGCGATGAGTATGTAACGCTCGAAGCCCTGTTGCGCGGTATTTTCGAAATAAACTCGCCGGCTTCGACTATCCTTAAAGATGCCGGACTTACGCGCAAGGAGCTTGAAGCCGCCGTGGCCGAGCTTCGCAAGGGCAAGAAAGCCACCGACCAGAGTGCCGAGGAGACATACAACGCCCTCTCGAAATATGCCGTCAACCTCAACGAACGCGCCCGCCAGGGAAAACTCGACCCCGTAATCGGTCGTGACGAGGAAATACGCCGCGTGCTTCAAATTTTGAGCCGGCGCATAAAAAACAACCCCATGCTTATCGGTGAGCCGGGTACAGGTAAAACGGCCATAGCCGAGGGTCTTGCGCATCGTATCGTCCGCGGCGATGTGCCCGAAAACCTGCGCACAAAGCAGATTTTCTCCCTCGATATGGGCGCTCTTGTGGCCGGCGCCAAGTATAAGGGCGAGTTTGAGGAGCGTCTTAAAGCCATTGTAAACGAAGTTACGGCTTCCGATGGCGAAATCATCCTTTTCATCGACGAAATCCACACTCTCGTCGGCGCAGGCAAAGGCGAGGGCGCTATGGATGCCGCTAACATCCTCAAACCGGCGCTCGCGCGTGGCGAACTACGTTCTATCGGCGCCACCACTCTCGACGAATACCAGAAATATTTCGAAAAAGACAAGGCTCTCGAACGCCGTTTCCAAAAAGTAATGGTCGATGAGCCCGACGAGCTTTCGGCCATCGCCATTCTTCGCGGTTTGAAAGAACGCTACGAAAACCACCACCAGGTGCGTATCCGCGACGAAGCTATTATTGCCGCAGTGCAACTTTCCGAACGCTATATCACCGACCGTTTCCTCCCCGACAAGGCTATCGACCTTATCGACGAGGCCGCGGCAAAACTCAAACTCGAAATCGACTCCGTGCCTCAGGCTCTCGACGACATTACGCGCCGTATTGCCCAGAAGGAAATCGAGCGTGAGGCCATAAAGCGTGAGGGCGACACTGCCAAGGTACGCGACATCGAAAAGGAAATAGCCTCCATGCGCGAGGAAGAAAAAGAATACTCTGCAAAATGGAAGGCCGAACGCGACCTTATCGGACGTATTCAGCAAAATAAAATCGACATCGAGCAACTTAACTTTGAGGCCGACCGCGCGCAGCGCGAGGGCAACTACGAACGTGTGGCCGAAATACGCTATAAACTTATCAAGGACAAGGAAGACGAGAATAAGTCGATTCAGGAGCAGCTGCACATGATGCAGGGCGAGAAAGCCCTTATCAAGGAAGAAGTCGACGCCGAGGATATTGCCGACGTAGTGTCGCGCTGGACGGGTATTCCCGTGAGCCGCATGGTGCAGTCGGAGCAGGAGAAACTGCTCCATCTCGAAGCGGAGCTTCACAAGCGCGTCGTGGGCCAGTCGGATGCCATCGAGGCCATAGCCGATGCCGTGCGCCGCTCCCGTGCCGGACTTAACGACCCGAAACGTCCTATCGGCTCGTTCATATTCCTTGGCACCACCGGCGTGGGCAAGACTGAGCTCGCCAAGGCATTGGCCGAATTCCTGTTCGACGACGAAAATATGATGACCCGTATCGACATGAGCGAATATCAGGAGAAACACTCCGTGAGCCGTCTTGTCGGAGCGCCTCCCGGATATGTCGGCTATGACGAAGGCGGCCAGCTCACCGAGGCCGTGCGCCGCAAGCCTTATTCCGTGGTGCTCTTCGACGAAATCGAAAAAGCTCACCCCGATGTGTTCAACATCTTGCTGCAAGTGCTCGACGACGGCCGTCTGACCGATAATAAAGGCCGCAACGTCAATTTCAAGAATACCATTATCATCATGACCTCAAACATGGGGTCGAACGTAATCCGCGACAATTTTTCCAAGATTACCGATGAAAACCGTCTTGAAACCATCGAGTCGACCAAAGAGCAAGTGCTCGAGATGCTCAAGCAGACAATTCGTCCCGAATTCCTCAACCGTATCGACGAGATAATAATGTTTACGCCGCTCAACCGCGACGAAATCGAAGAAATCGTCGGATTGCAGGTAAATTCCATCCGCAAGATGCTGCAACACTCTGCCGGAATCGACTTCCGCGTCACCCCGGCCGCCATCAGCTACCTTGCCGACGAAGGCTACGATCCCGAATTCGGCGCCCGCCCCGTAAAGCGTGTGATCCACCGCATGGTGCTCAACCGCCTGTCGAAAGACATCCTTGCCCGCAAGGTCGACAATACCCGGCCGATTATCGTCGATGTCGATGCCGACGGTCAGCTCGTGTTCCGCAACGGCGAAGCCGCCGCGACGGCAGAATAATCATTCGATCATACATAAAATAAAGAAAGGCGCCCAAACAGGCGCCTTCTTTATTTTTTTGATTATTCAATCATCGTCATCGTCGTGGTGGTGATGCTTTTTGTGCTTTTTATGTTTTTTGTGATGTTTGGGCGGTTTCGGGGGCTTGTGGTGATGTCCGTGATAGTGCCCGTCGGAATAGTAGTCGTTCTCGACGCCCCAGTAGGAGTGCATCGAGCCGCAGGAGGGAAGCACCATGCAGCACATAAAGGCCGCGATGATTCCGAAAACGGTAATTTTGATTTTACGTAGTCTCATAAATATATATTTAACGTTTAATAAGTAAGTATATCGTAAAAATAAATTAATGTATTGATATGTTAAGCCGCAGGTCTACAGAAATTAATCATGTATCG
>VSPD01000029.1 GCA_009775125.1 Muribaculaceae bacterium | reverse complement strand
CTTCCCCACTCCCCAAACTTCCCAACCCCCCAACTATTTATTTATATGTCAACTTGCAGAATCGGTATCGGAGGCCCCGTAGGCTCCGGCAAAACAGCTCTCATAGAAGCTATCACTCCCAAACTCATGGAGAAAGGAATGAATGTGCTCATCATCACAAACGATATTGTCACCACAGAAGACGCCAAGCATGTGCGCAAGACCCTCAAAGGCATCCTTCTTGAAGACCGCATTATCGGTGTAGAAACCGGAGCATGCCCCCACACGGCAGTGCGCGAAGACCCGTCGATGAATATTGCCGCGGTTGAGGAAATGGAATCGAAGTTCCCCGACGCCGACGTGGTGCTCATCGAATCGGGCGGCGACAACCTCACCCTTACATTCAGCCCCGCGCTCGTCGACTTTTTCATCTATGTGATCGACGTGGCCGCCGGCGACAAGATTCCGCGCAAGGACGGCCCCGGCATCTCGCAGAGCGACATCCTTGTGATAAACAAGACCGACCTGGCTCCTTACGTCAACGCCTCGCTCGAAGTGATGGATCACGACTCGCGCCTGATGCGCCCCGGCAAGCCTTTCGTGTTCACCAACTCGATGAAGGGCGACGGCATCGACGAGCTCGTCGACCTCATCTTCAAGATGGCCCTTTTCGATAAAATGTAATATTCCCACCCTCCAACCACTCCCGCCATGCAACGATATTATTCAGATTCGCCACGCGTCGACTTTGACTCGATGCCCGAAATGGCTCCATACCTGAGCCAGCCCGACGCCATGTATGTGGGCTGCCCCGGCAAACACGGCTATCTCAACCTCGGATTCGTGCTTGATGCCGACGGCAAGTCGATATTGCGCGAGCTCGACCGGCGCGCTCCGCTGATCGTGCAGCAGGAGTTGTATTTCGACGAGGAGATGCCCGGCATGCCGTGTGTCTACATCCTTTCGTCGGGAGGCCCCAACGTCGACGGCGACCGATATGTGCAAAATTTCAGCGTAGGCCCCGGCGCTTACGCCCACATCTCCACCGGTGCTGCCACCAAACTCGCCGAGATGAAGCGCAACTATTCGGGCATGACGCAGAAAATCGTGCTCGAAGAGGGCGCTTACCTCGAATACCTGCCCGAGCCCATCATCCCCTGCCGCCACACCCGTTTCATCTGCGACACGCTCATGCAGGTACACCCCACAGCCACGGCTTTCTACTCCGAGATATACATGCCGGGCCGCAAGTATTACAACGGCGGCGAGATTTTCGCCTACGACATCCTTTCGGTGTGCACCCACGCCGAAAGGCCCGACGGCGAGCAGCTGTTCCGCGAGAAATTTATAATCGACCCTACCCGCGAGGACTTGCGCCAGATTGGCGTGATGCACGGCTTCGATGTGTTTGCCAACGTGGTTGTGGTCACCCCCGAGGACCGTGCAGCCGAGATTTACGACGCCACCACTCCCGTCTACGACCCCAAGGCGCATATCGCCACCGGCATAACCCACCTGCCCAACTCGGCCGGCCTCCTTTTCAAGGTGCTCGGCAACGAGCCGGGGCCGGTGAAGGCCGCCGTGCGCGAATTTTGCTCGCGTGTGAGAATGGCCGTAAAAGGAGTGCCCATTCCCAAAGAATTCCCTTGGAGATAATGCACGATGCACAATTCACAATGCACAATTCACAATTAAAACTATAACAAGATGAAAATTTTGCGCACGCTATTAAGAGGAGCCGGACAGGTGATGTTCCAAGGCTCATGGTGGACAGGCCTTATGTTTTTAATCGGTATTTTCTGGGGCTCGTATGCCACCGGCAACCCGGCCGTGGGCTGGGGCGCGCTACTTGGCCTGGTGGCATCCACCGCCGCCGGGTGGCTTCTGAATGAAAATCCTTCCGACGGCGAGCAGGGCCTGTGGGGCTTCAACGGCATCCTCGTGGGCTGCGCCTTCCCCACCTTCATCTCGCCCGATTCGTGGCTGATGTGGGTGTCGATAGTGTTTTTCGCCATGCTGTCGACATGGGTTCGCCGCGGCTTCAACAATGTGATGGCTCCGTGGAAGGTGAATTCATTTACCTTCCCGTTTGTGTTCCTCACATGGATATTTCTCCTTGCCGCGCGCATGTTCGACAGCCTGCATCCCGCAGGGCTCTCAACCCCCGCGCTTGAATCGTCGTTCGACTACTCGCTCGACTGCTCGTTTGTATCCCTTGTGATTTATTGGCTCAAAGGCGTGGCGCAGGTATTCCTCGTCGACTCCTGGATCACAGGCGTATGGTTCCTCGTGGGTCTTGCGCTGTGCAACAAGTGGGCCGCGATCTGGGCCGGCATCGCATCGGCCGTGGCTCTGGGCCTGGCCATACTTTTCCAGACCAACCCCCACGATATTGCCAACGGCCTCTTCGGATTCAGCCCCGTGCTTACGGGCATCGCCCTGGGCATGACCTTCTATAAGGTGAACTGGCGTTCGGCTCTCTGGGCTCTCGCCGGCATTGCAGCCACCTTCTTCATCCAGGCCGGTATGGACGTGCTCATGGCTCCGTGGGGCATACCCACGCTCACGGCTCCCTTCTGCGTGGCCACATGGCTCTTCCTCCTGCCCCTTTTCCGCTTCACCGACCCGCATCCCGACCATTCCAACTGGAAATCAAAGGATTCTTAAAGACCTTAAAGACTTTAAGGACCTTAAAGACCTTAACAACATAATCGACAATTATTTATGAACCGCAAAGACTATTGGATAGCATTGGTCAGTTCCATGGAACAGATCATCGGCGCCGGGCTCAGCACCGTGGTAGGCATCATGCTGCCGATGATGCAGCTTATCTTGCACCCCGGGCTTCCGTCGCTGCTTCAAGGCCTCATCGGCGCCACGGGCCTCATCGGCATTGGCGTGGGCTCGGCAGTGATAGGCAAGTTGAGCGACCGTCACGGCTACCTCCTATGGTTTCGCCTATGCCCAGTGATAATCATGGCCGGAGCCGCCATATGCCTGCTTCTGCCTCATACGGCATGGCTGATATGCGGCCTGTTTCTGGCCGGCATCGGCGTGGGCGGCGGTTACAGCCTCGACTCGGCGTATATCTCCGAGCTGATGCCGGCGCGGTGGCGCGGAGTAATGGTGGGAGTGGCCAAGGCCACGTCTTCGATTGGCTTCATCGTCACAGCCGTGATATGCTATTTCTGGCTCAAATCCGACCCCGACCCGCATATCTGGAACTATCTTATCCTGATAATCGGCGCGGCCGCCGCGCTCACCCTGCTCATGCGTATCCGCTGGGCCGAATCGCCCGGCTGGCTCATGGACCACGGCCGGAGCGGCGAGGCACTCGCAGCCGCGCGCAAATTTTTCGGGCCCGGAGCCACGCTTCCACCGGCGCCGGCGGCAAAGGCGCAGGGCAAGGCTACGTCTTGGGGCGCGATGTTCCACGGAGAGAATCTCACGCGCGTGATATTCAGCGGTATTCCCTGGGCCTGCGAGGGACTGGGCGTGTACGGTTTCGGCGTGTTCCTCCCGGTGCTTGTCATGGCACTCGGCATCGAGTCGTCGACAGTGACGGGCATGCCGAAAGTAATCGACTCCGTGGCCGTTACGGCTGTGGTCAACTTCTTCATCCTGCCCGGATTTGTGCTCGGCCTTTTGATTATGAACCGCTGCAACCATGTGAAAATGCTCACGCGCGGGTTTGTGTTGGCAGGAGCCGGCCTGGCATTGCTTTTGGCGGCTTTTCTTCTGAAATGGCCGGCATGGGTCATGATTGCCGGATTTGTTATTTTTGAAGTATCGCTCAACGCCGGTCCTCACCTCATCACCTTCATAATCCCGTCGGCCATCTATCCTGTCGACGACCGTGGAGCCGGCACCGGCATCGCCGCCATGCTCGGCAAGGCCGGAGCTGTGGCCGGGGTGATACTCATGCCCATCCTGCTCGAAGCCGGCGGCATGACCCTCGTTCTGGGCGTGTCGATTGCCGTAATGCTCCTCGGCGCCCTTATCGGCAGCGTCTACGGAAAAAAATTAGGACTATTGTAATGCACAATTCACGATGCACAATGCACAATCAGGTATGGAAACCCGATTGTGCATCGTGCATTGTGAATTGTGAATTAATAACGGATTTTGGTGGCTTTCGAGCCTTGGCGGCGGATAACGATTGTGCCGGGCGTGGGGTTGGCAAGACGCACGCCCTGGAGGTTGTAGTATTCAACGGGGGCGTCGGCTTCGCCGGCTACATCCTCGATACCCGAGATGTTGAGCTCGACAAACGGAATCACCTTGTGGGCCACTGTGCCGAATGTGTGGATGCGGGCATCGGCTGCGGCGCGTGAACGGCCTTCCTCGCCGGCCCATTGGAGAATCTGCGAATCGGAATAGCCTGCGAGCTCTCCGCGGCGAATCACGGGCACGTCGGGCCAGCAGTAGCTGCGCTCAATCATGGTGAGGAATCCGATGTGTGTCTCAAATTTCGGCGAGTTGGGGTCGGTCATGTCGGTGAGACGCGAGTCGCCGAACGACACTGCATTGTGCGCCCATGCGAGACCGTCTTTGTAGACATATTCGCTGAATTTCTCGGCATGGTCGGCCACCTCTTGGTCGAAATTCTCGGGGGTAATCTCGTAGTTGAGGATAGCATCGCCTATCTCAGGACGGGATGCGTCGTCTTTAATATCGAATCGACTAAGCCATTCGTTGGACGATGCGCTGTAAAAATATTCCGGGCGTTTGCGGTAAGGCAGCACGGCCACGTCTTCATTTGCGCTCCAGTAGGGCACGAGGTTTGCGCCGTAAGAAGTGTTGTCGGCTTTACGCGTGCCTACTCCGATAGCCTCGGCGTCGTCGTTGTAAGACACGTGAGGAGTGAGGTAGACGTAGTTGAGTTCCGACACCACGTTCGACTTGCGGGGAATCGAGTTTTGGTTCGACCACGACAGGGTGGCATACACCTCGTTAACCTTGGAGGCGTCCATGAGGAACGATACGGGGAGCGACACAAGGTATTCACCCTCGTTGAGGAACACATCTTCGAGGTTGTTCTCGTCGTAGATGGGAAGGGTGATTTCGTTGCCGTCGACAATCATGGTCACCTGCATCTTTTCTTGGTCGACATCGAGTTTGGTAATCTTGTATCGGCCGAAAGCCTCGGAGTCGGGTTCGTTCTCGTCGTCCTTGTTGGCGGGGTCGGGAGCGTAGTATCCTTCGGTGCCGGGGACATATGTCTTGGGACCGTCGACTTTGGCGCGGATGTATTCGTCGTTGGCTCCGGTTACAAAATCGCCGTTCTCGTCTTTCTCAAATTCTTTTACGAAAAGGCGGATATAGAGAGGCTGCTGCTCGCTCACGCCCTGGTAGAAGCCGTTTTCGCTGTCGATTACCCACGACACCTCGGCGTTGAATTCGGGATATACAAGCGGCTGGTGCGCCCATTGTGTCTCGTCGGCGCAGAAGTCGGAAATGACCGAGGCGCTGAGGTTGGGAACGGTCGATTTCAACTGCACGCGGAGCTGGTCGGCGTTGGTGCCGATGAGCAGCTGCGAATATGTCACCTTGGTGTTGTTGATCACCGACGCGCGATATTCGGTGGGCTGCTTGCCCTGGGCTGTCATGTAGCGGCTCCATTTCGACACGCGGAGCTTGTCGTTCACCCTGTCGCCGGCCCATGCGATCGAGCGCGTCACGGCAGCCACGGTGAAGGGTTCGTCGACTTTGGGCTGGTAGGCGTCGAGGTCGAGACGGTAGATGGCGTCGCCGTTGCGGTCGACATGGTCGAGCACCACGAGCGCGGGCCATCCGTTCTTGATGGTCGGCACGGCTTCCGAGGGGATGTTACCGGCAAATTCAGGACGGTTGTAAAGTTTCTCCTCTCCAAGTTCGCCGCCGAAGTCAGACACATATTTGCCGTCGACAAGGGTAACTCGGCCGCGCACGGGATAGGGGTTTTCCGACGGATGGTAGAATTCGTATTGGTCGGTGTGGAGCACGGGGATGTCGGGCACCTCGCCTTCGGGATAACTGCCGTTAACGTTTATCGAGATAGGCATCGTCAGCTCCGGGCCTTGCTTGTCGGGGTTAGTGTTGAAGTAGAGGTAATAGTAGTTGCCTTCCACCATCTTTGCTCCGGCAGGGCGGTACATGTCGTATTTCGTACCGGCGATACGGAAGATTGTGATGCCGTAGATAGTGGCGTTTTCGCCGTGGTCGGCGTAGACAAGGTCGCCGCGCGTGCCGGTCTTGGGGCGCACGTCGGGAATCCAGTGTTGCGACGAATTGGGATCGAGCTGATTGCCGTGGATATCTTTCTCAGGCACGATATAGCGGTTGGCACACCACCATGTGTTGCCGAAGAACCACTGGCCGCCTTGGCCGGGATTGGCCACATCATAGCCGTCCTCGTCCATGATGTTGAAGAAGGCGAGATGGTCCATGCCGGCGGCATTTTCGTCGTAGCCGAAATTGAATCCGCCGGAGGCGAGTTTGTCGGCCATATCGGCATTTACCTTTATGCCGTTGCCGGAGGCGTCGCGCAGGTCCATGTAGAACACGTTGGGGTGGGCTGTACGTCCCTCGATGGGAGTGTAGCTCCATGTAGCCTTTTCATCGCCCTTGTCTTTGTAGACATAGGCGAAAGTGAAGTAGTTGGCGGCGCCGTCGACATAGTGCGGGATTGACTCGATGCGGCTCATGCCGTAGATAAAGTCTTCACCGTTGTTTTCGGCATTTCCGGTCCAAGCCTTGAAAATAGGCTGCGAATGTTTCACCGTCACGTCGGGGTCGGAGGCGCGTTCCCAGTCCGACGGGAAGGCATCGCCCAGCTTGTGGAGGCGGAATTCGTATTCGTATTTGTTGCTTATGTAATTGTATTTCACATGCAGCATGAGGCGGTTGCCTTCCAGGCCACTGTGGATAACGGAGTTTACGGCCCTGTTGGCCTTTATGTTTTCATATCCGTCGACAGTGAACTGCACATTCTGGTTCTCGCCGTTGATAAGGAATGAGAACGGCTGCTCGACCGTGAATTTGATGTTTCGGCCAAGATTGATCTGATACCAGTAATCGGAGGCGATGTGCTTGTTGAAGTAGAGCACCAGATTGTCCTCGGAAGCGGGGATTGTGCCGCGCATGAGGTTGTAGAGGGGCGAGCCTTTGGGCACAAGCATGGTGTAACGGCTGTTGTCGATGGGAGCCTCGACGGGTCGGTTGTCGATAGCGTCGCCGCTTGTGTCATACATTATCTGGAATTTGTCGTAGACATTCACATTGGGGTCGGTGTTGACGCGCAGCCAGATATTCTTGGCCATTGCGCCGAACTTTACGCGGGAGTTGCCGATGCGCTCGTCGAAACGCTGCACTTTGGTCCAGGTGTCGTTGCTGCGCATGTCGAAGTAGAAACGGATAAGGCTGTTGTCGTCCACCTTATTCTGGAAGACAGCATTGTCGATTTCGGCCTGTCCGGGATAATACGCATATTTCTGCGTCCGGTTTATCAATTCGCACTGCACCACAAATGGCTCGGGCTCAACATCGGTCATGTCGTCATTTACACGAAGCACATAGTAATCGTACATCGTGCCATAGTCGTCGGCATCGCTGTGGTCGAACTTAAAGTCGTGGCCGGCTTCAGCCCAGCCGAGTTTTTTGAACACGTCGGAGTGCCATACTTTCAGGCCGAATGAAATCTGATTGCGAATATCGGTCTGCAACCATTGCACTGTGGCATAGCCGTTTACTTCCGTGCCGTCGGCAGATACGCCGGTGGCTACCACGGTGTAGGTCAGATTGCTGCCGTGCTCCAAGTTTTTCAAGGTGCAAGTACCTTTTGCTTCCGATGAGGAATACACCGGCTCGCCGGCCACGTCATACCCTTCGTATATTTTCACATTTGTGAAAGTATGGGCGTCGGGCAGAATGGCCGAAACCTCATAATCGATGGCGGCTTCCGAATTGCTTACAGTACGGGCCGAGGCCTCGACGGAAAACAACGACTTTGTAAGATGCTTCATACGGAATTCATCAGATTGGCCGACTGTCGAATAGCTCACAGTCACTTCTTCGTCAATCCCGTTGAATTTAATCTTGTATTCACCCACATAGTCGAGAGCCCCCGAAATATTCAGATTGTTGAATTCGCTCCATGTATGCAAATTGTTTCCCGACGGATTAGGCCAATCCTGTCGCTTGTTGTGAACAGATTCGATTGAGCCATGCTGATAGAGGTTGCCGTCGAAAGAAACCTTTTCTATAAGACCGGAAGCAATAGCCGGTGAAAAACGAAGATTGTAGTTGGGATACCAGCAACCGGTGTTGCCATCGTTTTTGCCCCTGACTTCCATATAGGCCGAGGCCCAGATGGTGTATTCCGTGCCGTCGACCGTCACAACGGTGGCCTACTCGCGAGCGTCAACATTGAACTCGGGCAGATTGTAGCCTTTTGCACAGATACCGATAAATAAAGCCAGGAACAGAAGGAGTTTAGTTCCTTTTTCCATAAAATGAGAGATGATTGATTGTATAGAATAATTATTTATTTTATCGAAGAAATTGCTTTTGGAATAACTAATGGCCTTAGGATTATTTGGTCATGAGTATAATATGCAACTGCAAAGGTAAAATTATTATTTTAAATATGCAAATAAAGTAATTTTACCCCCCCCCTTAACATTTTTTAACTTTTTGGTTTTCAGTTTTTTTCGGTAATTTGTCTGATAATTTAAGTTAATTTTGGAAAATATTCACTGCATAGCGTTGCGCACGGTGCGCCACTCCGATTCCACGTCGATTGTCACGGCATGGAGCCGCGAGCGCGGACGCATCGCCGTGGCCGTAAATGCCGGAGCAGGCCGCGAGGCCCGACGCCGCAGGGCCTTGATGATGCCTCTGGGCATGTTTGAGGGCATCGGCCATTTCAAACCCGGCGAAGACATATGCCGCATGTCCGACGTAAGGCTCACGCCCGGAGCAACCCCCGTGCCGAGCGCGATGGGGGCGGTAGTGGCTCTCTTTCTGGCCGACTTCCTCGCCACGGTGCTTCGCGACTGCCCTGCCGACCCGTTGCTCAGCGACTTCCTCTTTTCCGAGATAGCCTCAATGGGCTCGCTTTCAGAGACGGCTCTCGCCAATTTCCACCTTATGATTATCTACCGCATGGGCCATTTCCTCGGCATCGAGCCGGATTTGTCGAGTTATGCCCCGGGCCGATGGTTCGACATGAGCGAGGCCCGGTTCACCGCCGCCCCGCCGCTCCACCGCCAATGCCTCGACCCCGACCGCGCCCGCGGCGTAGTGCTCCTGTCGCGCCTCAACCGCCGCAACCTCTCCCGTGTGCGCCTGTCGCGCGCCGACCGCAACACCCTGCTCGACTCCATCCTCGACTATTACGCCCTGCACCACGCCTCGCTCTCCTCGCTGGCCTCCCTCCCCGTCGTCCGCGAAATCTTCACATAGGAACACAAACCTCCGCAGGAACACAAGCCTCCGGCTTGTGACCGAACCGCGAATTTCACAAATTTATCTTCCCTACTGTTCTCCTGTCTTTGAACCGCAAATTTCACAAATTTTACGTTAATGCCCGTAAATTCTCATTAATCAAAAAATTAATGTATAATTCACGGGCATTAACGCTAATATCTTCCGCTCTATTGTCTTTTATTGCACGTTTTGAGGAATTTGCACTTTGGTTGTTTTGCGTTTTGTAAATTGTTTGTAACTTTGCAAAATGTTATGAAAGCAGATCGCCCGATACAGATCGACCTCGAACGTGTCATCGCCGACAAACTCGGCAAGAAGGCACGCATGGTGCCGCGCCCGCTTGTGCGCGCACTGAGCCGCTATATCCGCTGCGAAGAACTGAACGCGCTGCTGCGCGACAATTTCCCGCGACGCGACGCCGAATTCTGCCGCGGCGTGCTCGCCGACCTCGACGTAAAGGTCGAGATACGCGGAGCGGAGAATTTCCCCGAATCGGGACGTGTGATTTTCGCGTCGAACCATCCGCTCGGCGGACTCGACGGCATGGCCCTGATAGCGGCCATATCCGGCCGCTACCGTTCGCCGATGCGCTTCGTGGTAAACGACCTGCTCATGGCCGTAGAGCCGCTTTCCGACACGTTCCTGCCAATAAACAAGCACGGCGCCCAGTGCCGCGAGGCGGCCGGCGCGCTCGATGCCGCCATGGCCTCCGACATGCCCGTGGCCGTGTTCCCGGCCGGACTGGTGTCGAGGCTCGGCAAAGGCGGCGAGATACGCGACCTGGCGTGGCACAAGATGTTTGTCAACAAAGCCGTGCAACACCGCCGCGACATAGTGCCGGTGCACATCTCTGGCGAGAACTCCCGGGGATTCTACCGCATGGCCCTGTGGCGCAAGCGGCTTGGCATAGGCTTCAACATCGAGATGCTGCGACTGCCCGCCGAGGTGTTCAGAAGCCGTGGCAAGACCCTGACCATAACAATCGGCAAGCCCATACCCTACACCTCTCTCGGCGCCGGACGACAAGCCGCCGCCACCGCCGCGAAAATAAAAGAATTTGTTTACGCACTCTCTCCATCGACGATATGATCCGGAATATAATCGACCCAATCGACCCTCAGGTCGTAGAAAACGAACTGCACCAAGCGCGTTTCCTGCGCGATTCCAACAAAGGAAACACGCAGATTTATGTCGTGGACGGGCGTAAAAGCCCCAATGTGATGCGCGAGATCGGACGTCTGCGCGAGATAGCGTTCCGTGCCGCCGGAGGAGGCACCGGCAAGGACTGCGACATCGACGAATTCGACTTGATGGACCCGCCCTGCCTGCAACTTGTGGTGTGGGACCCCGAGACACGCCTCATCCTCGGAGGCTACCGCTTCATCACCGGCGACAACATACGCTTTTCCGAACCGCTGGTGCCGCGCATAGCCACAAGCCACATGTTCCGCTTCTCGGAAAAATTTATCCGCGACTATCTGCCTCTCACCATCGAGCTCGGCCGCTCGTTCGTGCGCCTCGAATACCAGTCGACACGCGCCGGATCGAAAGCCCTCTATGCCCTCGACAACCTTTGGGACGGCCTGGGAGCCCTCACGGTGGAATACCCCGAGATGCGCTACCTTTTCGGCAAAGTCACGATGTATCCGAGCTACTCCAAAGAGTGCCGCAACATGATACTCTACTTCCTGCACAAGCATTTCCCCGACCCCGACGGCCTCGTGCGCCCCATCAAGGCTTTGGACACCCACACCGACAACGAAGCCATGGCAGCGATATTCACCGCCGACTGCTTCAAGGAAGACTATAAGATTCTGAACGCCCACGTGCGCGAGCACGGCCTCAACATCCCTCCGCTCGTCAACGCCTACATGAGCCTGTCGCCCACGATGCGCATGTTTGGCACAGCCATCAACGACGAGTTCGGCGACGTCGAGGAATCCGGCATCTTTTTCGCCATCGACGAGATTTTCGAGGAAAAGAAAGCCCGCCACATCGCAAGCTACAAATAAAAGGATAAGTGATAAGTGATAAAGTGGAGTCGCCTTATAACAAATAATTGTCCGAAAAACAATTGATACAATTAAAATTGTCGCAGAGCCACAGCCGAGTATGATAGTTTTGGCTTCTTAATACCCTTATACTTATCCGAGGGCTACGTCGAGTACCATCATAAGCACGAAGCCGGCGGCAAAGCCGAGCGTGGCCATATTGGAATGTTCGCCCTCGGAGGCGTCGGGAATGAGTTCCTCTACCACCACATAAAGCATAGTGCCGGCTGCGAAAGCGAGCAGGAAAGGCAACGCGGGCACCACCCATGCCGCAAGGAGCACCGTCAGCACCGAGGCCACCGGCTCGACAAGCCCCGTGAGCGTGCCTATCCAAAACGATTTGAAGCGCGAGTTTCCGGCATTGCGCAAGGGCATCGACACGATGGCTCCTTCCGGAAAATTCTGTATCGCTATGCCAATCGACAGCGTGAGCGCCCCGGCGATGGGTATGAAAGCGTTGTGCTCGAGCACGCCCGCTATCGTGGCGCCCACGGCAAGCCCCTCGGGGACATTGTGGATGGTCACGGCCATAACGAGCTTCTTCGTGGCCGACATGCGCGAGCGCGGCCCCTCCTCATGTTGGTTGACGTGCATATGCGGCGTGAAATGGTCGAGAGCCCAAAGCGCCAAAAAGCCGGCCACCACCCCGGCAGCCACAGGCACCACTCGGAAAGCCCCCTCGGCGCCGTCCGACTCCAAAGCCGGGATAAGCAACGACCACACCGAGGCGGCCACCATCACGCCCGATGCAAAACCGAGAAGCACGCGGTAGAGCGGCATATTCATCTGCTTGCGCATAAAAAACACACATGCCGACCCCAGAGTGGTGCCCAACACGGGCAGCAGCAATGCCAATATAAGTCCGTTCATATCGAAATCAGTTCATTTTTCCAAAGTTAGGCATTTTTTTTGATTGTAATTCTTTTTTTTCGTAAGTTTGTACGCAAATAAAAAACCATTTGATGAACCGAATAGTTGAGAAAGAATATTTTTCGGAACGTGTGGTCAAGCTCGTGGTCGAGGCACCGCTGATAGCCCGCAGCCGCCGTCCGGGGCATTTCGTGATAGTACGCACCGGCGAAAAGGGCGAGCGCATCCCCCTCACCATCGCCGACGCCGACCCGCGCGAAGGCACCATCACCCTTGTAGTGCAGGCCGTGGGCGAATCCACCAAGGCCATATGCGCCCTCGAAGCCGGCGACTGCCTCACCGATGTGGCCGGTCCGCTGGGCCGCGCCACCGACATCCGCCGCTACGGCACGGTCGTATGCTCGGGCGGAGGCGTGGGCGTGGCTCCGCTGCTGCCCATAATAAAAGCCATGAAGGCCGCCGGCAACCGCGTCGTATCCGTGCTTGCCGCGCGCACCAAGGACCTTATCATACTCGAGCGCGAGGTGCGCGAGCACTCCGACGAAGTGATAATAATGACCGACGACGGCTCATATGGCCGCAAGAGCCTCGTCACCGACGGCGTCGAGGAAGTAATCCTCCGCGAGCACGTCGACCTCGCCGTCACCATCGGCCCGGCCGTGATGATGAAATTTGTATCGCTCATGACCGCGCGCCACGACGTGCCCACCATCTGCTCGCTCAACACCATAATGGTCGACGGCACGGGCATGTGCGGAGCCTGCCGCGTCACCGTAGGCGGCAAGACACGTTTCGTGTGTGTCGACGGCCCCGAATTCGACGCCCACCAAGTCGATTTCGACGAAATGATGATGCGCCTGCGCGCTTATAATTAAAACCCTCGATATAATTCGATATAATTCGATATAATTCGATATAATTCGACATAAATCGACCTTTCCACCCCCAACTCCCCCAACTAAAATGCCAACATCACGCTCCGAAGCCTGGCGCGAAGATCTCCGCCGGGCAATGTCGCCCAAAGAGCGCACCGCCATACCCAGGGTAAAGATGCCCGAACTCGACCCTGCCTACCGTATCACCTGCAACGAGGAGGTGAACCAAGGCATATCCGCCGAGCAGGCCATTGTAGAGGCCACTCGCTGCATGGACTGCCCCGACCCGCAGTGCGTGCAGGGATGTCCCGTGCAAATCGACATACCCGGATTCATTAAAAACATACAGCGCGCCGACTTCAAAGAAGCCGCCCGCGTGCTGCGCCGCACCTCGGCCCTGCCCGCCGTGTGCGGCCGCGTATGCCCCCAGGAAAAGCAATGCGAGAGCCGCTGCATCTACAACAAGATGAAGAAAGCCCCCGTGGCTATCGGCTACCTCGAACGCTTCGCCGCCGACACCGACCGCCTTGCCCCCGAAAAACCGCTTCCCGCTTTGCCGCCACGCAAAGGAAAGCGCGTGGCCGTGGCCGGCTCCGGCCCTGCCGGACTGTCGTTTGCCGGCGAGATGGCGCGCCTCGGCTACGACGTGACGGTGTTCGAGGCACTCCACGAAATCGGGGGCGTGCTTAAATACGGCATTCCCGAATTCCGCCTCCCCAACGAAATAGTAGAGGCCGAAATCGACAACCTGCGCGCCCTCGGCGTGGAATTCCTCACCGACATCATCATCGGCAAGACCATAACGATAGAGCAGCTCGTGGCCGACGGCTACGTCGCCGTGTTCGTGGCCTCGGGCGCAGGCCTCCCGCGCTTCATGGGCATACCCGGCGAAAACCTCATCGGCGTGATGTCGTCCAACGAATACCTCACGCGCGTCAACCTCATGGGCGCCGGACGCCCCGGAGCAGCCACCCCGGTGGCCTTAGGCCGCAATGTGGCCGTGATAGGCGGCGGCAACACCGCCATGGACTCGGTGCGCACCGCCCTGCGCATGGGAGCCGAAAACGCCTACATCATCTACCGCCGCGGACTCGAAGAAATGCCGGCCCGAGCCGAAGAGGTGCACCATGCCTCGCAAGAAGGCGTGCAATTCCTCACGCTCCACAACCCCGTTGAATATCGTGGCGACGAGCGCGGCCGGGTCACATCCGTAGTGCTCCAGCGCATGACACTCGGCGAGCCCGACGCCTCCGGACGCCGCTCGCCCGTGGCCATCGAAGGCGACACCGTCGAGCTCCCCGTCGACGAGGTAATCGTCTCCGTAGGCGTCTCGCCCAACCCGCTCATCCCCCACTCGGTAGAAGGCCTCGGCATATCGCGCAAAGGCACCATCGAAGTCGACGGCGACATGCAATCGTCCATTTCCACCATCTATGCCGGCGGCGACATCGTTCGCGGCGGCGCCACCGTGATTCTCGCCATGGGCGACGGCCGCCATGCCGCCCAAGCCCTGGCAAAAAAATTAGAAGAATAGCATCACAGGCTGCTTAGATAGGCATCCTATGCTTCCTAAGCAGCCTGAAAAAGCCAATAAAAAAGGCCACGCTCCGAGGAGCGCGGCCTTTTTTATTGGAGTAAGTCCGGTTATTAGCCGTTTACTTTCTTCATGTGGGCGATGAGATCGAGCACTTTGTTGGAGTAGCCGATTTCGTTGTCGTACCAAGAGATAACTTTGACGAATTTGTCGGTCAAGTATACACCGGCGTTTGCGTCGAAGATAGAAGTGAGGGTGCAGCCGAGGAAGTCGGAAGAAACGACAGCATCTTCGGTGTAGCCGAGTACGCCTTTGAGTTCGCCTTCGGCAGCTTCTTTCATAGCAGCGCAGATAGCTTCTTTGGTAGCGGGTTTCTCGAGGTTGCAGGTGAGGTCAACAACAGATACGTCGAGGGTGGGGACACGCATCGAGATACCGGTGAGTTTGCCGTTGAGGGCGGGGATTACTTTACCAACAGCCTTGGCAGCGCCTGTCGACGAGGGGATGATGTTGCCGGAAGCGGCACGGCCACCACGCCAGTCTTTCATGGAAGGACCGTCGACGGTTTTCTGAGTAGCGGTTGTAGAGTGAACGGTAGTCATAAGACCTTCAACGATGCCGAATTTGTCGTGGAGCACCTTGGCGATGGGGGCGAGGCAGTTGGTGGTGCAAGAAGCGTTGGATACGAACTGTGTGCCTTTAACGTAGGTGTTTTCGTTTACGCCGCAAACAAACATGGGGGTGTCGTCCTTGGAAGGAGCGGACATAACCACGTATTTTGCGCCGGCTTCGATGTGAGCCTGAGCTTTTTCTTTGGTGAGGAAGAGGCCGGTGGATTCAACGACGTATTCTGCGCCAACTTCGCCCCAAGCGATTTCTGCGGGGTTCTTGCAAGCAGTAACGCGGATAGCCTTGCCATTGACGATGAGGAGGCCTTTTTCCATGTCATAGTCGACAGTGCCGTCGAAACGACCGTGCATTGTGTCGTATTTGAGCATGTAAGCCATGTAGTCAACGGGAAGAAGGTCGTTGATGGCGACAACTTCGATGTCGTCGCGTTTGGTAGAGGCGCGGAACACGAAGCGTCCGATGCGGCCAAAACCATTGATACCGATTTTTGTCATAATATATTAATTATAAGTAGGGTTAGATGTTTATCCCAAAGTGATTGCGCACGAAGTGCCCGGACCGTTCCGGGCTTCTTTCAATTGAGCACCGCAAAGGTAATAATTTTTTTCCTAATACCAACTATTAATTATAGAAAAATTTATTTAATTATTTCGAATCGTTTGTTTTAAATAATTTTTGTACTTTTGCGGTGTGAAGAAATCCGACGAACATATAGATGTATCTGCCGGCGAGGCCGGCCTTATCCGTCAGATAAAGAAGGGAAATATTTTAGCATTCAACGTTTTATACAAATTATATTTTAATCAGATATACAGTTACAGCCTGCAATTCACCAAGTCGAAGCATGATGCCGAAGATATCGTGCAGGAAGTTTTTACGCAATTGTGGATCAACCGCGAGAAGATAACAGCCGAAGACAGCGTCAAGGCGTTGCTGTTTGTCATAGCCCGAAATTTCCTGGTAAGGAGTTACCGGAAAAATATCAACTCGCCGTTTTTCGAGGATTACATGGAATGCTGCAATAACATCGCGCACCACGACGTTTCACTTACCGAGTACGACGAATTTGTCGCGTCACTCAATAAATATATATCGGAGCTTCCCGACAAGCAGAGGCAGATTCTGCTGCTAAGCAAGTTCGAGGGACTTACCAATAAAGAAATCGCGCATAGAATCGGCATTGGCGAGCAGACAGTGAAAAACTATCTCAGTCTCGGCCTCAAATATCTGCGCGAGCGCATCAGGCCGTTGCTGTCGGCCATAATCGCCATCGCCGCTTTCTTTCGGCTTATTTTATAATTCATATATGAAAAGACTAATTGGCAAATACAGAAGCGGCTCGATGACGCCGCAAGAGTTTGAAGAACTTCGTCGCCGCTCCAACGAGATTGACGACGATGAGTTGGCCAACGCCATATATGAAGACTGGATGGACTATACGGCCGACGAACCTGCCGACGACGAGGCCCGCCATAGGATATACGCCCGCATAGCGTCGAGATGTTTCAACCGCCGGCGGTCGATAACGAGCCGTGTGCTTCGCGTGGCCGCCGCCATTGTGATTCCGCTGATGGTTGGCGTGGGAGCGTTTCTTTTCATGGAGCACGTTTATTCCGGCGGCGGCGAGGCGGCCTATTCCGCCGTCTCTACCGGCCCGGGCGAACGGGCTACGGTGAAGATGCCCGACGGCTCGGCCGTGAGCCTTAACGGCAATTCTACCATGGAATATGCCCTTGCCGACTTTGCCGGCAACGCCTCGCGGCGCGTGCGCTTCTCCGGGGAGGGACTGTTTGACATTGCCGCGGCCGACGGCAAGGCGTTTATCGTCGAGACGCCGACGGTGGACGTGACCGTAAAAGGCACTGTCTTTAATTTGGAGGCGGCAAAAGACCGCGACTACACCACCCTCGCCCTGCTCGAAGGCCGCGTGTCGATTAAATCCGGCGGCTCCGGCAATGAAATAGAGATGTCGGCCAATGAAAAAGCCGTTGTAAACAACCTCACCGGACAAATCGAGGTGTCGTCAATCACCGACAACGACAACCCCACAGGCTGGAACACAAAAAAACTATACTTCAAAAACGCGCCGATGCGCCAGGTAATATCCCAGATTGAGAAAAATGCGGATTGCCGCCTTATCGTAGCCGACAGCCTGCAAGATAAACATTTCACCGGCCTTATTCCTATCGCAAACGTCGGCAGCGCCGCCACAATCATCGAAAAAGCCTTCAACACCACCGTGACAGTCAGCCGTAATTAAGATTTTAACATCTTTTTAACAATAAAAAGACAAAAACATGTTATAAAACATAAAAATTTTTGAGTACCGACAGGCATTTCTTGCATCTTTACTGAATAGAACCAATCATTAATTAAGATGCAAAAAGTGAAATACCTGTTTAAACTGCTGGTTGCATTATTCATTTTCGGGATTAGTCCCGTAATGGCTTTCGCCGCGGATAATGTAACCGTAAAATTCGACAAAGCGCCACTGGCCGCTGTCCTTAATGCCATTGAAAAACAAACCGGCCGAACTTTTTCTTACGGCAACGACCTGATTGCGTCGAAAGTCGCAACAATCAACATGGCCGACGCGCCTCTTACTGCGGTGCTCGATAAGTTATGTGCCGAAAACAATCTGAATTACGAGATTCATTCCGACGATGTAATCATACTCTCGCCCAAGACCGGCAAACCGGCAAAGACGCAAGCCGCCGCGGCTTTTACCGCAAAGGGCGTGGTCCTCGATGAAAACGGCGAGCCGGTTATCGGCGCGTCTGTCATTGCCAAAGGCGCGTCCTCCGGTGTCGTAACCGGTCTCGACGGCGATTTCAACCTCGCCAACGTTAAAAAAGGCGACGTTTTAGCCGTTTCCTATGTAGGATATCAGACCGCCAATGTCACGATAAAGGACAACACGCCGCTGAAAGTGACTCTCGACCCCACGGCCAACGCCCTTGAAGAAGTGGTAGTGGTGGGCTACGGCGTGCAGCGCAAACGCGACGTCACCACCTCGATTTCTTCCGTCAAAGGCTCCGACCTCGCCGACATGCCCGCCAACAGCGTCGAGCAAGCCCTCGCAGGCCGCATGCCCGGCGTGCAAATCTCGCAAGGCACCGGCATCCCCGGCGGCGGCACAACGGTGAAAGTGCGCGGCACGGGCACCGTCACCGCAGGCAGCGACCCTCTTTATGTAATCGACGGCATCCCCACAGTCCGACGCTTCGGGCGACGCCACCGGCATCTCTATCAACCCCCTCGGCGGCATCGACATGAACGACATCGAGAGCATCGAGGTGCTCAAAGACGCCTCGGCTGCGGCCATCTACGGCTCGCGCGGCGCCAACGGTGTAATTATCATCACCACTAAGACCGGCCAGCAGGGCAAGCCCCGCGTAAATTACAGCGGCTATGTCGGCTGGCAGGAGCGCTCAAAGAAAATCGACATGCTCGGCGCCTACGACTTCGCCCGTCTTGTCTACGACGCCCACAACGAGGCATACCTCGACCTGCTCGAAAGCAAGAATCTCACCGGCAGCATCAACGACGACAACGCCACCCGCCTTGCCACTCTCGGAGAAAAACCCGGCACTACAAACGTTACCTACCTCATACCGGAGGAAATCGTGCCTTATATCAACGGCGAACCGGGTCTGACAGACACCGACTGGCAGGATGAGGTGTTCCGCAGCGGCATCACGACCAAACATTCACTTTCCGTAAGCGGCGGACAAAACGGCGTCGACTATTTCATCTCCGGCAACTACGCCAAAGAAGACGGTATCGTAATCGGTTCCGGACAGGAAACTTTCGGCGGCCGCGCCAAAGTAAATGTCAAATATAATAATGTGAAATTCGGCGCCAACGTGAGCATGTCGCATATCCTCTACGACCTCGTTCCCACCGAAGACCGTTTCACCAAAGAAACCGTAGTGGCCGGCGCCCTGGCGGCAGCCCCCATCTTCCCCGTATACAACGAAGACGGAAGCTACAATTTCGACAACTACAACTGGAGCCACAAGCAGCAGGCCGTGCTCAACCCCGTTGCCCTCGCCCTCGAGCGCAAGGACCGCATGAAACGCAACAAAATGATGGGCCAGGCATATTTTGACTGGGAGATTATCGACAACCTCCATTTCAAGACCGAGTTCGGAGCCACATGGAACAGCTTCCGCCGCGAAATCTATCGCCCGTCGACCCTGCCCACATCCACCAACAAAGTGCCCCCGTCGAATCCCGAAGGCACCGTGCGCACAAAAGACAATTTCGGCTGGACCTGGGAAAACACCCTCAATTATTCGAAACGCTTCAACGACATGCACGAACTCACCGTAGTGCTCGGCCAGTCGATGCAGCGCGAATCGCTCGAAGCAAGCCGCATCACCGGCAACGGCTATCCCAACGACCTGGTCCACACCCTCAACGCATCAACGGCAGCCACAAAATGGGATTCTTCCCGCGAGGCATGGACTCTCGCCTCGTTTATCGCCCGCGCGCAATACAACTTCGACCACAAATACCTCGTATCCGCCTCTCTGCGCGCCGACGGCTCGTCGCGCTTCGGCTCCAACAACAAATGGGGCTACTTCCCTTCGGCATCTGTGGGCTGGTACCTTTCCGAAGAAGACTTCCTCAAGGAACAGACATGGCTCAGCGCCCTGAAAATCCGCGCCAGCTACGGCCAGTCGGGTAATTTCAGCATCGGCAACTACGACACATACGCCCTGCTTGGCACCGACAATTATGTTCTCGGCACCGGCGACGGCAATCTCGTGCCGGGCATCTACCCCTCCTCTATCGGCAATGACAACCTTGGCTGGGAAAAGACAGCCATGACCAACCTCGGTCTTGAATTCGGCGTCCTCAACAACATGTTCCGCCTCGAAGTCGACCTCTACAACAGTAACACGTCCAATATGCTTCTTGAAGTGCCCGTGCCCTATATCTCCGGTTTCGGAACATCGCTTCAAAACCGAGGCAAGGTCAACAACAAAGGTCTTGAAATCACCCTCTCGACACAAAACCGGTTCGGCGACTTCCGATGGAGCAACAACTTCAACTTCGCCATGAATAAAAACGAAGTGAAAGACCTCGGCACGGTAGACGAAATCGTGACAGTGTGCAACAGCGTAATCTACTATGTGACCCGCGTCGGCGAATCAATAGGCAACTATTACACCCTCGTTACCGACGGCATATTCATGAACCAGGAAGAACTCGACATTGCCGCCGACCTCAACGACAAACGCATCGCATATGTGGCCGGAGCGAAAGTAGGCGACTTCAAGTATAAAGACATGAACGGCGACGGCGTGATCAACGACGACGACAAGGCTATCGTAGGCAACTACGCGCCCAAATTCACCTACGGATGGTCGACACAAATGGGATGGAAATGGTTCGACCTCGCAGTTTCGACACAAGGCACCTACGGCAACAAGATTGCCAATATCAACCGCCGCTATATCAACAGCATGGAAGGCTCTATCAACAACATGGCCGACGCACTCAACCGCTTTGTAAGCGTCGACAATCCCGGCAACGGCCAAATCGTGCAGGCCAACCGTAGTGCCACCGGCAAAAACGGCACAATCTCGACATGGCACATCGAAGACGGCTCATATTTCCGCATCCGCGACATCACCTTCGGCGTGACCCTGCCCAAAAAGTGGACCAATCATGCCGGACTTGAAAAAGTACGCGCCTACTTCACTGCCTACAATCCCTTCACCTTCTCCAATTACAGCGGCTACAACCCCGAGGTATCGCAAAACTCCAACCCCCTCACTCCCGGTATCGATTACGGCACTTACCCGGTAGCCCGCTCATATGTATTCGGCCTTAATGTCAGCTTCTAACCAACAAACAGAAATAATTTTATGAAAAATCATATATTGACAGTGGCACTTTGTGCCCTCGGAATGTTTGCCGCCGGATGCGACGACTTCCTCGAAGAACTGCCCCAATCCTCGGCTGCGTCAGCCAACTTCTACAAAAACGACAACGACGTCAAGAATGCCGTGAACGCATGCTATGCCAACCTCCAGAAATCGCAGCTCTACGGCGAATTTATGATAAACATGGCAGAAACCCGCTCCGACAACATCGAGGACCAAAACCCGGGCGGAAATGCCGGCCGCGACTATAACATCGACAAATTCACCGCCGGCGCCGACAATGCCGCAATCACCGCCGTATGGCAATACTCCTATAATACAATCATGCGTTGCAACGCCGTGATTCAAAACATCGGAGCCTGCTCCGTCGAGAGCAACAAAATCCAATATGAAGCCGAAGCCCGCTTCCTGCGCGCGTTGATGTATTTCAACATCGTCCGCTTCTGGGGCGACGCGCCTCTTGTCCTCACCCAGATAACATCCGAGCAGAGCGTGAACGCCCGCCGCGACGAGGCTTCAAAAATCTACGATGCAATCGTCGACGACCTTAATTTTGCCGCCACCAACCTGCCCAAATCCTATGACAAGACAGAAATGGGACGCGCCACATCCGGCGCTGCCCTCGCGCTCCTTGGCAAGGTTTATCTCACACAGCAAAAATGGGCCGACTGCAAGACAACGCTCCAACGTCTGATGTCGTCGGAATTCGATGGCGTGTATGAACTTCTGCCCGATGTTGCCGAAGTGTTCAAGATGGAAAACAAGCTCAACAAAGAGATGGTGTTTGTAGTGCATTATTCAAAGGTGGTCGTCGGCGAGGGCCACAATTTCAGCCAGTATTACAAAAACGCATCGCTCCTCGACAGAGCCCTCCGCACCGCTTATGAAGACAATGACGCCCGCAAAGGCCTTCTCGAGACAATTAGCATCGACAAGGACAACACTCCTTTCGTCAAATTCTACGACACTTTTGACCTGACGACCAAAAACGTAGGCTACGACCAGCCCGTTATCCGCTACGCCGACGTGCTGCTCATGTATGCAGAAGCCCTCAACGAAATCAGCTTCGACGCATCAGAAAGCAGCGAGGCTCTGAAATATCTCAACCAAGTGCGCACCCGCAGCGGAGCCACCGCCTACAAAGCGGCTGACCTGAACAGCAAGGACAAATTCCGCGAGCAGCTCATGGAAGAACGCCGTCTCGAATTCCCCTTGGAGTGCCACCGTTGGTTCGACCTTATCCGCACAAACACGGCCGAGGCCGCAATGGCAAAAGTCGGGCTTAACATCACGAAGAACGACTATCTCTATCCCATTCCCAAATATGAGATGGAACTCTGCCCCAACCTTACACAAAATCCCGGATACTCCGACAAATAGCCTTTCATTTTTATAACCTGAGTGGGGAATTTCGCATAGCAATTCCCCACTCGTCATAATCACAGGGAACACAAAGCCTCCGGCTTGTGTGCTCCTGCCCTTCTTATACCTTATTTTTCATGCGACATATATTATTTTTCATGCTTTGCTGCTCGACGATACTGTCGATTGCACAAACTCGCGCCGACTCGCTCATGGCGCAACTCAACAACCCGAAATGCAACAAGGTTTTCGTCGTGTCCCATCGAGGCGACTGGCGCAATGCCCCCGAAAACTCGCTGCAAGCCATTCAAAACTGCATCGACATGGGTGTCGACATGGTAGAAATCGACCTCAAAAAAACCAAGGACGGACATCTGATTCTGATGCACGACAAGACAATCGACCGCACCACCTCCGGCAAGGGCAAACCTGCCGACTTCACTCTTGCCGAGATAAGGCAATTTGCCATGCGCAACGGCGCCGGACACCGCACCGCCCACACTGTCCCCACCCTCGAGGAGGCGATGCTTCTGGCCAAAGGAAAAATCCTTGTTAACATCGACAAAGGCTACGACTATTTCGACGACGTGTATCAGGTGCTCAAGAAAACCGGCACTGTCGGCCAATGCGTCATCAAGGCAGGCCTCCCTTACCGCACAGTAAAAGACGAGAAACCCGTGGCTCTGGAGAAAATGCTTTTCATGCCGGTTGTGAACCTGAACGATGAAAATGCGCAGACAATTATCGAGGAGTACGCCCAAAATTACGGTGCCAAACTCTATGAGCTGAACTTCAACTCCGACAACAATAATACCTGCGCTCTGATTCAACTGGCCAAGAAATCCGGATCCAAACTCTTTGTAAACTCGCTTTGGCCCGAATTGTGCGGCGGCCACCACGACGACCGTGCCGTCGAACTCGGCGAACCCGACAAGAGCTGGGGATGGATTATCAGCCAAGGCGTAAACCTGGTGCAGACCGACCGGCCTGCGGCCCTGCTTCAATATCTGCGCGACAACAACCTACACGAATAGTAAAAAATGAATATAATAGATTTCTTTAAGGTAAGCGAGCCCCGGGAGCAGCTTAAAGCCCACGACGGCAGATTCAAACGCCTGCAATGGACCACCTTCCTGGCCGCTACCGTAGGCTACGCATTATATTATGTGTGCCGCCTTAGCCTCAACGTGGTGAAAAAACCGATTGTCGACGAGGGCATCTTTTCTGAAACAGAACTGGGCATTATCGGCTCGGTGCTGTTTTTCACCTACGCCGTCGGCAAGTTTTGCAACGGTTTCCTCTCCGACCGAAGCAACATAAGGCGTTTCATGTCGGCCGGGCTGCTGCTGTCGGCCGTAGTGAACCTGTGCCTGGGCTTCACCAACTCGTTTGTGCTTTTCATTGCCCTGTGGGCCGTGAACGGATGGGCGCAGTCGATGGGCGCCGCGCCCTGCGTGGTGGCTCTCAGCCGCTGGTTCTCCGACAAGGACCGTGGCTCGGTCTACGGCTTCTGGTCGGCAAGCCACAACCTTGGCGAAGCGTTCACGTTCATTGCCGTGGCATCGCTTGTGAGCTTTGCCGGATGGCGCTACGGCTTCTTCGGCGCGGCTGCAATCGGCCTCCTCGGCGTGATTATAATCTACGGCTTCGTAAGCGACACCCC
The DNA here is from genome assembly GCA_009775125.1 of Muribaculaceae bacterium. Classification (GTDB taxonomy): domain Bacteria; phylum Bacteroidota; class Bacteroidia; order Bacteroidales; family Muribaculaceae; genus CAG-873. The sequence goes on along the minus strand of VSPD01000029.1, from coordinate 10,496 downwards.
CGAAAGCCAAGGCTACCGGGGCGTAGAGTCGGGCCGTCAAGAGCAAACGCAGAAAACGGAATCTGTTTCCGACGCGCAAAAAATCGTGCTCCGCATGCCGGCGATATGGATTCTCGCCTTTGCAAGCGCATTCATGTACATAAGCCGCTATGCCGTAAACAGCTGGGGCGTCTTCTTCCTTCAAGCTCAAAAAGGCTACGACACTGTCGACGCCGGGTTCATCATCTCCATAAGCAGCGTTTGCGGAATAGCCGGCACGGTGCTGTCGGGCGTTATGTCCGACAAAATATTCAAGGGCAACCGCAACATCCCGGCCCTTATTTTCGGCTTGCTCAATGTCACTGCCCTGTCGCTGTTCCTGCTCTATCCCGGCCATGAATTTTGGGTCGACGCAGCGGCCATGGTCATGTTCGGCCTCGGCATCGGCGTGCTCATCTGCTTCCTTGGCGGACTTATGGCCATCGACCTTGCGCCCAAAAAAGCGTCGGGCGCGGCTCTCGGCGTGGTGGGCATCGCCTCATATATCGGAGCCGCCCTGCAAGACGTGATGAATGGCGTGCTGATAGAAAACACCAAGACGGTAGTCAATGGCGCCGACGTCTACAATTTCACATATGTAAGCTATTTCTGGATAGGCGCGGCCCTGATTTCAGTGCTCCTTACCCTGTGCGTATGGAAAGCGAAGCGATATTAGTAGATTTTCTCATGTTTTTGTTGTTTTTCGAAATTATTGTGTTATCTTTGCGTTTAATCAACTGTTTTCTCATTTTTAAATTATACCTATAAATTAATACAGATGTTGACCGCACAAGAATTCTACCAAGTGTTTGAGATGGCAACGAAAGCCTATCATGTGGCCGACGATGTCGACGCCGTTGTTGAAAATCCGTTCAACGAAGGCACTATCGAACACACGCTTTTCGAAAAGAATATGATCGATGCCGTGCAATGGCATCTTGAAGATATAATTCGCAATCCTGAAATCGACCCCGTGGAGGCTCTGGCCATAAAGCGTCGCATCGACGCGTCGAACCAGCGCCGCACCGACCGCGTCGAGCAACTCGACGACTGGTTCCTCGACCAGCTCAAAGGCATCACTCCGCTGCCCGACGCCGGCATCAACACCGAGACTCCCGCCTGGGCGCTCGACCGCCTGTCGATTCTTGCTCTCAAAATCTACCACATGGAGCAGGAAGTGGCCCGCAAGGACGCCTCCGAGGAGCATATCGCACGCTGCGCCCGCAAACTCGAAGTGCTTCGCGCGCAGTATGCCGACCTCACCACCTCCATCGACCAGCTGCTTGCCGACCTCAATGCCGGACGCAAATACATGCGCACCTACAAGCAGATGAAGATGTACAACGACCCGGAAACCAACCCGGTTCTTTATGGCAAAAAATAACCGCGCTGCAAGCGGTGATTCCAACGGAACGCGCACGGTGATAGCCGTGCGCTTTTCGGCATTGGGCGACGTGGCCATGACCATTCCCGTGCTTTACAGCGCGTGCATGTGCCACCCCGCCACTCAATTTGTAATGGTGACGCGCAAGGCCTTCACCGGCATATTCGTCAACAAGCCCGCCAACCTTACGGTAGTGGGCGTCGACCTTGCCGACAAACGCTACAACGGCCCCTTGGGCATGCGCCGGCTCATCGCCGACCTCGCCGACAAATACCGCCCCGGCACGTTTGTCGACCTCCACGACGTGCTGCGCACCAAGCTCATGCGCCTGTTCTGCCGCCTGCGCGGCATCCGCGTGGCATCCATCGACAAGGGCCGCGCCGCCAAACGCGCCCTCACAAGGCAATCGGGCAAGAAAATGCAGCCCCTCGCGTCGTCGACCGAACGCTACCTCGACACCTTCGCCCGTGCAGGCATCGCCGTCGACCTGCGTTTCCAAAGCATTTTCGGCCCGGGACGCAAGGGCGACCCCGCGCTCTATTCTGCCGTGGCTCCCGCCGAGCGGCCCTCCGGCGAGAAATGGGTGGGAATCGCGCCCTTCGCCGCCCATGAGGGCAAAATATACCCTCCCGAAAAAATGGAGCAAGTCGTCGACATGCTCTCCAATCGCGGCGACACGCGCATCTTCATCTTCGGAGGCGGAGGCCGCGAGAAAGAAATTGCCGAAGCCTGGGAAAGCAAATATCCGGCCGTGACCTCGCTGTGCGGCAAACGCCTCGGATTCGGCGTCGAGCTGTCGCTGCTTAGCCATCTCGACGCAGTCGTGACAATGGATTCGGGCAACATGCACCTGGCCTCCGTGGCCGGGGCCACCACCGTGAGCGTATGGGGAGCCACCCATCCCTACTGCGGCTTCACCGGCTGGCGGCAATCTCCCGACACCATGGTGCAGACACAGCTCCCGTGCCGCCCCTGCTCGGTGTTTGGCAACCGCCCGTGCCTCCGCGGCGACTTGGCCTGCCTCAACACCATCGCCCCCTCCCAAATCTACGCCAAAGTAGCCGAAATCATAGACGCAGGAACACAAGCCTCCGGCTTGTGAATTATTATCACAAGCCGGAGGCTTGTGTTCCTACTGTATTGTTACATTTTTCAACTTTTTATCACATTTTCATTGCAGAATCTTATTTTTTATGATAATTTTGCGACATAATATTCCAAAAGTCATCAAATATTCATAAAATTATATTCTGCTTATGAAAAAATTGTTACTCTCCTGCATCGCTGTCGCCGGAACATTCTCCGCAGTTTCGGCGCAATCCGTGGCACACGGCTACCAGATGGGCGACGAGAAAGGCCAATTCGGCTTTATCTCTTTCTCTGTCGACAATTTCGCCAATCCCATCATGGACAAGCGGGTCTACGGCGACAGCCACATTTCGGCCGGCGAATGTGTCGACGGCCTGTATTACACCTTCGATGTCTTTGCCGACGCCATGGGCGGTATCTCGGGCGGCGACTACAAGATATATGACGCCGAAGACTTCACCGTCGTGAAACATGTACCGTCGTACGATACAACCTGCCGCGTGGTAGACATGACCTACGACTACACCACCAACACGATGTATGCTCTGGTCGAAAACGCTGTTTCCACGTCGCAAATCACCTCTACATCGCTGAATATCGTCGACCTCGCCGACGGCAAATGCTACCCCGTAGGCCCCACCGGCGAACTCAAAGCCATCGACGGCTACGGCCGTGAAGTCGACGAGTCGCTCATCACCCTCGCCGCCGACAAAGACGGCAACCTCTACGCCATGGGCGGCTACCGCCAATTCTACAAACTCGACAAACTCACCGGCGCGGCCACAAAAATAAGCGCATCGCAGCACTCTATCTCCACTGCCGACGCCTTCCAGTCGATGGCCTTCGACACCGAAGGCGTGCTCTACTGGGCGCAAACCCACCCCGACTACTGCTATTTCCTCACCATCGACCCCGCCACGGGCGTAGCGTCGTACATGGCCGAGGACCCCGACCCGTCGACAAAATGGAAAAACGAAGCCAGCATCCTCGGAGCCAACGCCGAAGTTACAGGCCTGTGGTTTGAAAAGCCGTTCGACGCTTCGGCTCCCGCCGCTCCCGCCGAGGCCAAAGCCGTGCGCCGCGACGGCACAGCATCCACAATCGACCTTACCTGGACCCTCCCGGCCAACGACCTCGCCGGTAACGCCGGCGCCATCACAGCCATAGCCGTCTACCGCCTCGGATGCGCCACGCCCGTAGCCACCCTTGCCGCCGACGCCATATCCTGGACCGATGCCGACGCCCCCAACGGCTTGCAGACCTACATGATATGCGCCCTCAACGGCGACAAACACGGACGCGGAGCCTTGGCGCAAGTATTCGCCGGAGCCGACATGCTCATGCCCGTGGGCAACCTCACCGCCTCAATCGCCAACTCCGAGGTAAATGTTGCCTGGACGGCTCCCACCGCCACCGAAAACGGAGGATATGCCGACTTCGACAACATCACCTACCGCGTATGGCGCATCAAAGGCAACGAGGAAATCATGATTGCAAAGGACGTGGCCGAAACATCCTATACCGACGTCCTTGCCGAGCCCGGCACATATTATTACAGCGTAGAGCCCGTGAGCTGTGGAGTCACCGGATATGCCAAAGACAGCGACCCCGTGACATACGCCAAAGCTGCGTCAATCCCCTACTTCTCCGGATTTGAAGACACCGGGGACGGCTCGCTCTGGACGTTTGCCAACAACCACACCAACACATCCTACGGCTGGACCATAACGGCAGGATACACCACACAGCAGTACGACGGCAAATTCGCCCAACTCAAAAGCGAAGGCGCGTCCAACCCCTGCGACGACTACATGTTCTCGCCCGCCATCGAATTCACTCCCGGAACATACACCCTCACCTACATGATGAACGGCAGCCTTTCCTCCGACACCCACTCCTGGGAAATATACCTTGCCGAGGCTCCCGAGGCATCGGCCGCTCACGCCGTGGAGATTGAATCTCACTCCGACGAAAAAGTCGGCAACGCATACATCGCCTCGCCCGCTGCCACATTCACCGTAGCCGAAGCGGGAACCTACCACCTCGCCTTCCACGGCACCACCACTTGCAGCTACGCCACCCTGAAAATCGACAACGTTTCCATCACAAAGGCACCGGCCTCCATCCCCTACGCCTGCGACTTCGAGGACGGCTCCGACGCCGACTGGACCATCGCCAACACCAACCCTCACATCGAACGCACCGCCGGATGGGCCGTGGCCTCGGACGCCACATCGCCCCACGGCGCCAACATCGCCCAATTATATGTATATAGCGTGAGCGACGGCGAATACGACGACTGGATGATCTCGCCCGCCATCAGCTTCGACGAGGCCGGCACATACACCCTCACCTACGCCGCCTCCGGCAAATCCTGGGACAAGCACAAATGGGAAATATGCCTCGGCACCGACGCCTCCGACAAAGCATCGTTTGCCACAGCCATCGCCTCACACGACCAGGCCAAATTCGGCGCATGGGCCGACTACACCGCCGACTTCGCCGTGACCACTCCCGGCACCTACCACATCGGCCTCCACGGACAAGGCTGCGACGCCGTGACACGCCTCAATGTCGACAACATCCGCATCACCCGCGCGGCCTCCGACGGCATCTTCGACAGCATCACCGCGCAACCCGACGCCGTGCCCGTCGAATACTACAACCTCCAGGGCAAACGCCTCTCCGCTCCCCAAAGCGGCCTCATCATAGTCCGCTACTCCGACGGCACCGCCCGCAAGGAATTCATCCGCTAAAACAATCTACACCCATAATCCTCACCACGGCGCGCCCTCCCCGGGACGCGCCGCGTTTGTAGGAACTCAAGCCTCCGGCTTGAGATTTATTACTCCGGCTTGAGATTTATAGCGGCTTGAGCAATAAATGGGTCAAGCCGTAATTACGGTTCGTTGGGTCTCCGTTAGGAGACAAATATTGTAGCGCGGGGCGACAGCCCCGGGGGGGGCGTGGATGTTATTTATTATGGTGTTGGAGCGGAGCCTGCCGGAGCGTTCGATAACGCCAACCGTGGTGCAGAACGCTACGCTGCCGCTCGCTCCGATACCACGATGAACCAACTCAACATACCGGGGGTTACGCTATCGCTTCACCCCCGGCTACAATCTTGAATCGCTACGCGATTCCATGCACCGCATTTTCGGCTTGAGATTAATTGCTCAAGCCGGAGGCTTGAGTTCCTGCTTATTTACCCCCTTTTTTTAATATTTTGAAACTTTTTGTTGCAGATTTGTTGCAAAATAACATTTTATAACTATTTTTGCAAAAAATCTTAACAAGAACGACAAAAGTTCATAAAAACTAATCATTATGTCATCAAATTTACACCTTTACCTGCTTTCGCTGGGTATTTCGGCGGCAATAGCCACTGATGCGGCGGCAATTTCGCCAAAGCACCAAGGCGTCGACATCCCCGCCCCGATCGCCCAACGTCAGCATTCGCTACGGCAGGCCCCGGCTACAATCAACATACCGGGCATCAAGACTCTGCGCAACGGCGCGACTCGCCAACAAGCCCCGGCTGCGTTGCGAGCAAAAGGCCGCAACGGCGAAACGACTCTACTCTATGGAAACCAGATTTATTCGTCGACATGGACCTCTATGTCGCAGTGCGGCATATACACGCTCGACCCGGCCACCGGCTCCACTTCGGCCGTGTTCACCGACCCCAACCTCTACGGAGTGGGCGGCGCGGTGTACTACGACGGCAAATATTACGCGCTGAGCTACTACTCGGCCAATAATCAGATTGTCGACATCGCGGCATACGTCTACGACACACAGTCGTGGACGCTGACACAGCACAAACAGCTTAACCCGTCGGAGTTTGTCGGCTCAATTGCCCTCGACCTTGCCTACGACGCCACCACCGAGACTGTCTACGGCCTTTTCTACGCCGGCAACTTCACCGTGTATCTCGGCACGCTCGACATGCGCACATTCAAACCGGCGAAAGTGGCCGACCTGCCCGCCGAGACCAACCTCAACTCCATCGCCTTCACCGCCGACGGACGGCTCTATGCCACCGATGACACGGGCAATTTCTATTCTGTCGACAAAGCCACGGCCCAGCTCAACAAGATTTCTTCCATCGGCGATGAAAGCCACTTCTGTTACTATTACACGACAGCGGCCATCGACGACGCCACCTCTACATATTACTATTCATATCAGCCCGAAGAAGGCGACGGCACCCTTTACGGCATATCGCTCGCCGACGGCAAGTGGAACGTGGCTGCCGAGCTCGCCAATCAAGCGCAGTTCGCAGGCCTTTACGTGCCGCAGCCCCTTGCCTCCAACGGCGCTCCGGCTGCCGTGACCGCCGCCACGATCGATTTCGACGGCGGCTCCCTCTCGGGCCACGTCTACTTCACCATGCCCTCCGTATCATACGGCGGCACCAATCTCGACGGCACGCTCGACTACACCATCGAGGCCAACGGCACAGTGGTGGCATCCGGCTCCGCAGCCCCGGGTTCCGTCGTGAGCGCGCCTGTCACGTTGGAGGCTTCCGGCGTCACCGTTTTTACAATACGCACATCCAACGCCGAAGGCTCTGCGCCAAAATATGAAATCGAGGCATACATCGGCACCGACGCTCCCAAAGCCGTGACCGACCTTAGCGCCGAAAAGACTTCCGACACCGAAATCACCATATCCTGGACCGCCCCGGCTGAATCTGTCAACGGCGGATATTTCGACGCCGACGCCGTGACCTACACGGTGGTTCGCCGTCCCGACGGCAAAGTCGTAGCCGAAGGCATCTCCGCAACTGAATGCAGCGACATCATCGCCGACATGCCCATGGCAAGCTACTACTATGAAGTAACGGCCAACGCCGGCGATGCCTCCTCGGCTGTTGCCGCCACCGACCCCATAGTGCTCGGCTCGTATGTCTCGCTGCCCATCGACCACCAGTTCAAGCAATCCGACAACGAATTCGGTCTCTACACCGTGATCGACGCCAACGGCGACAACAAGAAATGGATGGCCGGCTCCACATATGTATATATGCTTGCGCCCGCCTCCGGCCAGGAAGCCGAAGACGACTGGCTCATCACCCCGCCCGTGCGCTTAATTGCCGGCAAGACCTACACCCTCGAATTCGAAGCCGGCCTCAACACCACAGGCACCGGCACACCCGAAGGCCACATGGACGTGATGCTCGGCACCGGCAAGACTCCCGAAGCCCTGTCGACCAATCTCGTATCCACCACCCATGGCAAGAAAGGCTCGTCAATCCAGTACACCGTCACCACAAAAGACTTCACCGTGCCCGCCGACGGCATCTACCACATCGGCTTCCATGCCGTCACTCCCAAAGCCACATCTTCGGGCCTGCGCATCCGCTACATCAAAATCAGCTCCGCATCCATCCCCGTTGCCGGCGAAATCGTCGGAATCACACCCGCGGCGGCAGGCGCGCTTTCAGCCTCGGTTGAATACACCGCTCCCTCCAAAGACCTTGCCGGAGCCGACCTCGAAGGCCCGCTCACAATCAACGTCTACGTTGGCGGCGAACTCAAAAAAGCCGTTGAGAACGTGGCTCCCGGCGCGACTGTAACATTCGACGTCGAAACCGCGCAAGGCAACTCCACCATAGCCGTATCCGCCGCCAATGCCGACGGCGAAGGCGCCAAAGCCTCCAGTTCGGTTTACACCGGCTTCGACTACCCGCTCAACCCCACCGACGTAAAAGCCGTGCTCTCGGCCGACGGCAAAACCGTGACCCTGTCGTGGACAGCCCCCGGCGCAGCAGGCGAACAAGGCGGATATGTGCCCGTCGAACAGCTTTCCTACTACATTTTCGACGCCTTCGGACAGCTCACCGACCCGGCAATCGCCTCCACATCGGCCACATCTTACGTATTCGACTATTCCGGCAAAGATTTCGGAGCCGAGGGCCAGGATTTCGTAGCCTTCCAAGTCACAGCCACATATAATGTCGGCCAGCAGGAACTCGCCTCTTATCCCGGCACCAACTCCAACATCCTCGCCGTGGGCAAGCCATGGAGCCTCCCATTCTCCGAGACATTCCCCGACGCCACACCCGAGCACTCGCTCTGGGGCATCGACTACGCCGGAACAAGCCCGCGCGCCGAATTTGCCGTCTACGGCGACAATCAGTACTTCGAGGAATACGACGAAAACGACAACCCCGTCTACATCAACTCGCAAGACGCCGACGGCGGCTTCATCGTAATGGGCGCCGAAAGCAACGGCTACAAGGTGGGCATCTACTCCGGCATGATCGACATTTCCGGCACCACCACCCCCGTGCTCGAATTCCAAACCCGCGCCACAGCCAACCAACTCGACGTGATGCTTGCCAAAGCCAACGGCGAATACACCACAGTGCGCACCCTCGACTTCAAGGAAGAACCCTGCTCCGAATGGACCGCCGTGCGCATTCCCCTCAACGGCTACATCTCCGCCGGAACAATACAGTTCGAGCTGCTCGTCACCACCAAAGACGCATCCTACTACGGCGCCAACTATGTGGCAATCGACCATATCCGCGTCCGCGACATCCACGACTACAATATCTCCATCTCGCGCATGTCTGCACCCTCGGAAGTGTTTGCCGGCCAGAAATTCAGCATCTCGGCAAAAGTTACCAACGACGGTCTTCGCCCATCCTCCGGCGCATCCGTTGAAATGCTGCATAACGGCTCCGTATTGCTCGCAAAGGACCTCGAAGGCACACTCGAGCCCGACGAGTCAGTCACAGTGTCGTTCGACGACATCTTGCTTTACAACGACACAAAAGGCCCCAACTTCTTCGGCATGCGCATAAGCTCAGGCACCGACGAAGACGAGTCGGACAACCTCGTGGAAAAATTCATCACTGTCAAGCCCGCAGAATACGACGGTGTCGACGGCCTCACAGCCACCCTCACCTCCGACCCCACTTCCGCCATCGTGCTGTCGTGGAACGCTCCCGACATCGACGCCATGCCCCGCGCCGAAGAAATCCTCGAAGACTTTGAATCCTACGAAGCCTTCACCATCGAAGACTTCGGCCCCTGGACCCTCGTCGACCAAGACGGCAACTCCACTTATGCAGCCTACGACGAAGACTCATATACTATGGACGACTACGATTATCCTCACGCCGGCGACGCAATGGCTTTCCAGATTTTCAACGCCTCTCAAATCAACGCCACACCCGGAGCATATGGCGCATACTCCGGCAACCAGTGCGCGATAGCCCCCTACTGCTACAACGCCTCCGACTGGATGATCTCGCCCGAACTCTCCGGCGTGGCGCAGACCATCTCCTTCATGGCCGCCTTTAACTCATCGCTCACCTACGGCATGGGCGACATAGTGGAAGTATGGTACTCAACCGGCTCAACCGACATCGCCGACTTCATTCAGATCAAATCATACGACTGCACCAACAAATGGACGCTTGTGTCGGCCGACCTCCCCGAAGGCGCACGCCGCTTCGCAATCCGCGGCCGCGCCGGCTACAACGGCGTCCGCATCGACGACATCCGATACAAAGCCGGCGACGGCGTTCCCGCCGACCTCGCCATCGTGGGCTACAACATCTATCGCAACGGCATACTCGTCAACACCGAGCCCGTGGCCGACACCACCTACACCGACATCCCTGCCAAAGACGGCACCTACCGCTACCGTGTATCCGCCATCTACAACTACGGCGAGACCGACCCGTGCGAAGCCGTATCGGCCGACTTCTCCGCCATCGGCACAATCGGCGCCGACGCTGCCCCCGTGCGCTACTTCAACCTCCAAGGCATCGAAATCTCCGAGCCCGCCCCCGACGCAGTCGTAATCCGCGTCCAAGGCCGCACCGCCACCAAGCAACTCCAAAAATAGGAAGCAGGAAGCAGGAAGCAGGAAAGTAGGAACGCGAGCCTCCGGCTTGCGACAGAAAACCCTCCGGCTTGCGAGGGGGGGGCGCGGGGGGGGGCGGGGGGGGGGGGGCGGGGGGCGGGGGGTGGGGGCGGGGGGGGGG
>VSPD01000028.1 GCA_009775125.1 Muribaculaceae bacterium | reverse complement strand
AAATCCGACCGCCTCTCTTGGCTTTTTTAAGACGAATTTGCCATTTTCCCACTTGCTGCTGCAAAGTTAGAGTTTATTTGCGCTTTGTTCTTGACTCTCGGAGATTCTCGCAAAATTTCATTATCGTCAGGAGCGGAGTGGCGGATAGATGCCCTTGGATATGGAAATCCTGTCCGGGAGGCGTATGCCTTGCCGCAATGATTTGCATATTTACAAGCGTGGGCTTCTATGCGTTACTCGTTCTACGGTAATGGGCAATGCGAGAAGCCTCTGAGAGTGGTAGTACGGGTAACAAATACAGACTCTCACGCTTTTTCTTTTTCCCGAAATGCCAATGAGGAGGGTCCGGCGGCATGAATAACTCAAAAAATGAAAAATTTTCTGAAATTTGCTTCCTTGGCTGTGGTAGCCATCGCAGGTTTTACTTTCACATCGTGCAGCGACGATGATGAACCCAACAAAGGAGGCAACACCGGCTCCAACATCGAGGAAATCTTCGAAGAAGGCCTTCCCGCAGCAGTCGACGGCGCCACTTTCACCACCAACGAAAAAGGACAGCTCACCAAGATTGTCGACGGCACTACCAACGTAACTTTCGAATACGGCACTTTCACGCCCCCGTCGCGCGCCCACAACTTCACCGTGCGCATGAAAGAACGCGACAGCCAGAACCCCAACGACGGCTGGGACATCTATCTTGAACTCAACAAGCAGGGCTATGTAGCATATGCCTACCAGTACTACCTCGACGTTGACGTAAACGATGAATATTATGAAGAAGGCGACGAATACGACGAATGGTGGTTTGAATACAACAACGCCGGCCAGCTCACCCGCCTGAAACGCTCCGAAAGCAACGAGGAATGGAAACTTGCCTACTCCAACGGCGATGTGGCCACAGTTGTTAAAAACGAAAAAGACGGCGACACCCGCACATACACATTCGCTTACACCAACAGCGAGTACAAGAATGTGATTGCAAACAAAGGTTGCCTCATGCTCTTCGACGACAATTTCCAACTCGAAATGGACGAAATGAACGTTGCTTACTACGCCGGTCTTCTCGGCAAAGCCGTCAAGAACCTCCCTGTGGGCTATGTACGCAAAGGTGTTGAAGGCGGTGATGAATACACCGACGAACCTGTAGCGTTCCAATGGACTCTCAACTCCAACGGTCTCCCCACCAAGTTTTGGGATGGTTACGACCTCGTGACATTCACCTGGTAATCATCCTCATCCATAACCTTACAGCGGCAGCGCCCCCCGGGCGTTGCCGCTTTTGGTAGGAACACTCATCGCGGAGCGCTTTGCCACAAGCAAAGAATCCTCCGGATTGTGAAAAAAATCAGGGTGTGTAAAAAAGCACAAGCCGTAAATACGGTACATTGTGTCTCCGTAGGAGACAAATATTGTAGCGCAGGGCGATAGCCCTGTGTGTGGAACCGCCCATCCATAAAAGGCATTGGAGCGGAGGCCGGCCGGAGCGTTCGATAACGCCGACCGTGGTGTAGAACGCTACGCTGCCGCTCGCTCCAAATCCTCGTTTGGTCTCCTTGGGCATAACCCCCGGGTTCCGCTTCCGCTACACCCGGGGCTACAATATTGAATCGCTCTGCGATTCCATGCACCGCATTTTCGGTTTGTATCTGTAACCGTCGAAATTGTAGGCACGCACGGCTTTTTGACACACCCTCTTCCTAATGGGTATAAATATTGGCGGATTCGAAATCTATCTCGTAGGAGGAGGGGGGCCATGAGTATTTGGCGGCCATGTCGGTCCACCAGCCGTCGAAGCGCGCTTGGGTGCGCTCGCGGTCGACGTTTACGCGCCCGATGAGGGCGGCGTCGGCTTCGGGGTCGAGGCACAGGAGGAGTTCGCGCAGGCTGCTGAGGCGTTCGTGCAGGCGGTAGATGGCCCGACATTCTTCCGGGGTTACTTGTCCGATTGGTTGGCGCATTGGTTCAATTCATTAAAAAATATACGGCTTACGGCCATTTCTATCTCAGCCTTGCGGCATTGCTCGTAGGAGGGGGTGTTGAGTTCGGCGGTAGTGTGGAGGTTGTCGAAAAGGCAGCGTGTGCAGGCATTGCGGCGGCATGAGCGGCACACGGGGGCGTGGTCGCGGCGCAGAAGCTCGGGCGCGGGGATATGCCAGCCTGTCTCCACGGTGCCGATATGGTCGTCGGGGTCGTTGTAATAGAAGGCCGGGCATAGATAGTAGCGTCCGTTGGGGGCGAGCGTCACCGACTGCGACCCTGCCGTGCAGTCTTTCGGGCGGCGCAGCGAGGCGGGGTCGGTGAGGATATTCATCCGCAGTTTATGCCCGGCGCGCCACAGAGGCAGTACATGCTCTTTCAGCGCGACGAGGCCGGCGCGGTAGGCCTCGGGGTCGAAGCCGGCGTAGCCGTGGAGCATAATGTTAATTCTGTCGGCTTGCGACAGCAGGTGGGCGATTGCTCCGAGCGGGGCGCGTTGAAATTCGTCGAAAGACAAAGCCGTGATAAAGTAACTGTCGGTCACGCGCCAGGCCGCGCCGTCGGGAAAAATCGGCCTGTGAGGCATGCTTTGCAATAGGGCGGCGATGTCCGGGCCGGCTTCCGTGGGATAAATCACGTTTACGTCGACATTGAGATTCTCCAATGCCGAGGCGAAGCTGCGCAGGGTGCCGGTATCCATTCTTTCCGCTATGTCGCTTTTGCTATACCCGCACACTGCCGGAGAGGCAGAGTCGAGCAGGATGTCGACCGATCGAATTTGCGCAGGGCCTTTGTCGAGTGCCGTGGCAGGGAGCGATTTGCGAGGGGCAGGGAGAGGGTCGCCGAGCAACTGCCAATAGTAGCGGTTGGCGCGCACTCGGGCGGCGTGCATGCGGCAAATAGCCGTGGCGCGGCGGTAGATGGTTGGTGTCTCCGCGCTGTCGTAGTTCTCGCCCTGGCACCAGGCGCATCCCGAGGCTATGTCACATTCGAGGCAGCGTTTGGCCGACTGCGTCTGTCGGTCGAGATGCACAAACGGGCGCAGGCGGTTGCGGTCGATACCCGTGGCCACGGAACCTATTATGCGCGGCTTTTTCGTGCGCATGGCAAAGTCGATGAAGCGGTTGCAGGGGTAAAAATTGCCGTCGGGGTCGATGGCGAGCATCTTGCCCGAGCCGCACCAGTTGGTGCAGTCGCGTTCGGGGTCGAGCGGGAAGCCGATGTAGCGGTCGAAAAACGAGCATGTGTAGCCGCGTTCGGTCCATTTCTCGTCGACGAGCCGGCGGGCGAGGATGCGCAGCTGCTCCTCGAAGATGGCGTCGTCGCCCTCGGCCCACACGTCTTCGAACACACAGTTGATGTTCACCGTGCGTATTCCGAGGCCGAAAAGGTGGATTACGCTCTCGGCCACATACGGCAGGTCGGCCGACGATACGGTCACTTTCGTGGCCGCGTCGGGGAAGTCGGCAAGCCAAAGGGGAATGTTTGCCACCACGGCGTCGTAGGAGCCGCGCGAGGGGTCGTCGCGCCACACGCGGTTGAGGTCGTGCTTGGCGCGTGTGCCGTCGATGGTGATGCCGATGCCGAGGTGGGCGTGGTTTTTGCGGATGAACTCGCGCACGCGTGGAGTGTGATAGTTGATGCCGTTTGTCGATATGGAGAAGCGGTAGAGGTTGAACCACGGATGGTCGAGCTCGAACATGCGCCGCTTTATGTAGTCGCACACGCGGTCGATGAGGTCGATTTCAAGCAACGGCTCGCCTCCGATGAAATCGAACACGACAGATTCCGTGTCAAATTCCCGCGAGGTCTGCGCCAACAGGAAGTCGACGGCGGCCTTCGCCGTGTCCCACGACATGCGCTTGCCGGCCGTCTTGCCCGGCAGATAACAGTATTTGCAGGCCAGCTGGCAATCCTTCGTCACCACAAAAGTGATGGTTTTTGCCAGACCGTTTTCCCATATTTTCATGGATATAAGTTAGAAAACTTGTTTTGTCGAGCCGGCGCAAGAGGTGAAGCATCCTCCCAGGCATGAGTGCAGGCATCCGTTGCTGCAACCGGTACAACCGGTGAATGATACATCCTTTCCGGTCGCATGTGTGCCAAACGGATTTTCGGGAGTAGGGCCAGGCTCCGGATCGGGAGTCGGGTCAGGGTCGGGTTCCGGATTAGGTTCGGGATCGGGTTCGGGATCGGGTTCAGGGTCGATGGGGTCTTCGATGATGTCTTCGTAATCGGGGTCGAGCATAATGTATTATTTTAGAGGTGAGTATTTTTAACCGCCAAATGCAGCAAAGAGAAGTCGGGTCAAGCCTGTTGTAGTAAGAATTGATGTGAAGCGGTCGGCGTTGCGGTCGGATTTGTCGTTGGCTTTGTATTGAAGGTAGTTGGCGAAGCGTATAAATTCCTTGCGGATGTCGATTGCATATTGTTTCAGATTGGCAATGCCCTTTGCCTCTTGCTCGGGTGTAAGTGTCGATGGGTAGTCGCAGCGCAGGATTATAAAATCGTTGCTGAAAGAAGGGACAGATAAACTGTCGAAGACGCCATTGACACCACATTCGAGGGCCTGCATGAATTTGGGCAGACGCTGGTTGAGGAGCACGGGGTCGAAAGTGCCGGGCTTGGTGATTTCGGCGATGTCGATACCGAGATTGAGGCGGCATATCCATTGGCGTTTGTTGCTTGTCATATTCACGATGTAATATGTGTATAGAGTATCGGGGGCGCCACATATTTCATCGTAATATTCGGCTTCGTATATTTTTTTTACGGATAAGGGTGTCGGGAATCCTGCAAAAGTAAGGTTTTGGTCCTTATTGTGGGCGTTGGCGGTTTCGTTGATAAACGAAGCCATGGTCTTGTAGGAGAACGGGATGGGGCGTTCGGGCAGGTCGAATATTTGGCGGATGTCGGTATTGTCGTTAATGGTGTGCGCGGCCACGAGCCAGCCGAAACGTTCGAGCTCGAAATACATCTTGCAGATTTTATCACGGGCTTGTCTTATGGCTTTTTTCGGGTCGGAGACAGCGTAGCCAGACAATATGAGGTTGTAGACGGGTTGGTCGCTGTCGAAGAAGATGCACTCGCGGTCGCACCACAGTCCTTCGGGGTTGTCGCCGGCGCGCATTGCGGCGAGCGTGAGAGGCATGATTCGTTCGGGGAGCCCGGGCTTCGGTTCATATGTCGCGCTGCCGTCGGCAAATTTTTTAATCTTGCCGAAAGCCGGGTGGAGGTGTCCGGATACGGATATGCGACGGTTTACAGAGTCGATGAGCACGTTGAATTGCGCTCCGTCGTCGTCAATGGTCGTGATGCTGTCGAAACGGCCGGGAATTTCGAGACCGTAGAGTACACGTATGTTATTGTCTTCTGCTGTGTCGTCCTGCGTGGAGTTTTGCAGTTTGTCGGCCTCGTTTGCCGAATCGAAAATGTAAGATATGGAATTCTTGATGGTGTCGACGGCGGCGTTCATTTCAGCCTCGGGCCATGCGTAGTGGAGGAAGGCCTCTTTTTTTGTGAGTTGCGCTATCAGGTCGGTGCGTTCCTGTTGGTTTAGGAGCATGGTGTCGGATACCGGACGGCTTGTTACGTTGGAAAGAATCTGTGAGAGGCGGTTTTTATTCCAAGGGTTGTGAAACCCGGAGAAGGGTAGGGTGATGTTGAAATTGACTTCAATTGGGGTCGAATTGCCGTCAATTTCGCAAATGGCATTTTTTATGGCCTGTTGGCACGCTCGGTTCACCCGGCGTGCGAGGTCATATTTCTTCTTCCCGTATTTCGAGTCGAGGATGCTCGACGACAGTCTGTTGGCCTCGGTGAGGAAAGCGCTGGGAGTGATGAACATGCTGCCATAGTCGATTTTTCCGGCAATAAAAGATTCGAACAGATTACGGAACAGGTGGCCGAATTCATTGGTGAATACATTGTCGAACGCCTCCTGGATTATTTCCTTGATGCCTTTATCCGACAGCCGGCGAAGCATTTCTTGCCGTATCTGCCTTTGGCGGTTGTCGTATGCTCTTAATCCGAGTTCAAGCGTTTCTTCGATATTGCTATCGTGAAGAAACATCGCGTCGGGAAACATCGCTTTCATCGATAGATACAGTGGATGTAACTGTGCTTTTCTTAGGCCGGTGTAGGGACAATTTCCATATACAATTACAAAATCGGGGTTGAAGTCCGTGTTTTTTGCAAGTGTGGAATCGGAGAAAACCAACATATGATTTTCGAATCCTGCTGCACGGCTATTTTGTGGAGCGTCGATGTTCACGACGAGCACACGGCGATTGTCGCCGATGCGTTCGCTCTCGCGGAAACGGAGATAAGCGAGTTCGGGCGCGGAGATGCCTTTGGGAAGAGAAGTTAATTTTGATTCCATTGCAAGAGGAGGATTATTTCGGTTCGGCTACGATGCGGAATGTGATGGTCGGATTGGATGGGTCGTTGGTGATGATGGTGGCGCGGGCGTTTATGCCTTTGGCCAAGGCTTCGGGCGTGGCCGTGACGGTGATTTCGGCTGATTTTCCTTTTTTCACGGAATCGCTTTTTGTGTCCACTTCGAGGCCGGCGTCCTGGGTGTAGATACGGCGAATTTTAAGCGGGTCCTTGCCTCGGTTGGTGAGGTGGATTGAGCCTTTGCCCTCGGCGTCGAGTATCACGCGGTCGGTGTCGAGCGCGGCCTCGGGGGCGTTTTTCATCTGGCCGGGGGTGAGGCGCGAGAAGTCTTCCTCGATTATGGCCACGACGGGCAGGACGATGCGGTCGGATGCCGCCGGGTCGGGAATGATTGTGACGGAGTCGGTGACGATGCCCCACTGCGGGCAGCGGTCGGCGCGGAAGTAGAAGTTGAACTGCACCTGCTCGCCCGGAGCTACGCGGCGCGGCACAGTGGTCACTTCAAGATATTTCGGCAGACCCTCGACAGTGGGCGAGATTGAGTCGTGGGCACGGTTGTAGCCGTCGAGAAATTCCATCTTGGCATGTCCCGACTTGATTTTGCCGAGCATCACGGCACCGCGTTTAAGGCTGATCGGGCCGACGGCTACGGGGTAGCGCGCGCCCACCGACGATTCGGAGCCTACGACCACGCCTCGCACGATAAGTTTTGTCTTGGTATCGTCGGCCGAGGTGCGTACGCTCACAAATTTCTCAAAGCGTCCGGGGCGTCCTGCCGGGTCGTAGCGCACCTCGATTTTAGCCGTGTCGCCCACAGCGACAGGCTCGCGGCTATAAATCGGGGCCGTGCATCCGCACGAAGCGTTGGCCGCGATGATGGCTACCGGCTCGTTGGTGTCGTTGACGAAGCGGAACACGGTCGACACTGCGCCGGTGTCCTCGTCGAACGCGCCGAAATCGGCCTTAGTCTCGAGCCAGCGAATCTGGCCGTCGGCCATGGCCGACAACGCGGTGAATATTGATATAAGAAGAATATTAAACTTTTTCATATCACTCAAAAAAATAAAGAAACGTCACTTGCAAATTTACAACTTTTTCCTCAATAAAAAAGTTCGCCGTCAAAAATAAAAGCATCCCCGCGAGGGGGATGCTTAAAAGTCATTTTACAATATGGTTTGTCATGGGTTGCAACTTGCGCATCTATGGTGCTGATGCCATGCGCGTTCCGAGCAATAAGGACATTTCGCACCCTCCGAATTGGTATAACACCACCGCAAACCTTGCCCGGCTGTGTGATCTTTCCAAGGGAATGGGTCTACACCGGTGCCATGGCAATTATGGCATGTCGCTTTATTGCTGTTTGATGGTCCGTAATAATTCTCGCCGCTGTTTTCGCCATGCACTGAGCAGTTTTTCTTGCCGGTATTCACATCATAGCCATCCATAGATTGTGTCTTGGAATCGTAGTAATTAACCATGACGGACTCACCCTTGCCTCCGCAATACTTGCATTGGCCGCTTGCGCCGCAGAAAGAGCATGGTACCACACGCTGATAACGTCCCCAACCCGATATGGCTCGTCCCGTGCCATGGCATATTGTGCATCGCCCCGAGCCTTTGCACGAACGACATGGGCTGTGGTAGACATGTGTAGACGAGCCATCCGATTTTTCAGTCACGTCGGCATATGACCCGTCGGCATAAGTCTGGCGGTAAGTCCTTTCATTAGACTGTGCGATGGTGTTAAATGGAATTATTGTCGCAAATAAACCTAATATTATATATATTAATGTTTTCATTCCTGTATTCTAAATGATTGGATGTGAATCCGGCCGGTGATTTTATTCGGAATCAGCAGGATATGCCCATTGCTCATAGGCAACTTCCGTTATCTTGACCTCGCCTTTGTTGGTGACGCAAGCCCCGACAGAGGCAAAGGAGAACGGCGTGTTGCCGGGGTATGTCATGACTTCAAGACCATTGAGGGAAAATACAAAATCGCCTCCATTTTTGCGTTCAAAAGAAATGGTCCACATGCCGTCTTTAGCTTTTTGGTATTTATATCGCACGCGGTTTTCAAGCCCCTGGATTTGGGTGAGGTTCATGAGTTTGTATACCCTCACCACATAGCAGAATTGGTCGTCGAACAGGATGGCGTTATAATCAGTTTCGCTGGCGTTTCCGAATTCAAGGCCAAACATATGGGTATCGTCGACCTTGGAGGGTTTCATGGTGGCTGACACATAGAAGTCGCCGTTATAGTCCACAGGTATTT
This sequence comes from Muribaculaceae bacterium, assembly GCA_009775125.1. GTDB lineage: Bacteria > Bacteroidota > Bacteroidia > Bacteroidales > Muribaculaceae > CAG-873. Next base: position 27,104 of record VSPD01000028.1, on the reverse strand, counting down.
TTGCGCAAGTCATGACCGGTTGAATGATGTCCATCGTCGGGGTATACATTGACTTGACATTTGATTTGAGAACGATGTCTTTTTTGTTGATTTTGGCTTCACCGTTCCGGTCTTTGAAGACGAGCCAGTCGAGTTCGCCGTTGTTTGCGGGGGTGCTTTCCGGAATTTGGTACTCCTGTTGGGCTGCCATTGGCAGTGGTGATAGCATACAGATAAGACATGCCGCTAATGAGATTAATTTTTTCATTTGGATTGTTTTGTTTATGGTTATTTATTTCCCTTTTGCAACAGATGTCTGCAATTCGTCGATTAAAGGAGTGAAGCTGTTGAGGACGCGGTCGTATTTGGTATAACTTTGCGAGCCGGGACGATTTTTGTCGCGGATTTCGGATGTTATCTTTACACGATAAGGGTTTTCCTCCCCGCCGTTAAATGATACTCTTACTTCCATTTGTGTTCTAACGACTTGCTCGGTGAACGTGGTGGTTTTCCACCCTGTACGAATCCATCCGGCTTCTTTGTCACGAATCTCGATATTGTCGAAATAGTTTAGCGAGACGCTGATAAGGCGTTTCCAGACCTCGTCCTCAGACACGCCGTTTCCGCAGATTATGTCGAACCACCGGTTTGCCATGTCAAGGCCGGAATCTTCTCCTCCGCGGGAACTCTGCATGGCCTCGTCGGGCGACAATTTATAAAGTACGGAGTTGTTGGGATTGCTTTTCAGCAGCTTGAATGATTTGGTTAGATAGCCCGGTGCGGAAACCTTTACCATATAAAAGTCCACTTTACGTTCAAACTTGACCGTGTAGGTTCCATTTCCTACTTCTGCGCCGTCTATTGATATAGTGGCGTTTTCGGGTTGCGTGTGGATGGTGATTTTCTTGGCTGCAAGCGCGGTCAATGAAACGCCTGCAACAAGAAAGAACACGCATAAGAGACGATAAAACTCTCGCATGATGAATTTGTGTGGCGTGCCATGGGATTGTCCCAAATTCTCATGGGCGGCCTTTTTGGGGAGTGGATATGAAAAAAGCGCGGGACGATTCAGTTTATCTATTCACTGGCATCGCCAAACGCCAAACAAAGTAATAAACAGTCCACTCCCACGCCTTATCGGATATCGATGCCCCTTGTCGGGGAGTGGATATACGACAAGCATGAGCGTCCTTTTGACTGCTTGACCCACTTTGTTTTAGAAATTGGCGATTTCGTGAATAGGGTAAAGCAAAAAACGCTTTTTTTTATGTCTCGGAAAATGATGCTGCAAGAGCCACGCATGTTTCCAAGCGCAAATTTACAAATTAATTTTGGATGGCAAAGGCTTTTGGAGGTTTGCAATTAAAATTTTATACCCTATGGATGTATGCCGCACGGTTTGTATGTCGGAGGGCTAAGTCTAATATGGCACGAGGCACAGTTTCACAGTGCCGGCATCGGAGGCATTGGTTAACCGCGCATGTCGGCTACGCCTCCATACGCGGTTAACCAAGGAGCCACGGCTTCGCCGTGTTTGGTGGCAAACGTTGCCGGGATATTTTTATCTATTAGAAAGAGGGTGTGTCAAAAAGGCTGTTTATGGGCACAAGCCGTAATTCTAGTGCATTAATAATTGACAGGCAGGGAGTGAATCCACTCGGTAGGAACACAATCCTCCGGATTGTGATTATATTTTTTCACAATCCGGAGGATTGTGTTCCTACCGAGTGGATTCAAAATAATTTGTGAAATCCGCGAAATTTATGTAATTCGTGGTTAAAAAGAGTGCGACTGCGCTCCGGGGGACACAAATTTCTTTCCGAATCGCTATTCGATTCCATGCACCGATTCTTCGGCTTGTGCCTGTTTATGCCGAGATTGTAGGGGCGCACGGCTCGTGCGTCCGCAGATGAACGATTGATTATCAATTAATTGCCAAGATGGTTTCCCGGACGCACGGGCCGTACGTCCCTACTGTTTGGAGCTTACGGTCTTTTCTCAAGCCGGAGGCTTGAGTTCCTGATGGCCGGAGTTCCTAATAAAAGAGGCGCACACCGGTGGGGGTGTGCGCCTGCTGTGGGGTTTATGCGGGAGAATGATTATTCTTCGGTGCGGGGTTCGCGGCGGGGACGGTCGCCACGGTCGCGGCGGTCGCCGCCTTCGCGACGGGGTCCGCGGTCGCGTCGGTCGCCTTCACGACGGGGTCCGCGTTCGCCACGGGGCTTGCGTTCGGGTTCGACGTAGCCTTCGGGCTTGGGAAGGAGGGCGCGCATCGACAGGCGGTATTTGCCGGTTTTCTTGTCGATTTCGATGAGTTTCACTTCTACGTGGTCGCCTTCTTTGAGACCGGATGCCTCCATGTTGTCGAGGCGTTTCCAGGCGATTTCGGAGATGTGGAGGAGGCCGTCGCGGTGGGGCATGAATTCAACGAATGCGCCGAATTCCATGATTGAGCGTACGGTGCCGGGGTAGACTTTGCCTTCTTCGGGGAGCTCGACAATGGCGTTGATCATAGAGAGGGCCTTGTCGATGGATTCCTTGTTGGCAGCTGCCACTTCGATGTATCCGCCTTCGTCGATTTCGTCGATGGATACGGTTGCTCCGGATTCTTCCTGGATGCCTTGGATGATTTTTCCGCCCGGGCCGATTACGGCGCCGATGAGGTCCTTGGGAATTGTCATGGTGACGATGCGGGGCACGTGGGGCTTGTAGTCTTCGCGGGGCGCGGGGATTGTCTGCTCGATGATGTCGAGGATGTGGAGACGTCCGTCACGGGCCTGGAGGAGGGCTTTTTCGAGGATTTCGTAGGAGAGGCCGTCGCACTTGATGTCCATCTGTGTGGCGGTGATGCCGTCGCGTGTGCCGGTTACCTTGAAGTCCATGTCGCCGAGGTGGTCTTCGTCGCCGAGGATGTCGGAGAGGACTGCGTATTTAGCCGATTCGGTGTCGGTGATGAGTCCCATTGCGATACCGGATACGGGTTTTTTCATTTTCACGCCGGCGTCGAGCAGGGCGAGTGTGCCTGCGCAGACGGTAGCCATCGACGATGAGCCGTTGGATTCGAGGATGTCGGATACAACGCGGCATACGTAGGGGAAATCGTCGGGGAACATGCGTTTGAGGGCGCGGTGGGCAAGGTTGCCGTGGCCGATTTCGCGGCGGCCTACGCCACGCACGGGCTTGGCTTCGCCGGTGGAGAAGGGCGGGAAGTTGTAGTGGAGGAGGAAGCGTTCGCGTCCTTGGTTGAGCACGTCGTCGAGGATTTTTTCGTCGAGTTTGGTGCCGAGGGTCACGGTAGAGAGCGACTGTGTCTCGCCACGGGTGAACACGGCGGATCCGTGGGGGCCGGGGAGGTAGTCGACTTCGCACCAGATGGGGCGGATTTCGGTGGTCTTGCGGCCGTCGAGGCGGATGCCTTCGTCGAGGATGCAGCGACGCACGGCTTCTTTCTCAACGTCGTGGTAGTAGCGTTTTACCAGGGGTGTTTTTTCGTCGCGTTCTTCTTCGGGAAGGGCGTCGATGTATTCCTGGCAGATTGCGTCGAAGGAGTCCTGACGCCAGTGCTTGTCGGCGCAGCCGGCTTTGGCTACGGCGTAAGCCTTGTCGTAGCATTTTGCCTTGACATCGGCGCGGAGGTCTTCGTCGTTTACTTCGTGGCAGTATTCGCGTTTGGTTGTGGAACCGACTTCTTCGGCGAGTTCTTTCTGAGCCACGCACATTTCCTTGATGGCTTCGTGTGCGGTTTTGAGGGCTTCGAGGAGGACGGCTTCTGAAACTTCGTTCATTTCGCCTTCCACCATCATGATGTTTTCGTAGGTAGCGCCCACCATGAGTTCGAGGTCGGCTTTTTCAAGCTGTTCGAAAGTGGGGTTGATAACGAATTTGCCGTCGATGCGGGCAACGCGCACTTCGGAGATGGGACCGTTGAAGGGGATGTCGCTCACGGCGATAGCAGCGGATGCTGCGAGTCCGGCGAGAGCGTCGGGGATGTCGACGCCGTCGGATGAGTACATTGTGATGTTGACAAAAGTGTCGGCGTGGTAGTTGTCCGGGAAGAGGGGACGGAGCACGCGGTCGACGAGGCGCGCGGTGAGGATTTCGTAATCGCTGGCGCGGCCTTCGCGCTTTAAGAAACCACCGGGGAAGCGGCCGGCGGCGGAGAACTTCTCTTTGTATTCAACTTGGAGGGGCATGAAATCGACGCCCTCGCCGGCTTCTTTTGCCGAAACCACAGTGGCGAGGAGCATTGTGCCTCCCATTCTTACTTCCACCGCTCCATCAGCCTGCTTGGCGAGTTTGCCGGTTTCGATTGTGATCTCACGGCCATCGGCAAGGGTGATGGTTTTTTTAATAACGTTCATAAAGTTAGGTATAGTGTATAATAATCGTCGGTTAAAATCGTGCAAAGATACAAAAAAATTGCATAAAATCCAAACGCTTTTGAAAATTGGATAAAATATAAGGTCATTAAGGGCTTTAAGGACCTTAATGACCTTTGTGAGTTTGGGCAGTTTAGCAGTTGGGGAGATGGGAAGGTCTTCCACACTTCCAATCTTCCACACTTTTCACAAGCCGGAGGCTTGTGTTCCTAAATGGCTTTGAGGAGGAAGTAGTTTTTCTTGCCTTTTTGCACGAGGATGTATTTGCCTTGAAGGAGCAGGTCGGCGGTGGCGGCGGTGTTGATGTCGGCGACTTTTTCTTTGTTGATGGAGAGGCCGCCTTGCTGGGCGAGTTTGCGGAGCTCGCCTTTGGAGGGGAATACGGGGGCGCGGTCGGTGAGGAGGTCGGCGATTTTTGTCTCGCCGCCGTTGATTTCATCGAGGCTTACTTCGTACTGGGGCACGCCGGCAAACACGGCGAGGAGTGTGGGCTCGTCGATGCGGTGGAGGATTTCGGCGGTGTTGTTGTTGAAGAGTATTTTAGATGCCTCGACGGCGGCCTCGTAGTCTTCGGCCGAGTGTACCATCGTGGTCACTTCTTTGGCAAGGCGTTTTTGCAGGGGACGCTGCGAGGGGTCGGCCTGCTGCTCGGCCACGAGGGCTTCTATTTCCTCGCGGGAGAGGGAAGTGAATATTTTGATGTATTTTTCGGCGTCGGCGTCGGTGGTGTTGAGCCAGAACTGGTAGAACTGGTAGGGCGATGTGTACCGGCGGTCGAGCCATACGTTGCCTGATTCGGTCTTGCCGAATTTGCCGCCGTCGGCTTTTGTGATGAGGGGGCAAGTGAGGGCGAAGGCTTCGCCGGATTCGGTGCGGCGGATGAGTTCGGTGCCGGTGGTGATGTTGCCCCATTGGTCGGAGCCGCCGAGCTGGAGACGGCATCCGTATTCGCGGTAGAGGTTGAGGAAGTCGTAGCCTTGTACGAGCTGGTAGGAGAATTCGGTGAACGACATGCCTTCGCGCGACTCGCCGGAGAGGCGTTTCTTCACGGAGTCTTTGGCCATCATGTAGTTGACGGTGATGTGCTTGCCGACGTCGCGGATGAAGTCGAGGAACGAGAAGTTTTTCATCCAGTCGTAGTTGTTGACCATGAGCGCGGCGTTGGGGGCGTCGGAGTCGAAGTCGAGGAATTTGGCGAGCTGGGCCTTGATGGCTTCCTGGTTGTGGCGAAGCGTTTCTTCGTCGAGGAGGTTGCGTTCCTGGCTTTTCATCGAGGGGTCGCCGATCATGCCGGTTGCGCCTCCGACGAGGGCGATGGGGCGATGGCCCGAGCGCTGGAAGTGCTTGAGCATCATCACGCCTACGAGGTGGCCGATATGGAGGGAGTCGGCCGTCGGGTCGATGCCGAGGTAGGCCGTGGTCATTTCTTTTTTGAGCTGTTCTTCTGTGCCGGGCATAATTTGGTGAATCATGCCACGCCAGGTGAGTTCTTCGATAAAATTCATCGGGGTATATATGAGAATGTTATGCAGATGTTATTTGAGGAGGGCGAGAGCGCGGGTGATGCGGGCGAAGGCTTCGCGGATGTTGTCGTCGGAAGTGGCGTAGCTTAGGCGGATGTAGCCGGGCATTGCGAATGCGTCGCCGCTCACGGTGGCGACATGGGCTTCTTCGAGGAGGAACATGGCGAGGTCGCCGGCGTCGGCGATGGTGCGGTCGCCGTATTTTTTACCGAAATAGGCCGATACTTCGGGGAAGAGGTAGAATGCTCCGTCGGGCACGTTTACTTTCCATCCGGGGATTTGGCTTGCGAGCTCTACTACGAGGTTGCGTCGGCGCAGGAATGCGAGGCGCATTTCCTCGACGCAGTCTTGCGGGCCGGTGTATGCTGCTTCGGCTGCTTTTTGGGCGATGGATGAAGCTCCGGAGGTGTATTGGCCTTGGAGCTTGGTTACGGCCTTGGCGAGCCAGAGGGGCGCGGCGCAGTAGCCGATGCGCCATCCGGTCATGGCGTAAGCCTTTGACACGCCGTTGATTATGACGGTGCGGTCTTTTATCTCGGGGAATGAGGCCATGGAGGTGAAAGAGCCGGTGAAGTTGATGTGCTCGTAGATTTCGTCGGCGAGGACGATAATCTGCGGGTGGCGTGCGAGCACGTCGACGAGGCCTTGGAGCTCGTCGCGCGAGTAAACGGCTCCGGTGGGGTTCGACGGCGAGCACAGGAGAATCATGCGTGTGGCCGGGGTGATGGCCGCTTCGAGTTGCGCGGGCGTGATCTTGAAGTTGTTTTCGATAGATGCCGGGATGAGCACGTTGTGGCCTTCGGCAAGTTTTACCATCTCCATGTAGCTCACCCAAGCCGGGACGGGGATAATTACTTCGTCGCCGGGGTTTATTGCAGAGAGTATCACGTTGCAGAGGGCTTGTTTGGCGCCGTTGCCCACGACAATCTGCTCCGGGGCGAAGTCGATGCCGTTTTCGCGGCGGAGTTTCTCGGAAACGGCCTTACGGAGCGACATATAGCCCGGCACCGGGGTATAGAAAGAAAAGTTTTCATCAATGGCGCGTTTTGCGGCGTCTTTGATGTGGAGGGGGGTGTTGAAATCGGGCTCGCCAACCGAAAGGTTAATCATGCTGATACCTTGGGCTTTGAGTTCTGCGCTTTTCTGCGACATGGCCAGAGTGGCCGACTGTGCGAGAGATTTTACTCGGTTGCTGATATGCTCCATAATTTTAATTATTAATGACGAATTACGAGTGACTAATGGAGGGTGTGGTATTCGATTAGGCCGGGCATTGAGTCGGGAACGACTTTGTCGATGGTGATGCCGAAGTCGGCGGCGGCTTTGGCAAGAATTTCACGATAGGTGGTGCCGGTTTTGCCCACGAACGACACGGGCATTGCCTTGTAGTCGTAGAATATGAGGTTGCGTTCGAAAAATTTAATGAATCCGTCGTAGACGATTTTGTAGATGTATTCGTTGTCGAGATGGTCGGCAAGGAAGAAGGAATAGTCGGCGAGGGTGCGGTTGGCGTGGGGATGGGAGTAGACGAGGTTCATGATTTCGTCGACGTTGGTGTTGAATCGCCGGAAGAACAGCGATGCTATTTCCATCGGGGCTATGCCTTTCACAATGTCGGCCACGAGAGTCTTGCCCAGGTATGAGTTTGAGCCTTCGTCGCCGAGGATGAATCCGCCGGGGCGCACGTTGCGTGTAATCTCCCGTCCGTTGTACATGCACGAGTTTGCGCCGGTGGAGAGTATGCAGGCCAGTCCGCTGCGGTCCACGAGCAAGCCGCGGGCAGCGCCGAGTAGGTCGCTTTCGACGGTGGTGGGCGTCTTGAACTGTGCAATCAGGCTCGACTCGATTATCTTGTTTTTCTCGGGGTTGGCACATCCGGCTCCATAGAAGAACACGTGTTCCCACCGGCGGCGGAAGAACATCTCGGGGAGTTCGAGGCGGATTACATGTGAAATTTCGCGTCGGGTATGAAAATAGGGGTTCAGACCCGAAGTGAAGGCGTGCTCGACAATTTTTCCGTTGTCGATTATTGCCCATTCGGTGCGGGTGCTGCTGCTGTCGGCTATTATTTTCATTCTTCTTAGTTGGGAAGTTGGGGAGTTGGGGAGAGTGGAGAGAGCGACTCCCGTGGGGGTTATTCAATCAAAACTTTTGAGGCGCGGCCATTGGCTACGCGGATATAGATTTGTCCGGCAACGGGGCGGTCGACGCGTATGCCTTGGAGGGTGTAGTAGCCGGCCGGGGCTGTTGCGGGTGCAGTGGTGATGTCGTCGATTCCCGACACATTGCCGACTGTCATGGGCTTGGAGGGAGCCGATTCGTAGCCGCCGTTGAACACGGCCGATACTTTGTAGTCGTAGGCGTCGGTGTTGCCGAGCATTGCGTTCACCTTGAACGAGTTGGCGTCGCCTGTGGATATGGTGTTGTATTCGGGGAGCGTTTCGGACATGTCGCCTCCGACGAGAATCTCGATGTCGTCGACAGCGAGGTTGCCGGTGCCGGTCTTGTCGTAGCGGAAAGTAATCCGGCGTGTTCCTGCGGGGATGTTGTCGACAGTAATTGTCTTGCCTTCGTCCTTAATGCTTGTCCAGTCGGAGAATGTGAAAATTACGTCGGTAGAGTTTTTGTCGCCGGACAGGATTGTCAGCACCGATTTTGAACTTGCCGGGATTGCATTCTGGTGCATCCAGAACGACATGCTCTGTATATCTTCGTCATACAGAGGAGATTGGAGCGTCTGGCCATTCACGCTCATTTTGAGAGAAGGGCTTGAATTTCCAAAGTTGCCGTTTGACGTATAGGAACTTTTGCCCGACGATGTCCAGTCGGCGGGCACGGCGAGGAGGGTTCCCGAGCCGAAATCGCAGGTGCTTGCGAAAGGCTCGTTCTCGACATGGGTGGCCACGGTGATTTTATAGTCGATAGCGCCGTTGACGGGTTCCCAGTTGGCGGTGAATCCTGTTTCTGTCACGTCGGTAGGGGGAGTGACTATGGGCGGAACAACCACGGTGGCCGATACGATGGCGTTGTTTTCCACGATGTCTAATATCGGGATATTTATATTTTTGTTCTGCCAGGTCGTAAAATTGTTGAACGAGGTTATTTTCTTGGTGCCGGGGAACGAGTAGGCTGCCAGTGCTGCCGCCGATATGTTGTTTGCCACGCCGGAAGCCTCGACAATGTCGACGTACTGGTGTGCGTAGGTGTTGTTTACGTTGTTGCTTTCGAACACGCTTTGGTTATAGTCGATGTGCCAGATCAAAAGGCCGTGTCCGGGGAGGTAGGCGTCCCATCCGGTCTGCTGACGGTTTTCGAGCAGGAAAAATTCGTCGGGGCTGTCGGTGTGGACTATGGCTCCCTCATTTGTGTCGGAGATGTTGCCGAGGCTGAGCAAGCCGTTGCAGTCGAGGAGGTCGTCGAGGTCGATCCAGCCCAGGGCGTTGCGCTCATATATATTATATGCGGGCGGTGTGAGGCCGTCGTTGAGATAGCATCCGTAGTCCATAATCGACCACTCGCCGGGGGTGAGGGCGCCGGCGTTGCTGTATTTTGATGTGGTGTAAAGGTCGGGGATGCCCATTACGTGGGAAAATTCGTGGACGAATGTTCCGATGCCGTCGGGATTCTTGGATGTGTAGCCGAGTTCGTTTGATGTGGCGTATTTGTCGACTATCACGCCGTCGGCTGTGATGTTGTAGCCGCCGTAGGACATGTGCCACTGATGGGGCCATACGGTGTCGGCGAGTTGGTAGGGGTTGTCAGACTCGCCATATCCGGCGTAGAAGACATATACGTTGTCGACCAGGCCGTTTGAGTCCATGTCGTATTGCGAGTAGTCGATGTCGTCGTCGGCGAGGCGGACGGCCTCGGCGATCATTCCGGCGGGGTCGATGTCGTTGCCGTAGTAATCATTTCCGCCGTAATCTACCATATTTTTGGAGAGCGTGTAGGGGCCGTAAACGTCGAATTCAGGTTCGAAGAGGCCTCCTGAGCAGAAGTCGAACCAGTCGCGTGCCGAACCTGTGGCGCCGTATTCGTTGAATCCTTTCTTGTTCATCATATCGTTGTAGAACGCGTTGGGGTTCTTGATTGTGAATTTCTTGTCGGCGAATTCTACGAGGATTACAATGGTGCGCACTTTTCCGAAGCGCGGAAACGAGCTGTTGAGAAGACCCTTGTTGGTAGAAGGGTCGGAGCTTATGCTTTGCTGCACGTCGGACGATGCCGCGCGGCTTTTGTTGAGGCGCGCGGTGTTGGCTATCCGCCGGGCATCGATGGCTTTGCTGAGTTTATTGCGGTCGAGGGAGGAGAGGAAGGCTTTCTGAGCCGCGGTGCGGTGAAGGCTTCCTGACGCGAGGATTTCAGATGGAACGATTCCGTTGTCGGCGGGTTGGGCGAAATAATAAGCTCCGTTTTTACCGCGGACAACGGTGTTGTCGTCGTCGGTAAGGAAGAAATGTGAAAATTCGTCGCCTGCCGAGGTGATGGTAAGCTGAGAGCCGTCGGGCTGTGTCACGGTGGTGGTGACGCGCCGCGCGGGCACCGCCATTGCAGTCGCTGCAACGGAAAGTGCAAGGGTGATGGTGATAGATTTTAGCAGGGTCATCTTATTGAAATTTTGGTGGTGGTAATCAGCGGATTGCAATGAGAGAGATTGTCGGGGTGTGTCCGGCGAGCGATGACGCGGTGATGAAGCGTGCCGACACATGATAGGTGGCGTCGGCTACGGGATTGCCGTTGGCATCGGTAAGGTCCCATGAGGCCTCGTTGCCGGAGAAGGGCACGGATGCTATATGCTCTCCGGCGGCATTAGTGATGGATAGTGTTCCTTCGGCTATTTCGTGGCCGGGAAGCTCGATAGTGAAAGTGGTCAAATCGGAAACCGTTTTGGCATCGGAGGTGATAGAGCCTTCGAGGGAGGCGTCGCCCACGACAAATGAGAAGGAGCGGCGTGTGCGGGCGCCGGCCAGGTCGGCCACGGCGAGCACAAGCGTGTGGCGTCCGGGGTCGATGCCGTCGAGCGGCATTTCGAGTTTCATCGTAGAGTCGTCGACCGGCGATATATATGACCTGATGTCGGGGAAAGAGGTCGTGCCGTCGAGGATAAGGGTGGGGGTAAGGCCGATTTTGTTATCCGACAGGCTAAGTCCGTTGGAGGCGGCAAACAGGGCATGTACCGATGATGCCACGGCCACGACAGAGCCGTCGGCAGTTTCGGGCGAGTTTATATACAGCTCGGTTATTTCGGGCGCGCTATTGTCGAATTCCGCTTTTTCGGGGTCGAAGTCGGCAATGGATATATTGGCGAGCGCGCCCATGGCCGCGCCGGAATTGTCGGAAGGAGCGGCGGTGAACACTACTCGGTTTTTCAGGCCGGGACGGTCGGTGACGGGTATGGCGACAGAGGCGGAGAAGCGTCCGTCGACTACATCGGCCGATGCGGTGGCGAGGATGGTATGGTCGAGTGTCACAGGCTGGGCGTTGCCATATTGGTCGAATTCCTGCGAGTTGGTTTGTTCCGCGGCTTCGTAGATGGCTATGTCGATTTTGCCGTTGAAACCGGAGAGGACAGCGCCGCCGGCATCGGTGACAGCCCCGGAGAATACTGTCTTCTTTCCGGGGGAGAGGACTATTTTTTCGGCGGTGGCGTCGATGCCGTCGACCGACTCGACGAGCACCTTGTCGGCTGCCACAATCATTGGCAGGGCGGGGTCGCCGGCGAGATTGTAGGCTATGGTGTTGATTAATATGGCTGTGCTGCTTGCCGGGTCGTCGAGCATCCGTTGGCGTGCGTCGCGCATGAAATCGCCTATTGTCCAGCCGTTTTGGGCGTTGACATAAGAATGTGTGAGAGCGAGATTGTAGAGGATGTTATATTCAAGGTAGACCGACACCGACGCGCCTATCGACGCTATCGAGCCGCCTTCGGGAGCGAGGGCGCAGGCTTCGGCGATGCTTGCGAAGTTGGAAGGCATGCAGAAGGCCGAGCATGTCGAGAACATGAATATGCCGGGCGCGGAGTAAGGCGTGGATTGGGCCAGGGCCGACGACCACAGGGCCTGGGCAGACAGTTCGGTGCCGTTGGCGTGTCCGGAATAGTCGAAGAAACCGGCGCCACGGTAAAGCTGCTTTTTAATTTGTGTTTTCAGATATTCGCCTTTGTTGTCCTGAGGGAGGCCTGCTTTGCAAAGCAAAGCCACTGAGAAAGCATCGGAGTTTTTTCTGAACACGTCGGAGATGAGGTTTGCCTGGGCTTCGTGCACGGCATTGTCGCCGGCGTCGGCCACTACGATAGCGCGGGAATATACGTCGGGACTTGGCTGATTTGCCAGGTAGCGGCGAATTTTTTCGTTTACGGCCCATGCCTGGTTAATGTTGCGTATGGGCAGACGGCCCACGGCGACAGGCGTTTTCTGGGCGAAGAGAGCGGCATGGTTGTAGTCGGATTCGAGCATGCCGAACCATATGTCGGACGAGTAGCATGTAGGCTCGAGACGGACATCTTCCATGAGCCGGTCGGTCTGGAAGGTGAGCAGGCGGTCGGCGTCGACGCGAGTGATTCCGCGGAAGTCGGTGCCGGCGGCAGCGTAAAGCAGTATGTTTTTTAAGCGCGACGGGTCGCGGTCGTAGAGCATCTTGGCAAATCGGCGGTAAGCGTTTACAGCCGGAGTGCCCGATGAAAATTCATTGAAAATCTGTTCCTGTGTAGCCACAACTACATCCTGGCCGAGGAATTCGCGGTGGTATCGGGCGAGCTGCTCGGCAGCGGCGAGGTAGTTTTCCGGCGTGATTATGATGAAGTCGGGAGTCGACAGCGCATGGAGGTTCTGATTTGCGACCTGCCCCATAAACTCAACGGCCCGGTGCTCGCGCGCCTTGTCGAAGGCAATGACCCGAGCCTGGTTGGTGAGGGTATATGAGCTGTCGAACGAGCATGTCACGGTGCGGCGGTCGGCTGAATATGAGATGCCGTAGGCGTAAATCATGTCGGGACGCACGATTTTCCACACCTCCGTTGTGGCGGGAGCGCCGTTAATCTCAAATTTTTGGTTTGTGTTGCCGCACATAAAGGTCATGAACACCTCGGGGCTGTTGGCGAGCGAGTTTTTGCGCGGATATATTATGGACGCATAATCGAGGGCTCCGTACTCAAATTTGGAGGGGTTTGAGCACGAAGGGGAGAAGCGGATGGTGAATTCCGGGTTGCTGAATTTGGAATTGTCCTGTGACGTAAGCCTTGTGCGGCCGTAGGAGCGTCCGAACCGGTATCCTCCGGATTCCATCTGAGCCGAACATTCGACATAGCTCGCGTTTCGCTCGGCCACACCGGCGGGAAGCATGGGTTTGAGGTTGCTTTTCACCGAGGTGGTTTTTGCAAGATAGGAATAGTATAGTGCGGGGTAGGTGTTTGTGCTCAATGAGCCGCCGCGGATGTAGTCGAATCCGGATGCTGAATAATCGGAGAGAGAGAAAACCACGTTGAAAGTGGTGCCGATTGAGTATCTTTTACCCATGAAGAAACGGCTTCCGAAGGGATTCTCGGCCTCGTCTTCGACAAACGCGCAAGCCGCATGAGTGGAGATGATGTTTCCTGAGGCCGAAACGTTGTAAGATGTCTTTTTAATCTCTATCGGCTCTTGCGAGTCGGTGATGAAGTAGGCGCCGTATAGCGAATAGTCGTTGCGCAGGCGAGAGGCATAGAAATAATTGCTTGTGGCGTTATATTCCATTTTTACATCCACGTCGGCCATGCCGTAGAACAGGATGCGCCCGTCGGAAGTGTGCACAGAGGGTATCTGGACCAGGTCGTCGGGTGTGGAGGCGTTGAAATTATTGTCGAGGGCAAGAGTGCCGCCGTAGCCGTAGACGGTGACTTTGGACGGGTCGGAAAAGCCCCATTCTTCAAGTTGCGCGGGGGTGACCTGGTGGATTCCTTGTTCGGAAACCTTTATTTTGGCCCAATGGCCGGAGGCAAGGACAGACGCGGCTTTTTCGCCGGCGGCAAATAAGGCCGGCGAGGCGCAGAAAGCTAATACGGATAGCAGATACCGGGAAATATGTGACAATGATTTCTTCATTTTATTTTTATATTCAGAGAGGAGTTGCCGGCCACGGAAACTGTGAGGCGCCGGTTTTTTTCCGGCCGGAATGATGCGAAAGGCGGAAATATTATAAAGTCGCCGGTTTTGATAGTTGTGCGCCGTGATATTTTTTCAAGGAAAGAAGCAAAACGGAGGCTTTCCACGGAGAATTGCGCCGAGACGGTGTCATCATCGCAAGAGGCCGTGAAATCTATTTGCTCGGGCAGGGAGTCGATGGGAATCCATGTTCCGGCAGTGATGGCGGAGTCGATAATGGGGAGCATGGCGTCGAAGTCGGGGTCGGCGCAGCGGAGCACGGCCACGGCGCCAACGCCGCCGGCATATTTCATGGCGAATTTGGGTTGCACGGTGTGGCCAAGCCGCGATATCATCACGGCGGGACACACATCGATGCCCACCGGGGCAGGAGCGTCGGGGATGAAAAGAGGCATGCAGTCGCGTCCGATTGCAGAATCGGCGTAAAAGCGGCATCTGGCGAAGTCCTCGCCACAAGAGCCCCGGTATATGTCCGAAACTTCAATGGCTTTCATAACGGCACAATCTCATTGGCGTCTGAGGCGGTCGAGCCTGTTGTACATAATGGCAAGATTGGAGTAGATGGAGGTGTTTTGAATCACAACGCCGTCGATAACCCGAATCCGGCATGGCGTGAAGTTCCACAGGGCGGATATGCCGGCTTCCATGCAGGCGTCGGCCACGGTCTGAGCCGCTTCGAAAGGTACGGTGACGATGCCCACGCTCACGTCGAGTTTCTGGGCCACTTCTCCGAGTTTTGCCAGGGGAAACACTTCTATCGAGCCGATGCGCCGGCCGATGCGGTCGGGGTTCACGTCGAAACCGGCCACGATGTTGAGGCCGTAGCGTTCGAGACCGGAGTCCTGCATCAGGGCCGAGCCGAGCGAGCCGGCGCCGACCACAATGGCATTGTGCACATCGGAAAATCCGAGAAAATCGCGGAGCTCGTGCTCGAGGCCTTCCACTTCGTAGCCTATGCGGGTCTTGCCTTTAATGTTGAGGAAAGAGAGGTCTTTTGCAATCTGTGAGGCGTCGACGTTGAGTTCTTTTGCGATAGATGTGGACGACACGTATTCCACGCCGCGGTCGCGCAGGAGCGTGACAAAGGCCAGATACCAGGGAAGCCTGCGCAGAGTCGGCTCCGGCAGGATTTCTTTCAGCGGATATGTGCGAGGGTCGTTCACGGGTGCAAAGTTATGAAAAAAACATCAATTATTCAAGAAATACTTATGGGGTCGTTTTAGGGGTCATTTTGCAGTGACTGCAATCTTGCGTGTCTCGGTCTGGAATGTCTCGCCTCCGTCGGTGGATATCGACGCGCGGTAGAGGTAGATGCCGCGGGGCACGCGGCGTCCGGCTCCGTCGGTGAGGTCCCATGTCACGGGCGACGACAGGTACATCTCGGAGCGGCCTTGGGTGGTGCTTTCCCAGAGCCGGTGGCCGAGCAGGTTATAGACCGACACGGTGACTGTGACCATAGCGTCGGGACGGTTGTGCGACAGGTAGAAGTTGGCTTCGGTAGAGGCCGGATTGGCGTCGGAGTACACGTCGTAAATCACCGGTGGGAGTCCGCGGCGCACGACAAAGCCGATGGTTTGCTCGGCGCAGTTGTCGCCGTTGTCCCACACTTTGAGCGAGATGGTGTGCTCGCCGTCGCGCAGGTTTTCGAGCGCGTATGAGAATGTGCCTCCGGGCGTGCCGTCGGGGAGCGGCTGGTAGTAGTTGGCCAGGTCGGTGAATGTCTGGTTGCCGTCGAGGGTGAGCACCGGCTGGCGTCCGACGCCGGCGCCGGATATGTTCACGCCCACGTCGTCGGAGACGCGCGCCACAAGCACAGGCGATTCGTTCACGGTGTCGCCCGGGCGGAACGATTCGTGGTTGAGGAACATGGATTCTATCACCGGGGCCACGTCGTCGGGTGTGGCGTCTTCGTCGAATCCGTAGATATAGAAGTCGGAATTGGTGCCCACGGCCTGCGAAGCCATGTCGGCAGTGTAGGCGTAGGCCGAGATGGTGGCCGGGCGGAAATTGTCGGCAATCTGCGATGGTATCACCACGTTGATGGCAAACCGGCCGCCGGCAACTTTGCCTGTACCCATGAAAAGTTTCTCGCCGTGGTGGTCAAATGTTATTTTTTTGTCTTCGCTGCTGTATCCGAGCGTGGTGGTGCTTTGCTCGGCATCGAAAACCTGGATGTCGATGAGTCCGTCGAAATTATCTATGAGTTTTCCGTCGGGGGTGCACACCGAGCCTTCGATGGTGGTGCGGCGTAAGGCTCCGAGCGTCACCTGATTTTCTTCGGTGAGCGGGATTCCGCCGATAGATTCAATTTTCACGATGTCGGATGGCATGGGGAGCATCATTGCGGGGTCGCCCATAAGCACGTAGCGCAGGCGGTTGTCGTCGGAGAGGGGCACGCCTTTTTCCGAGCGTATGTCGTTTTTGGCGAGGCGATAAAGCTCGCCGAGACGGTAGAGGTGTCCGTCGGCGTCGCGTGAGGCGATGGCGCGGCCCATTGCGCGGGTGAAGTGGCCGTTTGCCGATATGTAGACAGGGCGTGTGGCCGAAATCATGGCGATGCAGCCTCCGTAACGCTCGTTGAAGAGAATCTCGCCTCCCGACAGCACGGAGCTGTCCCATTTGAGGAAGTCGCAGGTGGCCGCGCAAATTATTGGCAGGCGGTTGAGGTACATCGAGTTTATGTCGTTGTAGGTCAACATGCCTTCTCCGGTCCAGGAGTGATTGTTGGCATGGCCGGAGTAGTTCCACCACCACACGCCTTCCTGGAGGAGACGGAACATTTGGTCGCGGCCGAGTTGTGTCACGCCGCCGATACGTTCGTATGCGTCTACATATATTTTGTTTATCAATGTCTGTTGCTGTGGAGTGGCTTCAAGCTCGGCAATCATCTTTTCGGTGTCGGAGAGGTGTATGCCGTTGTCGCCGTCGTCGGCCAGAAATATCATCGAGTTTCGCCAGTTGCCCGATTTGGGCTTTTCGTTGAATTGAATGAGCTTGTCGACGGTGCTCTTGGCCTGGGCGAGGTCTCTGGCCGGGATTCGGCCTACGGCCACGTCGATTTTGGCCGTGGTGAGGTTTTTGCCCGAGCTGTCGGCGAGTATGCCTATCATGTCGTCGCAGTTGTAGCTTTCATTGTCGGAGAGCTGCTGCCGGCGCGTTCCGCCCATATAGGAAGGGATGGTGGGGTAGCCTTGTGCTCCGGTGAAAACGTCGGAGAGGTGGCGGTTGTCGTATGTGACGCAGCCGAAGAGCAGGGCAAACCGCACGGTCTTGGAGGCGCCGTCGGCTTGTGCGCGGTCGTGGAGCATTTTCAGGAATTTGCGCATGGCCATCACGTCGGCGCTTCCCGAGGCAAATTCATTGTACACGTCCTCGACGTTGACCACGGCCACGTCGAGCGGGTTGGCCGAATTGGCGTGCATGTCGGCAATGCGTTGCGCCTGTGCCATATACTGGGGCAGGGAGAAAATCACCATGTCGGAGGCCGGGGTGCCGTGGAGGTTCTGATTTCTCACCGTGCCTTCGTAGGCGGGGGCGGGGAGATTGGAGCCGGGATGCCAGGCGGCGTAGCGGCGCGAGCCGTGATAGTCGTTGGTCCAGGTGATGCCCTCGGCGGTGGAGCCGTAGTTTATCGCGGTTATTTCCAACGGGTTGGTCACGTCCCACACCACGAGGTTGTCTTTCCCGGGGTCGGTCATCATGGGCGAGCCGGAGATGGTGAAAACGAGTTTGCCGCGGCTGTCGAGACGCAGGGCGCGGGGGTAGGCAAAAGTCATGTAATCGAGCCACGCGCCGGTCGATGTCGCGGCTCCGGGATATGTCACCTCGACAGTGGCTCGGCCGGAATCGTAGTCGAAGCTGTGAGCGGTCTGGGTAAAGGTGCCATGGATATAGTTCGACGATGATTTTGCCGGCACATTGTCGGAAGATAAGGCCGGGAGCTGGGTGCCGTTGACCGAGAAACGCAGGGTGGATGAGGCAGTGGCCTGCGTGACCACGGCGCAGGTAAGCGACGCCTCGCCGGCTACGGCGTCGGGAGTGTCGAATGAGATGCGCTGTGTCGATGCCGCGCGGAAATTCTCGCCCACGAGCAGGTATCCCACTTCGCCCACGGTCGACCTGTCGATTTCGTGGTGGACGCGTTCGGTGAACGTGGCAAGCGGCGTGCCAAAGGCCACCGGGGTGCCTTGCTTCGGGATTTCGCGGGCCGGAATAGCGTCGTCGGCAGTCTCGGTCACGAAATAGTAGCCTTTGGTGGAGTAGATGTTGGGCATGAAGCCGTTGGCATCGGTCCATGCAACGGGGCCTTCGGCATAGAACACGATGCCTTGCGGGGTAACGGCCGACTGCACCGCAGGGAGGTCGTCGGAATAATTTTCAGCAGACAATACGGGGTCGATTTGTCGTCCGCCGTATCCGCATATGCGCACGCGCTCGGGCGATGAGAATCCCCATTGGCGCAGGGTGGCTGCCGGAATACGGTAGAGCCCTGTTTCAGTAACCGATATTTTCACCCAGCGTCCGGTGGCGAGCTTTGATTCCGAGGCATAATGCTCAACGGGGAATGCTGTCGCAGAAATCGAGGCGAAAAGGGCAAGTACCGGCAGGACTATGCGGTGAAATATTGCGGTTTTGTCGAGTTGTATAAGTAATTTCTGTTTCATTTTTCGCGTACAAAAGAGCGCGTCGCGGGCGCGGGCGCATTTTTCCTTTTGTAATAACGTGAAGGTTGGCGATTTATTGCCCTTTAAAATCAGTTAAAACGGCGGGAAGCCCGACCAAGGTCGTGTTCCGGATTGTTATAAAATACAACGCAAGACTATTTATTATGAAGAATTTGGTACAATTTATAACTATGTGGGCGTTTTTACCGGCATTTTCTGCCGGAGCTGCCGTTGCCGATTCAACCCGGTTCGCGCCCGTGAGTGTCGATATGTCTTCATATCTTATCGAGACACAGCCTGTGGATGTGTCGGAAGTGACGATTGATTGCACGCATTGCGATTATTTGGGCGAATTGCCAAGGAAACACGAGCCTGTGTCGATTTATTCCCTGCCATATTCCATGACCATGTCTAATCCCGACCCACATCGCCTGTGGGTGAACACGGCTGTGCTTGCGTCGGCTTTTGTCGGCACGCTGCTTGTGCTCGAGTGTCTGCCCGAGGATGCCACCAGCTGGAACCGCGCCGAGCTTCAGGATGTGCCGCTGTTCAAGCGCTGGTACGATCATGTGATAAAGAAAGGGCCGGAATGGGACCACGACAACCCGATATTCAACTATGTGCTTCATCCTTATGCCGGCGCCGTGTATTTCATGGCGGCCCGCTCCAACGGCTACAATTTCTATCAGTCGCTGCTTTATTCGGCCGCTGTGTCGACCATTGGGTGGGAGTTTGGCATCGAGGCGTTTATGGAACGCCCGTCGATACAGGATATTTTCGTGACGCCGCTTTGCGGCTCGATAATAGGCGAGGCTTTTTATAGGCTGAAACGTTCGATTGTCGAAAATGACTACACGCTGTTCGGCTCGCCGGTACTCGGCACGATAGCGGCATTTCTGCTCGACCCGCTCAACGAAGTCGTAGGCATTTTTATGGGCAACCCCGCACGGCAAGCCGCCCGGGCGCAGCTGCAATTCACCCCGGCCATCACCCCGGCGTATCAGGGTTTTGCCCTCACGCTCACATTCTGACGCGCGTTTCCCGCAGAAAGAAAAGCAGGAACAACGCTCCGGCTGTGAACAGCGACACGGAAAAGCTCAGGATTATGCCGTAGGTGCTCAGCCCGGCTGTGAAGGCCAGCAGATATGTGGCCGGCAATCCTACTATCACGTAGCTTACGAAAGCGATCCAAAGCATCGGCATCACTTTCGATGTGCCACGCAGGGCGTTGGCAAAGGTAATCTGGGTGGCGTCGCCGAGCTGGTAGAGTATAAGCGGCACGATAAGTGTGGCGCCAAGGCTTATCACGGCCGTGTCTTCTGAAAACAGTGCCATGAGGTGGCGTCCGCTCAGGGCAAAAAGCAACGACGAGCACACCGACACGGCGAGCATCACATGGTAGCCGCTCCATGCCACGCGCCTCATTCCGGGCGTCGACCCGCGTCCGTGCTCGTTGGCCACAAGCACGGCCACAGCCGCCCCCACGGCGTAGTAGAGGCAGAAGCCAAACATTCCCACTATCACTATCACCTGGAAGGCGGCCAGAGACACGGTGCCAATCCAGCCGGCCATGATGCCGGCGGCGCTGAACGACCCGCTTTCAAAAGTCATCTGCATCGAGACAGGAATGGATGTGGACCACACAAGCCGGGTCTGCTCCCGGTTTGGACGCGCGCGGCGGAATCCTTGGCGATAGTCGGAATACTTGCGGTTGAAGAAAAATATCAAGATTATCGTGCACGGGCATATCAGGCGCGCCACAAGCGTGGAAATGCCCGCCCCGTTAAGGCCGAGTTCCGGAAATCCGAAGTTTCCGTATATCAGCATATAGTTGCCGGCAATGTTCACGGCATTTGCCGACAGCACTATCCACATAGGCATCGACGTGTTCTTTATGCCGTAGCTCCACTGGGCAAAGGCGTTGAACAGCGACACCGGCACGATGCCGGCCAGATATATAAGGTAGTAAGGCCGTATCAGCGGAAGCAGTTCCGGCGGCTGCCCGAGCTTGTCGATATGAAAATAAAGCACGGTCATTATCGCGGTCAGCGCCAGCGAGAAGGCAATGTTCAGCCTAATGGCAGTGCGCAGCAACGCGCCTATGCGGTTGCGGCTTCCCTGGCTGAAAAGTGCTCCAACCAGAGGCGTTATGCCATAGGTGAATCCAATGCAGCAGAAGAATACAATGTTGAAAAGATTGTTGACAAACGAAGCCGATGCCAACGCGGCGGTGGAGTAGTGGCCCACCATAATATTGTCGGCAAACCCCACAACAATAGAGCCGAGCTGCCCAACGAGTATGGGCAGCCCGAGTGATGCGATAGCTTTATAGTCGGAGAGATGTTGCCGGAGAAAAGTCATTTTAGTGCAGTTCTTTGAGATAGCGGAGGGCGTTTTGCGTCAGTGCCAGCATTTCGTCCTCGCCGGGATAGATATACACGGGGGCTATCCATTCGATATAAGGCAGCAGATGCGACACCACATAGTCGGAATGGGCTATGCCGCCTGTGATGATTATGGCGTCGACTTGGCCCATGAGCACCGGGGCCTGTGCGCCGATGGCTTTCGCCACATGATAAATCATGGCGTTGAGGATAAGCTCGGCGTGCTTGTCGCCCGACTCGATGCGCGAGATTATTTCGCGCACGTCGTTGGTGCCGAGATGGGCCGTGAGCCCGGCGTGTCCGGCGATGCGGCGCAGCAGTTCTTCCTGTGTGTGCTTGCCCGAGAAGCAGAGGCGGATGAGGTCGCCGGCAGGGAGCGAGCCAGCGCGCTCGGGCGAGAACGGGCCTTCGCCATTAAGGGCATTGTTTGTGTCTACGGCGCGGCCGTGGTCGTGGGCGGCTACGGAGATGCCTCCGCCGAGGTGGCATATTATAAGGTTCATGTCCTCGTAGCGGCGTCCGGTGTCGTCGGCGAAGCGGCGGGCCACGGCGCGCTGGTTCAGGGCATGCCAGATGCAGATTCTCGGCAGCAGGGGCGAGCCGGAGATGCGGGCGTAGTCGTTGAGCTGGTCGACGCGGCCGGGGTCGGCCACAAGAGCCGGGCATCCGCCGGTCTGGGCGGCGATGTCGTAGGCCAGGACACATCCCAGGTCGCAAGCGTGCTGGTGAGGGGCGGCGAGCGTTTCCTCAATCATAAGAGGAGTCACGGGATATACGCCGGCATCTACCGGGCGGGCAAGGCCGCCGCGGCCTACCACCGCGTCGAATTGCATGAGCAACCCGGCTTTTTCCAGCTCGTCGAAAATCAACTGTTTGCGCATGGGCAGCTGGTCGACCACTTGGGCGTATTTGCTTACTTCCTCGGCAGAGTGAGGTATCGATTTGACAAGGACGGGGGTCTCGTCGCGGTAAACGGCTATTTTCGTAGAGGTCGAGCCCGGATTTATTGCCAATATATTTTTCATCAGAGTGAAGCTAATGCCAATGAATAGAATTTAGAAATCACATCGTCGCCACGCGACGGAAGCACCACAGGAGCCATTGTGCCTTTGAGGATGCCGGCAGTCTCGGCTCCGCAGAAAAGGGTGACGGTCTTGTAAAATACGTTTCCGGCCTCGATGTCGGGGAAAACGACAGCGTCGGAGTCGCCTTCGAGCGGCGATACAAGTCCTTTTTTTGCAAGAGCCTTGGCCGAGCAGGCTGTTTTCAGGTCCATAGGGCCGTCGACTATGCAGGGGCCGAAGTCGCCTTTGGCGGCGCGGGCTATAAGTTCACGGTAGCCGGCGGTGAAGGGGAAGTGACGCTCGTCCACCTTCTCGGAGCAGTGTATCAGGGCAATCTTCGGACACTCCACGCCCATGGCGCGAAGCTGCTCCGACAGATAGCAAATTTGTTCGGCGCGCTGGGCGTCGGTGGGATAGGGTATCACGGCAGCGTCGCTGAAAAACAGCAATTTTTTGTGGCCGGGAATCTCCGCGGCCGTAATATGTGTAAGCACGCGCCCGCGCGGGAGAATTCCGGTCTCCTTGTCGAGTACGGCGCGCAACAGATTGTCGGTGTTGAGCATGCCTTTCATCAGAACCGAGGCTTCTCCTTCGCGGACAAGGCGCACAGCTTCGCGGGCGGCCTCGTCGCAGTCGGCCGCCTCGACAAAGCGGATGTGGGCGGCATGGCCCATCAGCTCTGCGTTCTTCTTCACTTCATCGCAGCATCCTACGAATATGGCGTCGGCGAATCCATGAGAGATGGCGCGTCCGACAGCCTCTTGGGTGGTGGGGTCGGAGGCCCACACCACAGCCACGGTGCGCCTGTCGCCCCGCAAGCGGAGACTTTCGATGAGTTGGTTAAAATTTGTGATCATGATACGATGTGGTGGTAAGGTTATATGTTCGGTGGCAAATTTAAGCATAATCCCGCCAATATCCAAAAAATGAAGGAGGAAAATTGCACGTTTGCACATGCGGGTGTGCAATCGGGCTCTCTTGGCCCTGATTTAATAAAATTTATTAAAAATTTTTGAAAATCAAAACCTAATATGTAAATTTGCAAAAACAAAACCAAGGCCTGAAATCAACCAATCAATCAATATACATATGAACCTCAAAGTCAGTTACGTATTTGCCCTCGGCGCGGCTCTCGCCCTGTCGTCATGCGGCAAGAAACTCGGCCAATTCTCGTCCGATTACTTCTCTGTAAACCCTAACCCCCTCGAAGTTGTCGGCGAAAAAGTACCCGCTACCGTCACAGGTAACATCCCGCCAAAATTCTTCGTGAAAAACGCATCCGTAACCGTAACGCCCTATCTCGTGTACAACGGCACGGAAATGGCCTCGCAGCCCTACTCGTTCCAAGGCGAGAACGTGCGCGGCAACGCTCCCACAATCAACTACGAACGTGGCGGCTCCGTGACAATCCCCGCTGCTTTCCCCTATGCGCCTGAAATGAACAAGAGCGAACTCGAGCTCGCCTTCACCGTAAACCAGGGCAACAAACAATATGTCCTCCCCCGCGTAAAAGTAGCCAACGGCGTTGTTGCCACCGCAGCCCTCGCCGATGCAGGCACTGTCAACCCCGCGCTCGCTCCCGACAAATTCCAGCGCGTGATTGAAGAAAAATACGCCGCCGACATCATGTTCCTCATCAACCGTGCCAACATCCGCTCGTCGGAGCTCAGCACCAACGCCATGACCGAACTCCAGAATGAAATCCGCTCGGCCCACGGCGACACCTCCCGTGTAATCCGCGAACTCAACATCCAGTCGTACGCTTCCCCCGAAGGCGGCCTCGACCTCAATACTCGCCTTGCTCAGGAACGTGAGAACAATACCTCCGCTTATCTCAAAAACCAACTCAAAAAAGACAAAATCACCGAATTCGGCGAACTCACCGCTCAATTCACCCCCGAAGACTGGGAAGGCTTCCAGCGTCTCGTGGCCCAGAGCAACATCCAGGACAAAGACCTTATCCTTAGCGTGCTCTCAATGTACAACGACCCCGAACAGCGCGAACGCGAAATCCGCAACCTCTCCAACGTATTTGAGCAGCTCGCCGACCAGATTCTTCCCCAGCTCCGCTACTCCCGCATCACAGCCTCAATCGACGTAATCGGTAAATCCGACGCCGAAATCAAAAACCTCTTCGCCTCCAACCCCAAAGCTCTCAGCGTAGACGAAATCCTCTATGCCGCAACTCTTACCGACGACAACAACCAGCGTCTCCAAATCTACAACCAGGCCGTAGAGCAATATCCCGAAGACTACCGCACATGGAACGACCTCGGCATGGCACAGTACATCGACGGCGACTACTCCGCAGCCAAGGCTTCCTTCAAAAAAGCATCGCAAGTCGACGCAAAAGCCGCTGAACCCCAGATGAACCTCGGCCTCATCGAACTCCTCGACAAGAACTATGACAAGGCCAACCAGCTCTTCGGCGCAGCCGCAGGCGTAGGCGGTCTTAACGAAGCTCTCGGCGTTTACGCTCTCAAAATGGGCGACGCTTCTTCCGCAGTGCGCGCTTTCGGCGACAGCAAATCCAACAACGCCGCCCTTGCACAAATCCTTACCAAAGACTACAACAAGGCTAAATCCACCCTCGCCGGCATCAACGCTCCCGACGCCACCACATACTACCTGATGGCAATCCTCGGAGCCCGCACCAACAACGAGAAGATGGTCACCACCAACCTCCGTCAGGCAATCCGTCTCGACAAGTCGCTCGCATCGCGCGCCGCTTCCGACCTCGAATTCGCCAACTTCAACCTCTCCTCCGCACTCAACTGATAAGTAACAGCATCAATCCCCTTATTGCGGGAGCCGCGTCACGCTACGGACGCGGCTCCCGCAAATTTTTTTGAAAGAAAATCTTGCAGGCCTTGCAGAATTTGCGAAAAAAGCCGTAACTTTGCACTTTAAAATTCCAATAGCTAAATACATAGAAAAATTACCACATTATGGGAGGTTTTTTCGGTTGTGCAAAAAAGACGCAGTGTGTCACGGATCTATTCTACGGCACCGACTATAACTCGCACCTCGGCACAAAACGTGCCGGCATGGCCACCTACGACAGCGACCTGGGTTTCGTCCGCAGTATCCACAGTCTTGAAAATTCTTATTTCCGCACCAAATTTGAAAGCACACTGCCACGCTTCAAAGGAAATTCCGGAATAGGAGTCATTTCCGACAACGACTCGCAGCCAATCGTAATCAACTCTCACCTCGGGCGTTTCGCAATAGTCACCGTGGCTAAGATTCAAAACATCGCCAAGCTCGAGCGCGAAATGCTTCAAAACCATATCCATTTTGCAGAGACCAGTTCCGGCCTGACAAACCCCACCGAACTTGTCGCCACACTCATCAACGAAGGAAAAGACTTTGTCGACGGCATCCGCCATGCCCAGGCCCGCATCAAAGGCTCCTGCTCCATGCTCCTGCTCACCCCCGGCGGCATCATCGCCGCACGCGACCGCCTCGGACGCACCCCCATAGCCCTCGGTCGCGGCGACGAAGGCTACGCCCTGTCGAGCGAGTCGTCGGCATTCCCCAACCTCGGCTACGAACACATCCGCGACCTTGGCCCCGGCGAAATCGTCCTCGTCACATCCGAAGGCGTCGAGCAACTCGCTCCCGAGCTCCCCGAGATGCAAATATGCTCATTCCTGTGGGTCTACTACGGATTTCCGACCTCGACATACGAAGATGTCAACGTCGAAGCCTCGCGCAACGCCTCCGGAGTGCTCATGGGCCAACGCGACGAAACAGAAGTCGACTGCGTGTGCGGCATCCCCGACTCCGGCGTCGGCACGGCAATCGGATATTCAGTAGGCAAAGGCGTGCCCTACCGCCGCTGCGTGTGCAAATACACCCCTACATGGCCCCGCAGTTTCACCCCCTCCCAGCAGTCGATGCGCGACCTCGTCGCAAAAATGAAACTCATCCCCAATCCAAGCCTTATAAAAGGCAAGAGAATAGCCTTCTGCGACGACTCGATAGTGCGCGGCACCCAGCTCAAAGACAACGTGCACACATTCTATGAATGTGGCGCCAAAGAAGTGCATATCCGCATCGCCTGCCCCCCGCTCATCTACGGATGTCCCTTCGTGGGATACACCTCCTCGAAAAGCGACATGGAACTTATCACCCGCCGCATCATCGGAGAGCTCGAAGGCGACCCCAACAAAAACCTCGAAGCTTACGCCACAACCGGCACTCCCGAATACAACGCCCTTGTGCAGAAAATAGCCGACCACTTCGGCATCGACTCACTCCGATTCAACACCATCGAGGACCTCGTCGCCTCAATCGGCCTGCCCAAATGTCGCATCTGCACCCACTGCTTCGACGGCTCATCCCACTTCTAAGAATATTTAACATAACAAATTCTTCCATTGGCGTGTTATATTCACAAACCCCAATATAACACCAAAACTAAAAATCATGGAAGAAAGACATGACGACCATCGCTGCATGCACCTTGGCTTTAAAATTGCCAAGCTCGTCCTCAAAGCAGCAGGCGTGGCAGCAGCATTCTGCCTCGTGAAAGAAGTGCACAAAGTACATAAAGCCATCGAGCGCAGCAAACGCTAAACACCGTTGTAAACACCACACACGCCCCGTTTCCCCACAGGAAGCGGGGCGTTCTCATTCAGGAAGAGTGTGTGTCAAAAAAGGCTGTTTATGCCGATATTGTAGGGACGCACGGCTCGTACGTCCGCAGATTAAAAATTGATTATCAATTAATTAGCAATATGGTTTCCCGGACGCACGGGCCGTACGTCCCTACCTTTGGTATTTTGACATACCCTCCTGGCACACAGATTTTTTGATACATCCCTTCATGCCGGATGTAAAAAAGCGGCAAGGCCGTCAAGACCTTGCCGCTTAATACTTTATCACTTATAGTTAATAACGCGAGTTCGGGATAAGAACTTTATGATTTTCAACCAAGCAAAAGACATAGAGTATTGGGCGGCCTTTCA
>VSPD01000027.1 GCA_009775125.1 Muribaculaceae bacterium | reverse complement strand
CCCCTACCTTTGCCAAAACCAATCAAAGCAAACAACCTTACATGAAATCTACCCCCAAGATTCTTTCAATGCTACTCTCCACAGCATTGACAATAGCCACATTCACCTCCTGCGGCGGCGACGAACCCGCCGACCCCTCCGGCAATCCCGAACAGCCTGGCACACCCGACATCGAGACCCTCGTCGCCGACAACATAACAGTCTCCTCCAAATTCGACAACCCAATGTGGTCATTCACCATCACCTCCACCCTCGGCGACCAACTCTCCGGCCACGAACTCGAATACCGCCTCACACTCTCCATCGACAACCGCGAAGCCTCATTCTCCCTCTCCAATCTCGAGCAAAACGACCGCCAAAGCTACACCGAATCATACGCCGGCGGCAAGCATACCCTAATCCTCAACACCCCTTTTTATGAAATTCATACCGCCATCCAACAAATAAACGCAGGGCAATATGTAAATTGCCGCTCTTGGCACGACACCCTGATAGACCTTGCACAAAAAACCGAATCCGACTGGGACGAATACGACCATATGTATTACGACACCGCCACAACAAAACTTGCCGAAGAAGCCGACGCCCTCAAAGCCATGAAAGCCACCGTCACCCTCCGCATCACCCAATCCAACCCCTCCAAAACCCACACCTTCACCCTCTACAAATCCCCCCTCTCCGACTTCCTCCACCCCGAATAACTACCATAAATATATATCACATAATGAACCGTCTTTTATCCATTTCAATTCTTATAACATCTTGCGCCCCTGCAATATTTGCCGGGAAATGGGATACCGCAGCAAGAGGAGTATACGAAATCAGCAAACATCCCGACGAAGCCCTGACTGTCGTCGGATTCCTGATTGACTTATTTCTAATGTTTATTCCCGCTGCAATAATCGGCGGCATTGTCACATTAATCTTAAAATCCGTTTTTGATCTCGACAAAGAAAACACGCAAAAAGCATTCGTATTAATCGCAGGAGTTTTATTGGTAATTTTCCTGCTGGTTTACTTCCTGATTTAATTGAAATTAGCCATGAAAAGATTCGCATTCATATTCCTATTTTGTGTGCTTACATTAATGGCACACGCACAGTTTTTCGGTGGGTTTAACATTGAGAATGACGGACACATTTATTTCAAATGTCAAAATCAAAGTGGATATAATCTCACCGTCCAAGTCGTTGCTCAATCCTCCGACCGCAACAATTCTGAGTACCAAACCGTTGGCAACGGAGGCGGACTCATATTGGGACCAACCACACCCTGGAGATGGTTTTTCAAAAAAGGAGATATAGTCCAGATTATATACGCGAATGGACAATCCCAGTATTGGTCTTGCCCTCAAACCGACATTTCATATAACCAGACCAACAATTCGGACAATCCATCCTTTAAAAACCACGGCCCATCATACGGGAAATGTCCCAACAGCAACACTAAGTGGAATCCAACCACACGTAATGGACATAAAGTTTGCAAAAATTGCGGATACGAATGGAAAAGCCATATCGGAAGCACCGGCTCGGCTCCAAACAACCCCATAAAATAAAACAGCCTACAATGATTCAATTAAAAAATCGGAATCGAATCTTAAAAGCTACAAAAGATAAGGAATAATACATTTTTACTGGCCCAGTAGTTTCTAATCAAGGACAGAAAACAAAATTAAATGTTGCACCCAATACGGAATTAAAGTATAAAAATATGAAATCATCGTCTCAAATTGTAATTTTTATCATTGTCTTAATTTCTATATGTTTTCTTTCGAGTTGTACGAAAGAAAAAGCAAAGGAGGTGCTGTGGGATTCAGGCCCGGTGGAGAACTTCGCTCATTCTGGCACTTACGTCGGCAAAGTCAATGTCTACACCATTGATTGGCTTAATTACACTAAAACCCGTTCCGACAAACAATATCGCATATACAAAAAATCAAATGGTGAATACGTGATTGATTATGAGGGAAACAATTATACTCTTAAAAAGGCAGACGAGCCGTTCGGCGAAGGAATATATGCCCTAAAATGGACGATGGATTATAACCACTATATTGAGGATGTACCGACAAGTTGGTAAATTATACATAAATTCATAGAGCAATTCTATCCTTATGAAAAAAACTTGCTTACTATTGTTTTTGCCCATTTTGTCAATTTTGACATATTCTTGCTCCTCATCCAATGAAGACGTAGATATAGCTTTTAGGGCTGCCTGTTCTAAATTAACAGAAAATGTAATCTCACAACATGCATATGAAGCATATGCTGTTTTTGACGAATTAAATGCGGAAGATATCTGCAAACTTACCCTTACGTACTATTACCTTAGTTATCAATATTCAAAAGATAAATATTTTCCATATTTCAAAAAATGTCTTGAAACTGCTGTTGCCTTGGGCACAAGCGATGAACTTTTCTACAAATTATCCGGAGAAGAAAACGCCTATGATATCTTAAAAAACTTTTATGACAACCCTTTGAATTTAGAGGACATAGTATACGCAATGTCTTCTGCTGTTGACAAGTTAGATTTTAACAATATAGAGAACGAACCCAACCTGCCCGATGACGAAATCCAAACAGGCAACATGGCCTTTGTTAATACAAAGGATGGTATGCGACGGTACTATTCCCAATACACATACTCTGGTCTTTCTGATACACAAAAAAATATATTAAAACCCCTTGGCGTTGTCTTAATTAATAGAAGTATGTCAATAATTTTAGCAAATAGTCGTGGCAGTGACCCCATTTTATCGTGGAATGAAGCAACTGAATACTCATCAAACTATGAGCCCGATGATAAAAATGGAAAATGGAGACTTATGACCTTATCTGAAGCTAAGCAGATACATGAATCGTATGATGAAATAATAGACAGGCAGATAAGTTGGAACGAATTAACTAAAAATTTTAATCCACGTATTTACGATGATATTGGAGGCTATAGCATATATATAGATCATACAAATGGCGATTTGGCGTCAACAACAACTCTTTACGATTTAAATACGCAATATCATTACAAATGGACTGAAGCCGGGGGTATAGCTTGGTATGTTTCCAATCTGAATTAGCTGGATAATGTGTTTAGGAACATCCTGATGAAATTCTTCAACCTAATCTGACATTATCGGATTTGGCACTCATTTCTCCTCTCTCCTTTCTGCTGATAAAAAAGGCTTTGCACGGATGTAGTTTTTTGCGTATTTTTGCAAAAATTATCAAATGATGATAAAAAACGTGCACAGTCAAACGCTCCACGCCTCTCCCGCTCATCGGGCAATCCGGCCAAGATGGATTGCCATAGGGGCTGTGGCGTATGCCGCGGCGTGCGCGGTGATGCTTGCCGTGATGCCAAACAGGATGTACTGGCAGGGACTGGCCGCGCTTCTTGCGATGGGCGCGGCGGCAGCAGGGGTTTACAGCCGCATGTCGTGGCGGAGTGCCGGCGGATGGGCAGTGCTCGCAGTGGCCGCGACGGCAGCCGCGACGCTCATTTCCGTAAACTGGTATTATTTCGCCAATGTGGGCGGCACGGGCCTCGACAACCCGGGGCTGCTTTACGATCCGGCGCGGTCGTGGCGTGGCGCGCTCTATATGGCCGGCTATCACGACGTTGAGCCGGTCGACGATATGTTCCTCGGCCACATCTCGGTGGTGTGGGCGTGCATCAAGCTGTTCGGCCGGTCGGTCATAGCTCCGATGGCGGTGAATGGCACGGCCATATTGCTTGGAGGCATTTTCACCGGCAGCCTTGCCGCAAGGCTCATCCCATCGCGGCAGGGCGCCGCATATGCCGGGATGTGGGGCATGATTATGATTTTTGCCGTGGCGGCGTTTTTATACATGTCGGCTCTTATGACCAAGGACGCGCTCCTGTGCTGTGCTGTGCCGGCTTTTGCCCGCGCCATGGTCGACATCCGTCGCCCGAAATGGCTGGCCGTGGCTGTTGTCGCCGTCGTGACTGTAATATGGCTGCGCACCTCCATGGCCTCGATGATGCTGCTGGGCGTGATTCTGATGACGCCGTGTTTAAATTGGCGACGCTACAGCGTGGCCATCGCCGTGGTCGTGGCCACAATCATAGCCATGTACGCGCTGGAACGCAGCCTTGCCATGGGCATTGCCGTGCAGGACATGGGGCAAGCCAACATCGGCCTTATGGCAGACAACCATAAAGGCTCCAACCAGGACGTCTGGCTATCCGTCATCAACCGCGACGGCGGATTGCACATATGGCAGCAGCTAATAGTGTTTCCGGCCGGGATTCTTGTTCAATTTCTCATTCCTTTCCCTTGGGATTTAAGCGGCGGCGGACATTTTATGGGCTACGCCGCCACCTATTACCGGTTTGCTTTCCCTTGGTATATCATTGGCGGCCTGATTCTCTATTATATTGCAAAAGGCTGGCGACGGTCGACAAAACCCTTGAAATTTTTATACCTTTGGGCCGCAGTCTGCTGGCTGGCTCCGGCCTACATGCTCGGAGGCACTGTCTCGCGCTACGGCACGCCCTTTGCCCCCATTCTCGTCCTCGGAGCCGTGTATGTGGTGCTGAATCTGCGTCACGAAAAGAGCCTGCGCCGGTGGATGTGGGTATTTTGCGCCCTTATGGCCGCCGGCCTCACCGCTTGTTACCTCATAATGAAAAACTATGCACAGAATATCTGACATACTGTTCGACCTCTGCGGCAACGACTTCCTGCTTCCATATCTGCGCCGCGAAGCCGGAATCGCCGACGGCGAACCTGCCTATGATGAAGAGTCGGCGCCAACACGTGCCGTGCGAATCGTCACCGACGACACCACCGCCAACGCCGACCCCGCGTTCGATGCCGAAACGCGCCGCCTCGGCCTTCCTTTGGCCGTGCTCCACTGCCCCTGCATCGTGGCCACGGGCATGACAGGACTGCCCCGCCGCATCGCCGAAAGCATCTATGCCGGACGCTTCGTAACAATAAAAGGCTGCGAGGCCCGCATATCGGTGGTGCATGGCGTCGACGTGGCCCGCGCAGCCATGATGGCAGCCGGCTCCGTGGAAACGCTTACCCTCACCGACGGCACCGACCCTGCCATCTCCGACCTTGCCGACGCCATAGCCTGCCGCATCGACGGCAAACGGCTCTTTGCCATCCCTCCGCGCCTGGCACGCATCTGGTACGGCCGCCAATTCTTCGACCGGCTCACCACCGACGCCACCTGTCCTGAAAATTTCACAGCCGCCTACCCTTCGTTCCGCCCCACGCCCGTCACCGAATATCTCCGCACCCACGTCTATGACAAAAACAGCCTCTGACAAAATAGCCTCCTTCGCCTCGCGGCTCGGACAGACGGCAAAAAGCATCGTGAAGCTGCTCACGCAACGCCGCCGTGCCACAATCATAAAGGCCGATGCCGACACATCGCGCCCGCTTATTATCCTCGCCAACGGCCCGTCGCTCAACCAAACCATAGCCGAGAGCCTGCCCTCGTTGCAGGCCCACCCCACCCTCGCCGTGAATTTCGCGGCAAACGCCCCGGAATTCCGCACGCTCCGCCCGCGCTATTACGTGCTCATCGACCCGCATTTTTTCTCCGCGACCGACGACCCTAACGTAACACGCCTGTGGGACAACCTCGCGCGCGTCGACTGGCCCATGACCCTGATAGTGCCCGCACGCCGGCGGCGCCTCATACCCGCGTCTGTCAACATCGACACCCTCACGGTAAACGACATCGCCGTCGAAGGCTTCCTCCCCCTCGAAAACGCAGCCTTTGCCCGCGGATGGGGCATGCCGCGCCCGCGCAACGTGCTCATTCCCTCGATTATGGCCGCCATCGCCATGGGATTCAAGGAAATATACCTCACCGGAGCCGACCATTCGTGGATGAAAACAATATCTGTCAACGACAACAACCGGGTGGTGTCGATACAGCCGCATTTTTACAAAGACAACGACAAAGAACTGGCGCGAGTGCGCACCGACTACCTCCACCGCCCGCTCCACACCATCCTCGACAGCTTCCGCATAGCTTTCGCCTCCTACCACACCATAGCCCGGTTTGCCGCCACGCGCGGAATACGCATCGTCAACTCCACACCCGGCTCATATATCGACGCATTTCCCCGCGCGCCACTTCCCTGATTTTTACCTTGCCCGTTTCGCGGATTTTTTGTAACTTTGCGCCCGAAATGGGACGACTCCTTGCCATAGATTTCGGACGCAAACGTTGCGGCATAGCCGTGACCGACCCTCTGTGCATAGCAGCCAACCCCCTCGACACCGTGCGCACGTGCGACCTCGAGAAATTCATCACCGCCTACTGCTCGCGCGAGACCGTCGACAAAATAATAGTCGGGCTGCCCACAACCATGCGCGGCGAACCCTCGGAATCGCAGCAATGGCTACGCCCGGCCGTGGCGCGCCTGCAAAAACTGCTGC
Organism: Muribaculaceae bacterium; assembly: GCA_009775125.1. Taxonomy (GTDB): domain Bacteria; phylum Bacteroidota; class Bacteroidia; order Bacteroidales; family Muribaculaceae; genus CAG-873. Next base: position 29,750 of record VSPD01000027.1, on the reverse strand, counting down.
CCGACATGCCGTTTGTCTTTTCCGACGAACGCTTCACATCCGTTCTCGCCCACCGAGCCATGCTCGACGGCGGCCTTAAAAAGACCGACCGGCGCGACCGAGCCATGGTCGACCGAATCTCCGCCGCCATAATCCTTAACGACTACCTCTCATCGCTATCCTCTTTCTCCTCCACAAACCCGTAACCATACATCAATCATAAAATGAAACTCCCCATATACCTTTACGGACACCCCGTGCTCCGTGAAACATCCCAGGAAATAACAGCCGACTACGAAGGACTGGCGCAGTTGATCGACGACATGTTCGAAACCATGTACTTCTCCGAAGGCGTAGGCCTGGCCGCCCCGCAGATTGGCCGCAACATCAAGCTCATCGTAATCGACGCCTCGCCCCTCGAAGAATCATTCCCCGAATGTGCCGGCTGGAAAAAAGCCCTCATCAACCCCACCCTCGAAGTGCTCGACGGCCCTGTCGAGACCCGCTCCGAGGCTTGCCTCAGCCTTCCCGGCCTGTCGGAAGACGTGAAACGCGTTGAGCACGTGCGCCTTACATGGCTCGATGAAAAATTCGAGCAGCACTCCGAAGAATTCTCCGGATTCCTCGCACGCATCATCCAGCACGAATACGACCACCTCATCGGAAAAGTGTATATGGACCACGTATCGGGCATACGCCGCCAGCTCAACCGCGGCAAACTCAACAATATCATCACCGGCCGCACACGCCCATCCTATCCCGTTCGCTACGCTCCCCGCAAAAAATAAACCATTGCGAAAGAATCGCGTATGCGCTTCAAGACGGCAGGAGGGTGTGTCTAAATACCAAAGGTAGGGACGCACGGCCCGTGCGTCCGGGAAATCATATTGGTATTTGATTGATAATCAACTGTTCATATGCGGACGCACGAGCCGTGCGTCCCTACAATATCGACATAAACAGCTTTTTGAGACATCCTCAACTGTTTTTCCGAAATCTCGGCAATATACGTTATTAGGGAACAAGCCCAAAAGTCGGTGCATGGAATCGCGTAGCGATTCGGAAAGAAATTTGTGAAATTCGTGCAATCTGTGAAATTTGTGTACCCCGGAGCGCGGTCGCGCTCTTTTTTTACCCCGAATTACACAAATTTCGCTGATTTCACAAATTATTTTGAATCAATTATGTAGGGACACTGACCGCGAAGCGCTTTGCAAGGCAAAGAATCCTCCGGATTGTGATTATATTTTTCACAATCCGGAGGATTGTGTTCCTACCGGGTGGATTCACTCCCTGCCTGTTAAATATTAATGCACTGGAATTACGGCTTGTGCCCTGATTTCACAAATTATTTTAATCAATTGTGTTCCTACCGGGTGGATTCACTCCCTCCTGTTAAATAATAACGCAAGCCGGTGGTTGGCGTTCCTATTCCACCGGCTCTACTTTACCGGCTCCGCGGTCCGATTCGGGCGAGAGGGCACGCACGCGGTCGACAAAGCGATCCTTGTCGTCGATTGCCTTGTTGCGCACCTTCATTCTTTTGTTATATACCGTCTGCGACGCGCAATGAAGCACCTCGGCTATCGTCACCGAGTCGGTGATGCCGAGAAATATCAGCGCATAGATGCGCAGGTCGGTATTTAGCCGGCCTTCCTCCTTGGGTATTATCTCCTCGCCGGGCCGAAGCAGCGAGTTGAAATCGGATACAAATGTCGGATACAGTTTCAGGAACAGACGGTCGAACTGCTCGTGGAAATCCTTCACCTCGTCCTGTCCGGTCTCGGCATTTTCAACAGTCGACAGCGCAGCGTCATATTGCTTCGCTTTGAGTTGACGCCCTATGTTGCGCCGCACCTGGCTAATTTTGTCGAGATACTTTGAACACAGCATGAACAGCGAGCCGAAATTCTCGCGCTTGGATGTCTCCGACAGGGCAAGTTCCTCATTTCTCAACCGCAGCCTTTCGGTAAGCGTGAGAAGCTGCTCATTATTCGAGGCAATCTGCTGATAAGCGTCTGACAGCCCTTGCAGATTGCCCTGCACGCGCTCGTTGGCTCGATGCAGCTCAACATTAGAGGCGCTTAGACGTCGGCGTTGGAAATATATGTAAAGCGTAGTGCCCAGCAAGAATATAATCATCACTACCAGCACCGAAAGATAAGTGCGCGTCTGGCCTTGAAGATATGTGACACGGTCCTGATAAGCCTTGTTGATATCGGTCTGCTTTGTGGCCACGCCGAGCACACGGGCCCTGTTCTTGTAGCCGGCCGCACATTCGATACAGTATCCTATATATTTATATGCACGTTCAAGATCTCCGTCCTGGTATCGAATATCGGCGAGATCTTCGAGGGAAGCGATGTCGCGGTTCACCACCCTGAGGTCGGCAAACGCCGAATTTATGAGCATTTCCTCATATCTGCGGGTGTCACCAAGAAATTTGTGCAGCTGCGACACGGTCCATGCGGCCTTGGCCTCCTCGTGCTTGTCATATTTGAAATTAGCCATCAGCGGCTCCACTTTGGCGAGAGCGGCCCTCTGCTCGTCGGCGCCGCGCCTCATGGCCCGGTAAGACAAATAATAAACGTATTCGGGGTGCGACGGCTCGATTATATCATTTATGGAGTCGAGCACGGCAGCCACGGCGGCGGAATAGGGCTCGTCCTGGCTTGTTATGTTGCGATATTGGTCGGAATGAGTCAGCCAATATACGCGCTGGCCCAGATAGTCGACCATTGCATCGGCCGACAGACACGATTTGTCGACCATTTCAAGCTCGGCAAGCCCTTGGTCGAGCAAGCCTATGGCCGTGAGCGTATACGACTTCTTGATATGCAACTCGGCTTCAAGGTCGGGACGGTCGAGCAGCCGCGCCATATTTATGGCCCGGTCGCCATACAAAGCGGCCGAGTCGCAGTCGAACACCGTGTAATGGTCGAACAACGTGCGTGTAAGCCAAAATTTCTCTTCCAGATTCTTAGTTCCGGCTTCCTGACGGCGCAAATCCTCAAACTGAGCCTCGCGCACCTGAGTATAATCGGCCATATGCTCGATTAAAGCGTCGAGCTTCCGGAGAGCTTCCTCGTTATGCGAGGCAGCGGCAAACTGCGCCCCAAGACACAGCACGGCCACAAACGGCAACACAGACTTGCCGTTGTCTTTCGGACGAGGCTTTGAAGGACAGGCCATGTCGCAACCTTCACAGTCTGAACAGCCGCAGCCGGCATCACCTTTCCTTTTCCTTATAATACGGCGTATAAGCCACACCACGGCCATGATCACTATCACAGCCACGCCTATGGTCTGGAGTATGTTATTTAGTGTTTGTGACATTTCCATAATAAGCGCAAAGTTACAAAAATAGCCATTAAAAAGCAAACGTTTGTTTCTTTCAGAAAAAAAATGAAGCGGTATCCTCACGGATTCCGCTTCACTCAAAATACATTTACTTGTCTTATTTTATGAGAACGATGATTAAAATGCAAAATAGGGTATAAATTCAGTCTGTGATATTTGGGTTAAATTTAGGATAAAAACAGAAAAAAACAAAAAAGAATCGTGTAATTTTTTACCGGGGAAAATGTACCCTTGCTTGATATTATTATAACGAATAATTTGTATAAAGAAAAGCAAAAGGGACGTTACCGAAGTTTGTCAAGTGAACTAATCCGAGCCACTTTTGACTTCGGAACCATGTTGCAAAGTTATACCACAAATCGTTCATTTGCAAGAAAATCCATTCACGAAAACTCAACAACAGTAAAAATCACACTCAACATAAATACAACATCAAAAACACATACCGTTGATTATCAATGTTTTATCCTCAACATTACTTTTTAGCCGATTTTATTTCGCCAAAAATGTAACTCACATCAAAATATTCATTATCTTTGCATTGTCTAAATCCTTTTTTCAAAATCCATGAGTTGCCCCACCATAAAAAGAATTGCGGGTTTGATTCCTTTAATCGCTCTTTTCTCCATCCTGTTTCCGATAGAGACACGGGCTTCATTTCCCATCGTGAAAAATTTTTCCAGGCACACCTATTCAGGCGGCTCGCAGAACTGGGCTGTGTCGCAAGACGGGAGCGGAGCGATGCTTTTTGGCAACAACGAAGGCCTGTTGCTCTTCGACTCTCGCTCATGGCAGAAGGCAAACGTGCTAAACAAAACCGCCGTGCGAAGCGTCCTCGCCGACGACGAGTCGAGACGCATCTACGTGGGCGCATCCTACGATTTCGGATATTTCGAGCCCGACTCTGCCAACAACCGTCCCCGCTACCGTTCTCTCGTGCCTGCCTTGCCGGAAAACACCCCCGTTTTTTCCGACGTATGGCATATCATGAAAAAGGACCGCGACATCTGGTTCCAGACCGACTACATGCTTATTTGCTGCCGAAACGGGGCTTGCCGCCATATTGAATCACAAAAAAAGATAACGGCCTCAGCCATTTTCGGCACTGATATATATGTAGGATTCCAAGACGGCGGCCTGGCTCGTGTCAACGGCGAAGAACTCGGCGCCATGCCTTCGGCCGACCTGATTCACGACAAAATATGCGCCTTGCTGCCAATGCCCGGCAACAGGCTGCTGGTGGTGACTTCTTTTTCCGGCCTGTTTCTGTTCGACGGGTCGGAAATGCACAAATACAACACCGACATCGACTCATTCCTTCAAGAACACCGTGTAATGGTCGAACAACGTGCGTGTAAGCCAAAATTTCTCTTCCAGATTCTTAGTTCCGGCTTCCTGACGGCGCAAATCCTCAAACTGAGCCTCGCGCACCTGAGTATAATCGGCCATATGCTCGATTAAAGCGTCGAGCTTCCGGAGAGCTTCCTCGTTATGCGAGGCAGCGGCAAACTGCGCCCCAAGACACAGCACGGCCACAAACGGCAACACAGACTTGCCGTTGTCTTTCGGACGAGGCTTTGAAGGACAGGCCATGTCGCAACCTTCACAGTCTGAACAGCCGCAGCCGGCATCACCTTTCCTTTTCCTTATAATACGGCGTATAAGCCACACCACGGCCATGATCACTATCACAGCCACGCCTATGGTCTGGAGTATGTTATTTAGTGTTTGTGACATTTCCATAATAAGCGCAAAGTTACAAAAATAGCCATTAAAAAGCAAACGTTTGTTTCTTTCAGAAAAAAAATGAAGCGGTATCCTCACGGATTCCGCTTCACTCAAAATACATTTACTTGTCTTATTTTATGAGAACGATGATTAAAATGCAAAATAGGGTATAAATTCAGTCTGTGATATTTGGGTTAAATTTAGGATAAAAACAGAAAAAAACAAAAAAGAATCGTGTAATTTTTTACCGGGGAAAATGTACCCTTGCTTGATATTATTATAACGAATAATTTGTATAAAGAAAAGCAAAAGGGACGTTACCGAAGTTTGTCAAGTGAACTAATCCGAGCCACTTTTGACTTCGGAACCATGTTGCAAAGTTATACCACAAATCGTTCATTTGCAAGAAAATCCATTCACGAAAACTCAACAACAGTAAAAATCACACTCAACATAAATACAACATCAAAAACACATACCGTTGATTATCAATGTTTTATCCTCAACATTACTTTTTAGCCGATTTTATTTCGCCAAAAATGTAACTCACATCAAAATATTCATTATCTTTGCATTGTCTAAATCCTTTTTTCAAAATCCATGAGTTGCCCCACCATAAAAAGAATTGCGGGTTTGATTCCTTTAATCGCTCTTTTCTCCATCCTGTTTCCGATAGAGACACGGGCTTCATTTCCCATCGTGAAAAATTTTTCCAGGCACACCTATTCAGGCGGCTCGCAGAACTGGGCTGTGTCGCAAGACGGGAGCGGAGCGATGCTTTTTGGCAACAACGAAGGCCTGTTGCTCTTCGACTCTCGCTCATGGCAGAAGGCAAACGTGCTAAACAAAACCGCCGTGCGAAGCGTCCTCGCCGACGACGAGTCGAGACGCATCTACGTGGGCGCATCCTACGATTTCGGATATTTCGAGCCCGACTCTGCCAACAACCGTCCCCGCTACCGTTCTCTCGTGCCTGCCTTGCCGGAAAACACCCCCGTTTTTTCCGACGTATGGCATATCATGAAAAAGGACCGCGACATCTGGTTCCAGACCGACTACATGCTTATTTGCTGCCGAAACGGGGCTTGCCGCCATATTGAATCACAAAAAAAGATAACGGCCTCAGCCATTTTCGGCACTGATATATATGTAGGATTCCAAGACGGCGGCCTGGCTCGTGTCAACGGCGAAGAACTCGGCGCCATGCCTTCGGCCGACCTGATTCACGACAAAATATGCGCCTTGCTGCCAATGCCCGGCAACAGGCTGCTGGTGGTGACTTCTTTTTCCGGCCTGTTTCTGTTCGACGGGTCGGAAATGCACAAATACAACACCGACATCGACTCATTCCTTCAAGAAAACCAATGCTTCTCGGCAGCCATATCCGAAAATGAAATAATATTCGGCACCGTAAACAACGGAGCCGTGATTAAAAACTTCCTCACAGGCGAAAACACCTTTATTAATGTAGATTCCGGCCTGCAAAACAACACCGTGCTCGGTTGCGGATTCGACAACCTGGGCAATATCTGGCTATGCCTCGACAACGGCATCGACTATGTGCAGATGAACTCGCCCGTGCGCAACCTTCTCGGCGCTGAATCAACATTCGGCACGGGATATGTAACCCTGCTCAAAGACAAGACCCTGTATCTCGGCACAAACCAGGGACTATACGCCATGCAATATCCGGCGCCTGCCGCCGCGAGGATTCCCGACGTGAAATCGCTGCTCAAAGGCCAAGTGTGGAATATAGACACAATCGGACAAACCCTGTTCATTTCAAGCGACGCAGGCATATATTACGGCACCGGACCGTCGCTTCGCAAAATCGAGAACGCCCCCGGAGCATGGTCGGTGACCCCGATAAAGACCAAACCCGGCTACGCCATGGCTTCCACTTACGACGATTTCTACCTGCTGCACCGCACGCCGGCGGGCACGTGGGTGGCCGACGGAAAAATCAAGGGCTATTCCGACGTTGGCGGACGCCCTCTCGAAGACAGCGACGGACAATGGTGGATCGGACACTGGCTAAAAGGCGTCTACCGTCTGAAACCCGACAAAGATTTCACAAAATTCACCACCGTAAAACTATATACATCGGCTCATGGCCTGCCGTCGGACAACGACAATGTGGTGATGCGCCTTTTCGGAGAGATTGTGGTGTCGACTGCCGACGATATCTATCGGTTCGACCGCGCATCAGGCACATTCGTCCCCGAAGAGAATATCAACCACCTTCTCGGGCCCACGTCCACATCACGAATCTACACCTCTCCCGCCGCCAACGAGGCTTGGGTGGTGTCGTACCGCGGAGTAAACGTGCTTTCCGGCAATATCGCCGGGTCGGCTCAGCTATCGCCCGACTCTCTCACCTACCGCCGCCTCGCAAAAAATTTCATTCCCGGCTACGAACAGCTCAACTTCGTGACACCCAACAAAATACTCGTGCCGTGCCGCGACGGATTCTACGAAGTGTCCACCAACCGTCCCATCACCCCGCCGCAGGAAACTCCGCCACGCATCACCGCCGTTTACGCCAACCAGGACTCACTACTCTATGCCGGCATAATCTTCGTCGACAACGAACGCACGCTCACCGTGCCATACACCCTCAATTCGCTGCGTTTCGAATACCTTTCCGGCGAATTTTGCGACGACGAGGCCGTGCACTATTCCGTGATGCTCGAAAACTACGACAAACAATGGAGTCCGATTTCCGACGCCACCGGCAAGGAATACACCCACCTCCACGAAGGCGACTATGTATTCCACGTAAAAGCCGTCGACGATTTCACCGGACACACAGCATTCACCACCCTGCCCTTCACCGTGCTTCCGCCCTGGTATCGCAGCTCGGTGGCAAAGCTGTTCTATTTCGTCCTCGTGCTCGTTACCGTGTACTTCTGCTGGATAGCGTTCCGCATCTACTCGCGGCGCGCCGCCACAGCCATGGAGCTGCGCAAAAACCGCGAGATGGAAGAAATAAACCGCGCCGCACAGAAAGAAGCCCTCGAAAAGGACTTTGAAATCGAACGGCTTAAATCGGAAAAACTTGAATATGACTTCAAGCACAAGACCGCCGAGCTCTCCAACATTATCATGAACGTGATTCGCAAAAACGAGATACTCCTCGACATCTCCGACCATCTCACGCACATACAAGGGTCGCTTTCGACGGAAACCACTACAAAAATCGACAAGCAAATCGAAAAAATCAAATCGCTCATAAGCGAAAACATCAGCCACGACGACGATTGGAAAAACTTCACCAGCAATTTCGACGTGGTGTACGAAAACTATCTTGCCCGCCTGTCGAAAGAATACCCGATACTCACCCCCGCCGACCTGCGCCTCTGCGCCTACCTTAAAATGGGCCTCAGCTCCAAGGACATAGCCCCGCTCATGAACATCTCGTTCCGTTCCGTCGAGATGTCGCGCTACCGCCTGCGCAAGAAACTCGGCCTCGACCGCGCCGTAAACCTCACCGAATTCCTCTCCAATTTCTAAGCCTCGCTCCTCCGTAGATTTCGTATATTACGTGTATTACGGGAATTACGGAGATTGCGGAGATTAACGGAATACACGTAATTTACGGAATACACGGAACCGATGTCAGGGCTGCCGGACAATTCACGGTCTTATTTTTGCCCTGAGACTAAAATTTGCATTTTCGAGAGAAAATCACTATCTTTGCAGGTTGAACAATACGACTGAAATAAATCTCCATCTCCTTGTATTATAATTGACTATGAACAGATTTCAAATATTATGCCTGATACTTCCGGCGTGGATTTCCGCGGCGGCGCTCACCATATCGCCCACAGAGGCCGGACAGGTGAAATCGCTCGTCGGCAGCTCGTCGGACCTTAGTTCGCTCGCAATCGACGGGCCAATATCTTACGCCGACCTGAAATATATCGCGGGACTCGAAAATTTGCAGTCGCTCGACCTTTCGAAAGCCGAGATTGCCGTGTTTCGCGCCAACGATGAGTATTATCCCGAAAATGTGATTCCTTCGGGAATATTCGCCGGGGCACGATTCTCACAATTCGAATTTCCGGCCACAGCGCGACTTATCGTCGAGGACGCTGCCTTTGCCGGTGCGGCCATCGAAGAATTGTTCATCCCCGAAACCGTGGCGTCGGTTGGCGAAGGAGCCTTCGCCGGATCTGCCGTAAAGACAGTAACCCTCAACGGTTCGACCGATTTCGGCACGTCTGTATTTGCCGACTGCACCGCCCTCGACAACGTAAGCCTTGGCGGACTTTCCACGCTTCCGGCCCGCATGTTTGCAGGATGCACGGCTCTGACGGCAGTAAACGGCGCGGAAAATGTTACCGCGATAGGCGACCGCGCCTTCCGCGGCGATGTCGCCCTTGCCTCTTTTGAATTCGGCCCGTCGCTGAAATCGGTTGGCACCGAGGCATTTGCCGGAGCAGGGCTCGAAGTGGCCGACCTCTCGCAGGCTTCGGCCCTTACATCGCTCGCCCCACGTGTATTCGCCCATAACGCCGCCCTGACCTATGCCGCTTTCGCCCCGGCATTGAAAGACCTCGGCGAAGGCGTGTTTTTCGGATGCTCATCCCTTGCCAAAGTTGACGCGCAAGTGACCGAGATTCCCGATTACGCCTACGTAAACGACACCTCGCTCGACATCGTCTCGGCTTACACCCCGGCCACAGCCACGATAGGCTCATATGCCCTCAAAGGCATGGACCAGGTGGTGCAGCTCAACCTCTACCCGGCCCTCGAACACATAGGCGACCATGCCATGCAGGGCATGACCGGGCTGGAAAGCATCGACGCCCGCGAGCTCACAGCCGTACCTTCCCTTGGCGAGAACGTGTGGGACGGCGTGCGCCAGGACCTTGTGAAACTTTACACCCTCGGCGACTTGGGCGACGAATTCGAATCCACCGCACAATGGCAAGATTTCGACATAGTGAAACTGTCGACCACTCTCACCATCGACTCCGAAGCCGTAAAGACCGTAAGCGCACACTTCGACGGCTCCGACATAGTGATTCGCTCGGCACATTCGCCGATAGCCGAGGCCGTGCTTTACGACACTGCCGGCACCCTGCTCACACGCATCGCGGCGGGCTCCACCACAGCCACAATCGAGACGTCGCAGTGGACCAACCGCATCTACATCGTGGGCGTGACCCTCGCCGACGGCACACGCGCAACATCCAAACTTATCCGAAAATAGACACCGACATGGGAAAGAACAAACTTCGCAAATTTGCGGAAATGGACCGTCTCGAATGTGTGTTCCAATATCCGTTTTCAGTGCTTCGCGCAGAAGGTTTTCCGCTGAAAGGCCGCTGGCATGAATATTTCAAGAACGACAACCCTATCGTACTCGAACTCGGATGCGGCAAAGGCGAATACACCGTAGGCCTCGCCCGCACCACCCCGGAAAAGAACTTCATAGGCATCGACATCAAGGGTGCAAGAATGTGGTCGGGCGCGCGCCAAGTAGCGGCCGAAGGCTTAGCCAACGCCGCATTTCTGCGCACATCCATCGAGCTCCTTCCGGAGTTTTTCGCCCCCGGCGAGGTGTCGGAAATCTGGATTACTTTCCCCGACCCGCAGATGCGCAAAGCAAGCAAACGCCTCACCGGCACTCGATTCCTTGAAATGTACCGCCACGTGCTCACTCCCGGCGGAACGGTGCATTTGAAAACCGACAGCCCATTCCTCTCTACCTACACCCGCGAGATGCTCCGCGCCAACGGCATCACGCCCGAGTTCGACATCACCGACCTCTACGCATCGCCCCTGCAAAGCCACGTACCGCCAATCCGCACCCACTACGAGCAGCAATGGCTCGACCGTGGCCTCACAATAAAATACATCCGTTTCGTCCTCCCGCCCCTGCCGGCCCTCATCGAGCCCGATGTAGAGATAGAACCGGACACCTATCGCAGCTACTCACGCGGCGAGCTCCAAATGCCGGAGCTGATGAGCCAAACGACAAACGACTAATTACTAATGACCAATTACTAATGACACTATATCCCAACCTCATACTCGACGCCCTGCGCACCGTGCGCTATCCGGGCAACGGCAAAGACATCGTATCGCTCGGCATGGTGGAAGACGACATGCGCATCGACGGCAACAAGGTATCGTTCTCGCTCATATTCGACCGGCCCACCGACCCGTTTATACGCTCACTCGTGAAATCGGCCGAGACGGCAATTCTTACCCATGTAGGCAAAGACGTTGAAATTCAAGGCAATATAGCCGTGAAAACGCGTCAAGTCGCTCCGGCTCCCAAGCCGCAGGTGCTCCCGGGCGTGAAAAACATCATAGGCATCTCATCGGGCAAAGGCGGTGTGGGCAAATCGACAGTATCGGCCAACCTCGCCGTGGCTCTCGCTCGCGAAGGCTACAAAGTGGGCCTGCTCGACGCCGACATATTCGGCCCGTCGATGCCAAAGATGTTCGGCGTTGAGGACGAACAGGTGTACATGCACAATGTCGATGGCCGCGACCTCATCATCCCCATAGAAAAATACGGCGTGAAGATGCTGTCGATAGGCCTGCTCGTAAACGCCGACGACGCCCTTGTATGGCGCGGAGCCATGGCCTCCAAAGCCCTGACACAACTGATAGAACAGGCCGACTGGGGCGAACTCGACTATTTCCTCATCGACATGCCCCCGGGCACGAGCGACATCCACCTCTCGCTTGTGCAGACACTCGGCATAACCGGTGTGGTGATAGTGACTACCCCGCAGGAAGTGGCGCTCGCCGACGTGCGTCGCGGCATAGCCATGTTCACAGGCGAGAAAGTGAATGTGCCCGTGCTTGGCGTGGTGGAAAACATGGCATGGTTCACACCCGAGAAACACCCCGACGAACGCTATTACATCTTCGGACAAGGCGGCGCCGAACGGCTCAAAGAAAAATTCCACGTGGAACTTTTGGCCGAGATTCCGCTCGTGGCCGCAGTAGGCAAGCACGGCGACGACGGTGCTCCCATTGCCCTTGGCGACTCAATCACGGCCCAGTCGTTTATCCATCTGGCCCACAACGTGATAGATGCCGTCGACCGTCGCAACTCCGATTTGCCGCCAACAGTAAAGGTTGAGCTGAAATAATGAAACGGATATTGATACTTAACGGCCCGAACCTCAATATGCTCGGCACGCGCGAGCCGCAAATCTACGGCTTCGACACGCTCTCCGACATAATGGAGCGCACGGCTGCGCGTTTCGCCGGACGCGCCGCCGTGGAATGGAGCCAGTCAAATCATGAGGGCGCGCTTATCGACGCAATCCAGCAGGCACATGCCGGCGGCTACGACGGCATAGTGCTCAATGCCGGAGCCTATACCCACACCTCGCTTGCCATTGCCGACGCCATTGCTTCGGTGCATGGCATCACGCCCGTGGTTGAGGTGCATCTAAGCAACACGGCAGCCCGCGAGGAGATACGCCGACGCTCGCTTATCGCCCCGGTGTGCATTGGCTCGATAGCCGGCTTCGGCGCCGACAGCTATGTGCTTGGCGTCGAGTCCCTTCTTATGAAAAATCAACGGTAGGTGCGCAGCCCCGGAACAAAGGCATCGGGGAAATGCTCCACGGTGTAGCGTCCGGGCGCGCCTATAATAGTGATGATATCGAACCGATAGTCGAACGGACGGTCGAGCGTGCGCAGAAACACATCTGCGGCGGCTACCAGGCGTGCGCGCTTGCGCTTGTCCACAGCCATGAGCGGGTCGGCCACAGCCGTGCTTCGGGTCTTCACCTCCACAAAAATCATATACTGCCCCTGCTGCGCTATTATGTCTATCTCATAATGGCCCATTCGCCAGTTGCGCTCCACAATAGCGCACCCGGCGGCCACGAGCGTATCCACAGCCACCTGCTCGCCCCAATTGCCAAAAGACTTGTTTTGCGAATGGTCCACTTAAATCAAGTATAAAGGATAATGTTAAAGGGAAAAGGTTGCGTGCAGGAGGGTGTGTCAAAATACCAAAGGTAGGGACGTACGGCCCGTGCGTCCGGGAAACCATATTGGTAATTGGCTGTTAATCAATTGTTAATCTACGGACGCACGAGCCGTGCGTCCCTACAATCTCGGCATAAACAGCTTTTTGACACACCCTCCTGCACACTGAGGGATTAGAGGGTGAGGAGCTCGTCGAGTTTTGCAACGAGAGTCTCGCGGGTCTGGGAACCGGAGAGACGGATGTTTACCTTTTGGCCGTTTTTGAAGAAGAGGAAAGTGGGCACAGCCATAACACGGTAGGTGGTGCAGAGGTCGCCTTCGTCGTCGACGTTGTATTTGCCGATTACCACACGGCCTTCATATTCGGCGGCCAGCTCGTCGATGAGCGGAGCCATAGCGATGCAGGGAGCGCAATAAGTGCCCCAGATGTCGATCATCACGGGTTTTCCGGATTCGATAATTTCGTTGACGTTTTCGTCGGTAAAAGTAAATGCCATTATTTCAGGTATTAAGTTATTAGTTATAAAGTTTTTATCAATTGAATTCGTATTCGATATTGAGGGAATCGAGCATGTCGACAAGCTGCCGCGACATCGACAGGCGAGCCGGCGAGCGAAGGCCGACCCAACGGTTTACTTTGGGGTCGAACAGCCGGAACGACAGTGTGCCGGGGTTCTCCTCCTTTTTTGCCTTCTCGATGTAATCTTTCAATAGCGAATGAAGCTGCGGAATGTCGTCGAGCGTGGCCTTGATACGGATGCCGTTGAGGACCTTTCCTTTCATGTCCTGCAATAGGGTTATGGACTCGACATTGAGGTCGATTTGGTCGCCGAATCTGCGTTTTTGGTAACGGGCCTTTACAAATATGGGCGTGCCCGGTATGCCATAGCGGCCAAAATCGTAGACCTGGTTGCCAAAAAGGCGAATCTCGTATGAGCCGGTATAATCCTCGAGTTTGAGGATGCCGAAAGTGCCGCCGTTGCGCGTGGGACGCGTCTCATATGCCGTGACCATGCCTCCGAACGAGAATTCCATGCCGTCTTTCATGGGCACGTCCTTGATGTCGGAAAGATGAGTCGTGACACCATGGTTTAGTTCCATGTAATAGGGGTCGAGAGGATGGGCGGAGAGATACATGCCCACAAGCTCGCGCTCCTTTTCGAGGCGCACCACCGTGGCCCACGGCTCCTCGTGACGGATGGCGGGGCGGGCGGCGTTGCTGATGGATTCGTCGAAGCCGAAGAGCGATGCCTCCTGGTTTTGCTTGTTGCGCTGGAACTGGACGCCATAGCGGAGCAAGATTTCCGACATTGACTCGCCTTTGGGATTCAGCCCGAAGAAATCCTCGCGGGCTATTTCCTCGAAGCAGTCGAAGGCTCCGGCCTGCGCGAGGGCATCCATCACGCGGCGGTTGACGGTGCCGGCGGGCACGCGCTCGACAAAGTCGTAAATATCCTTGAATTTTCCGCCCTCGTTGCGCGCCTTTATTATTTCGTCGACCACGTTGGGGCCCACGCCTTTAATGGCCGACATGCCGAAGCGTATGTCGCCTTTGGCGTTTACACCGAACTTAGAGAACGATTCGTTTACGTCGGGACCGAGCACGGCGATTTTCATCGACTTGCATTCGTCCATGAATCCGGTGAGCTTGGTAATATCGGTGAGGTTGCGGCTAAGCACGGCGGCCATGTATTCCGACGGATAGTTCGCTTTGAGATAGGCAGTCTGGAAGGCCACCCACGAGTAGCATGTGGCGTGGCTCTTGTTGAAAGCGTATGACGCGAATTTTTCCCAGTCGGCCCATATTTTTTCGAGCACCTTGGGGTCGTGGCCGTTTTTCTGTCCGCCTTCAAGGAAGAGAGTCTTCAAGGCGTTCATCTTCTCGATAAGTTTCTTACCCATGGCTTTGCGCAGGGTATCGCTCTGGCCGCGCGTGAAGTTGGCCAAAAGCCTCGACAGGAGCATGACTTGCTCCTGATACACGGTTACGCCGTAGGTATCTTTGAGATACTTTTCCATTTCGGGTATGTCGTAGACAATGGGCGAGCGACCGTGTTTACGGGCGATGAATTCAGGGATATAGTCCATAGGCCCGGGACGATACAGGGCGTTCATGGCTATGAGGTCCTCGAATGTCGTGGGCTGGAGTTCGCGCAGATATTTCTGCATGCCGGGCGACTCAAACTGGAATGTTCCGATAGTGCGCCCCTCGCAATACAGCTTATATGTGGCCGGGTCGTCGATGGGAATATTATCCATATCCACATCGATGCCACGGGTGAGCTTTATGTTGTTTACGGCCTCCATTATTATAGAGAGGGTTTTGAGGCCGAGGAAGTCCATTTTGATAAGGCCCGTTTCCTCAATCACCGAGCCTTCGTACTGAGTAACGAGCAGCTTGCCCTCCTCCTTGTCGTTGGCGGTGGAAACAGGCACCCAGTCGGAAATATCGTCGCGGCAAATGATTACGCCGCAGGCATGCACGCCCGTGTTGCGGACGTTGCCTTCGAGCTGGCGCGCATAGTTGAGAGTGTCGCGCACCAGAGGATTGGGGCTGTTGAGCTCGGGTTCGAACTCGGGCACATGCTCAAAGCAGTTTTTAAGCGTGGTTTTCAGAGCTTTTCCGTCGACCTCGGGCATACGCGCCGGCACGAGTTTTGCCAGGCGGTTGCTCTCGGCAAGAGGCAATTCCATTACGCGTGCCACGTCTTTGATGGCCGACTTGGCCGCCATAGTGCCGTATGTGATGATATGCGCCACTTTTTCCTCGCCGTATTTTTCTGTGACGTAATGCAGGACCACGCCACGGCCGTCGTCGTCGAAGTCAACGTCGATATCGGGGAGGGAGATACGGTCGGGGTTGAGGAAACGCTCAAACAGCAGGTCGTAGCGCATGGGGTCGATCTGGGTAATGCCAAGACAGTAGGACACGACCGAACCGGCAGCCGAGCCACGTCCGGGGCCGACGCTCACGCCGAGTTTGGTGCGGGCGGCGTTGATAAAATCCTGCACGATAAGGAAGTAGCCAGGGAAACCCATTGTCTTCATTATGTACAGTTCGAAGCGCACACGCTCCACTACATCGTCGGGCAGAGGGTCGCCATATCGGCGTTTGGCGCCGTCGAAAGCGAGTTTGGCCAGATAGTCGGCCTCGAATTTTATGCGGTAGAGTTTATCATAACCGCCAAGTTTCTCTATTTTTTCCTTGGCCTTTTCCTCGGAGAGGACAACATTGCCGTTTTCGTCTTGCGTGAATTCGTCGAACAGCTCCTTCTCGGTGATGCGGCTGCGGTATTCCTCCTCCGAGCCAAATTCGGCGGGAATCTCGAAGAATGGCATGATAGGACCGTGGTCGATGGAATATTCCGTCACCTTTGACAGAATCTCGACGGTGTTGTCGAGCACCTCGGGGATGTCGGCAAACAGCTCCGACATTTCCTTCTGTGTTTTCAGCCATTCCTGCTTGGTGTAGAGCATACGGCCCTCGTCGTTGAGGTTTTTGCCTGTGGAGAGGCATATCAGGCGGTCGTGGGCCTCGGCGTCGGACTCGTTCACGAAGTGGGAGTCATTCGATGCGATAAGTTTCACCCCGTTCTCGCGGGCGAGCCTGATTATCATCGGCTCTATGCGCATCTGCTCCTCGTACACCTCATGGTTGGCGCGCTGCACCGTGGCCTTGTGGCGTTGCAATTCGAGATAGTAATCGTCGCCGAATACG
Source organism: Muribaculaceae bacterium (assembly GCA_009775125.1). Lineage (GTDB taxonomy): Bacteria > Bacteroidota > Bacteroidia > Bacteroidales > Muribaculaceae > CAG-873. The sequence goes on along the minus strand of VSPD01000027.1, from coordinate 12,994 downwards.
CTTTTCCACCATTTCACACGGCGGTCGGCCTCTTCATAGTCGCCGGCCATGAGCAGCTGCGGAATCTCGCCGCCAAGGCAGGCCGAGCATATTATCAGCCCCTCGCGGTGTTTCTCGATTTCCTGCTTGTCGGTACGCGGATGCGAGTAGAAGCCCTCGGTCCAGGCCTTCGACACCAGTTTAATCAAGTTTTTGTATCCGGTGAGGTTCTTGGCAAGCACAATAAGGTGACGTCCGGTGTCGCGCTTGTCGACATGCTCGTGCAGGTCTTTCTGCGCCACATACATTTCGCAGCCGAAAATTGGACGGAAAGCGAGGTCGGCCTCTTTTGCGGCGATTTTAGCCTCGATTGCGGCTTTTTCGCTTTCGGGGGCTTCTTCGAGCTGCTTTTTGAGGTCCTTTATGGCATCTTTTATCTTTCCTTTTTTCTTTTTCACATAGTTGAAATACTCCTTGATGCCGTACATATTGCCATGGTCGGTAATTGCCAGGCCGGGCATGCCGTCGGCAATGGCTTTGTCGACAAGGGCGGAAACGGAAGCCTGCCCGTCGAGCAGGGAGTACTGCGTATGGACGTGAAGATGAACGAATTGTGCCATTTCGGGGAGATGTGCGTTGGATTGGAGAGTTGATAAAACAGCGTCAAAGGTACGAAAAAAAATCAATATCCTCCGCCACGTTTTCACAATTTCGCCATAATGTTGATAACTATACCTGTGGCCTTTGCTACATATAAAAGACAGGAGAACAGGAGGGGCAGGATTTTCACGTTAATGGCAGTGAATGAGCCGTCAATTCAGATTAATCACGTCGGAGACGTGGCTACTCGGCAAACCTTGCCGCGAGGAGGGTGTGTCAAAATACCAAACGGTAGGGACGTACGGCCCGTGCAATGCAGTTCAAATAAGGGCATATCACAGAATCGCGTAGCGATTTCCGACAATAGCCGTGGGTGAGGGCGTGGCGAAGCCTCGACCGAACCCACGGAAAAGGGTTGCCGGCAACCGGGGATTTGGAGCGGAGCCTGCCGGAGCGTTCGATTATGCCAACCGTGGTGTAGAACGCTACGCTGTCGCTCGCTCCAATACCACACGGATGATTACAATGCACATACCGGGGGTTACGCTATCGCTCCACCCCCGGCTATTGTCTTGAAGCGCTACGCGCTTCTTCTCCATAGTGATGGCTTATTTGAACCGCATTGTACGGCCCGTGCGTCCGGGAAATTATATTTCTATTTAATTTATAACCAATCGTTTATCTACGGACGCACGAGCCGTGCGTCCCTACAATCTCGGCATAAACCGCTTTTTTAACGCACCCTCTATTTCTATCAACGCCATAAATTGGATATGTGTGCAATTTTTTCTCATCGAAATTGGCAGTTATAAAAATATTTAATAACTTTGGACGTGTTTTCATTCGAACGCGAAATAGAAGATTTCATAGCGTCACACGGGCTGCTCGAGAAGGGGCGTCCGGTGGTGACTGCTCTCAGCGGGGGCGCCGATTCGGTGGCACTTTTAAGTGTGCTGTCGAGTCTTGGCTATGAATGTGTGGCCGCTCATTGCAACTTTCATCTGCGCGGGGCGGAGTCGAACCGCGACATGCGCTTTTGCCAGAATTTGTGCAACAAGCTGGGCGTCGACCTCTATGTGAAGGATTTCGACGTGGATGCCCGTCGGAAAGCCACCGGCGAGTCGGTGGAGATGGCATGCCGGAGCCTCCGCTATGAATGGTTTGACACGATAGTCGACAGTCTGCGCGCGCAGGCCGTGGCCGTTGGCCACCACCGCGACGACCAGGAGGAGACTTTCTTTTTGAATCTGCTTCGCCGCTCGTCGGTGCACGGTCTCGGAGGCATGCGTCCGCGCAACGGCTTTGTAGTGCGCCCGCTTCTCTGCACGTCAAGGGCCGAAATCCTGAAATATCTCGGCGAACGGAGGCTCAAATATGTAACCGACTCGACAAACGCCGAATGCGACTTCCGTCGCAACCGCCTGCGCAATATTGTGTTGCCTGTGCTCCACAAAGAGTTTCCCGAGGCGTCGGACGCTATAATAGCATCAATGGCGCATTTGGCCGACAACCGCGACCTGCTCGATTCGCTTGTGCCCGAGCGCGCGGCCCGATATACCGAGGGCGACGTCATATTTTTACGCGATATTATAGCCTCGGAGCGGCATCCTCGCGCCTTTCTCTACGAAATGCTGCGCCCGATGGGCTTCAACGCCTCTCAGGTTGCCGACATCATAGCATCAGCCGGGGCATCGGGACGCACGTTTTCGACAGACACGGCCACGGTGGAACTTAGCCGCGGGATTCTTGTCATGACCAAAGGCAAGCCCGAAACGGGCGACTGCAAAACGGCGGTGTCGCTTCGCCGCGACATCCTCACTCCCGTGCATATCGCCGTGACCGAGCATGATGTGGCGGAATTCCGGCCGGAACGCAACCCTTCGGTGGCATATTTCGACTCCGCGATAGCCTCGCAGCCGCTGACGCTGCGCCACTGGCATCGCGGCGACCGTATACGCCCCTACGGCATGAACGGCTCGCGGCTGGTGAGCGACCTTTTCTCCGACGCCAAATATTCCGCGTGGCAAAAACGGACGGCATGGCTCCTCACCTCGGGCGACACCGTGCTTTGGGCGGTGGGCCTCCGGCAGTCTGACTCTTTCCCCGTAACGCCCGCAACGCGGCGCTATTTACGATTAGAACTAAAATGAACAGGATTAAAACAGCAGGAACGTGAGCCTCCGGCTTGCGAAATAAGCCACAAGCCGGAGGCTTGTGTTCCTACATCCTTAATATAACAGATACTTAACACTTTACTATAATGCTCGAAATAAACGAAATATTCAATGCCGCTCGCGTGCTCAACGGTGTTGCCCGCCACACTGCTCTTGTGGCCGCTCCTCAAATCAACCCTGAGGCCGATGTATGGCTGAAAACGGAAAATTTGCAGCTCACCGGCTCGTTCAAACTCCGTGGGGCCTATTATAAGATATCGCAACTCTCGGAAGAAGAGAAAGCCCGCGGCGTGATAGCGTGCTCTGCCGGCAACCATGCCCAGGGCGTGGCTCTCGGCGCCACTCACAATGGCATACGCGCTTTGATATGCTTGCCCGCCGGCGCGCCTATCTCCAAAGTTGAGGCTACCAAAGGTTTCGGCGCCGACGTGTGCCTGGTGCCCGGTGTGTACGACGACGCTTATGCCAAGGCTTGCGAACTGCGCGACAAACACGGCTATACCTTCGTTCACCCCTTCGACGACGAGAAGGTGATAGCCGGACAGGGCACCATCGGCCTCGAAATACTCAACGACATGCCCGACGTGGAGGCTGTGATTGTGCCTGTGGGCGGCGGCGGCCTCATCTCCGGCGTGGCTTTCGCCATCAAGACGCTTAAACCCGACGTTAAGGTCTACGGCGTGCAGTCGTCGGGGGCCGCGTCGATGGTGGTGTCGCTTCACGACGGCAAAATCGAGCATCTGAACTCGGTGTCGACCATAGCCGACGGCATCGCAGTGAAAGAGCCGGGCGTGAACACGTTTGACATCTGCTCCAAATATGTCGACGAAGTAGTGACCGTGAGCGACGACGAGACGGCGGCCGCAATGCTTGCCCTTATCGAGCGTCACAAACTGGTGGCCGAAGGCGCAGGAGCCGTGTCGGTGGCGGCCGCCATGTTCAACAAAGTGCCTATCAAGGGCAAGAAAGTGGTGTGCCTTGTATCGGGCGGCAATATCGACGTGACCACTCTTAGCCGCGTGATAAACAAAGGCCTGACCAAGAGCGGACGCAACTACACGTTCCGCATCGACCTCGACGACAAGCCCGGACAGCTCTCCGGCGTGTGCAATGTGATTGCCGAAAAAGGCGGCAACATAATAAGCGTGAACCACGAGCGCATCAACGCCTCCACTTCTATCAACGGCTGCATCATCAGCGTTGAGCTTGAAACACGCAACGCCGACCATATCGACGAAATACGCCACGCGCTCGACGGGGCCGGATATAAAGTACTGAATTAGCAGCCTGTGGGAACACAAGCCTCCGGCTTGTGTTCCTACACAGTTTATCATTTATCTAATTTTAATTGGCAAGGAAAATAGCATATGCCATTATCGCCATTACGGCACTGCTTATCGTGTGGGTTGCATCGCGGCCTCTGATGAGGGAGTCGTCGGCGCATGTCGACGTGGACCGCAGCCGCTACCCGGTGAAGGGCATAGACGTGTCGGCTCACAACGGCGCGGTGAACTATGCCCGCGTGGCGGCCGACACCGTGTCGTTTGTCCTGGCCAAGGCAAGCGAGGGCGTGTCGTTCCGCGACAAGAAGTTTGTAATGAACGTCGAGTCGGCACGCCGCCAGGGGTTGTGCACCGGGGCATATCACTTTTTCCGCTTCGACACTCCGGGATTCCGCCAGGCGCAGAATTTTCTGCGCGCCGTCGACGGAGTTGTGCTCGATTTTCCGCTTATCATAGATGTTGAGGAATGGGGCAACGCCGAGACTTTTACCACCGCCGAGGTGGTGGCCGAGCTCCGCGAGATGATCGACTGCCTCAACGAGGCCGGCCGCAAGGTGATGATATATACCAACAAGAGCGGCTACGACCGCTTTATCCGCTTCCGCTTCGACGACCTGCCGCTGTGGGTGTGCTCGCTGCGCCACGAGCCGGCCACATCCGTGGGATGGTCGCTGTGGCAACACAGCCACAAGGGGCACGTGCATGGAGTGGTGGGCGATGTCGATTTGAACACCTTTAACGGCGACAACGAGGAATTTCTCGATTTTCTATTCAAAAATACCTAAATTTGATTATTGCACAGTCGACGGCGCGGCAGTAATTTTGCATCGTGAAAAAAATCATTATCCAATGAAAAAATATCTACTTAAAAGCCTCGCCTTTGCCGCCTGTGCCTTTTTGGCATCGGATGCCCTTGCCGCCAATTATGTGGTGGTGAGCGCCGAAGGAAGCGATGACGTTGAATTTGCCATAGGCAACAGTCCCAAAGTCACGTTCACGGCCACCGACCTGGTGATTGCCTCGGCGGAGGCCACCGTTTCATATCCGCTGACAACGGCAGTGACATTCCGTTTTTCCGACACGTCGGGCATAGCCGACGTCGCCACAACAGCGGCCTCGTTCCGTCTCGACGGCGACATGCTCACAGCATCGGGCCTCGCAGCCGGCGACACACTCGAAGTGTACGACCTGCGCGGCATGCGCTTGGCCGCGGCCGCGGCCATCGATGGCGAAGCCGGCGTTGAAATCGGCGCCGCATCGGGAATACTCATAGTGAAAACAAACAAGACATCTTTTAAAATAGCGAAATGAAACGTACAATCATATCCGCCGCAGCAGCCATTGCGCTCGCTCTCGGCGCCCAGGCACAGGTAGTAAACATTGTAAAAGGCGGCACAGTAATAGCCTCCTACCCTATTAGTGAAATCGACGAGGTGGTGTTCGCTCCCGCGGCCGCCGAAAAGACTCCGGCAGAGGCCGTGGCCGGAACATATGCCGCCGCCCGCGAGGTTACACTTCCCCAAATGGCCCAGATGGGCGTGCTCGTTTCCGACAACGTGGATGTAACGGTTACCGCCACCGACGACGACAAGGTGACGGTGGCCCTGCCCTCCTGCCAGTATAACATGATGGGGACGCTCTACGACCTCCCCGCCGCCACCGTCGAGAATGTAGCCGTGACGAAAGACGGCGACAAATACGCCCTCGCCGGCACATTTGAAGGCACAGTCGACGGAAAGGCTACAACCGTGACCCTGTCGGGAACCGTCAATGCCGACGGCTCGTTCTTTTTCTCCGAGGACATGAAATACGGCTCGATGCCCTTCACCCTCCACATGGAATATAAAAATTGATGCGCCGGGTTATCAAGCATACCGCAATAGCACTCATGGCTGTCGTGTCGGGCTGTGCATCAGACAACGTGCACATGCCCGAACCCGACACGCGCCCCACCGAGGAGCGTTTCGACGGAGAGCTCGTGTCATGGATTCCGGCCTTTGCCGACGTGTTCGCACCGGTGCACAACGACGATTTCGCCGAGATACGCTGGCTGAATTCCGCCCACTCGCGCGCCGACCTGGTGATAGGCGAATTCTCGCTCTACATCGACATTGTGGACATGCACATCTCTATCGGAGAGATGACCATAGAAAACCTGTCGTTTTCATACGCCGACGACGGCTCGGCCTCATTCTCGCGTCCCGATTTCGAGACCATGGCCGGACAGTACCACACCACCGGGTCGATTTCCGGCACCTATGCCGACGGAAACATCTCTTTCGAGATGGAATATAAGCCAGGCTCGATGCCATTTCTCGTAAAATCCACTTTCTCCTCAAAATGAAACGTAAATTTATTCATATAGCGGCAATCTTCGCCTTGGCATCCGGCCTTTCGTCGTGCTCGGGCATACTCGACGGCATTTACGACGACGCCCAGCCGGATTCTACCTTCGAGGAAGGTTTCCACGGCACAGAAAGCGCAACGTTTACGCTCCGCCTTGACGCCACTTCCTACGACAACTGGATTTATATAAACCTCGCCGACCGCTCAATCGAGCGCATGCCCATCCCCTCGACGCTTACCGGACGCTGGGACGGACGCTCGGCCCTGGTATACCAAATTGTGGAAGGCGACCGATATACCGAGCTCGACTATATCCCCACCGACACGCAAGCCGAGCCCGCGCATTGGGATTTCGCCATCCATCATTTCGATGTGAAGACCAACGGGGCCGAAGTGGCCGAAACGCCGTGGTCCGACCTTGGCAACGTCGACAAATCGGCCATAGCCTCGCTCGATTTCAAGGCCGACGAATGGAACGACCACCAGGTAATAACCGACCTGCGCGAGATGATGGGCTTCAAGATCGGCTATCAGAACTCCAAAGTAAATCCCGCGCTGACACGCTGGGTCACGATGGATTTCTCCACTCCCCCGCCCGTGTATTCCGCCACCGGACGCGTCTATATCATGCGCCTGCCGTCGGGCGAGCTTGCCGCCCTGAAAATGCGCTCGTATATGTCGGAAACGGGCACAAAGGGTTTCCTTACCATCGATATTACTTATCCGTTGTAGGTACTACAAATTACAAATGACTAACGACAAACTGCAAATCTGTCGTCAATGAAAAAACTAATCCTGATATTACTCCCGGCAACATTCCTGTCGGCCCGGGCGGCTCAGCCTGCGTCGCAACCGCCAATCGACATCGACTCGCTCGAACGCGCCCTCAGTCTCAACGAAATTGTCGTGACGGGCACGCGCACGCCGAAGCTGCTCAAAGACACTCCCGTGCAGACACGACTGATCACCGCCGCCGACATACGCACCTCCGATGCCTCGACAATCCTCGACTTGCTGCAATCGGAGCTGCCCGGAGTCGAGTTCTCGTATGCCATGAATCAGCAGGTGAACATGAACGTGTCGGGATTCTCGGGGCAGTCGGTGCTTGTGCTCGTCGACGGCGAACGCCTCGCCGGCGAGACCATGGACAATGTCGACTTCTCGCGCCTGAACATGGAGCAGGTGGCGCGCATCGAGGTGATAAAAGGCGCGTCTTCGGCTCTATACGGCTCGAGCGCGGCCGGAGGCGTAATCAACATTATAACCAAAAAAGCCGACCGTCCCTGGGCGCTCGACCTGAACGTGCGGGGCGCCGACCACCACGAATGGCGCTACGGAGGCACACTGTCGCTGAGCCACCGCAGGGTCGACAATATCCTTTCGGTGTCGCATCAGCGCATCTCCACCTACTCGGTATGTCTCGACCCGTCGGACGAATGTGACTTCCGCACCGTCCACGGCAACCGCACATGGAACGTCTCCGACAAGTTTTCGTGGCGTCCGCTCGACGGGCTCACACTCTCGGCCCGCGCCGGATATTTCTTTAAGGAGAGATATTATAATGTCGACACTCCCGACCGCTACCGCGACTTCTCGGGGGGACTGCGCGGAGAGTGGCAGATTTCGCCGGCCGACAAGCTCGAACTGTCGTATACCTTCGACCAATACGACAAATCGGATTTCATCGTGGCCACGGGCAAGGACATACGCGACTACCGCAACCTCCAGCACTCTGTGCGCACACTCTACAACCGCACGCTCCGACAATCCGACATCCTCACCGTGGGCGGCGACTTCATGCGCGACTATCTCGACACATACCAATTCCACTCCGCGGCAAAGACTCAGGTTTCAGCCGACATCTTCGCCCAATACGACTGGAACATCTCCAAAGCATGGGAAATGGTGGGCGCCCTGCGCTACGACTATTTCTCCGACGGCGACATCTCGCGTGTCACCGGCAAACTCTCGGCCCGCTACCGTCACAATCATCTGACTCTACGCGCCGGATATGCCGGCGGCTTCCGCGCCCCCACGCTTAAAGAAAAATATATGGATTTCGACATGGCGGGCATCTTCGACATACACGGCAATCCCGACCTCAAATCCGAGACATCGCACAATTTCAACCTCTCGGCCGAATACACCTGGCGCAACTATAATTTCACGCTCGGGGGCGGATATAATTTCGTCGACGACAAGATTTCCACCTCGGGAATCCTTTACGGCGAGACGGGGCCGTTTATCAATTATATAAATGTAAAGAACTTGAAAGTGGCCACTGCCGAGGCCGCCATACAGGCCCGATACGACTGCGGCATCTCGGCTCGCCTGTCGTATGCCTACACCCGGGAAGAAACCGAAGGCGCATCTGTGACACAATACTGCCCGGCGCGTCCACACTCGCTGAACGTGCGCCTGGGCTGGGCTCACGACTGGGCCGACAATTACTCCACCGACATTGTGCTGTCGGGTCGCGTCTATTCCTCGGTGTCGTATCAGTCGATGTATATGTACGAGCCTTTCGAGCCGCGCTGTATCACCAATCCGGCCTACACCCTTTGGAAAATACAGCTCACGCAGAATATATACCGCGGCATCCATCTCAACATAGCCGTGGATAATATCTTCAATTATGCACCGAAAGTGTATTCCTACAACGCGCCCGTGACCCTCGGCGCCAACCTGATGGTCGGTCTCAACCTCTCGCTTCACGAACTTGTGAAATAATGCACGATGCACGATGCACAATTCTTCCCTACTCCCCAACTCCTAAACTTCCCAACTCCCAACTCCCAAACTCCCCAACTTTCCAACTCCCCAACTCCCATGATAAAAGCAATACTTTCTTTTTTGATGGTGCTCTTGCTCATGCCGCTGGGCCATGCGCTGATGATACTGATGGAGCACACGCTATCGCCCGTCGCCCTGCACTATGCGGCCTTCGGCATGGGCGTGGCCGGCATGCTCATCGTTATTGCCGGCGTGTTTGCAAAAGGCGACACTCGACAGACCCTTTTCGGCCTTTTCGGAGGACTGCTGTTCTGGACCGGCTGGTTTGAGTTTCTCCTTCAATATTACGCCACTCGCTACGGCACAATGCCGCAACTCGACCCCGCGACCGGCGAAATAGTGACAAAACCCGAATACCTCATCCTCCCGGCCACTTTCGGCCTTTGGGCCATGGTGATGCTCCTCTACCTTTTCTCCACGGCCAACGGCTGCAATTTCATGAACTGGATTCAACGCCGCATCTTCGGCCGCCGCAAGGCCGAAATTGCCGCCCGACCCATGACGCGCCACGTGTCGATAATCACGTTCATGGAGCTGATGATGATTCTCTGGACATCGTATCTGCTGCTTATGTTCTGCTACGACGACAATTTCCTCGGCGACTCCCACCCCGTCACTCTTGCCATAGGCGCAGGCTGCTTCATAGGCTCGCTGTTCATCTTCCGCAAGCAGACGCGCATCAAGTCGTGGGGAGCCAACATACGCATGGCCATCGCCACGGTAATAACCCTCTGGACTCCTGTCGAGATTCTCGGACGCAACGACATCCTCACCGAAATATGGGTGGCTCCGCTCGAGCATCAGACCGAGATGTTCACCATTCTCGGCGTGTTTATCGCAGTCACGGCCTTTATCATCGTCAAAAACAACAAGAAGCGAAACCTCCAAGTTGAAGCCTAAGACATGGCATAAGCATCACAAATGGCTCGGGTTGCTGCTCGGGCCGTTTGTCATACTGTTCTGTATCAGCGGAATAGTGCTCAACCATCGCCGCCAGTGGGCGTCGACCGACATATCGCGGGCATGGCTGCCGACAGACTATCGTTACGACAACTACAACAACGGACTTGTGCGCGGCGCCATCGGCCTGCCCGACTCATCCACGCTTATCTACGGCAATGCCGGCATTTTCCGCATCATTGGCGACGATGCCGTCGACTTCAACGCCGGATTCCCCGAAGGCGTCGATTTCCGCAACATCCGCCGGGTCGTAATATCGGCAGACTCTGCGCTTTATGCCGCGGCTCGCTTCGGCCTCTATCGCCTCGACAGCAAGGGATGCTGGCAACCGGAGCCGATTACCGTTACAGAACAAATAACCGACCTTGCCGTCAACGGCGACTCGCTTCTGCTGCTCACACGCTCCGAGGCATACCTGTCGGTCGGCGGTTCCGCCTGGGAGAAAGCCCAACTCCCCGACCCTGCCGTGCGGCCGCAACGCAGCCTTTTCCGCTCGATTTTCCATATCCATTCCGGCGAGGCGCTCGGACTGCCCGGCAAAATCCTTGTCGACATCCTCGGCGTGGCCTTGATCGCGCTGTGCATCACAGGCTATATCATTCCGCTGCGCCGACGTGCCCGTACCGCCGTGCGCGTATCATCGGCGTGGCATCGCCGACTCGGCCTTTGGAGCGTGTTCGTGCTCATGTTCCTTGTCGTCAGCGGCATGATGCTGCGTCCGCCGCTGCTCATCGCCATAGCCCAACTCAAAATCGACCAGCCCGCCCACAACACCTGGCACGACGCCCTGCGCGCCGTGCGCTTCGACACAGCGCGCGGCCATTGGCTTGTATCCACCTCCGACGGCTTCTACACCCTGTCATCCGACCTGTCCGGAATGGAACGAACCGCTGAACAGCCACCCGTATCGGTGATGGGCATCAACGCCTTTGAACGCGACAACGCCACCGGCGACTGGATAATAGGCTCATTCTCCGGGCTCTACCGCTGGAACCGCGACACAGGCGCAGTCACCGACTACTACACCGGCGAACCGGCTCCCGACCGCGTAGGCGCGCCCTTCGGCCTGGCCCCCGTGGCCGGATGGTTCCGCGGCCCCGTCCAATACTATACGGGAGCCGAATCCCCCGACGTGCCGCCCATGCCCGCCACAGTCGTCCACGGCCCCATGTCGCTCTACCAGCTCGCCCTCGAAATCCACACCGGCCGCATCTTCACCCTCCTTGGCGCTGCCACCGCCTTCTACATCTTCTTCGCCGGCGCCCTCACCCTCCACATCCTCCTCTCCGGCCACCGCCTCCTCCCCCGCCGCCCCAAAAAATAATAGGAATTATTGATGTCCGTTAAAAGTATTTAACCGGCTATTATAATGGCTTTTATACATCGCTAAGCGTTATATTTCAGGAGTTGTATCTGCTGATTACAAATAAAACTCGACTATCGTGGCAATCCGAGATTAAGTGTATATCTGAAAAGAAAATGCAGACCGCAGTTGCGGTCGAATACGGTAGGCACGGGCAATAGCCCGTGTTTATTTGGTTTACACAAGTTCGACTGCGGCCGCAGTCGAATATCTGCTATTCTTCATAACATGGGCTTTCGCCCATGCCTACCATATTAAGCGGCTCTGCCGCTTCGTGCACCCGAATATTAGCTTGCGGATAAGGGCCTGGCAATTTTTACCGGACACCAATAAAAAGGATTTGAAATTCTTACATAAGAGATACTTTAAATAATAATTTTTGCCAAAAATTTGGAAAGGTATTTAATAATAACTAAATTTGCACAATCAGTCCTTGACGACTGATATAGACATTTTAAATTAACAAGAGACGTTATGTCCTCTGCTTGTATGTGAAAAGCGTCGGAAACTTATCACAATGCGCAAGAGATGGCAGAACTGTCTCCACGTCATATGGCGTGGAGCTGTTTATCCCACCACTTCGCATAAGGTAATCCGACCACCTTCACATAAAGGCGTGGCATAGCAGCCCACGCCTCTTTATTTAATTAACTACTCTGAGTTGGACTGCATTAGAGTTTTGATAAACATATGAGCAAAACCGCAAAATATCTGGTTACGGCTTTGGTATTATTCTTGTTTATTGTAATCTTCGGTGCTATTTCCGTAGCAAGTTCTAACGCTGGAAGGACTCCCGGCATTTTTGGGCTAATCGTCTTTGCCGGATTGATTGGCGCTATTCGTGCCATCTGGAAATCCAAGCCGACGGGAAATAATAACGATACAGATTCCTCTGCCCTTCAGAAATAGTCCATGTTTGTAGATTACTACCAAATATTGGAAATTTCATATCCATCCAATGCTGATGAGATAAAGAGAGCCTATCGTAAGCTCTCTTTAAAATGGCACCCCGACAGGAATGTTGGAATTGATACATCTGAGATAATGATAGGAATCAATGAGGCATATTATATACTTAAGGACAACGAAAAAAAACGTCGTTATGACCAAGAGTATTTGCTTTATGTAAAATTTAAGCAACAAAGTCATCCTCAAACGACAACAGAATTTGTTCATAGATGTGATGATGCCAAACAAGAGCATAACACCAAGCAACGGCATTACAATTCTCGCCAGGAATACAAATTCTCGAATGATAAAGTCAGAGAGGATATGGATTCAGCACATTCTTTTGCTAAAGAATTGGTTGCCGAATTTTTGAAAAAATTAAATGAAACAGCGAAAGTCGCAGCACAAGGAGCATGGGAAGAAATGAAGCCTTATCTTGTTGCTGCATTAATCATTCCAATATTATTCGCATTAATAACGCGAGTTCGGGATAAGAACTTTATGATTTTCAACCAAGCAAAAGACATAGAGTATTGGGCGGCCTTTCA
>VSPD01000026.1 GCA_009775125.1 Muribaculaceae bacterium | reverse complement strand
GCATTGCCGCGCATTTGCTGTTGCTGCGGTTGTTGTTGCTGTTGTTGCTGCGGTTGCTGCTGTTGATCTTGCTGCTGCTGTTGGTCTTGTTGCTGCTGTTGGTCCTGGTTTTGATTGTCGTTTTCGGGCAATTTCAACTGGGCTACACGGAGGTTCTCTCTCGCGTGCATATTTGCGGGATTGATGCGAAGCGCTTTTTTGTAATAGTCGATGCTTTGCTGATAGTCCTGCCGGTTGAAAGCTAGGTTGCCAAGATTGTAATTTGATTTCTCACGCAACGTTTTATCGGCGGCGGCCTTGCCAAGACGTTGATAGATTTCTATGGCCTGGTCAAGAGTCTTGGAAGTTGAATCTGCGGGATTGGCAAGATGGGTAAGAGCCACGGCGCGGTTGAATTGAGCGGCCTCCGACATCGGAGCTTCGAGCAAAGCCTCGTCGTAGCATTGCAGGGCCTTTGCATAGTTCCCCTCCCGATAAGCCTTGTTGCCATCCTTAATCAAGTTGCGTTCTTCCTTGATTGAGTTGTCGTGGGGCTGCTGCGCAAAAACACTCGGCGCAGATATCACCGCCATTGCACATGCAATTATATGTAATATAGAGTATCGCATCATTTCTTTGAGTCTTTCGTGAAGAACTGTATGTTTTTGAGCCATCCGATTTTACGGTCGAGCACGAAAATATCGGCTACGAGCAATATCAGGGCAAGCCAGGCGAAAGTGGGGAACTGCTCGGCGCCGGCCTTATACTCTACACGCTTAAATTCAGTTTTGTCGAGGGAATCAAGCGCATCTGTAAGAGTAGACAATGCTTTCTGCGACGCACCGTTGACATATACGCCGCCGCCGGCTTCGGCTATCGATTTGGCGGAGTTTTCATCAAAAGTGGTGATTACCACCTGGCCGGAGTTGTCGCGCATAAAGTCGTCGCCACGGCTGTTGACCGGGATTGGCGCACCTTTGGCCGAGCCCACGCCGATCACGTCGACCTGGATGCCTTTTTTCTTGGCCTCCTTAGCGGCCTCTATGGCATCGCCTTCGTGGTTTTCGGCATCGGTAATGAGTATAATGGCTTTCTGCACATCCTGATTATCTGAAAATGCGCTTACCGACATATTTATAGCATCGGTGATAGACGTGCCTTGGAATTGCACCAGACGCGGCGACAGGTCGCCGAGATACATTTTAGCGGAATAATAATCTGTGGTGAGCGGCATTTGCGTCTTGGCCTCGCCGGCAAAAACGACAAGCCCGACTTTATCATTGTGCAATTTGTCGACAAGTTTTTCAAGCACGAGACGCGCTCTGTCGAGGCGAGATATGCCATTGGGGTCGTCGTTGGACGATGCCAGCATGGAGTTTGACACGTCGAATGCAATCATAATCTCGATACCGGCTTGACGCGACTGCTGGGTTTCCTTTTCTCCATATCGGGGGCGGGCCAGCACTATCACAATCGCCGCAAGGGCAAGAAGCTCGAGCACAATCTTGATTCTGGGCTTGTATATCGAGGCGTCGGGCATAAGGTTTCCGATAACCCCGAGCTTACCGAACCGCCGCAACTTGCGCGACCGTGAAATCTGGGCCCACCAGAAAAGGAGGGCGAAGACAACCAGCGTCGCCAATAGATATAGATGTATAGGGTATGCAAAATCAAACATATTATCAAATCTCTTTTATATCGTTTATGGAATGGAACGAAGCACCGTGTATCGCAAAAGCAAGTCTAAGGCTACAAGTGCAAATGCTATCCAGGCGAAGAGCATGTAATTGTCTTCGGTATGAGAAAAATGGCGCACGTCCATCCTTGTTTTTTCGAGACGGTCGATTTCGGCAAACACGTCGCTAAGAACCTTATTGTCGGTTGCGCGGAAATACTTGCCACCCGTAGCATCGGCAATCTCACGCAATGTGCCTTCGTCGATTACAACCTTCTGCGGCTCGTATTCAATATTGCCGAACATGCCCATGACGGGAGTCGGAGCCATGCCGTTGGTGCCGATACCTACCGTGTAGATGCGCACCCCGAGTTCCTTAGCCACGTCTGTCGCCATTACAGGAGCCACTACGCCGGTATTGTTCGAGCCGTCGGTGAGGAGAATTATGCTCCGGCTTTTTGCCTTGCCTTCTTTGAGACGGTTGAGCGAAGTGGCAATACCATCGCCAATGGCGGTGCCGTCGGGAAGGATGTTCATCTTGATGGAGTTGATATAGTTGAGAAGCATCGAGCGGTCGACCGTCATGGGTATGCCGGTAAGGCTTTCTCCGGCGAAGATTACAACGCCGATATTGTCGCCATCGCGGCCGGCAACAAACTTCTGCGCCACTGCTTTTGCCGCTTCGAGACGGTCGGGCTGGAAATCACGCGCAAGCATCGACGACGACACGTCGATGGCAAGCATTATGTCGGTACCTTCGGTCGATGTCGTGCGCCAATTGTCCTTGACCTGCGGCCTGGCAAGAATGATAATAAGGCAAGCCAAGGCTCCGAGACGAAGTAGAAAGACTAAATGGCGCACATATTCCTTCCATGAGCGTCCGATTGACGCAAACGGCGATATTGTGGAAATTGCCATCGACGCACGGGCATTCCTCTGCTTGATTATATACCATGCAATCAATGGAATAAAACCAAGAAATAGCCAAAAATATGACGGGTGGGCAAACTGCATTTAAGTATCAGGTAGAAGTTATGAGTTATGAAGTATCTTACTTCTTTTTCTTTGATTTTGCAGCCTCTGCTTCTTCCTCCGGAGTAGGAACCGGCTTGGTCGACTCTACAAAATCGTATATTGTGTTGTAAGTTTTGATATTATCGTCGGGCAACGGTTTCACGGCCGCGAATTTCACAAAATCGGCCATTTCAAGCGCCGACTGAATCTGAGACGCCGACAATTGGGTTTCTTCATTGGCTCTAAGTTGCTCCAGAATCTGCTTTGTCGTCAACTCCATTGCAAAGATGCCGAACCGGCCTTCAAGATATGAGCGCAAGGTATCGGTCAATTCCGTGTAATATTCCTTGAATTGTCCACGCTCGATAAGTCCCCGGTGCTTAATGGCTGCAAGACGCTGCATGGCGAGGTCGTAGGGAGGCACAGGCTTGCGCGCGACAAACAGCGACGGGCCGTTTTTCTTATACAGGAGATAGAGCACTACACCCAAAGCCACGGCGACAAGGGCTATCACTACCCAATACCACCACGAGGGGATATAGTCGTAGAATCGCGTGCGCAACTGCACCGGACCTTCCGACGGATGGATAGTAAGCGAGTCCACGTTATTGATATCGCCAAGTTCGGGGCTCAACTCCACCGGAAGCACCTTGAACGTGAGGATGTTGGACTTGACAGTGTCGCCTGCCGCGGCATAGGAAAAGCCGGGAAGCACCACTGCCGCCGCCGGGTCGAAAGCCTGAAAAGTAAGCTGATAGTCGAGCTGTGTGCGGCCATTGCCAAGATCGGTGGAATCGACAGCTATGTTTGAGAGCTCCATGCCGTGATAGTCCTGTTCCTTTTCAGGAAGGCCGACGAGCACGCCGGGGTGCCCTTCCTTGATTACTTGAACGCGGACTACCGTGGTGTCGCCCATAGTCAAGGCCACGGAATCGGCCTCAGCCGTAACTTTCACGACCCTGGCCGATGCTCCAAATATGGAAAACAGGAGGGCAAATGCCGCTATAAAATATGTTGACCGTGATTTTACCATTATTTATTATCGCGCGCTTTTGTTTTTAAAAAGTGAAAGAAGGGGTTTCACATAATCTTCGTCGGTGGCTACCGAGCCAAAATCGACCCTCGACGCACGGAGCGATGCCGACATATGCTGTTGGCGATCGTACCACCAACGGTCGTAGGCTTTTCTCACTTTCGACGACGATGTGTCGATCCACCGGGTGTCGCCGGTCTCGAGATCGGCCACGCGCATAAGCCCCACGTCGGGCATCTGGGCATCGCGCTTGTCGTAGACCTGCATTGCCATCACATCGTGACGGTTGCGCGCTATGGTTAAGGCCTGCCGATAGTCGGATTTGTCGATAAAGTCGCTTATCACGAAAGCCGTACAGCGTCGTTTTATCGCATTGGTGAAATATTCCACAGCATGTGCGATGTCTGTGCCACGGTTCTCGGGCTGAAAATCGATGAGTTCACGAATCAAGAACAGGATGTGTTTGCGGCCTTTCTTGGGAGGGATAAACTTCTCCACCTTATCGGAGAAGAATATCGCGCCGATCTTGTCGTTGTTTTGTATTGTCGAGAACGCGAGCGTGGCGGATATTTCCGCTATCATCTCTCGTTTCTCTTCCCCGACAGCGCCGAAAAAGCGGCTTCCGGACACATCGACAAGAAGCATCACGGTAAGCTCGCGCTCCTCCTCATATACTTTGACGTGAGGCCGGTTCTGACGCGCGGTCACGTTCCAGTCGATGTCGCGGATGTCATCGCCGTACTGGTACTCGCGCACCTCCGAAAACATCATGCCACGCCCTTTGAAGGCGGAATGATATTCGCCGGCGAAGATATTCTGCGACAAGCCACGTGTCTTGATTTCTATCTTCCTAACCTTTTTCAGCAGTTCGTTCGCATCCATCAGGGCACCTGGACTTTGTCGAGTATCTCGGTGATTATTTCATCGGTAGTGATGTTGTTTGCTTCGGCTTCGTATGTCACGCCGATACGGTGACGCAACACATCGTGGCTCACGGCAATGATGTCCTCGGGGATAACATAGCCGCGGCCGTGAATGAAGGCGTAGGCACGAGCGGCACGGGCAAGCGAGATGGAAGCACGGGGAGAAGCTCCGAATGCGATTATGCTTGTAAGGTCGGCAAGGCCGAAATCGCCGGGGAAACGGGTAGCAAATACGATGTCGACGATGTATCGTTCGATTTTTTCGTCGACATATATCTGATTTACGACATTTTGAGCTTCGATAATTTCTTCCGGGCGCAGAAGGGCCTCAACTTTATTGCGCACATTGGAAATGTTTTGGCGGACAATAATTTTTTCTTCATCCTTGGTGGGATAGCCGATGACTACCTTCATGAGGAAACGGTCGACTTGTGCCTCGGGGAGCGGATATGTGCCTTCCTGCTCGATGGGGTTTTGCGTAGCCATGACCAGGAACGGCTCTTGGAGCGGGAAAGTGGTGTCGCCGATTGTCACCTGACGCTCCTGCATGGCTTCGAGCAATGCCGACTGCACCTTTGCAGGGGCGCGGTTGATTTCATCGGCGAGCACGAAATTTGCAAAAATCGGGCCTTTCTTCACCTGAAATTGCTCGTTTTTAACAGAGTATATCATTGTACCGAGCACATCGGCAGGGAGAAGGTCGGGGGTGAACTGGATTCGGCTATATTTTGCATCGATAAGTTGAGCAAGAGTCTTTATGGCAAGAGTCTTTGCAAGGCCGGGAACGCCTTCGAGAAGCACGTGGCCGTTTGCCAGGAGTGCAATCACCAAAGATTCCACGAGATGTTTCTGACCGACGATAGTGCGGTCCATGCCATGTGTTATCAGGTTGATAAACTCGCTCTTGCCGGCTACAAGGCTGTTGAGTTCGCGGATATTTACGGATTCGCTCATAGATATTTAAATAGTTGTATTATATATTCTGATGTTACTTTCTCGGGAAGACTTGGCAGTGGAACCCGAATTTGTTCACAAAATTACAACTATAACAACTAAAATGGCGAATATGAATGTTAAAATAGTTTATATATCCTTACAGTTTCTAAACTATTAACTTTTTTTAAGAGTCGAATTTAACACTCTCTACTTATCTGCTACCAATAATTCGCCTTCGCCAAGGAGAATCCGACGGTCGCGGAACAAATGACCTATCGCCTGCTTGAAATCGCGCTTAGAGCACTGGAAACGCTCGCGGATTTCTTCGGGAGATGATTTGTCGGACATGGGCAGCCGGCCTCCGGCCTCGACAATTGCATTATAAACACGCTCCGACAATGAATCTGTACGCACAGACGCCTTGTCGGCAAGAGTAAGGTCTATTTTACCATCTTCACGCACCTGGCGCACATAAGCCTCGACGGTGTTTTCAACCTCAATCGGGCGGAACACCTCGTTGTCGTAAATCATGCCGTAATGCAGGTTGTCGACGATACATCTGTATCCGATGGACGTATGCTCGAATACAAGAGCCGACACTTTGTCGCCCGGGGTGTAACGAGGCACGACATTTCCGACATATTTTTCAATTTTAGATGAAGCTACAACGCGCTTTGTCGTATGGTCGAGATATACATAAACGAGATATATGCCGCCGGGGCGCATCTTTGCTTTTTGCTCGGCAAAGGGCACGAGAAGGTTTTTTGCAGGCAGCCCCCAGTCGAGGAAAGCCCCTACCCTGTTTACTTGCAGAACCTGCAAAAAGGCAAATTCTCCGACACGGGCAAATGGCCGCTCGGTAGTGGCTACAAGACGGTCTTCTGAATCGGTGTATACAAATACATCGACCTCGTCGCCCGGGCTTAGGGGTGAAGATATATACTTGGCGGGCATGAGTATTTCGCCTGCTTCTCCTCCATCAAGATATACGCCGAAATCTACCGGACGCACCACTTTCAATTTATTATTTTCTCCAATTTTTATCATATTGGTGTTTTTTCTATTTAATGTAAAACAAATTTTGGTTAACTATCGCTCATATACAGCGATATGAGTATTCTCGGCCGGTGTGAATCACCTCAACCGCGCCGTCAATAAAAACAGTGGAATGAGTTTCTTTGACAAAAGGAGAAATTTTCACTTTACGACCATCCGCGGATATTTCAAGCAAAGACAGTTTATGCTCCCGCCCCTCAAAAACAATCCTGCGGGCTAATATGCGTATCATCTTGTGCCTATGATTTGTCCGCCCTCGGCCGACCGGAACCTGCGCTGACGGTAGCGTTGTGAATATTTTTCGGGGTCGACGCGTTTTCTTACAAGAGTGATACTGTCGACATACAGTCCCGACTGCTCTCCGAGGTCGACGTAGCCACGGATTTCTTTCATGGTCTTTGTCGAGTCGGATATGAAAGATGCTTCCGTCCATAAACGGCCGGTTGTGGCAAGATTCAAAGTTTCCACAGAGCCATCTTCATATTCAGCTATGAATCCCCATTGGGTGGACGGCTCGCCATTGATCACCTTCAAGCGCCATGTGTAATAATCACCCGGGAGCCAATTATCGTCGGCAGAAAGAGTGAAATATATTATACGCGACGGCAATCGGTTATTCAGGTTCAGATAATGCGAAGATTGCCACACGTCGACAGAATCGCCCGACACAGACATTCCCATGCGGTCGGACATTTGCATGCCGAGTTTCTTTTGACGCGCTTCAAGAGTCTCGATGGTGAGCTCGCACATTTCCACGTATCGGTCGATATTGCGGCCATACCACATCATAGATGAGTCGAAGTCGGCCTCGGTAATTCCATGGGCCATATATATCGACTGACGAAGCACCCTGCGAGTGGAATCATTGGGAAACATAGCATGGTTTGTCTCGGCCACAGCCTCGGCTGTATTGAGGTCGGCCATAATCTCGGCCATATCGTCGGGAGGGATGACATGGCCCGGAACACGGTTGCAACCAACCGATGCCACGAGCGCAAATAAAAACAAGGCCGGCAATTTTTTCATCATCCCCTACTTTTTCTTTTCGTTCTCTATTTCATCCATTCCTTTCTCATTGAGAACGAGCAGGTAACGATGATAAAAAATTATCAAGGCTATCATTCCGACAGAAATGGCAGCATCGGCAAAGTTAAACACCGGATCAAAAAACGAAAATACCGAGCCGCCAAGCACAGGCACCCACGACGGCCATGTAAATGAAAACAGCGGGAAGTAGAACATATCCACCACCATGCCCTCGAAAATCGGGGCATAACCTTGGCCCCACGGCACAAATTGCGCCACCGCGGGCGGATAGGGATTGTTGAATATCTCGCCATAGAACACGCAGTCGAAAATATTGCCTGCGGCTCCGGCGCATATCAACGAGAAGCACACCACATATCCAACGGGCAGACGCCTGATGTTGCGGATACGCGATATATACCAGATTATGGCACTGACGGCGATTATTCTGAAAACGGTAAGGAAAAGTTTGCTTCCAAGCTGCCATCCGAAAGCCATGCCCGGATTCTGGACGAACCGAAGATGAAAAAAAGAAAAGATTTCCTTATCCTCGCCCCAGTAAAAATCGGTCTTCACCCATATTTTTATAGCCTGGTCGATAATGATTACGGCTAATATTATCAAAGTGGCAAGCAGGCCACGATGATTTCCGGATGAATACACCGACGAGGCAGAGCCGCCGGCCGATGCCGGCACTCTGCCGTCGAGTGATGAATTGTTGTCGGATTCCTGAGTCAAAATGTTACTTTTTTTGATTTTTTGCATCGATAACCAAAGTGGCATGAGGCACCGCGCGGAGTCGTTCCTTGGGAATGAGCTGTCCTGTAACACGGCATATGCCGTAGGTCTTGTTCTCGATGCGTACAAGAGCCGCCTGCAAATGACGAATAAACTGACGCTGCCGTTCGGCCATACGTGCCATATGCTCTTTTTCAAGGGTGTCAGCGCCCTCTTCAAGAGCCTTGAATGTAGGCGATGTGTCGGCTACGCCATTGTCTTCTCCGTTCATTACGGATTCTCGCAGGGATTCGTATTCTTTCTGCGCTTTTTCAAGTTTGGCAAGAATCAATTCCTTGAATTCTTGAAGTTCCTCATCGGAATAACGAGTTTTTTCGGCCATAAGATAAATTTATTAAAACGTGGATTTATGCCTTGCAGACACACACGGGAAGAGAGATGTCGTCAATCGTGAGCACCTCGGCGTCTGAGCCGGCGTCTCCTGTTTCAATCGACAAGGCAAGCACTTGCTCCCCTATGTAATCCTTAAACGCTTCAATGGCCTCGAGAGTTTGACCTTCCGCATCAAAAATAAGACGGATTCGGTCGGTTATCTCATAATCGCGGTCTTTACGTATATTCTGAATACGGTTTACTATCTCACGAGCTATGCCTTCGCGTCGCAATTCGGGCGTAATCGTGATGTCGAGCGCAACGGTGATGTTGCCTTCGTTTGCCACGAGCCAGCCGGGGATATCCTCGGAGATAACCTCCACATCGGCAAGTTCGACAGTAGCGTCCGCGCCGTCTTCGAGAGGGAATGTCACTTTTCCTTCTTTTTCAAGCGATGCAATCTGCTGCTGCGTAAGGGCCTGAACAGCCTTAGCCACAGCTTTCATTTGCTTGCCGAATTTCGGGCCGAGCTTCTTGAAGTCGGGTTTCACTCGCTTCACGAGGATGCTGTCTTCATCAGAGCCCACAAGACGCAATTCTTTGACGTTGACCTCGGTAAGAATCAATTTGCTCATGGATTCAAGATCGGCGCGCTGGCGTTCGTCGACAACCGGCACGAGCACTTGACGCAACGGCTGACGCACACGGATGTTTGACTCGCGGCGCAGAGAGTTGACAAGCGAGGTTACGCGCTGAGCCACCGACATACGTTCTTCCAGGTCTTTGTCGATAAGGGAAGCATCAGATTTCGGGAAGAAGGCGAGATGCACGGATGCGGGAGTGTCGTCAGAGGCTTTAAGGTCGCGGTAGAGGCGGTCGGCATAGAAAGGCGCGACAGGAGCGATGAGCAACGCGATCGTTTCCAGACAGGTATAAAGCGTCTGGTAGGCCATGAGCTTGTCTTGTGTAAGACCGCCGCCCCAGAAACGTTTGCGGTTGAGGCGGACATACCAGTTGGAAAGGTCGTCGTTGACAAACTCGTTAATGGCACGTGCCGCACGGGTAGGCTCGTAATCGGCGAGAGCCTCGTCGACTTTTGCGACAAGCGAGTTAAGCGCGGATATGATCCAACGGTCGATTTCCGGACGGTCGGCCACAGGGGTTTGGGGCGCAGTGGGGTCGAAGCCGTCGACATTGGCATAACGAGCGAGGAACATATATGTATTATACAGTGTTCCAAACATCTTGCGCACAACTTTTTGCACGTCGTCGATGTTGAATTTGAGATTATCCCAAGGTGCGGAATTCTCAATCATGTACCAACGCACGGGGTCGGAACCGTATTTTTCAAGCGTGACAAACGGATCGACGGCATTGCCAAGGCGCTTCGACATCTTATTGCCGTCCTTATCAAGGACCAGACCGTTGGATATCACGGCCTTGTAAGAAATCTTGTCGAATACCATGCCGGCAATAGCGTGAAGGGTAAAGAACCATCCACGTGTCTGGTCGACACCTTCGGCAATGAAATCGGCAGGATAGAGCTCGCCGGAATCAAGACCTTCCTTGTTTTCGAAAGGATAGTGAATCTGGGCATAAGGCATAGAGCCGGAATCGAACCATACGTCGATAAGGTCGAGCTCACGACGCATCTCACGACCGGATTCCGATACGAGGATTATATCGTCGACATACGGGCGGTGAAGGTCGATCAGTTCATAATTCTCCTTGGAATAGTTGCCGGGGACAAATCCGGCGGCCTTGAACGGATTTTCTTTCATGAATCCGGCAGCAACGGCTTTCTCTATTTCGTTATAGAGAGTTTCCACCGAGTCGATGCAGATTTCTTCTTTTCCGTCGGCTGTGCGCCAGATTGGGAGAGGGGTGCCCCAGTAGCGAGAGCGGCTCAGGTTCCAGTCTTGAAGGTTTTCAAGCCATTTGCCAAAACGGCCCGAACCTGTCGAAGCGGGCTTCCATTTAATCTGGCCGTTAAGCTCCATCAGGCGCTCGCGTGCCGCTGTGGTGCGGATAAACCATGAGTCGAGCGGATAATAAAGCACCGGCTTGTCGGTACGCCAGCAGTGGGGATAGCTGTGAACATGTTTTTCAATTTTGAAAACACGGTCGATTTGTTTAAGCCACATGCATATTTCCACATCGAGGGTTTCCGTTTCCTCGGTGGCGTCGGGATTGAAAGCGTTTTTCACATATTTCCCGGCCCAGGGGCTATAAGCGTCGACATCGACCATCTTCTCTACGAATGCAGGGTCGAGGTCTTCGATGCGGTAGAAACGGCCTTGCGGGTCGACCATAGGACGAAGATTGCCGTCATGGTCGTACATATGCAAGGGGGGCACTCCGGCTTGTTTCGACACACGTTGGTCATCGGCGCCGAATGTTCCGGCAATGTGCACGATGCCCGTACCGTCCTCTGTCGATACATAGTCGCCGGGGATAACGCGGAAAGCTCCCTCGCCCGGATTTACCCAAGGCATCAGTTGTTCATAATGAATTCCGACAAGGTCGTTGCCAGTGGCAGTGGCTACCACTTGCCAGGGCACCGGCTTCTTGCCTTTTTCATATGCTTCGAGCGACATATTTTCACCCTTGGCGTCGAGCACCGATTTCAGAAGGGCCGTGGCAATGACAACCGTAACCGGCTGGCCGGAATACGGGTTATATGTGCGCACAATGGAATATTCAATTTCCGGACCGACTGCAAGGGCTGTGTTCGAGGGAAGAGTCCACGGAGTGGTAGTCCAGGCCAGGAAGTAGGGAGTTCCCCACCCTTTCATTGCCTCAGTCGGCTCTTTGACAAGGAATTCGGCGATACATGTAGTATCTTTTACGTCACGATAGCAACCGGGCTGGTTCAATTCGTGCGAGCTAAGGCCTGTACCGGCAGCCGGAGAATAAGGCTGGATAGTATATCCTTTATATAAATATCCTTTTTTGTAAAGCTGGGCAAGAAGCCACCACACCGATTCGATATAGCGGTTGTCGTAAGTGATATACGGGTTGTCGAGGTCGACCCAATAACCCATCATGTTGGTGAGCGACGTCCACTCGCGGGTGTATTTCATCACCTCGCTGCGACAAGCCGCATTATATTCGTCGACAGAAATCTTCTCGGTCCCGATATCCTCTTTTGTGATTCCCAAAGACTTCTCAACGCCAAGCTCAACCGGCAGACCGTGAGTGTCCCATCCGGCCTTGCGTTTAACGTGGAAGCCTTTCATTGTCTTGTATCGGCAGAAAATATCCTTGATAGTGCGAGCCATTACATGGTGGATGCCGGGCTTGCCATTGGCCGAAGGAGGTCCCTCATAAAACACAAACGAGGGAGAGCCCTCACGCACCGCCATGCTTTGCTCGAAAAGCCGGGCGGCATTCCACTGCTCGAGGATCTCTTTATTTACATCTGAAAGATTCAAAGAGGTATATTCGGGAAACTTTTTCATGTCTGTTTATACATATAAAATTTGCGCGGCAAATTTAAGAAAAATATCCCGAATTTCAAAATTATTTTTTTACCGCCCGCCAAACAGGAACATATTATATTGCCGTCCGGCAAATCGCTCGCGATTCCATGCACGGCATTTACGGCCTGTACGAAAAAAGCCGCTTCCCATAACAGAAAGCGGCTTAATAGAATTCAGCGTCGTATTATTACCAGATTACCACGCGGGTTGAATCGGGGCGGAACATCGGGTCGCCCTCGGTGATATTGAACGCATCGAAGAACGGCTGAATGTTGCGCAGCGAAGCGTTGACGCGCCAGCGGCCGAGCGAGTGAGGATCGTTTTTGGTACGACGGAGTATTTCCTCATCGCGGATTGAGCTTGCCCATACCGTGGCATAAGCAAGATAGAAGCGCTGGTCGGGGGTGAAGCCATCGATGGTTTCGCCTTCGGAACCGTTGAGCGAGTTGTGATATGCGGTATGTGCCACTCGCAGACCACCTTGGTCGGCTATGTTTTCGCCAAGTGTGAACTTGCC
Source organism: Muribaculaceae bacterium (assembly GCA_009775125.1). Taxonomy (GTDB): domain Bacteria; phylum Bacteroidota; class Bacteroidia; order Bacteroidales; family Muribaculaceae; genus CAG-873. The sequence goes on along the minus strand of VSPD01000026.1, from coordinate 24,420 downwards.
GTTGGCGTGAGTGTCGCCAAGCACGATTATTTCATCAAATTGGGCTGCCAAGGCGTCGGCGAGAGCGGTGAATGCTTTCGCATCTTCGTCGGTCCACCAGTTGGAGAAATTACCGTCTTTATCGAACTGACGGCCCTGATCGTCGAATCCGTGTGTCATTTCATGACCGATAACCACACCGATAGCGCCGTAGTTTACAGCGTCATCGGCCTCCGGATCGAAGAACGGGGGTTGCAGAATAGCTGCGGGGAACACGATTTCGTTTGCTGTGGGGCTGTAATATGCGTTAACTGTCTGGGGCGACATGTACCAGCGCGAACGGTCGACGGGTTTGCCAAAGTCGGCAAGATTTTCGTTGTTGGAGAAAATAATGGCAGACTGGATGTTGTTCCAGTAGGGTTTGTCGGCATCGATGGTAAGAGCCGAATAGTCGCGCCATTTGTCGGGGTAGCCGATTTTCACGGTGAAGGAGGCAAGTTTTTCTTTTGCACGCACCTTTGTCGTGTCGCTCATCCATGTGAGATTGTCGATATGCTGGCCAAGGGCTGTCTGCAAGTTGGCGACAAGTTTTTCCATGCGTTCCTTCGACGATTCGGGGAAGTATTTTTCCACATACAGCTGTCCGAGCGCTTCGCCAAGCATGCCGTTAGGCACGGCAAGAGCGCGTTTCCAGCGAGGCTCTTGCTGCTGCACGCCCGAAAGGGCCTGCTCCATACGGAATTCAGCAAGCTGGAAATCGTCGCTGAGATAAGAAGCGGCGGAAGTGAGATAACCTGATGTCAAGTAATCGCGGATAGCTTGTTCGGATTCACCGGCAAGGATTTTGTTTGCTTCGGCGAGGAATCCGGGTTGGCCTACAATTAGAGAATCGATTTTTTCGATTCCCTGGGCTTTAAAATAGGAGCCGAGACCAAGCGCGGGGAACTGCGCGTTGAGGTCGGCCATAGCCATGGGGTTGTAAGATTTGATGGGGTCGCGGAGTTCTTCACGGCTCATCTGGGCGGCAGCAAGACGGCGTTCGATTGCAAGGGTATTGTCGACCAAACGGGCGGCATCTGCTTCGGAATATCCGGCAAGGGTGGCAAGAGTGTTAAGATAATTCTTGTAGGCTTCGAGAACACGCTTTTCATCATCGCCATCGGTGAGATAATAGTCGCGGTCGGGCAGACCGAGGCCGCCCTGCATGACATACATCACGTTCATAGTAGAGTTCATCATGTCGGCTTCCACTCCCGTGCCATAAAATCCGGAAAGACCGGCAAGTGTGGCCATGAGGACGGGGAAGTCCTCACGTGAAGCGGCATTTATCGTGGCCAGGTCGGCTTTGATTGGCTCCGCGCCCTGAGCGTTGAGAGTGACGGAGTCCATGCCCTGGGCATAAATCACGCCGACTTTCTGGGCATTCGAGCCCGGTTCGGCTGTTGCAAGGTCGATACCTTCGACAATACCGAGCACCTGCTTGCGGTTTTCCTCACCAAGCACCTCGAAGGCGCCAAAGCGCGAATATTCACCTGTGAGCGGATGGGCTTTGATCCACCCTCCGCACGCATAGTCGTAAAAATCCTGACCGGGGGCGACCGTCGTGTCAAGATTTGCCACGTCGATGCCCTTTTGCGATGCCGAAGCACCGGTGCAATCAGTCATCGCAATAGTGCACAGCGATGCAGACATAGCCATAAATAAAAGTTTTTTCATATGATACTATTTTGAATTAGTTGTTCATCTCCTCATATTCCATCGAGGCAAGCTCCCACACGCTCATCGCATTTTCAAGGTTTTTCTGCGCCTCGGCATGAAGGGCATACAGTTCGTCGGATGCTTCCCCGGCGGCGAAGCGCGCTTCAATAGCCGCCTTCTCGCTTTCAAGCCGGGCAATATCGGCTTCGGCTGTCTCCACCTTTTTTCGCGCGGAACGCAACGCCTTGTCGCGTTCGCGCTGCTCGGCATACGACAGCGCCCTTGGCTTTGCCTCTTTATCGGGGCCGGATGCATTATGGTCTTTAACGTCCTTAGGTTCTTTAATGTCCTTAGCCGTCTTTGAATCTTTGGCGGCAGGCTTGTTGTCTTTGATTTCAAGCTCGCTTAGGGAGGCGATTTTTTTCTTTTCCAGGAATTCGTATATTCCGCCAAGACATTCCTTAACCTTACCTCCTCCAAATTCGTAGACTTTCTCCACAAGACCGTCGAGGAACGCACGATCGTGGCTCACCACTATCACCGTGCCGTTAAAATCCTTAATGGCCTGTTTGAGGATATCTTTCGTCTTCATGTCGAGGTGGTTGGTAGGCTCGTCGAGGATAAGAAGGTTTACCGGTTCAAGCAAAAGTTTAATCATGGCAAGACGAGTTTTCTCGCCACCCGACAGCACTTTCACTTTCTTGTCGGAAGCCTCGCCTCCAAACATAAACGCTCCGAGTATATCACGGATTTTCAGACGTATGTCACCTACGGCCACATGGTCGATGGTGTCGAACACCGTTATTTCCTGGTCGAGAAGCTGCGCCTGGTTTTGGGCAAAATAACCGATTTTCACGTTATGCCCTATTTTAAGCGAGCCCGTGAACGGAATTTCGCCCATAATACATTTGACAAGCGTGGACTTGCCCTCGCCATTCTTTCCTACAAACGCTACTTTTTCACCTCGCTTGATGGTGAATGTGGCATGGTCGAACACCTGATGCTCGCCGTATGCTTTTCCCACATTGTCGGCTATCACGGGATAGTCGCCGGAGCGGGGAGCCGGAGGGAATTTTAAATTTAGACGCGAATTGTCGACCTCGTCCACCTCTATCAGTTCAATTTTAGCCAATTGCTTCACACGGCTCTGCACAGAAGATGACTTCGACGGCTTGTAACGGAAACGGTCGATAAACTCCTGGGTCTCGCGTATTTCCTTTTGCTGATTTTCGTAGGCGCGGCGCTGCTGCTCGATGCGTTCGCGGCGAAGGTCGACAAAATGTGAATAATTCACGTTATAGTCATAAATCTTGCCGCAAGATATTTCTATGGTACGCGATGTCACGTTATCGATAAAAGCGCGGTCGTGGCTCACAAGCACCACAGCCTTTGCCTTTTGCATCAGGAATTGCTCGAGCCACTGAATCGACTCGATATCGAGGTGGTTGGTCGGCTCGTCGAGAAGAAGCACATCGGGATGCGTGAGAAGAAGTTTGGCCAACTCGACGCGCATACGCCATCCTCCGGAAAATTCAGAGGTGGGACGGTCGAAATCCGTGCGCAAGAAGCCGAGGCCAAGCAAGGTGCGTTCCATCTCGGCCCGATTGTTATCGGCAGATTCCATGGCAAGCCGCTCGGTAAGGGCGGTCATGCGGTCGATAAGTTTATGATAGTCTTCCGAATCATAATCGGTGCGCTCGGCAAGCTCCGCGTTATACTCATCGAGTTGAGCCTGCATCTTGTCGATATGACTGAACGCAAGCGATGTTTCCTCTATAAGCGTGCGCTCGTCGGTAAGCACCATTTGCTGCGGGAGATAACCTACGGTGATACCCGCCGGCACGGCCACCGACCCCGATGTGGGTTTCTGGAGTCCGGCGATAATTTTCAACATGGTGGACTTTCCCGCGCCGTTCTTGCCCACAAGGGCTATCTTGTCGCGCGGGTTTATCACATAATTTATATTGTCGAACAACGACTTTGCGCTGAATTCGACAGAGAGATTGTTGATTGAAATCATTTCAACGACAAAGGTAAGAAAAAAATTTCAAAAACCGCGTTTCATTCAAACCGCAACGGCACGAAATTCTGCAACGGAATCTCGTCGTAACGTATGTCAAGGCCACGGAATACAGCCGGCACTGTAAGCACGTCGACGGCATCCCACCGCGGACGGCCGTAATCGTACGAACGGCCCGACAATTCAAGACTGTTCCGGATATAATCAAACTCGTAGAACCCGCCGCCGAGACATTCTTCTCCGGCTTGGAGCAATTCCCGGTGAAGGTTTACATCGCCATACCGAAAATACCCGGTCGACGTTATTATAAATTTCTGAGCCATTTAAACCTTGAAATCGCGCAATCTGCGGTAAAGCGTATGCAACGGAAGCCCCATTACATTGTAAAAACAGCCTCGGATTCCCTGTATGGCAACGCAGCCGATCCATTCTTGTATGCCATAAGCTCCGGCTTTATCAAGCGGACGGAAATTTGATACATAAAGCTCTATTTCCCGGTCGGATATATTTCCAAATATAACTTCTGTCGTTTCGGAAAATGTTTCCGAAACATGTGTGGACGTTAGCGTGACGCCGGTAACGACTTTATGCGTATGCCCCATGAGCGAACGAAGCATTTCCACCGCCTGCTTTTCATCGGCAGGCTTTCCGAGGATGCGTCCGTCGCTTATCACCACTGTATCTGCTGTAATCATCACTTCATTTTCAACAAGCTGCGCGCGATAGGCATCAGCTTTCAGCCGCGACAGATACGGAGCCACGTCAACATCAGCCAAATCGGCAGGATACGACTCGTCTACGTCGTGCATCACCGCCATATCGTATTCAGGCACAATCATCCGCAGCAGTTCACGCCGACGCGGAGAATTCGACGCCAACAGCACGCGAGCCTGTGTAGGTGCAAGATCGCTATACATTTTCATAAATTAAATCTTTTTAAGTAGATGTTAAAAATTAACAGACAATATATTCGAGATGATTTTTGAGGCGATTTCTTCCGAGGAGGAAGGAGCGTAGCGAGCTACGTGACTGACGATGAGGAAGAAAGCGGCCAAAAAGCATCCGAAGATATGGCTGTTGAAATGAAACAACATCTGCTTGTAAATATAAATTAATTTTTAACATCTACTTATCCCTCACCAGCCAAAAGCCCGGTCGTGGGTCATCCACAAGCCTTTGGCTTTGAGTATTTCCTCAAGCAATTCACGGGCCACGCCATAGCCACCATCGGCTTTGGTGACAAAACAGGCAATCATCTTTACATCAACGGCTGCATCGGCCGGCGCTACCGGGAGTCCTACCGCCTGCATGGGCCTTACATCAGGGATATCGTCGCCGACATATGCCACCTCGTGAGCCGACAAGCCGCGACGCCGCATCCAGTCTTCAAGAATCGGCAATTTTTCGGACGCTTTCAGATATATATCCTGCACGCCAAGCGCACGATAGCGTGTGGCCACGGCCTCGGAATCGGCTCCGGTTATTATTGCTATGTTCAGCCCCATTTTCACGGCAAGCTGTATGGCATAGCCGTCTTTAATATTGACCATGCGACGAGGCACTCCATCGGAGCCCATCGGCACAGTCGAGGGCGAAAGCACTCCGTCGACATCGAAAGCGATTCCGCGAAGGGCTGTCAGGTCGTAATCAATTCTACTCATTTGTCGCTATGGTTTTCGATTATTCCTTGGGAAAGGATATCATATATTTTACTCAAATTCTCAGGCAGCTTTGAGCTTTGGCTGTTCATCACCCCATAATCATGCCTGCGAGCCGGACCGGTCTGCGCGGCTCGCGGACCAAGAGTCATTGCTTTGTCGAGCGTCACTTCAAGCAACGGGCGCATTACTTCAAGGGAGAGTCCGGCCTCTGCCAGAATTCCGTCGGCGCAATCCCACATATAGTTAGAGAAATTGCAGGCGAAAACCGCCGCTAAATGCAATACCGACCGTCTGGCGGAATCAGCAAACTCCACCGAATGTGAAATCGTGCGAGCCAACGCCGCCAACTCATCGGCACAAGCCGGAGTGTTTCCTTCGATAAAGAAAGGGACTCGCTCAACATCCACCTTTGCCTCGCGCGAGAATGTCTGCAAAGGATAGAACACCCCCACCCGAGCCGACGTGCCGGCGAGCGCGCTCATCGGCACGCTTCCGGACGTATGGGCCACGACGCCGGCAACCCGCGGCATAGATTTCGCCACGGCCTCGACCGCATCGTCGTTCACGGCCACGATATAGAAATCGGCATCCGGTTCAATTTCCGACAAAAGGGCGCAAGCACGGCCATTGCGAGTAAGCGACGCCACTTTCGACGCGCTTTCCAACGAACGGGCAACAACTTGCACCACATCATTCTCACGGTCAAGCGCCGGAGCAAGATGTGTCGCCACATTCCCCGAACCGACAACAACTATTCGCCGGCGTTCCATTTGCCTATATGCACCTTCTCCCAAAGCAACTTCGAAGGGTCTACTTCCCGTCTTTCCTCGTCGGGGACTCCAAATGTGAGCACTGTCACTATCGATTGCGTATAAGGTATGTCGAGAAGGTCATGAATCATATTTTCCGACGGTTCATCATCCGCCCCGAAACGATTCCGAATCTGTATCCAGCAAGAGCCTATGCCAAGAGCGGCAGCCTGCAATTGCATGTAAGCCGCAGCCACCGAGACATCTTCAATAAAAACGTCGCTTTTGGCCGGGTCCGCGCTTACAACCACGGCAAATGCGGCGCCGGCAATCGGACGCGCGCCGGCGGGTTTGCACTTCGACATGGCTTCGAGCACCTCGCGGTCCTCAACGACGGTAAACTGCCAAGGGCGAGCGCTTTTCGACGACGGAGCCAGCAAACCAGCTTCAAGTATCTGTTTCACGGCTTCCGGCGCCACTGCTTCCTCTTTATACTTACGGATGCTGTGACGGCGAAAAAACAATTTATTCAATGATTCCATATGATTATCGACGGCATATCCAAGCTCCGGGATAGTTTGCCGCGATTTCACCTTGCCCGGCCGTTGCCTCCTGCATAGAAGCGTAGGCCGCAGCATATACGCGATAGCGTCCATCCTTTTCGAGGATGCCGAATTTAGGGTTATTATAGTGTTTGAGGAAAGCCCGGGCCTCGGTCTCGGTGGTGTGCGACGACACGACCACGCAATATCTTCCGTTTTCGACCGGTCTGGGCATTATGCGATATGAAGTGTCAACGTCAATATAAAGGGGAGCACGTTGCTTCATCATTACCAATGGCATCGAAACATGAGGTTGCGGCAGAATCTTTTCCGAATCCACACGTTCAATCGAAGGCGCAAGCGATGCCAAGGCGGCATCATCAACTTTCAGCGGCGTCATTGCAGCAAAGCATACCGCAACAAGCACCGCTATCGATGCGGCGACAGACGCTATCCTGCGCCAACGGCCTTCGCGTCGGCCTTCGGATTCCACAGCAGGAGCGCCAACGGCTACGGCTTTTACACGCTCCAAAACCGGCACCGCTTCAATATCGCACAAAAAGGCTGTCGCCACATTTATATCGGAGGCCGCATAAGGCTCAAACACCGTGGCGTCGGCAGATGAGTCGAATCGAAGCACTCCAAGACGGCCAAGGGAAAATTCACCCTGGCTGCGCAACTGGTGACGCATGGCGTCGATCTCCGAGTCGACAATAGCACGAGCCCGCTCGTAATCAATACGCTGCGAACGTGCGACCGACCATACCAACTCGCCATCGTTATGTTCAATCGAAGCATTAAAGGAATACGCCCTCGCCGGGGCAATCATACGATGCGCGGCAGCATCATAACGCGCGCTCTCATACCGGGCTAACAAAGCGCCGACCGTGGGGATAACCACACAGTCGCGTCGGGAAGCAAGGTATTCAATATGTCGTACAATCGTATTCACGGTGCAAAATTACATCTTTTTTTCCGAATGGCAAAATTATATTGATTCGAAGTTATAAACATTTTTTAAACTCTTTTATTCGCCTCTTAACATTTTTATGACGTAACTTTGCGCCATGAAACGTTTTGTCACATATTTATTTATAGTCATGGCCGGTTGCGCCTTTTCTGCCGCCGCCGAGCCCGACGAAGAAGATGTATATTTTATCCTTATGGGCCAGGCCGACCAAGCCATCAAGGACGAAAACTATCCGGAAGCCGAGCATCGGCTCGTAGAGGCGATGGCAATCGAACCGAACAATCCGTCGAACGTGCTTCTCCTCTCAAATCTCGGCATGGTATATTCTTATATGGACCGCGACTCGCTCGCTCTCGAAGCATACGACGAAGCCCTGCGACGGGCACCGGAAATGACCACCGTGCTGCAAAACCGCGCCCGGCTGCACCTGAAAATGGGAAACGACATCGACGCCTACTCCGATTTCGGCGCAGTTGTCGACCGCGATTCCCTTAATGCAGAAGCCCGTTACTATCATGGCATGATTGCCCTTTACGGTGGAAAACTCGAACAGGCCACCGCCGATTTCGACATCCTTTCATCTGTCGCGCCCGACTCCTACAACACCTGGTCGGCTCTCGCCGCATTGTATTCCCTTACCGAACGGTCTTCACGCGCTATTCCTTATTATATTAAATTAATCGAGGCCGACCCTTCGCCGGAATACTGTTCCGCTCTTGCCGGATGCTACCTCGCCGAAGGGCGTCTTTCCGAAGCATCCTCGACAATCGCCGACGCCCTGAAATTGTATTCTCACGACCCTGAATTGTATTATTACCGTGCATGGCTCAACCGCGACCGATACCTGCTCGACGATGCCCGCGCCGACGCCGAACTCGCCCTACGCTACGGAGCCGACCCGCGCAAGGTGGCCCGGCTTTTCGAACGCTGACCTCCCCGGGAACATAGACATCGCCACACAATATTTGCCCCGATTTCACGTTAATGGATAAGTAACAATCCATTGACAATGAAATTTTCCATCATGAATACAAAGTGGCTCGCCGCCGCACTCGTCGCAATCCTCACCTTCACCATGGCCTCATGTATCGAAGACGGATTCTCGACATCGCCATCCGACCAAATATCTTTTTCCGTCGACACGCTCGACATGGGAGAAGTCTACACCGGTGAACTCGCGGCAACCCACCGTTTTGTAGTTTATAACCGCAACAACAAAGGTCTCAACATATCGCGCATATCCCTTTCAGGTGAAAACGCCGGGCTGTTCCGTCTGAATGTCGACGGCTTCGCCGGCACCACATTCTCCGACGTTGAGATTCGCGCCAAAGACTCCATTTTCGTATATGTCGACGTCAACCTGCCCGAAAACGGCACCGTCGACTCCAAGCGCGTGCTGGCAAATATCGACTTCTCCGTTAACGGTATCGGCTCGTCGCTGCCGTTGGCAGTGACCGGACGCGACATCATCCGCATGAAAGGCCACATAGTCACATCCGACGAAACATTTGAGGCCGGACGTCCATACCGGCTCATCGACTCTCTTGTAGTAGCCCCCGGCGCCACCCTCACTCTTGCTCCCGGCGCACGATTGCTGTTCCACGACGGCGCGCGCATGGACGTTCGCGGCTCTCTGCGCTCCGAAGGCACCCCCGACAAGCCCGTCGTCCTTACCGGCGACCGCACCGGCGAAGTTATCCCCGGCGTATCTTTCGACATAATGTCGCGCCAATGGTTCGGCATCATCTTCCATGAATCGTCGGCCGACAACGCCATGGAATTCACCGAAGTATCCAACACCTCATATGGTGTCTCGGCATATGGCGAGGCATCCTCGGCCACATCGTTCGACAACCCGCAATTGACCCTCGTCAACTGCCGTCTGCGCAACTCCGGCGATGTCGTGCTCCGCGCCGTCAACACCTCCATCAACGCATTCGGATGCGAGTTTGCAGAAGCATCATCCGACCTCGTCCTTCTTGCCGGAGGCTCCTACCGCTTCGACCAATGCACCGCATCCAACAACTATCTCTTCACCGCAATCTCAGGCTCGGCCTGGCATCTCATCCCCGCCGACACCTCCGCCGACGAACCAGTCATGCCAACTGAGGCTATCGTCACCAACACCATCACCCACGGCTACGGCGGCGACGTCGCCCCCACCGACTTGACAAAAGATTTCCCCGACGTGCGTTTCCAAAACTGCATGTTCAAGGCCAACGGCACCGACGACGACAACTTCGTTTCATGTATCTGGGATGCCGACCCTTTTTTCTACACCGTACGCGACGACTACTATTTCGATTATCGCGTCCGCCCCGACTCCCCGGCCATCGGCGCCGCCGCCCCCTCCATCTCCACCTCTCTCTCCCCCATCGACTTCTACGGCATCGCCCGCACCTCCGACCTCGGCGCCTACACCTTCACCGCCCCCGAGGAATAACAATCTCGGCGACAACGATTGGTTTCTCCAAACCTCCAAACCAATATATTTTATCAAGAAAGAAATTGGGCGAAAGTTTGGCGGCTTGGGCGATAATTTGTAATTTTACGGCTCAAATCATTTTTTCGTTCACCGACAATGAATAACGAATCAAATGTGCCGAGAATCGCTATTGTGATTCCTTGCTATAACGAAGAAGCGGCCCTGCCAATCACGGCAAAAGCACTACTCGGCTTGATTGACGAGATGCACGCCGACGGCCTTGTCGCACCCGACAGCTTTATCATGTGCTGCGACGATGGCTCGCGCGACCGCACATGGCAAATAATCGAGAGCCTCCATGCCGCCGACAAAAGGGTAAAGGGGCTTGCCCTTGCCCACAACCGCGGACACCAGAACGTGCTCCTCGCCGGGCTGCACACGGTAGCCGACATGTGCGACGCGGCAGTGTCTATCGATGCCGACCTTCAAGACGACCCCCGTGCCATAATCGACATGGTGCGCGCTTTCCGTCAAGGCAAGGAGATAGTCTACGGAGTACGCTCGTCGAGAGCCACCGACACGTGGTTTAAACGCACCACAGCCCACGGTTTCTACTCTTTCCAACGCGCCATGGGACTCGACACCGTCTATGACCATGCCGACTATCGCCTTATGAGCGCCCGCGCCCTGCGCCTGCTCGCTCAATATGGAGAGAAGAATCTATTCCTGCGCGGCATCATCCCCCAGATTGGCCTCGAAACGGCTGTCGTGAAATACGCGCGGGCCGAACGTGTGGCCGGAGAATCGAAATACCCTCTCAAAAAAATGCTGTCGTTTTCTATCGACGGCATCACATCCTTCTCGGCCAAGCCTATGCGATGGATTTTCGTAACAGGCCTGTTGTTGCTTCTTATCGACATAGTTGTGGCAATATGGGTGCTTGTTGCCCGCTGGCACCATACAACCATCTCCGGATGGTCGTCGCTTATGCTGTCGGTCTGGTTCCTTGGAAGCCTGATTCTCATGGCTATTGGAATTGTCGGCGAATATATCGGAAAAATCTTCATTGAAGTCAAAGACCGCCCGCGCTATGCCATCCGCGACCTTCTCGTCGACTAAAAATTGCTTTATCACTTACAACTTATACTTCTAACCTGCACCAAGTGGACAACAAGACATTCACATCCCGGCTTGCACGCGCCCTCGACATCGACCCAAAGGATGCCGCCGAACGCCTCGAAGCTTTTGCCGCCGTCATTGCCGAGCGCACTGCCGACCTCGATACCATTGCAATACCCGGATTCGGGAATTTCACCTCTACAAAGCACGAAGAATCGATTTCCACCGATCTTGCCACAGGACGCCGCATGCTCCTGCCGCCACAAATCACTGTCGACTTCGTTCCCGGTTCTATGCTCAAAAAGAAAGTACGCCATGAATAAGATCATCACCCTTCCTTCGCTCGTGGCGCTCCTTGCCGAAAAGGCCGGCATCACACACGCAGAAGCCGAACAGTTTATCAATGCCTTCACCACTCTTACCGGCGACGTTCTTGCTTCTGCCGAACAAATCAAAATCAAGGGCATTGGCACATTCCACCTGTCCGATATTGGCTCGTCGCCTATCGTTTTCATGCCCGACACCGACCTCGCCGCCAAAGTAAACGAACCGTTTTCTTTCTTCGAGGCCGTCGAGCTTAACGATGGCGTGACCGAGGAAATGCTCGCTCCCGCCAACCAACCTGCTGCCGAGCTCCCCGAACCCGAGCCCCAGCCTGAACACGAACACGAACCCGAGACTGAACCCGAGCCGGCTATTGAAATTCCGGAGCAGGAACCTGTGCCCTCCCCGGAAATTCCCGAGCCGGAGACAGAACCGGATCCGCAGCCCGAGATTGAACCCGAACCACAACCGCAAGCCGAACCGGAAATTCCCGAGCAGGAAGCAGAACCCGAAGCCGACACGCCCGTACATGAAGAAATAAATAATGCCCCGGAAGAAACTGTAAATAACGTTGTCGACAATGAAGAAGTGACAGCACAAGAGGATGACGACAATACGCCCTACAACTCTTTCTTCCCTACCTATTGGGTGATATGGGCCGCTGTCGTAGGTATCCTCATCGGATTTGCCATCGGATTTTTCACTCACGACCCGGTAATGGATGCCTTCTTCCCCATTGAAACCGAGATAATCTCCGATGAAACCGAGGCTGAGGAAAATACTGTCGCCGCCCTCGATTCCATCATTGAAGAAATTACAACAACACCGGCGCAACAAGCCGACACTGTGGCCGAAACAAAACCGGCCCCACAACCCGAAGTGCAATCACAGGCCCAACCCGAACCTGCGGCCGCCGAGACTGAGGTGTATGACACAATAACCAAATCGTGCTTCCTCACCACCCTCGCCTACAAGCACTACGGCAAAAAAGACTATTGGGTCTACATCTACATGGACAATACCGACAAAATCCGCAACCCCGATATGGTTCGTCCCGGCACACGCGTTCGCATCCCGCCGAAGAGCAAATATGCCACCGCCCCCACCGAGGAAGAAAACCTTCGCGCCGCACGCAACAAAGCAGCCGAAATTTATCGCAAATACAAATAACGATTGCTATATAAATTTTCAGCCGCAAGTCTGATTGATTCGGACTTGCGGCTGAGTTTGTATAAAAAAGCGTGTTATTTCTTCAACGTGATTTTAATCGAATTGCTCTGCTTGTCAATTGTTATCGATTCGATTTTTTCAGGAGATATATTGTTCATCTCTGTTGCGCTTATTTTTTCTCCGTCGACATAAATTACAATATTATCAAGCAATGATGAGTTGTCGGAACTTACCACTATGTTCCCGGCTTTGTCTAAAAAGCCGTCGAGATTGAACGGGACTTCTTCGCCATTTACGATAAGCGTCATACTTGTGTTTTCATACTCGCTTGTGAATGGGAAAGTTGCCGTGATAGTGGCCACTCCATTAGTCATGTTGCATTGCAAGGCACTTGCCCGAAAGGTCTTGCCCTTTGTCGTGAACGTGCCGCCCGACACGGTGAGATTGCTGCCAAGGTTTTCGCCTACGACCGTAACGTTGGTTACATTGCCGTTGTTGTTAAGGTTTTTCACTTTGAAGACCTTTACTATCTTTCCGGAAGTTTTGTCGGAAGGAAGATTTTCATTACCTTTGCCGACAGAAACATCACTGCTGCCGATTGTCGCTACGGCTGCACGGACTGCCGGAACCGAGGCCACACCAAGCGCCAACGCAAGCATCGGCACAAGCGCGAGGGCTTTAAATTTGCGCCCTGCGCCACTCTTTTCTTTGTACATCATGGTTATACGTTTTTTAAGTTTACTATGATTCAGGCTGTTGGCCAAGGACGGGAATCTGGCGCCGACAGCCTTTTTTATTAATAACATTTGATATTGCCGCGGATTGAAGCCGCTTTCAATCACTGCCAAATCGGCTTCATATTCATGAACGAGCATCAGTTCGTCGCGCATAAGCCATGCCGCAGGATTAAACCAGTTGATTATGCACACAACCTGCGCTACAAGAAGGTCGACCCAATGACGACTTGACACATGTTTTAACTCGTGCGTCATTACCGCCGAATAATTCTCATCGAAATCTTCCCGGCTCATAACGACAAATCGCATCCATGAGAATGGAGCAAAACGGCTGTCATCGGTCAGTATCAACGTGCAACCATTCTGCAATACCTTTTCTCCGGAACGTATTACTTTAAATATCCCAATCCAGGTGACACACGTCTTGACAACCGTCACGGCAAGCCCGCCAATATACAGCCATATTAAAAACACACCCCATACCGGACGATGGCCGGCAGATTCAGCGCTCACGTTTGCTATAAAATCGACAAATGCCGTATCTTGCGCGGTGCCAGTTTGGAAAACCGACCGCGCCAAAGACAACAATGGCACAACCGCAAACGACAAGGCATAGATCAGCAACAATACATTCCTGTTATAGCTATGCTGGTTTTCTCTTGCCAAGAATAGCCGGTAGCCAAGATACAAAGCGAGCAAAAGCAGTCCGCTTTCAATGGAATATGACAGAAATTCCCCCATATCACTTCCCTTTTCGCTCGACAAGGTCGAGCAGTTCTTTCAGTTCGTCGGCAGTGATTTTGTCGTCGGCCACAAGCGCCGACACGGCACCGTAATAGCTCCCTCCGAAATAATTCTTGATAAAATCGCCAAAACTGCGTCTTCTGAAATCTTCTTTTTTCGCAATGGCATAATAGTGGAATGCGCCTCCGACTTCATTATGCCCGACAAGCCCCTTCCCCTCGAGCCGGCGCATCACCGTCGACACCGTATTGAAATGCGGCCTCGGCTCGGGATACAGCTCTACAAGTTTGCTTATCAATATCGGGCCATGCTCCCACAGGAGTTGCATAAGCTCTTCCTCCTTCGGCGTAAGTTGGGTTTTATCTGTCTTTCTCATAACTATTTTTGTAGTTTACGCCACAAATATATAAACTATTTTTGTAGTTACAACAACCCGCGCCTAATTTTAACAATCATTAACTCCTGCAATCATTCGCCCAACGCAATCTCCCTCCTCACCCGGCTGAGACTTACAGGCGTGAGTCCGAGATACGACGACAATATTTCCAACGGAACACGGTCGAGCAATTGCGGCGACTCCATCACAAGAGCCTTGTAGCGTTCTTTGCCGGTTGTAAACAGTTGCGGAATAAGGTCTTTTTCAGCGCGAAGTATCTCCTTTTCCGCAAAACAACGTCCCCAGTTAGCTATATCAATATCCTCCTTATAGAGTTGTTTCAGATAAGCGCCCGGCAAACGATACACAACAGTATCTTCAACGGCAGAAATATTCTCATACCCCCTTTTGCCATTTACATAACCCTGCATCGACAAAGCCACAGCACCCTCCTCGCCAATCCAAAAGGTAATCTCTCGCCCATTTCCGAACGTATATGCCCGCACGACTCCCTTCTTGATAAAATAGATATCCGTGCATACCGTATCGGCAACAATAAAGTCGGTGTTCTTTTTAATTGACAACAGTTCCACCGCCGGCAATATTTTTTCTATCGACAAAGGCGCAAGAGGTGATATGCGATTCAATATATCAAATAATTCCATATTGCAAATTTACGAAATTATCAAATGATAAGAAAACATCGGTCAATATAGAGTAACTTTGCCGCAAAAAGACATGAACTGGATTATACTCATTTTAGCCGGGTGCATGGAAGTGACATTCACCTTTTGCCTCGGAAAAGCCAAGGAGGCGTCCGGCACGGAAGAACTCCTTTGGTGGGGCGGTTTTGTTGGCGCACTTGCCCTGAGCATGTTTCT
This sequence comes from Muribaculaceae bacterium, assembly GCA_009775125.1. Taxonomy (GTDB): domain Bacteria; phylum Bacteroidota; class Bacteroidia; order Bacteroidales; family Muribaculaceae; genus CAG-873. The sequence continues at coordinate 9,025 of VSPD01000026.1, read as the reverse complement.
TATGGCAAAAGCGTCGCAGACAATACCCCTCGGCACTGTTTATCCCATATGGACCGGAATCGGAGCTGTCGGGTCGGTGCTTATAGGCATTTTCTTTTTCAACGAACCGGCGACTTTCTGGCGAATATTCTTTATCACCACATTGATAATATCCATCGTCGGACTAAAATTTTTAAGCTAATATGGAACATTTCAGACCTATGCGCAGAATCCGTCAGCAACTTTCGCATGAAGATGCTGAACAAATTCTTCAACACTCCACCTCGGGAGTCCTATCGGTAAACGGCGACGAAGGCTATCCTTACGCCGTCCCCGTAAGCTATGTCTATGCCGACGGGAAAATATATTTCCACTCCGCATTACAAGGACATAAGGTTGATGCAATACGCAATAATCCAAAGGTGTCATTTTGCGTAATTGCACAAGACGATGTCAAGCCAATGGAATTTACAACCTATTTCAAAAGCGCGATAGCCTTTGGAAGCGCAAGGATAATCGAAGACGAGGCTGAACAGATGAGAACACTTCGTCTACTGGCGAAGCGTTATTCCGACGAAACCGTCACTGTCGAAATGATGGAAAAAGAGATTGCACGCGATTTCAAACATCTTCTTATGATTGAAATCACTATCAAGCATCTCACCGCAAAGGAAGCTATCGAATTGAGAAATGCGAAAAACTAAAACCGAACGGCCATCCTATCGACACTTCGAAAAGAATTTTTTCATCTTATAAACAAGCACCGGAGAGACAAATGCCTTCGCCGCCTCATACAAAGCGATCCATCGCCACATTCCAAGGCCAAGGCCGCCGAGAATTTCATATTTCAACCATGCAAAACGGAACCTGTCGGAAATTCGTCGACGGCAAGCCGCGTTGCGGTCATCGCGAAAGTCTAACAGCAACTCAGGAAGCACATATCCACGTTTGCCGGCCTTGAAAAATTTATACCATAGGTATACGTCCTCGGCGCGCTCCACTTTCGGGCCTGTGGTATAATTCCCAATTTCAGCAATCGACTTCTTACGCATCATACATGCCGGATGAACGAAAGGCACACCGAATATCAGCGACTTTTTATCCGGCTCGTTTTTCTTTGCCGTAGTTTTCGTCCATATACCCCGACTGTCAAAACGATTAATCAACGTAGACACCAAATCATATTCCGGGTGAGCGTCAAGAAAGGCGACCTGACGCGCAAGCCGCTCGGGATGCGAGATATCGTCGCCGTCCATCCTCGCCAGATATTCCCCACGGGCCACTGAAATGCAGCGATTGAGGGTGGCCGCCAGCTTCATATTTGTCCCGTTGCGCAGGAGCGTAATCATTTCGGGATGCGCCTTGGCGTTGGCTTCGGCTATACTATAAGTATCATCGGTCGAACCATCGTCGCACAATACTATCTCAAAGTTGCGGTAAGTCTGGGCATATAGCGAATCGAGCGCCTCCTGCAAGGTCGGCGCGCAATTATATATGCCCATTATGAATGATACCTTTGGAATGCGGCTCATCAAGATACGGTCATTTCGAGCCCTGCACGTAGCTCAGGCCCCAACCGTAGACACGGTCGCAGGCGGCATGATTGTCATGGAACGAGACAAGTTTCTCAACCGTCATCGAGTTATCCGCGCCCAACTCAATCGAAGCTACGGCACAGAAAATCTTATTGGATGATTGAGCGCCCATCTTCACAATCACCTCGTCGCATCCGGGCACCGAGACACGTACCACGGCATCGGTCTGCTGCCAACGCGCCACTCCGTCGTAGATAAAAGCATACACCGTTATCCTCTTGATTTCACGAAGACCGGCGGGATTCACGATAATAGTCTCGCCCGACTCTCCGCTACGGTCGTCGCCCTTATGCCATATAAAAGGACGCATCGTGTAGCATCCCTGCTTGGTCTGTTGGTCGCGGCGGCCACCGCGTCCTTTCGAGAACTGGAGCCCGTCGATAAGGCATTTGGTGCCGTCGCGCAGTTCATAAAAGCAACCGAGGTCGAGGTCTATCTCTCCTCCAAAAAGGCGCTTCAAAAATCCGCCTTTACTCCATGTAAGGTTAATTTTAATTTCGCCTGATGCGACACTTGCACCTGTCGATTTTTCAAGATTAATTTTATGGCGGTCACCGCTCTTTTCAAGTTCAATAGCCATGATTAATTGTTTTTATCACACAAAGATATAAACAATACCTAATAAATCCAAAACAAATTTTGCCGGCAGTACAGAATATGGCGAAATATTTATGCACAGATACTCTTGTAAAAATAAAAAAATAAAAAAATAGCTCTCGGGTAAGTAATCTTTTACAAATTTTCATTAAATTTGCAAACGAAAACCGAACAATGCCCATTCAGGCATGGTTTTTCCGATGTTAACCTTCCGTCAATACATCTTATATAATTATATACAGAATTCCAAATGAAAAGAGTCTATCTGTTTGGCGACGGCAAAGCTGAAGGCAATGCCGACATGCGCAACCTCCTCGGAGGTAAAGGCGCGAATCTCGCCGAAATGAACCTCCTTGGCATGCCCGTGCCTCCCGGTTTCACAATCACAACCGAAGTCTGCACCGAATACACCCAGTACGGCAAAGAAGAAGTGGTGAAACGCATCCAAAAAGAAGTTGAGGACGCTATTGCCCACGTTGAGACACTTACTGGTAAAAAATTCAACGACCCCGCCAATCCCCTTCTCGTTTCTGTTCGCTCCGGCGCCCGCGCATCCATGCCCGGCATGATGGACACCGTCCTCAACCTCGGTATGAACGATGCCACCGTAGCATCCCTCGCTGAAAAAAGCGGCAACCCCCGCTTCGCATGGGACTCCTACCGTCGTTTCGTGCAGATGTACGGCGACGTCGTGCTCGGCATGAAGCCGAAATCGAAGACCGACATCGACCCCTTCGAGGAAATCATGGAGAAAGTGAAAGAAGAAAAAGGCGTGAAACTCGACACCGAACTCGATGTTGAAGACCTTCAGAAACTCGTCGTTCTCTTCAAATCTGCCGTAAAAGAATACACCGGCAAAGACTTCCCCGACAACGCTTGGGAACAGCTCTGGGGCGGCATCTGCGCCGTATTCGATTCTTGGATGAACGAACGCGCAATCCTCTATCGCCGCATGAACCAAATCCCCGAAGAATGGGGTACCGCCGTCAACGTACAGGCTATGGTTTACGGCAACATGGGCAACAACTCCGCTACCGGCGTGGCATTCTCACGTGACGCCGCCACCGGCGAAGACTTCTTCAACGGCGAATACCTCATCAACGCACAAGGCGAAGACGTAGTAGCCGGTATCCGCACACCCCAGCAGATCACCACAGAAGGCTCTCGCCGCTGGGCTGCCCTCCAAGGCATCTCCGAAGAAGAACGCCGCGAGAAATATCCCTCCCTCCAGGAAACAATGCCCGACTGCGCAGCCGAGCTCATCGCCATCTCCAACCGTCTCGAAGACTACTATCGCGACATGCAGGATATGGAATTCACCATCCAAGACGGCAAACTCTGGATGCTCCAGACCCGTAACGGCAAGCGCACAGGCGCCGCTATGGTGAAAATCGCCATGGACCTTCTCCGTGCAGGCAAAATCGACGAAAAGACAGCCCTCCTCCGCATGGAGCCCGCCAAACTCGACGAACTCCTCCACCCCGTATTCGACAAATCCGCCCTCAAACGCGCCAACGTCGTTGCAAAAGGCCTTCCCGCATCTCCCGGTGCAGCAGCAGGTCAAATCGTATTTGCAGCCGACGACGCCGAAGCATGGGCAGAAAAGAAACGCAAAGTCATCCTCGTCCGCATCGAGACATCACCCGAAGACCTCCGCGGTATGGCCGTGGCACAAGGTATCCTCACAATGCGTGGCGGCATGACATCGCACGCAGCCGTAGTTGCCCGCGGTATGGGCAAATGCTGCGTATCCGGTGCCGGTGAAATCCGCGTCGACTACAAAGAAAAAACCGTCGTTATGGGCGGCAAAACCTACAACGAAGGCGACTGGATTTCCCTCAACGGTTCCACCGGTGAAGTTTACGACGGCCAAGTGCCCACCACCGAACCCGAACTCGGCGGCGACTTCGGCTCGATCATGAACCTCGCAGCCAAATTCACCAAAACACTCGTCCGCACCAACGCCGACTCCCCCCGCGACGCCAAGCAGGCACGCCACTTCGGCGCACAAGGTATCGGTCTCTGCCGCACCGAACACATGTTCTTCGAAGGCGACCGCATCAAAGCAGTGCGCGAAATGATTCTCGCCTCCGACGTTGAAGGCCGCAAACTCGCACTCGCCAAACTCCTCCCCATGCAGCGCGGCGACTTCGAAGGTATCTTCGAAGCAATGGACGGCTACGGCGTGACAATCCGTCTGCTCGATCCCCCGTTGCACGAATTCGTGCCCCATCAGACAGCCACACAAAAAGTAATGGCCGAAGAAATGGGCATCACCCTCGAAGAAGTAAAGGCAAAAGTCGACGCACTCGAAGAATTCAACCCCATGCTCGGTCACCGTGGCTGCCGTCTCGGCATCACCTACCCCGAAATCACCGAGATGCAGACACGCGCCATCATCGAAGCCGCTCTTGCCGTTAAACGCCGCGGCATCGACGTGCACCCCGAAATCATGATTCCCCTCGTAGGCTCGCTCAAAGAAATCCAGCACCAGGCCAACGTGATCAACACCACAGCAGCCAAAGTCTTCGACGAACAAGGCGAAAGCCTCCCCTACCTCGTAGGCACAATGATCGAAGTACCCCGCGCAGCACTCACAGCCAACGAGATCGCAACCGTGGCCGACTTCTTCTCATTCGGTACCAACGACCTCACCCAGATGACATTCGGCTTCTCGCGTGACGACGCCCCCAAATTCCTCAAATTCTACAAAGAACACGGCATCATCAAGACCGACCCCTTCGAAGTCCTCGACCAGGAAGGCGTAGGCCAGCTCGTGAAAATGGGCGTAGAAAAAGGCCGCTCCACCAAGCCCGAACTCAAAGTCGGCATCTGCGGCGAGCACGGCGGTGAACCCTCATCCGTAAAATTCTGTGCCAAACTCGGCATGAACTACGTATCCTGCTCCCCCTACCGTGTGCCCATCGCCCGCGTAGCAGCAGCCCAAGCCGCCATCGAAGACTAATACTCCGATAGTTAAATAACAAAAAGGTCGTAATTCGTTAGATCTCGTTTCTATGAATTACGACCTTTTTTCGGCTCAAGCCGAAAAGTTGACGCATGGAATCGCATTATCGATTTAAGAATAATACATATTATTTTATATTACTGCCCGCTCAAAATTTTTAGACAGTAATATAAGGATTTTGTCGTTGCGCCAGCTTTCACCTCGTCGGAGATGATATTTTGAGCGAGCAGTTGATAAACATATCGTAACTGTTTATCGAATAATTCGTGCCACCACTGGGGCACGATGAAATTTATCGAAATTGTCTGCATAGAAAAAAGGCTTTAACGCACTGCGAAAGTACGGTAAAGCCCACTATGCGGAAAAGACATCAGCCGAATTTGATAATCAAATAAATCCAAAAAGTTATTAAAGGAGAGAAGCCGTATAGGTAGGCCCATAAACTTGTTGTATTCTTGTATTTACGCAACCATGTTTTTAGTTTGACTTTCTTTTTTGGAAGAACTACATAGGTTAGGCAATATAAAATAAAATACCAGCATAAAAAAATTAGAATGAAAACAAACTCGCTCAGTCCTTTTGGGAGTAATGGCATACCAAAAAAAACTGAAAACATAAAAATAGGGAAAGCAATAAGGGAACGACCATTCAAACGATAATCGAAAACGGTTTCACCTTTTATATATAGATAATGAAGAATGTTCATACGCAAAGTTACCGTTTTTAAGCGAGATAAGCAAATATGTTCTGCGGTTCAGTTGTCGCTTGCGTGGAGGATTATGTCGGCTATGGTTATGCTCAAAAGAAGTAGCCGGGGGCTTCTTTGCGGTTGCGGAACGTCGGGGGTGTGAACAATCGGGCGGTGTCGGAGCAGCCCCATTCGGGAAAATCGGACGGGCGGCGGCGTATGTTGTTGACGATATCGGCCAAACGTCGGCTGTTGAACGAGCTTTTTTGCAGATAGGCGATGAACTGCGCCCATAGCACACCTCGGCATTGAAGCATTTGCCGGTGGCGAGGGTTTCGCCTTACTCTATTAGATCGATGATAGTCGGTATCCCGGAACACCGACTGCGAATTGACGGTAAAGGCTGGACAGGCTTCAAGTCCGGGCAGCTGCTCCACGGAGCTGAAATTGATGGCGGTAGTCCATCGAGCTGACGGTTGAGGTCGTCGGGTTAAAAAGAAAAGTCCATAACATTGAGGTTGGTGGCTCAAAGTTATGGACGATATGATGTGCGCGAAAAGACGCTTACTTACTATCTAAATCAGTACGGCGTACAAACTTTATTATTTCTTCACCGGTTACGCTATTTATATGCCACCGCATAGTTGTAGGAGTCAATTCTTCGATGCGATAATAAAACCTATTAACAGGTTGGTCGCCATTGGCTCTATCAATGTCGGCCGCCCAATTCAACTCAATAAGTGGATAGTAACTATCTTCGACAGCAACAATTTCCCAAGAATATTCTTTGTCGTGCACAAGTGAATTATTAACTGTAAGATAAGACGTTGTTAGCGTACCATTATAACCCACAGAACCAGCCGAAGGTAAACTTGAACTTTCTGCTGTGATGTCATAGATTGAGGGGCATTCAAGATTATTTGAGTAAACAACTTCCCAACTACCTGCAAGATACTTCAACAAGATAGTCGGCTTATTATCCTCGTTATCATCACAGCTCACTGCAACAAAAGCGAGTATTGTCAATAGGAGCAAATGTATGGATTTTTTCATTTTTAGTGGTCTATTAATTGTGCTGCAAATTTACGCTTTTTCAGCGGAATACGCAAATGTCAAAGGATAACATCGAGGCCGTTTATGCGGAAGATGCAGCTCGGTATTTCGCGGCACTTTCTTCCGGCGAGGAAGCAATATCCCGGCGCAAATAAATATCATCGGGATGCAGCGCGTCGTGTAAATAAAAAAAGTTGTAATTTTGCGGTTGAATATGCAACGGCTTCGTTACACGACAAATCGTAATTTTATTTCTGAACCAAGAGATGGATGCTTTAAGGCAAAAAGGAAATACTTCGGATTCCCCGACAATAATAAAATGCAAGAACTGCGGATGTGCCTGCTCTTCTAATTTCTGCCCCGACTGCGGCCAATCCGTGGCGGAAAAAAGAATCGACAACAAGAGTTTTTTCATCGGCATTATTTCCGGATTGTCACGCATCAACAAAGGGTTTCTTTTCACGGCATGGAATTTGCTGATACATCCGTGGTCTGTTATCAGAGATTATATCCAGTGCCGCAGAATACGATATGTCGCGCCTATTTCGATGCTGATTCTTGTATGCTTCATGAATGCTTTTATCGGCGCCCTCGTTTCTTCGGAAACGCATCCTGAGATTTCCGACATGAGCGGCGATAATGTTTCGTTGTATTACAGAATAATACTTTACTCCGGATATTTTTTACTTAACAATGCGCTGGCACAGAATTTGACCATTTATCTCCCGGCCTTATTGGCTATACCGATAGTGTATGGCAATGTTGGCGCCGGAAGATACAATATGGCAGAGTATCTTACAGCCATGATTTATATGGCTTCCTCGTTCATTATTTTCAATATCGTAACTTTGCCGGTTTTATTCATTTCAGAGTCCATATATTCAACTTTGGGGTTATGCTATTCGATATTGATCTGTGCCATAAGCCTATATTTTGCCTTCCCGATGGCCTCTAAAAAGCGTCGCATCGGATATTTTGCGATTTATCTGTCGACGGTGTCGATAATCTACCTCATTCTTCTTGTCGCCTTAGGACTAATCATCGGCCTGGGAGCAAGCCCGGATATTTGATATTGCAACCGAAATCGCCGGTAAAGCAAACTGCCAATAGGAAATATCGCGGAAATTTCGTAACTTCGCAATTGAATACCAAGATCATGAAAAATATACTCAAAGTCAACAAACCGGGAGATTATCTCTCTTATGTGGGCGCCGCAAGCCGGCATCCGCTTGTCGGCATAGTCGACTTTGAAAGCATTTCCCCGATACGCTCAAGCCTTAACAATTATGGTGTGTACGCGGTGTTCATGCACAGCAAGGTGCGCGACGACCTAAGCTATGGACGTGGCGCGTTCGGCAGTTCATCAGGAAGCCTCATATGTGTGGCGCCGGGGCAAATCGGAGGCCGGGAAGACGTCGGCGACCTCATCGACATCGACGGATGGGCATTGCTGTTCCACCCCGACCTGATTGCCGGCACCCACCTTGAAAAAGAGATGGCCAATTTCTCTTTTTTCGATTACAGCACGAACGAGGCCCTGCATCTTGACGAGACCGAACAGGCCGCGTTTGCTTCCTTGATGAAAAGCATCAAGGATGAGACAGAAAAGCCGGCCGACTCCGAACAAAACGACATAATCATCGGTTATATCTCGGTGATGCTGCACCTGTGCAACCGCGCCTATGCCCGACAGTTCAGTCAGATGCGGCAAAATAGCGACGATATCTTGGTAAGGCTCAGTTCGTTGCTCAATGAATACTTCGACAGCCGGCGGCAATTGTCGGAAGGAATTCCCGGCGTGCAGTACTTTGCCGACAAACTCTGCATGTCGTCAAATTATTTCAGCGACCTGGTGAAAAAAACCACCGGCGAGAACGCCGGCAATTTCATCCGCGAACACATAGTGCGACTCGCCAAAAACCGGCTTATGTCGGGCGTCGGCATTTCGCAAGTGGCATATGACCTCGGTTTTGAATATCCCCAGCATTTCAGCCGTATGTTCAAGAAACATACGGGCATGACCCCGACACAATATCTCTCAAAAAGCATAATTCATTAAATTTTTACAAATAAGTATATCGTAAAAATAAATTAATGTATTGATATGTTAAGCCGCAGGTCTACAGAAATTAATCATGTATCGTT